>JALNZT010000021.1 GCA_023229135.1 Bacteroidales bacterium
ATGGCAGAAGCTATAAATAGCCAGCTCCAAAGGTTTGTCACGTCTAACTCTGGAAACAGAGACAAAGACTTTTTCTACTTTAGAGTGGGCTTATACTTTGCATAGCACATCAAAATAAAATGTAGCCCAAAAATCAGCGAATTCATAGTCCGGCTAATTTTGATGAAGTTTGAGCTGTTAAAGGCGTTTTACTCCTAAAGTCAGAAGTGAAAATTACCTAAGCCATTTTTTTTCAGATTCATAGTTTTTATTGTCATAACAAGCGTTTGCTGAGCAAATTTTCTTGCCTTCATAATATTTTTTTATTGTTCGTGTTTTGAATATCGTTACTTTAGCTAAAATTTACAGGAAGTATGCCACGCTCCCAAAAGTCTGTAAAATAAGTTTTAATGTATCGAATGAAAGATAGTGTATTGATAAAGGAGATGAAGCTAAATAAGGTCACCTTAGCTTTTCCTGAAAAATTTGAGCAGCTCTTTCTCGAAAGATATTATGCTGAAAGTGTTTTTCAGTTTAGGCTTTCTTTTGTTTTGGTCATGCTCTTGTATGGCATTTTTGGATACCTGGATACCTATCTCGAACCGGTGTTTACCAGAATATTTTTTATCATTCGTTACGTTTTTGTTATTCCGATATTATTGATTGTTTTCTTGTTGTCGTTCACCAGGTTTTTTAAGAAAATCTGGCAGGGACTTTTATTTGTCAGTTTCATTGCTGGTGGTACAGGCATTAGTATTATGACGATGTTAGTGCCTGAAAACATTGCCTATTACGGTGGCTTGATGTTGATTTTTTCTGCTGGCTACTTTTTTATTAGGCTTCGATTTTTTTTAGCAAGTCTGGCTGGGTTTTTAACCTTGATGATCTTTAATATTGGTGCAATTTTTTATGCAGACACTCCGACACTGATAATTTTAAATAATAATTTCTTTTTTCTAGGTGCCAACATAATTGGTATGTTCGCCGCCTATAGCATTGAGTTCTATGCCCGTCGGAATTTTTATTTGAATTACAAATTGGATCAGGAAAAACATGCCTTAGCAAATCTCAATAAGAACTTAGAAGAAATTGTTGAAAAACGAACACATGAACTGCTGATAGCCAAGGAAAAAGCTGAAGAAAGTGATCAGCTCAAATCTGCTTTCCTGGCAAATATGAGTCATGAAATCAGAACGCCGATGAATGGTATTTTAGGCTTTGCTGAATTGCTGAAAGAGCCTGATCTTAGCGGAAGCGAACAATTGGAGTATCTCCAAATTATTGAAAAAAGCGGAATGCGTATGTTGGGGATTATCAATGATATTATTGATATTTCAAAAATAGAATCTGGCAGCATGGAAACACGCTTTACTGCTGTATCGCTGCTGAATCTCCTCAACGAGCAACTCAATTTTTTTCAGCCCGAAGTTAATACCAAAAACTTGAAAATAATTAATGTTTCAGCAGATTCAGAGGACTTAATTATTACCACAGATAAAGATAAGTTAGAAGCCATCCTTATCAATCTTATCAAGAATGCAGTAAAATACACGGATAAAGGTGAAATACGTTTAGGATTTAAACAGACGCTAAGGCAGCTCACCATTTTTGTAAGCGACACCGGAATTGGAATTCCTGAAGACCGCCAACAAGCTATTTTCGACCGTTTTGTGCAAGCCGATATTGCTGATAAAATGGCGATGCAGGGTGCTGGTCTTGGGCTTTCTATTGCGCGTGCTTATACAGAAATGCTTGGCGGAAAACTCTATTTGAAAAGTAAAGTAGGAGAGGGCACCGTTTTTTATGTTGAGCTACCTTTGAATGGAAACCATGAAGATATGTATATAGAAAACTTACAAGAGGAAAAACCAAAACAAATGGATTCAGAATCAAACAAGCTAAATATATTAGTGGCAGAAGACGAGGAAACGTCAGCCATGGTGTTGTCCAAAACGCTGAAACCACTCATAAACAAATTGTATTGGGCGAAGACGGGTGATGAAGCTGTGGATATATTTAGGGCGAACCGGAGTGTAAATCTAATACTCATGGATATAAAAATGCCCGGAATGAACGGATACGAAGCTACCGAGGCAATCCGAAAATTTGACAAGAATGTTATTATCATCGCACAGACCGCGCATGCGATGGGTGGTGATAAACAAAAAGCATTTGATAGTGGCTGCACCGATTATATCTCAAAGCCAATCCTCCGAGAGGAACTATTTTATATGATTGACAAGTATTTTAGGCTAAACGCTGAGCAATAAAAGTGCATAATCAGTGACATAGAAAATTTGCGTTGAAAGCAAAAAAAAGCCGGTTAAATTTTTTCAACCGGCTTTTTTGCACTAGTTTAAGTATGTTTTACTCAACCCAATCAGCCAAGAAAATATTGGTGTCGCGGGTGCCATTGTTGTTGCGATTGCTGGAGAAAATCAATTTTGTGCCATCAAACGAAAACATGGGGAAAGCATCAAAAGTGTTGTCGTGGGTAATTTGTTTCAGTCCGGTTCCGTCGAGGTTTATCATGAAGATATTGAACTGATAACCACGGTCTGAATGGTGATTTGAGCTAAACAAGATTTTCTCGCCGGAAGGGTGGAAATAAGGTGCCCAATTGGCTTTTCCTAAGTTAGTTACCTGTTTTAGGTTTGAGCCATCCACATCACAAACATAGATTTCCATATTGGTTGGCATCACCAAACCCTGTTCAAGCAGGCCGCGGTATTCTTCGATTTCTTCTGTGGTTTGTGGGCGTGAAGACCTGAAAACCAGTTTTGTACCATCAGGTGAGAAAAAAGCTCCGCCATCATAACCAAGACCGAAAGTAACTTGTTTTACGTTGCTGCCATCTATATCCATGGTGTATAATTCCAGGTCGCCACTCCGATCGGAGGTAAACACGATTTTATCGCCTTTGGGCGAAACGGTAGCCTCGGCATCATAGCCGGGACGGTTTGTCAATGTATCGATGATATTACCTTGTAAATCAGCAGTAAAGATGTTGTAATCCTTATAGATTGGCCAAACGTATTTTCCATCGGCACGAGGCTCCGGCACATGTGGGCAACTTCCATCTCCCATGTGAGTGGAGGCATATAGAATGGTCTTGTTGCCGGGCATAAAGTAGGAACAAGTTGTTCGTCCCTGGCCGGTACTGATCATCGGAGGAATGTTTTCGCCCATATTAGCACCAGCAAGTGGGGTATAAAATATCTGATCGCATTCAAGCGACCAGGCTGGGTTATTCGATTGGAAAACAATCATTTTGTCGTCAAAACTAAAGTATGCTTCGGCATTGTCACCACCAAATGTGAGCTGCTTCATATTGGTGAGGTTTTTCTCAGCAGGGTAATGCACTACGTTTTTTACCGAAGCTTTACTGTCTTCGTGCGAATGCTCATGACCGTTTTCATGATCGTGCTGTCCCGAGGGGGAATTGCAAGCACTTAGTATAAATAACAAATACAGAGGGATAAAAAGCTTTTTCATTATTTAGAATGATTTTAAATTTGAGGCAAAAATAAGCTTTTGCTTTAAATAAAAATTGCAAACGCGCTTTGAAAGCTTACTTTTTAGGAATGCTTAACTTATCGCGGATGGCGACAGCGGTATAGGAATTTTTTTGCTTTGCCAAATCTTCCGGTTTTCCTTCAAAAAGTAATTGTCCACCTTTTTCACCGCCTTCCGGGCCCAAATCAATCACCCAATCAGCACATTTGATGATATCGGGATGGTGTTCAATAACTATAATGGTATGTCCGTTTTCTATCAATGCCTGAAACGCGATAAGGAGTTTGTTGATGTCGTGAAAATGCAATCCGGTCGTTGGTTCGTCAAAAATAAAAAGCGTGGGCTGCTCTGTCGCGCCTTTCGTAAGGAAGAATGCCAGTTTAATGCGCTGTGCTTCACCGCCGCTTAGGGTGTTGGACGATTGTCCGAGTTTTAGATAGCCCAGCCCTACGTCTTGCAGTGGTTTCAATTTACTAACGATACGATTACAGATCGTCTCGGCGCTTTTTGCTGTTTCAAAAAGACTGATGGCCTCATTGATCGTCATGTTAAGGATGTCGGAAATATGTTTTCCTTCAAATTTTATTTCAAGCACCTCTTCCTTAAAACGTTTGCCATCGCAAGCATCACAAATTAGGAAAACATCGGCCATAAACTGCATCTCAACCTTCACGGTACCTTCGCCTTCGCAAAGATCGCAGCGACCGCCGGGAACGTTAAACGAGAAAAATCCGGGTTTATAACCTCTGGCTTTGGCCAGCTTTTGCTCTGCGAAAAGTTGTCTGATATCATCAAAAGCTTTTACATAAGTAGCAGGATTTGAACGGCTTGAACGACCAATTGGGTTTTGGTCAATCATTTCTACTGAAGAAATGTTTTTAATGTCACCGGATATTTCGCCGTAGCGACCGGTTTTTTCAGCATAACCTCCTAATACTTTCTTGAGTGCAGGGTACAAAATTCCACGCACCAAACTGGATTTGCCCGATCCGCTAACACCTGTAATCACAGTCAACACATTCAGTGGGAACTTAATGTTCAAATGCTTTAAATTATGTTGTGCTGCACCTTTTATGGCGATAAAATTATTCCACTTTCGCCTGTGCCTGGGTACTTCAATAAATTTTTCGCCGGTCAGATAGCGTGAGGTCAGGCTTTCAGGATGGTGTTTTAATTCTTCAAAATTGCCTTGAAAAACCAGCTCACCACCAAGTCTTCCGGCTTCAGGACCGATATCGATAAGCTGGTCGGCGGCTTTCATAATTCCTTCGTCATGCTCAACCACGATGACGGTATTGCCGATATCGCGCAGCCTGCGTAATACGGCAATCAGCCTCTCGGTGTCGCGACTATGCAAACCGATGCTCGGTTCGTCAAGAATATAAGTGGAACCCACTAGGCTGCTTCCGAGTGATGTGGCCAGATTAATTCTTTGCGACTCGCCTCCTGAAAGACTGTTAGACAATCTGTTAAGCGTTAAGTATCCTAATCCAACTTCGAGCAGAAAGTAAATCCTGTTGCTGATTTCTGTGAGCAATCTTTCTGCAATTTTACGATCTGAAGGATCCAGTTTAATGTCTTGAAAAAAAGCGTATAAGTCTTCGAGCGACATCAATACGAGTTCTGCAATATTTTTTCCGCCAACTTTTACATATTTAGCGTCATTTCGCAGTCGTGTTCCTTCACATTCAGGGCATATCGTTTTGCCGCGATAACGCGAAAGCATTACACGGTACTGAATTTTGTAGGTCTGCTCTTCTAACTCCTTGAAAAAGTCGTTAAGTCCCTGAAAATAAGCATTTCCAGTCCATATCAGATTGCGTTGCGCATCGCTTAAGGCGTAATAAGGTTTGTGAATTGGGAAATCAAATCTGGAGGCAGTTTGAATCATGCGTTCTTTCCATTCGCCCATTTTCTCGCCTTTCCAGCAAGCTATTGCGCCCTCATACACCGAAAGCCCTTTGTTGGGAACGACCAGATCTTCATCAATGCCGATGATGCTTCCAAAACCTTCGCAGCGTTTGCAGGCACCATAAGGATTGTTGAAAGTGAACATATTCACAGTAGGTTCTTCAAAATGAATGCCATCGGCCTCAAAACGCGATGAATACTGTACGACTTCGGTTTTTCGAGCTGTTTTGTATTGAATAAAACAATGGTCATCACCTTCATAAAAAGCCGTTTGGACTGAATCGGCAAGGCGGGCAGAAATATCTTTATCAGCAGGGTTAACCAGTACGCGATCGATTACGATATGAATTTCATCTTTCTTTTTAAAGCGGTGATTTTCAATAGCATCCTCCATACGGTTGATCTCGCTATTGATCAAGCAACGGCTAAAACCCTGCTGAAGTAATAGGGTTAGTTGCTGCACGGCACTTCGGTCTTTGGGCAGAAGCAATGGCGCAAGAATTAATACTTCTGTGCTTTCGGGTAGCCCTAATATAAAATTGACCACATCACTCACGCGGTGGCGCTGAACCAACTTCCCCGACAGAGGTGAATAAGTTTTGCCGATACGGGCAAATAACAGCTTCAGGTATTCATAAATCTCTGTGCTGGTGCCAACAGTAGATCGTGGGTTTCTGCTGTTTACCTTCTGCTCAATAGCGATAGCCGGTGAAATTCCGGAAATAAAATCCACATCAGGTTTGTTCATCCTACCCAGAAACTGACGTGCATACGAACTTAAACTCTCCACATAGCGTCTTTGGCCTTCGGCATATAGCGTATCAAAGGCTAATGACGATTTGCCCGAACCTGAAAGACCGGTTATTACGACCAGTTTATTTTTGGGGATGTGTAAGCTGATGTTTTTTAAATTATTTACCCTTACACCTTTTAAATATATGCTGTTATTTTTGCTGTTTGTATCCATTCGTAAAGAAAAAATTTTGGCGAAATTACCAATAATATTTGCCTTTGTTAAATCTATGTGTATATTTGCCAGTAGAAAAGCGTGCATCGTTGCGCAAAAGATTAACATTAATTACCAATAAGGAGGACTTTTATAGCAATAACTTTTACCCTTTAAGAATTATTTTTTAAAACAAGGGAGGCTCTATGAAAACAGTAGAATATACTGATAAAGAGCTGGTTGAAAGTTATCTTAATGGTAATCACACCAGTTTTGAACTGTTAATTAATCGTCACAGAACCAGGATTTTTTCTTACATTATGATGCTTGTCAAGGACAGGCAGCTGGCTGATGATGTATTTCAGGATACTTTTATTAAGATCATTAAAACCTTCAAAAGCGGTGCTTATAAAGAAGAGGGTAAGTTTATTCAATGGGCGATGCGTATTGCGCACAACCTGATTATCGATCATTTCCGCAAGGCTAAGCGCATACCTTATACCGACGTGAAAAATGATCTTTACGACTTTTTGGAAAACATTGGTTTGTCAGACCCTACGGTAGAGCAGCAGATGATTACAGAACAAATTCACGAAGATTTACGCAAGATGATCGCGCTTTTGCCCGATGAACAACGCGAAGTTCTTTACCTTAGACTTTATGCAGAAATGAGCTTTAAAGATATCGCTGAGCTCACCAACGTGAGCATTAACACGGCTTTAGGAAGGATGCGTTATGCGCTCATAAACATGAGAAAGATGATTACCGAGAAAAATCTGGTGTTGACTATGTAAAAAATTATGTAGGAAGTGTACTAAAGTGAAGTAAGCTTTCGTTTAAGAGGTAGTTAAATAAACCACATTAGCTGCCTATGAACAATAATTTTACACTACAATCCTTATTTAATCAGCAATCCACAAACGACAGCCTGCTTCAAAAAAGCCTTAAATGTGCATTTCACCAGGACTTTGACAATGTGAAGCCAACGAAAAGAAGTATGCAATTTTTAATTGATTTTGCAGCCTCATTCGACTGTTTCAACACTAAGTCAATAGGAAATATAGAGAGGCTGATGAATTAAGTTATTTCATTAAAACTGCCTCCGGCCTCTAAAAAGTCGGAGGTTTTTTAGTTTAGGATATACTGATTTGCAAGGCATTGAAGGCTTTTTTGACAATTATAGGAGACGTATGTGAGCATGTCTCAATAGATAAAATTTTCTAAATGATTTGTTCATCAAAAACAGCTTCTATTGGCTGCGGAAAATCCTGTATATTTGTTCCAAATCTTTTACCTTGACGAAAAAAGAGAAATTTGCTGCTTTTGTAGATTATTTCGAAAGACACATGCCGGTTGCAGAAACCGAGCTATCTTTTGAATCGCCGTATCAGTTGCTGGTTGCCGTAATTTTGTCGGCACAGTGTACCGATAAACGGGTCAATCTTATCACGCCTGCGTTTTTCGAGGTCTATCCAACACCTGAAGTTCTCGCTGTTGCAAGTCAGGATGCTGTTTATCAGCAAATTAAATCCTGTTCTTATCCCAATAACAAAGCTAAAAACCTGATCGGTATGGCCAAAGTATTGGTTGAGAAGTTTAATGGTATCGTGCCCGAAGATGTGGAAGAAATGCAAAAGTTACCCGGTGTAGGCCGCAAAACTGCTAATGTGATAGCTTCTGTAGTGTATAATAAACCAGCAATGGCGGTTGATACGCATGTGTTTCGGGTGGCGGCCAGAATTGGATTAACAACAAAAGCCAAAACACCACTACAAGCCGAACAACAACTGGTGGAGCATCTGCCCGAAGCCGTTATTTCAAAAGCACATCACTGGCTTATTTTGCATGGAAGATATGTATGTAAAGCACGCAAACCCGATTGTGAGAACTGTGGTTTAAGGAGTATTTGCGACTATTATCAAGCCGAAAATAAAAAAACTAAGAAAACAAAAAATAAACTATAATTGTTGACGATTGTTGCAGTTAAACTAGATTTGTAAACTTCTAAAAATACAAAAAAAAATGTTAGAAAAAGGAGAAAAAGCACCAGAGTTTAGTGCTAAAGATCAACACGGAAATACAGTTTCACTCAGTGATTTTAAAGGAAAAAACATTGTACTTTATTTTTACCCCAAAGATAATACACCCGGCTGTACCAAAGAAGCATGCAACTTACGCGATAATCATGAAGCGCTGATTGATAAAGGATTCGTGGTATTGGGTGTTAGCCCTGATACGGAAGAATCGCATCAAAAATTTGCTGAAAAATTCAGCTTGCCCTTTTCATTATTGGCTGACCCTGCATTAAAAATTGTCAAAGCCTATGGTGCCTGGGGCGAAAAAAATATGTACGGAAAAAAATACGAAGGACTTTTGCGCAGCACCTTTATCATTAATAAAGAAGGTAAAATTGAAGAGGTGATTAAAAAAGTAAAAACAGACGATCATGCCAACCAAATTTTTAAATTATACAATTAAACTAACACTAATATGACATCAGAAAAAGCCAAAGAGAACGCCGATAAAGTTCGGATGGAGAAATTGAAAGCCCTGGAAGCCACCATGGGAAATATTGAAAAAAATTATGGCAAAGGAAGTATTATGAAACTGGGCGACAGTGCAGTAGAAAGTATCGAAAGTATTTCTACCGGATCGATCGGTCTTGATTTTGCGCTTGGAATAGGTGGTTTGCCCAAAGGCAGAGTAGTAGAAATTTATGGGCCGGAGAGCTCTGGTAAAACTACCCTTGCCCTGCACGTTATAGCCGAGGCACAAAAAGCCGGTGGCATTGCGGCTTTTATTGATGCCGAGCATGCTTTCGACCGTTTTTATGCTCAAAAATTAGGCGTTGACATTGAAAATCTACTGATTTCGCAACCTGACCATGGTGAACAAGCACTTGAAATCACTGAGAATCTCATACGTTCCGGCGCTATTGATGTTATCGTTGTTGATTCAGTAGCTGCCTTAACACCAAAAAGTGAAATTGAAGGCGAGATGGGCGACAGCAAAATGGGACTACAGGCCAGGCTGATGTCGCAGGCATTGCGCAAGCTCACTGGGACAATCAGCAAAACTGGTGCTATCTGTATTTTTATCAATCAGTTACGTGATAAAATTGGCATAGTGTTTGGTAATCCGGAAACCACAACCGGTGGTAATGCCCTGAAATTTTATAGCTCTGTAAGACTTGATATCCGTAGAGTCAGTCAAATAAAAGACGGCGAAAACGCTACTGGAAACCGTGCTCGTGTTAAAGTGGTTAAAAACAAGGTGGCACCGCCATTCCGAAAAGCTGAATTTGATATTATTTTTGGTGTTGGAATTTCACGCGTGGGCGAAATCATCGATTTAGGTGTTGAGCACAATGTGATCAAAAAGAGCGGATCATGGTTCAGCTATGGTGAAACACGACTTGGACAAGGCCGTGAAGCAGTGAAAAATCTGATTGAGGAAAATCCTGAACTGGCTGATGAGCTTGAAGTAAAGATTCGTGCCGCGCTGCAAACAGCCTCCATTTAAAAGCTTTTGTTCTATTGCCGGGTAATTCATTTTTTATCCGGCAATTCTTTATTTTGTTATTAAATCATCCGCCCAGCGGAGATTCAACTCGGAAGATTCACCTATGATTAGATTATTTTTAGCTTCTTTATTACTTTTTTTGCTGGCTTCCTGCCAAAATAATTCACAGCAGTCGGCGACATCTGCTGTTGAAGTCGAGACTCCTGGCCTTAAAAACCAGCAGGATGCGCTTGTAATGCTCAACGATTCCATTGCAACTGACAGCACCAATGCAAGTCTTTTTGTAAATAGGGCAGCACTTTACTTAAGCCGTGAACGTATTGATCGTGCCTTACGCGATATAAATCAGGCATTGAGCCTTGATAATAAATCGGTTAATGCCTATTTGATTTTAGCCGAAATCTACTATGGCATGGGGCAGGCCGAAAGCGTACAAACTACACTTGTAAAAGCTGCGGAGGTAGCTCCAAATGATCCGCGGCCACAGGTAAAACTTGCCGAACTCAATCTGTTGCAACGCAACCTCAATATGGCTTTGGCCTATACAGATAAGGCACTCCGGATGGGGAATTTTAATCCGGAAGCCTACTATGTGCGTGGCTTGGTTTTTTTGGCCAGAGAAGATACCGTTTCGGCGATGAAAAATTTTATGATAGCCAGAGATCAAGACGAAAATTTCTTTGAAGCGCTTTACCAGATTGGCGTAGTTTACACTGCGCAACGCAATAGTTTGGCTAAGGATTTTCTCTTAGATGCCATTAAACGCTTTCCGGCATCGGTAGTAGCACGCTATCAGTTGGCTTTGTATCTTCAAGATAATGAAGGGGTTGATGAAGCACTTGCACATTATGATACGCTTTTGATGATGAAACCAGATAATCCGGAGTTTTTATACAACATGGGCTACGTAAATCTGGTATATAAACAGGATTACGAAAATGCACTCACCTATTTCGATGCGGTTTTGGCCATAAATCCTAAAAATATTGATGCGCTGTATAACAAAGGCCGAACACTGGAAGAGATGGAATATATCGTGAATGCACGTGAATTATATGAAAAGGTGTTGCAATTGCAGGCTAATTATCCACTTGCTGTCGAAGGACTTAACCGTTTGGATAGGCGCAGATAAAAGTTTATTTAATTTGAGCTTGTTATTCTTCAAATGCAGGACGTAGTTTTTTGAGGTCGTCTATAAGTGATATGGTTGATTTTTTGAGGGCTTCAAAAAGTTCATCCAAACTGCTGCCATCTTGATTCATGCCTTTCATTTCAAGCTCTTTAGCCAGCTGATGTGGTTCTGTAGCAACAAAATTTGCAATCACGCCTTTCATGCTATGCGCATCAAATTTAAGTGCCGTAAAATCCTTTTCTCGAATGGCCTTCTCGATCCTTTGTATGCGGTCAGGATATTCATTGATGAAAATATCAATAATTTCAACCACAATGGGTTTATCGAAATATTGAAATGTGTCTAAAAAGGCCGGTTTATCTATAACTTTCATGGAATGATTGCTCAAATTAAGTCAATTCTAATTATCTGCGAAAAGCTTTCACCAATTACTTGGGCAAATGTACATGAATTATTTCTGATTTTAAAGCTGTCTTATACAGCACAAAATAACCCATTGGGTAGAAATAAAGATTACAAAGTTTTAAAAACCCATTAAACTTCCAATTTGAAAGACTGCCAGAGCTGCTAAATAGGCTATTCCAGTAGTGTAAACCGCTGTAAACAAAGGCCATTTCCAGGCGCCGGACTCTTTCTTGATGGCGGCAAAAACAGCAATACAAGGGAAATAAATCAGCACAAAAATCATAAACGACAAGGCAACAAGTGGTCGCATCACGCGCTCGCCTTTCTTAGGGCCATAGTCATAAGTATCCGTTTTAAGCTTGGTGATCAGGTTTTCGGAGACTTCATCGCCCGGGCCGGTTTGATAAATCACGCCCATTGTGGAGATTACAACTTCTTTGGCTGCCGAGCCTGCGAGCAAACTTATGCCCATCTTCCAATCAAAGCCAAGTGGCTGAATGGCAGGTTCAATAAATTTCCCAATGCGTCCAATAATAGAGTTTTCTTGTTTTTTGCTGTCACGTTCGTTAACCAGACTGCGCATTTTATCGTCTTTATCAGCCATCAGCTGTTCAATAGCTTTTATATCAGCTGGAGGGTCAGTTTCGTCAAAATTTGCGAAACTCATTTCCACAGCTTCAATTTGTGTATTATACTTTTTTTCAATATCTCTGCCCATTGGGAAATAACCCAAAGCCCAAATAATCATAGAGGCATAAAGAATAATCGTACCCATTTTTTTGAGATACTGGCCGCCTTTAAACCAGGTTTGCTTCAAAATGGCCTTACTCGTCGGCATGCGATAAGGCGGCAGTTCCATTACGAAAGGCATTTCGTTGGCCTGAAAAAGCGTCCTCTTGAATACCCAGGCCAGCAAAGCGGCAAAGAGTATCCCTAAAAGATAGATGCCAAAAAGTAAAGTGCCGCGATAAGAATCGAAAAAGGCACTGATTATCAGGATATAAACCGGATACCTGGCGCTGCATGACATAAAAGGGATAATCATCATGGTAACTAAGCGATCGCTTTTATTTTCGATAGTGCGCGTAGCCATAATGGCCGGCACGTTGCAGCCAAAGCCCATCAGAAGCGGGATAAACGACCGCCCGTGAAGCCCAACTTTGTGCATCAGTTTATCAACGATAAAGGCTACGCGTGCCATATAACCCGTGGTTTCGAGAAGCGAAAGGAAAAAGAATAAGATAAGAATGTTGGGCAGGAAAACGATAACGCCACCAACACCACCAATGATGCCGTCTACCATTAAATCTCTCAAAATTCCGGTAGACATATTATCATACAGCAATTGTCCCAACCAGCCCATAATCCACTCGATCCACTGCATGGGATAGTCACCTAAAATAAAAGTTGCCTGAAAAATTCCCCAAATAATAAATATAAAAATGGGATAACTCCAGTATTTATGGGTCAAAATAGAGTCGATTTTTCTGCTTTTTGTCGGTGGTGGTTCAACCACAGCCTGAAAGGTTTCGCGTAAGGCGCCTTCAATAAAACCATATTTAGCGTCGGTGATAATGGTTTCGGGTTCTTCCTTGAAGATAGAGCTGATATGGTTTTGAATGGTTTTAGTCTCTGCTAAAATCTCCTGATAGTTTACACAAACTTTTATCCGTTCCGACTCGGCCTCATCTCCTTCGATGAGTTTAATGGCCAGATATCTGGGCGAAATGACATTAATAAGTGGTTGGTTTCCATCTTTGTTGAGTAGCTTTTGCAGACTTTTGATGCCTTCTTCTATGTCGAAACCATAATTGACATGAATATGACGAACGGCAGGATCATTATCGTTATAAACCTTAATAATTCTATCAAAAAGCTCTGCGACGCCTGTTCCTTTTGATGCTACAGTAGGGATAATTGGGACGCCAAGCATTTTGCTCAACAGCTCAAAATCGAACTTGTCGCCTTTTTGTAGAAACTCGTCATACATATTCAAGGCAACTACTACCTTGATATCCATGTCGATAAGCTGGGTGGTGAGGTATAGATTGCGTTCGAGGTTTGAGGCATCGATCACATTCACCACGATGTCAGGGAGTTCGTCGAAAATATGATTTCTTACATAGAGCTCTTCGGGTGTATAACTCGTGATGCTATAAGTGCCAGGTAAGTCAACCAAATCAAAATGATAGCCGCTTTGCTTAAAGGTAGCTAGTTTGGCGTCAACAGTAACACCGCCGTAGTTCGCAACCCGTTCTTTGGAGTTCGATGCAATATTGAATAGTGTCGTTTTCCCAGAATTAGGATTACCGACAAGTGCCACACTAATTTTTTTCGCTTTGGTTGGCGGCCGCAATTTGAGGGTTTGCTCCAACGCCTGCACGCCATGGTAGGCAGATGTGTTAATGAGCTGCAAATCATTGCCGTTAGCTACCTCGATGAGTGAGGCCTCGCTACGGCGTAAAGACACTTCATATCCCATGATGTTGTATTCAATCGGATCACGCAAGGGCGCATTCTTTACAACAATCACAGGTTTACCCACCACAAAACCCATCTCAATGATACGTTTGCGAAAAGCACCACGACCTTTCACCTTCATGATGATCCCTTTTTCTCCTTCTTTTAATTCAGCAAGTGTCTTCATAATAGCATAATCAGGCATGTGCAAAAGACGACATTTTAAGCATGGCACAACATCCCTATTGTTAGGTATTGTTGGCAATATATTTGAAAGATTTTACGCTGAAAAAAGCTGGAAGACGGCGCAAATCAAAGCTTTGGCAGATAGGCTTAAATTATCGGATCCTGATTGTCAAATTCTTCTGGTTTTGTTTCCGCTTTTATTTGATGCAATGCCGGAAGTAAGTTTGAAAGTCGCCTTCCCCAATGGGGTATAAAATTCGCTTTGCAAGCGGCTACAGCATTTTCGCGTGATGCCAATTGCGGTTTTTTAAATAGCAGTATAAAGTCTTTTAAATCCTGATAGACATCGGTAAGGTGTTCAGAAAAACTACCTTTTAGTGTTTCGGTGATATGCGTTCCGGTGTGATCAATAAACCAAAACTCGTCTAAATCACCGCTTAGCTCACGCAAATTATTAAACAACCCTTCCCACTGTTCTTCCGTCACAAATCGCTCGTTAGCTTCCGGAAATTCGGGTTCAATATCTGGTAGCAGACTTCCTCTGAGATAGAGTAGTGGCACAAGCCCTTGCAAAGAGTTGAAAAAGGCTTCGCGCTTCAGGCTGGAAGCATCTTCCAGAAAATTGCAAAACTCGCTGGCTACGGCGGCCATTTCTAAAATATTTCTTGATAAAGTGGGATCGTTTGACATACTGGTTTGTTTTGCTAATGTGTTCTCAAATGATTAAGTTTGTGTTTGCAAAATTAAAGAATATCGTGAAAGATCAAGACTATAAAACCGAACTCGTTATGCATTTGATCGAAATGCAGCGACAGGCTATTTCCAATGCCCGAAAAACTATGGAAGATGCACAGGAAGAAGCCAACAATTATGGAATGCCCAAAGACCGTTACGATGGGTTTAGAAATCAGCAGATAAGACGTAAGGATATGTTTGCTAAGCAGTTGACTCAGGCTATGAGTAATCTGGATGTGCTGAATAGAATAGATTTAGAAATGCAGCACAAAACTGTTGAGTTTGGCGCTCTGGTGACCACAGATAGTGCGACATTTTTAATTTCAATTGGGATCGGAATAACTAACTTTAAAGGAGAGGATGTAGCGGTTATCTCCATGCTGGTGCCTTTGTTTCACGCGATGAAAGGAAAGCAGCCTGGTGATGTTTTCAGCTTTAATGAGCATGAATACAGGGTTTTACATGTCATTTAATGCCAGATAAAAATCCGGATCGTTGCGGAGGTGCTGCTAAACAGTGATAACTCAAAAAGCCCTAGTTTAAAACAATATTAATAATAAGCTATTCGAATTTCACCGGCCCCGGAGCACCAGGGTTAAAGTCAAAGTATTCAAAATCTATTTCGTCAGAGAGATCTATGGACCAGTGCGAATCGCCGGCGGGCGCATGGGGATAAAACAAAAAGCGCAATTGAATGGATGAAAACACTAAAAACTCGTTGCGCAGTCGGATGCCGGCCCCAAAAGCTGAAATAAATCTGTTTTTGAACACAGAACGACCTGGCCTGCCAATTAGCCCGGCTTCGGCAATAAAATAGGGCGTAAAATAAAATCCAATCCACCGCCAAGGCGTGTAGAGGATGAATTCAAGTTCAGCATTTATACGCTGAAAACCTTTAAAGTCATCCGTACTCAATCCTGTGATGCCATGAGTATTATTCAGGTAAAGGCTGTCATAAGTTACCCGGTTTATTCCCAAAGTGTATCTTAGTCCCGTAAAAATTCTGAAACCATAACGTCCGGTTTCATAAGCCCTTCCTAAATGGCTAATATTGGCTTCAAAAGCACCCTGTCGCATGTGCTGTTTATGGATAAAAGTGCCAAATTTGAGGTTGGCAATAAGGTATCCCAACCGATTGGTTCTAATGGCATAAATGCTACTAAATCCTAAATAGGGCATATTGTAAAATTCACTAAACATATAGCCGCTAGTAAAAGTGAGTCCTAAACCTACTGGTAATGTTTGTTTTAGTCCTTGTGCCAGTAGCTTTTCCGTTGAAATAAAATCCTGTGATAGCAGACTTAAAGAAGCGTAAAAACTGCTTTGATTGCTCAGAAAAAGATTGGAGTCCAGGTTTATGAATGGCCGGTCAATATGATAGCGATTATAAATGGCTGCCGCCGGAAATATATAAGCCGGACGCATGGACAATCGCTTCTTTTTGTCTAGCTCAATTTGGTAGCCTGCCCAAACATTCGCATCAAAATAGGCCGTAGATTCTACGAAATCGCTGTTTGGTGTCATCCAATCCTGCAAGTCAGTATCATTATAACTCAACTCAATATTGCCTGCCAGCTGGTAGGCATTGGCCAGGTATTCGCGGCCAGCTTCCATACTTAGGTGAGTTTCGGATGATGACCGGCTATAGGCTGCCTTGGCTTGGATAAACGTTTTATTAAAGTTGCTGATTTTAAAATGCAAATCCGAGATATACACTTCGGGCTTTGTGTTTTTTTCGTTAGTAACGCTTAAGCCCAGCTCATTGCCAAAACCTAAAAAGTTAGAGTTGCGAATCTTGAGGCTTTGTCTGTTGGCAGAGTGAAAAACCGGAAAAATTCCGTAAGCAATTTTATCTTGAACTACCAATAGCAGCTCAATGCTGTCGTTACTGACCTGCGTGGGATAAAAGCGGGCGTTTTCAATAAAACTCAGGTTGCGGATATAGCGCTCATTATCAGTTAAATTCCATGGATTTATGGTGTCTCCCTTTTTGATATAAAGATTTTTCCGGATAACTTCCGGCTTGGTATATGTGTGAAAAAACTGAACAATTTCGGCCAGTTTATTAGCATACAAAGCAGAATCAATAAAACTAAACTCGCCTATTGGGGGCTGCTTGATGATAATGTCACTGATAATCAAACCCTTATATTCGTCCCATTTTTTGCTTTCATCAATAAGATCACCTTGAACGGTGTTGCTTGCAGGTGTTTGCCGAATTGCTAAATCGAGCAGTTCTGCGAGTATTCTGTTGCGATTAGCGCGATTGCTAAGGGTTTGATAAAAAACGGAATCCTTGTTTAAGGGTAAAAATTTTTGACCAGGTTTGAGAATAATTATTGTATCGCTTTTTGTTCGGTAAACACTGTCGTTGATATAAAAAGCTGATTTCTTTTTCAAAAACACGGTATCCTGCGCTTTCACGGATGCATTTTGGAAATAAAACGCTAGCAAGATCAAAATCAGACCGAAATGTTTGTGATCAGAAAAAAAACGACACATATATTAATCACATTTGGATGTTGAGCTTTTGCTAAAGCGTAATCTTTCGCTGCAATCTTACAATTTTCAAAGCCTACAAATAGCTGTTGACCATAAATTTTATATGCAAATATACCAATTTAGGTGCTTTGACGGCAGTAAAAAAAGGGGTTCAGTAAGCAAAATCAAAATCAACAATTGATATCACTTTCTTCAAAACTTACGAACAGGGTAACTCAGTTAATATGAAAGCCCTGACCGTTTAGCTCAGTTGCCCTGAAAAAATTGTATTTATCTTCGATCAAAGGGTAATCCCAACAGCCCAAGCTATGATGAATGCTTCCGCCAAAGCCGACTTTAAATTTATACAATCCATACATCGGATGCGTAGGTTCGGGACGCGGAGCCACGCCAAACATATCATATTCTGTGCATCCTTTGGCTTTGCTAAATTTCATAGCTTCCCATTGTAAAGCATAGGTGGCCATGGTATTTCGATTTTTAGATGAGGAGGCACCATAAAGGTATGAGGCCCTTTTAGAGCTGATTATCAAAAACATAGCAGCCAAGGGAACGGTATTTTGTTCGGCCACCAAAAGAAAAACTTCAGCTGGTGAAAGTGTATCTGCTGCTCTTGTTGACAAAACGGTTTCGAAATAACTCATCTGGTCCACATAAATACCATTGCGTGTTGCCGTATCCTGATATAGTTTGTACCAGATAGGTAAGTTTTCGATGCCCATCATTTTCACTTCAACATTTTTACGACTTGCTAACTTTATATTGTAACGGGTTTTGGGTTTCATACTGCTGAGCAAGTCGTCAGGGCTTTTTCGAAGGTTTACAAAAACAGTATTGGATGGCAGAATGTTAGACTGCGCTTTTTCAAAATTCCAGTTAAGGGTATTGTAGTTAAACCTGAATTCCTGGGCTGAAAGTAAGGGTTCGCCAATCCAATGCCCTTGCTCATCAAAATTGCTTTTATCCTTTGCCCAGTAGGATTCCCAGTGCAGGTCGTAACGGATCATAATGCAGCCAATAGGAAGTTGGGAACGTAAAGATTCTGAAAGCTCTTCCAAAAAAGAACCCTGAAGCTCTTCATCTGGCTCAATTTCAGGACCATAAGGTACATAAGCGATAGAGTGATATTGATTTATTTGCTGAATGATGACCAAAAGGTCAGAAACAAGGTTCTTATCTTGTTCCGAATTCCGAAAAAGAGAGGAAGCTTTTGTGGAGTAATTTACGGCAATTGTTTTGTAACCTAAGTGTTGTTTCACAGAAGACCAATAAGCCGACTGTTGAACTATTGAAGTTTCGTAAAGCTCTTCGTTATCTTTTCGAAATAAGTCTGTGATCATGTTTATATGCTTAAAAATTGCGGCAAAATTAATAAGTATTATACTGATATAAAACTTATTAGCTAAGTTTATTTGTAATACTACTTTATACTTTCATCCCTTTAGAAACAACTCAGCACTGTTTCTGACTACAAGTGCCAGTAACAGTGCTGATTCATGGATATTACGTTTTAAGTCCCTCAGGCAATCTCAAGTGAGGCTTTTATGGCTTCAATTTTTTTGTCAAGATGTTTATCGGTTTCTTCAAATTGTGCAACCTGATCTAAAATGCCTTTTACCCCAAAATAGAACTTTATTTTAGGTTCAGTCCCTGAAGGCCTCACGCTGATTTTTGAGCCGTCTTCCAAAAGAAATTGCAAGACATCAGATTTTGGCAGATCGATTGCTGTCTGTTCACCGGTTTTAAGGTTACGAATCGTGCTATTTTTATAGTCTTTAATCTGCACCAGCTCAATGCCTCCAATAAGTTTTGGTGTGTTATTGCGAAACTTATCCATCATCGCTTTGATGGCTTGGGCACCTTCTTTTCCTTTTTTGGTAACCGAAAGCAAGTTCTCTTTATAAAAACCAAACTCTACATAAAGATCTTTCAGCAGGCTAAACATACTTTTGCCCTGATCGGCAGCCCAGGCAGCCGTTTCGGCAAGCATAGCGCACGAACTTACAGCATCTTTGTCGCGCACAAAATCGCCAACAAGATAGCCGTAGCTTTCTTCGCCGCCACCAATAAAGGTTTTTTTGCCTTCATACTTTTTGATGATGTTGGCGATATATTTGAAACCTGTCAGCACATCAAATTTTTCAACTTTAAACTTGTCTGCAATATCAAAAAGTAATTCAGAAGTGACGATGGTTTTTACAATATATTCGTTGCCAGTTAGTTTGTTGTTTTCATCCCATTTGGTGAGCAGATAATAAATTAACAAACTGGCAGCCTGATTGCCATTGAGCAACACAAACTCATTTTTATCATCACGCACGGCAATTCCAACGCGGTCGGCATCCGGATCAGTGGCCATAACAAGTTGCGCATCAACTTCATAAGCGCGCTCAATAGCCATTTTCAGGGCAGCGGGTTCTTCCGGATTGGGGGAGTGAACCGTCGGGAAGTTGCCATCAACCTCATCTTGTGCCGGCACATTATAAACGGCTTCAAAGCCAAAAGCGGAAAGTGCTTTGGGCACAAGTTCGACCCCAGTTCCATGAATTGGCGTATAAACTATCCGGAAATCTTTCTGACGTTTAATAGTTTCCGGTGAAAGGCTCAATGCTTTTACGCGCGAGAGGTATTTGGCATCAATTGCTGCACCGATATTTTCAATAAGCTCATTTTTCGCTTCAAATTTCACTTCATCAAGGCTGCTGATTTTTTCTACTTCGGCAATCACATTTTTGTCATGTGGCGCAATCAGCTGGCCACCATCATCCCAATAAGCTTTGTATCCATTGTATTCTTTGGGGTTGTGCGAGGCAGTAATCATCACACCGCTCTGGCAGTTCAGTTCGCGTATGGCAAACGATAGCTCGGGAGTAGGGCGTAGGCTTTCAAAAAGATAAACGCGAATATCGTTTGCCGACATTACTTCGGCGGTGATACGTGCAAAATAAGGGCTATTATTGCGGCAATCGTGCGCCACTGCCATTGATAATTCCTTTCCCGGAAACATCTTTTTCATATAATTGGCCAGGCCTTGAGTGGCTTTGGCAACCGTATATTTATTCATGCGGTTGGTGCCAACGCCCATAATTCCTCTAAGGCCACCGGTGCCAAACTCCAGGCTGCGGTAAAAACTTTCTTCCAGCTCTTTTGGGTTGCTGTCAATAAGATTTTTCACGGCATTGCGGGTTTCCTGATCGTAAGGAGGCTTGAGCCATTCGTTGGCCTTGGCCAAAAGTTGGGGATCAATTTGAGCTTTCATATTTTTCTTTTTGTAGGGTTCGGTATTTTTTTTAATCCGTCAATAAGTTGTTGTTGGCTGATGTTGAGGTTTATACCCATCTGAAAATCGGAAAACCGCAATATCGTCAGCATATTTTCTGCTTCTAATTCTTCTTCTTTTTCTTTGGTTAACACAAGAGGAATGAGGTCTTCTACGACGAAATCAAGTTCTAAAACCTGTTCTATTTTGAAGCCTTTATAGTGGATATTTACTTTTGGATCAAGGCGATAGCGCATGCCCCTGAGTCGAAACTCATGTGCCAGACATGCTTTAAATATATTTTCGGAGACTCCATTTCCGCAGACTTCGTGTACTTCTTTCGCGGCATCATATATTTGCATGGCAAGACGGTTAATCCTGCTTTTATCCATTAATTTCCTCCAAACATTTTATCAGGCTATTACGCCAATATGGAATCTGAATTCCTAAGTGATTTTTGATTTTTGTTTTGTTAAGTACGCTATAAAATGGACGTTTTGTTTTCACCGGATAATCTTTCGATTCTATCGGAAGAACCTTACAATCAATCTTTTCCAGCTCCATGATGGTCTGTGCGAAATCGTACCAGCTTATTGCTCCTTCATTGCTGAAATGATAAATCTGCTTGTGATTGGCTGCTTTTTCACTTTCCACGATAAGCAAAATTGTAGCCGCCAAATCAAAGGCATAAGTAGGCGTACCCACTTGATCTGCAACCACATTCAGGCTTTCTTTCTCTTTGCCCAGGCGTATCATCGTTTTCACGAAGTTACCACCAAATTCGCTATAAAGCCAGGAGGTTCTTACAATTACATAGTTGGCGCCACTGTTCAGTATTGCCTGCTCTCCGTCAGCTTTACTTTTGGCGTAGGCTGAGGCTGGCGAAATGGGATCGTCTTCCTGATAAGGTTTGTAATTTAACCCATCAAAAACGTAATCTGTGGAGATATGAATCAACAATGCATTGGTTTCGCGACAGGCCGAAGCCAGAATTTGAGGTGCGGTAGCATTGAGTAAGTAGGCCATCTGCTGATCGTCCTCAGCCTTGTCAACGGCGGTGTATGCCGCGCAATTTATACAAACATCAATATTCTGACTATTGAGGTAGTGTTTTACCTGAGTGGTTTTTGTGATGTCAAGCTCTTCAACATCAGTAAAATACCAGTCATGTACGCGGTCTGTTTCGGCTATTTTTTGCAAGGAGCGACCGAGCTGGCCATTGCTTCCGGTGACTAAAATGCGCATTATATTATGGTTCTAAAGTAAGAAATCGTTTTTTTGAGTCCTTCGTCAAGTCCTATTGCAGGCTCCCAGTCGAGCACTTTTTTTGCCAGTGAAATATCTGGTTTGCGCTGCATTGGGTCGTCGGCAGGAAGCGGCATAAAAACAATTTTTGATTTACTGGCTGTTTGCTCAATAATTTTTTGAGCCAGTTCGAGCATCGTGAACTCTCCCGGATTTCCAATATTTACAGGTCCTGTGAATTCGTCTGGTGTAGCCATCAGCCGGAGCATACCTTCGACAAGGTCGTCAACATACTGGAAACTACGTGTTTGCATTCCGTCTCCATAAATTGTGATATCTTTTCCTTGTAAGGCTTGCACGATAAAATTGGAAACAACGCGGCCATCATTGGGGTGCATCCGCGGGCCATAGGTATTGAAAATGCGGATAATTTTTATCCGTACATCATTTTGCTGGTGGTAATTCACAAAAAGTGTTTCGGCACAACGTTTTCCTTCGTCGTAGCAGGCACGCGGGCCAATGGGATTTACGTGTCCCCAGTAGGATTCCGTTTGTGGATGCTGTTCCGGATCGCCATAGACTTCGCTGGTTGAAGCTTGTAAAATCTTGGCTTTAACCCTTTTGGCAAGGCCCAACATATTGATAGCGCCCATCACAGATGTTTTCACGGTTTTTATGGGGTTATATTGGTAGTGAACCGGCGAGGCAGGGCAGGCGAGGTTGTAAATCTCGTCAACTTCAACCATAAATGGAGCTGTTACATCGTGTCTAACCAATTCAAAATAAGGATGATCCATCAGGTGAACGACATTGCTTTTTTGTCCGGTAAAGTAATTGTCCAGACAAATCACTTCATTGCCTTCATTGAGCAGGCGCTCACAAAGATGTGAACCTAAAAATCCGGCACCGCCGGTGACGAGGATACTTTTCATATGTTGGTGGTTTTGTTAACAAAGCCTGCAAACACATTATTTTTATGTTTACAGGCTTTGAAAAAAGTAAAGTGTGGATTAATTAAAAGTTTTTATACCGATACCGAAATAGTCAAAACCTATGGTCTTCATTTCTTTTGCGTCGTAAATATTTCTTCCATCGAAGATGGCGGCCTGTTTCAATAATTTTTTGATGACCCTGAAATTCGGGAATTTAAACTCGGACCATTCTGTTACGATAATCAGTGCATCGGCATCGATTAGAGCGTCGTATTGATCTTTTGAAAATTCAATTTTATCATTGAAAATACGCTCAGCTTCTTCCATTGCTACCGGGTCATACGCTTTTACTTTGGCACCGGCTTCCAATAGTTTGGCGATAATAACAAGTGAAGGTGCTTCGCGCATATCATCGGTATTTGGCTTGAACGATAGTCCCCAAATCGCGATGGTTTTGCCTTTTAGATCGTAATTATAATACGTGTTGAGCTTGTTGAACATGATCGATTTTTGGTCATCATTCACATCTTCAACAGCTTGTAACACGCGTAAGTTGTAATTGTATGTTTTAGCAGTTTTGATCAGGGCTTTCACGTCTTTCGGGAAGCATGATCCGCCATAGCCTGTTCCGGGATAAATAAAATATTTGCCGATTCTACGGTCTGAGCCGATTCCTCTGCGTACCATATTAACGTCGGCACCTACAATTTCGCAGAGGTTTGCCACGTCATTCATAAAGCTGATTTTGGTGGCCAGCATGGCGTTAGCGGCATATTTTGTCATTTCCGCAGAGGTGATATCCATGAAAATCACGGGATGGCCGTTCATTGTAAAAGGCTTGTAAAGCTTTTCCATGATTTCTTTGGCGCGGTCGGAATCTACGCCAACAACAATTCTGTCGGGTTTCAAAAAGTCATCAACTGCTGCACCTTCTTTCAGAAACTCCGGGTTAGAAGCTACGTCAAAAGGAATATTTACGCCTCTTTTATCCAATTCTTCCTGAATGGCTTTGCGCACTTTTTCTGCTGTGCCAACGGGTACTGTACTTTTGGTAACGATTAGCATATAATCTTCCATGTTTTGGCCAACCTCTCGAGCCACGTCAAGCACATATTTCAGGTCAGCGCTGCCATCCTCATCGGGAGGTGTACCAACAGCACTAAATATTACATCGCAGCCTTTTAAAGTGGAAGCGAGATCGGTTGTGAAGAATAAACGTTTTTTAGCCACATTGCGTTCAACCATTTCTTCGAGACCCGGCTCATAAATTGGAATAATTCCATTATTCAGCTTGTCAACTTTGTTCTTGTCAATGTCAACACAATGAACATCAATGCCTACCTCAGAAAAACAGGTTCCTGTGACCAATCCAACATAACCGGTTCCTACTATCGAAATTTTCATAAATCAGTTTGTTAATTAAGGATAAAGTTTACCTTTAGCAAAGGAATAAAAAAAATGATTAGCAATCAAATTTATTATCTGTGAAACCGGGGCGTTAACTAAAATTATAGGTAATTCCAATGCCTAACGATTCCTTAAACTGCAAGCCGGGTCCAACACCAATTTGTACTTTTTCACCATCAACTATCTCGTATTTGGGCAAATCTATGTTGTGATCGTATTTCATCTGCATGAAAAGTACGGTTTGAAACCGCTTATTTATCGTGAAATTTATTGCTGTTTCCCAGTCTATATCAATGTTCCAGCGATTTTTGGCGTTGTAATCCAGGTAGTTATTATACAAATTTAGGGTGGAAGATAATTCAATGTTTTTTGAAATTTCTTTGGCAAAATTTGCCAGCACATTAAAACCAAACTCACTATACAGCTTCTGCCCGGGAACCAGCAGCAGGCCATTGGTATCGTAAACGGCCGGCTTTACACCAAAAGCACCTTTGTTGGCCAGCTCCTGATTGAGTACAAAAGTAAATTTGCCCGAAGCAGGGCTTAAAAACAGTTCAAAAACATCACTCTCTTTGTAGCGGTAACCAATGGAAGCATTGATTACGCCAGGAGCAAAAAAGGTAGAAATGAGCGTTGAGTCGTTGGGGTATTTATAGCCGTTGGCAAATTGAGTTTTTAAGGTGACTACAGAAGAATATGTCCAGTTTTTTTCGGTTTCGTTGGTAGCTGCCATTGAAATATCAATACGATCTTCTGTTTTTTCTATGCGGTTTTTTCCATATCCTACAATACCAAAGGCCAATTTTGTTATTTTTTCAAACAAAAATCGATTCTTTTTATAACGCAATTTAGTGGTGGAACTTACCTTACCCGAGGCAGAACTTTCGCCACCCGAAGCCCAATTCGTTAGGGAAAGCTGATTAAAAGTTAAATCTGATTTGCCACTAAACTTCCAGTAACGAACCGTATCTTTCTTTGTAGTCATCTTGCTCGAGTCATTATTAGCCGTTAATGTGATTGTGGAAAAAAATAGAAAAACTAAAATCAAAACACGAAACATCATTTTAAACACCTTAACTGAAAAATATAACATAGTCTAATTCTGCAAAAATATTAAATTTGAAGCTTAAAACCTCAACAAACCTTTATAATGTTTATAAAATCTTCTCTAAAAAGAATTACTTTTTTTCTTTTAATATTGTTGTCAACTTATAATGAATCAACAACTTATGCAGCAAATAACGATACCTTGATAATCGGCATCAAACAATCGCCGCCCTTTATCTATACCAATGAGAACGGTGAATTGACCGGTCTTTGTATTGATATCTGGAAAAAAGTTTCCGATTCATTAAATCAGCCCTATCGTTTCCAAGAAATGGAACTGCCCGAATTGCTTAAAGCTATTGAAGACATGGGTATAGATTTGAGCATTGTGCCACTTACGGTGACGACTGAAAGGGTGAGGCAATTTTATTTTAGTCAGCCCTTTTTTATTACTACACTGGCCATTGCGACCAACAAAACTGAAGATAACAAGATTTCAACTTTTATCTCCAATTTCTTTTCTGTTGATTTTTTCAAAGTCATTGGGCTGCTCTTTCTTATCATTATGTTTTTTGGTTTTTTAGTTTGGTTTTTTGAGCGCAGATACAACCAACAGCAGTTTCGCAAAGGCATTCGTGGTGTTTTCGACGGTATTTGGTGGGCTTCTGTTACCATGACCACGGTTGGTTATGGCGATAAATCACCAGTGAGTTTTTGGGGAAGGCTTTTTTCTGTAATCTGGATGTTTACTGCGGTAATAATCATCAGCAGCTTCACCGCAACGATTTCTTCAGCACTTACCGTTAACAAGATGAAAGGCAGTATTGAGGGACTTTCTGATCTATACCGCGTAAAAGTTGGATCGTTGCAAGGAAGTAGCAGTGGAAACTACCTGGATGACAACCGAATTGGTTTTGAATCGTTTAGTACAATTGAAGCAGGATTGTTAGCTTTACAAGCAAATCAAATCAAAGCTTTTGTTTATGACAAAGCTATTTTAGATTTTTACTTAGCCCAGACTGAATTTGAAGATAAGCTATTAAGTTTTCCGATAAATTCGAATAAGGAGTATTTCTCATTCGCCTCGGGCGAAAAAGAAATTATTCATAAAATTAATCCGTTTTTAGTGGATGTAATTGAGTCAAAAAAATGGAGCGGTATGCTGAAAAAATACGGCCTTAAGGAAGATTAGCTTGTCTGGTGTTTTTTGACAAAAGCTTGAAAAAGAGGCGTTTTCTTTTTGACATTATTTAGAATGATTCAATGCGCCTAATCGTCTAATTTTGCAGGAAAATCGGAAAAATTTAAAACCTGTAAAATATGATTAACAAATCTCCTATTCTAACCGTTAACGAAAACGTAAAATGGATAGGCGTCATCGATCATGATATTGTTACTTTCGATGTGGTGATGGAAACTAAATTCGGCACAACATATAATGCTTATTTTATTGATGCCGAGAAAAAAGCTATTGTTGAAACTGTAAAAGAAAATTTTTGGCCTGAATACGAAGCCAAGTTACGCAGCCTTACCGATCCTGCCGAAATCTCCTATATTATTATGAACCACACCGAGCCCGACCATTCAGGTTGTGTGGAAAAACTATTGACATTGGCTCCTGATGCTGTGGTTGTTGGCACCGGAAATGCCATTCGTTACCTCAAAGATTTGATGGCCGCACCCTTTAAAAGTTTACAGGTAAAAGATGGTATGGAACTGGATTTAGGCAATAAAACCGTTCGGTTTATCGGTGCTCCCAATCTACATTGGCCCGATACGATGTATAGCTATCTCGTTGAAGATCAGGTTCTATTTACGTGCGATTCGTTTGGCGCTCACTATGCTGACAAAAGCATGTTTGACGATTTGGCAGGCAATTGGGACGAGGCTTTCAAATATTATTTTGATGTAATTCTCAAGCCTTTTAGTAAGTTTATGCTCAAAGCCATTGAGAAAATCAAACCGCTGGAAATCAAGGTAATCTGTCCGAGTCACGGCCCGATTTTGCGTTCAAACTGGCGGCGTTATGTTGATCTTTCTGAGCAATACGCCACGGAAGCCCTTGAAATGCCAGAAAAAATGCGCGTTTATATTCCTTATGTTTCTGCTTATCACAAAACTGGCCAATTGGCGCAAGCTATTGCCAAAGGTATTGAATCATTGGAAGGCCTTGAAGCTGTGGTGATGGATGTGGAGCATGTTCAGCTCGGCGATATTGATATGCAAATTTCTATCGCCAGCGGCCTCATCGTGGGCTGCCCGACCATCAATCAAAATATCTTGCTACCAATCTATCGCTTGTTTGCCGTGGTGAATCCATTGCGCGACAAAGGCAAGCTGGCCGGCGGTTTTGGCTCATACGGCTGGAGCGGCGAGGGCATGAAAATTATCCGCACTAACCTCGAAAACCTGAAACTAAATTATACGGAGACAGATGTTTTTATAAAATTTAGCCCGAAAGACGGTGATTTGCATGCTGCTGAAACTTATGGACGTCGTTTTGGAGAAATGTTGCTCGAAAAAGAAACAAATTAGTGGTTTCTTCGTTATTTATGCGAAGCTTTTGTCTTAATTTTGTTAGAGAATTAAGCTAAATTGTTTCAGAAAAACGGGAATTTTTTATGAGGCACCACTGGTTATATATATCACTTTTTGGACTAATGTTTTCGACAGTGCTTGGCGGTTGTAGCGCGCAGAAAAAGCTGGCGAAACAATACGTTGAACAATCCTCCGAGTGGGGCGTGTTGGTTTTGATGCCGGAGCATATTTTTAAGTTTAACGAACGTTATGACCGTGACGAAAAAGGGATGAGCCAGCTTTCTGAATTTGAAAAAAATCAGGAATTGCTCAGTCAGACCTTGTTAATGAACACATTGAACGACAGTCTTGTACGCGTAATTTTTGAAAATGCTTACCTCAACACGCTTCGTAACTACAATGTGAAAGTCTATACTGAACCCGATTTTCAAGATTTTTACGAGCGTGATAGCTTGAGTTGGATAGTTAATGTGGCACAGCTTGAATTGCAGGAATTTATTGAAAATTATGAGGATGAGGACATGTTTTACGGCATGTCGTATTTGAAAGTCGTGCCGCTAAATGCTATAAACCTGGCCGTTTGGGTCGAAATTAGCCAGCTAAACCAAAGCAATCAGGAGGCCAAGGTGTATTTCACAGACCAAAATTTATTCGATCAGCTCGAAAGTGAATTCATTTATGACTTTTATACAAGTCAAGTGAACTATTACTATAGCATAGACAGCTTGAAAACACAGGATATTTATGATTTTGCCGGTTTTATGGGTAGACTGTCAGCCTCGTACACCTATGACCAAATTCTGAATAATAAGCTGGAATACGAGCTTCCGAAAACGGAAGCTGAAATACTGTTTTATCGCTACGACCCTTTTGCTAAGCGGCTTTTTTCTACTGAATTTGATCGTTTTATTTTACTGGAAAAATAGGCTGCTTTCAAGTTTGGTTTTATTGCATATAATCTATTAATGGACAAGATGACCGTAGAGGTTTTGGTTGAGCAGGTTGTTTATTTTAAGGAAGTTAACGGGTGTAGAGCCTGTATTTGCCTACAATTAAAATCCCTTTATAGCTCCTCCAATTGGCATAAAGTTCATGTTGGTTAGTTTTCGGGCAAAATCACCTTTTCGTCTTTCAAAATAACTATTCCTTTTTCTAAAGCAAAATCAATTCCTGTTTTCATTGCTTGCTCAACATTTCCACCCATTCGGGCATATCCAAAAATTTTGGCAACTTCTCGAATTAAATCGTCTTCAGGCAAACTGATTTGGTTAATCAGCACCTCTTTTATTCCACAAGTAATTTCTTCCTTGGCTAAATCTTCTGCATTTCGTTTTTGGTCCTCTTCTCCGGCAACTCGAAAAATAGCGTAATGCTCAGGTTCTTGATCTTTATGCCAATAAAACAGTGTTCCGTTTTGGTTTGTCTGGGTAAGCGATAAAGTAGAATAGAGGGTGCTTAAATATTCATTTAATCTCACGCCCAAGCGCGAAATACCCCAGGCATTTATAATACGTCGCGATAAAAGCGTGTGGCTGATAGGTGCTTCAATTTCTAGTACACGATTAATTTGACGCTTGATGGCAGGTTGAAGCTGCGAATCAAAGAACTCATCAGAAGAATTTAGATAGGACTGTTCCAGTAGGCAAGTTTTATATGGCGTATGCCTTTGTATTGGTTCTATTATTTGTTGTGTAATGCTCTGAAGTTTCAAGTTTGAAATTTCTTTTCGTTTTTGTTCGGCAGGTATTTTTGGATTTTCAGGCTCCATTGTTTTTTCTTTCAGGCTTTTTGCCGCTTCAATTGCATGAACAATGTTTTGAATAGCTTTTTGTGGATTATCCCACCAATCTGGTGTCCAAAGTTTATAAATATTCCAGCCTAACATTTTCAAAACGCCTATTTGAACAATTTCTCTATCTTTAGCTGTTTTTGCTGCGCGATAAGTTTTTCCATCGGTTAAAATACCCAAAATATATTCTGAAGGTTTTTCCGGATTTACAACGCCAATATCTATTTTATATCCCGAGCAGCCAATAGCTGTTCGAACGGAATACCCTAGTTTTTGGATTTCATTGGCAACCATTTTTTGAAAAAATCCAGGACTTGTTTTAGTTGAGTTTTCTTTTTGCGGCAGGGCTATTTTTCCCTTTTCGGTGTATTCCAGAAACGCTTTAATACCTGCAATTCCTTCCGAGGATGTTCTTGAAATATCAATCTGGTCAGATTGTAAAGTGGAAAAAACTTTCATCTCATACCTGGCGCGCGAAATGGCAACGTTTAGTCTTCTCCAGCCGCCTTCTCTATTCAACGGCCCAAAGTTTAAGTAGATTTTTCCTTGCCGATCGGGGCCATAGCCAACCGAAAATAATATTACATCCCGCTCATCTCCTTGAACGTTTTCTAAATTTTTAACGAAAATAGGTTCTGACGATTCCATTGCTACCCTTTCCAATTCCGGATTCTTTTTAAAGGCTTCGGTCAATAAAACTTCGATAAGATGCTGTTGAACAGAACTAAACGTTACAATACCAATGCTTCTTTGCGAAAGTTTGGCATCGGCTAAACGAGCTAAAACTTCGGAAACAATCGCTTTTGCCTCAAAGTGATTCTGACGGGTTTTTCCTCGATCGTAGTATCCTGGAACATATACATTATTTACTTTTGTAGCCATATCGTCAGGCGACGGGAAAGTTAATAATTTATTTTCGTAATAATTTGAATTGCTGAATGCTATCAAGCTTTCGTGTTTGCTGCGATAATGCCACAATAAATGTTTTGATGGCATGGATAAAGCAAGGCAATCATCCAGAATGCTTTCCAAATCTTCTTTGTCTGCATTTTCTTCATCAAAATGATTGGTTGAGAAAAAACTGGTTGGTGGCATTTGTTTTGGATCGCCCACAACAATAAGGTTCTCACCTCTGCCAATAGCACCAACAGCCTCGCATGTTGGCATTTGTGAGGCTTCATCGAAAATTACCAGGTCAAATTTCGATTTGTCAACTTCAAAATATTGTGCTACCGAAATCGGACTCATCAACATACACGGGCACATCCTGGGCAAAAGGTTAGGAATTAAATCAAATAACCGTCTAATGGACATGCCCCTGCCATTGTTGCGTATAGCGCGTTGCAGTATTCCAATTTCCGAACTATTTGCTGCTTCTTTTGTGAAGGAAGGAATTTTTGATGCCAGCTTCGCAAATAGTTCTGCTTTGGTTAACTCTTCAAAATACCTGCTTTGTTCTTTAAATTTTTTTATTTTCCCTTCAAATAATTTACCGTTGAAAACGGATAATCTTACATCATTTGAGATAATATATTCAGAAAAATGTTTAAATAATGATTTTTTGAAAGAAGTTAGTACTTCTTGATTTGTGAGCTCACCAGTTGAATAAGCTTCTGTAATTGAAGATAATCCGGCGTCATCTACCTCTTTTTTAACCCGGTTCCAACTTGTCCAATCGCGCAAATAATTAAGATTTGCTAACCAGTTCTCAGCATTTTGTAGCCAAAAAGCTGTCCAGTCTATTGGATTATATTGCTCCGATTCAAAATTTATATCCAATAAATCATGCAAGCTTTCTTCAATAATTAGTTGTTCTTCTGCTAAAACTATATAGTTTAAAACAGCTTTCCCTTTCAAATTCAAAAATGAACGACTTCCATCAGATAATAGATTAGCTATAGTGTGCCTTTTTTCTTTTGTTTTTGTGGTGTCTTCTGTTATTTTTAAGAGTAAGCGATTGATTTGTAAGCTTGTTTCGCAAATCTGTGAAACAATACCCCAATTGCTATTGCCATTATTCCATAAAAAGTCAAGTTCTGAAGATAAACTTGTCTCATTTTTATCCAGCTGTTCTTGTTCTTTTTGATAGTGTATTATTGTTTCTAAATAATTAATAATTTTACTTTTATCAAGTTTAGTATTTTTAGCTAATGGGCGAAGTGTTTTTAGTAGTCTGTTTTGACCTAACAATTTGGGTAAAAGCCATTGTTGCGAAACAGCTTTCCACCTGTTAAGCGCGGGTTCTGCATCGTAACATAAAATATTTTTTGTGAAATCAGCTAACAATGATTCACGGTAGCTATCCCGTTTTTCTCCGTGTTTGGCCAAGGCTATTATTGCAGGAAGGATTCGTTCCGGATAGTTTATATTAATTAAGGTAGCAGGAGCATCAGGTAGCGACACTATTTCTTTGCTAAGTTGTTCCAAACTTGCTGTTTTTTCTTTATCAAATGCGGTTGTATCAATCAAAAGTAATTCACACAACTGTTTTTGGGTTTGAATTTTTTTACCTAATAATTCAGCATATTTTGAAATTAGCTCACCGGCTTTGGTTCTGTTTTGCTGACTATATTGGGTTGTTTTAATTTGAGCTAATGGATGATTGTGCGGATGGCCGCAAAGGGTTCCCGCATTTTGTAGCTCTTCCACTTTATCAGCTAATTCCACAAATCGTTCTTTGGTAATTGTTGCAATGAACTTTTCTTCAAACTTTATGGTACCTTTTGCATTGTTATGTTCTGCATAAGCTGTAAATGAATCGTATAGCGAAAACCCAAAGTGGTATTTTTGGTGTAACGCTTCCACATATTCGTTTAGTTCTAATCTCTGTTTATGAAGTCTTTCGGCTTCAGTGGCAAATTCAAGAGGTGATGATTTTCGAATTACCTCTGTTGTTTTCCTTAGTTGGTCTAAAATAGTAGATTTTTTTGATTTGTTAGAATGAAGTTCGAGACAAAATGGATCGAGGCCAATATCCACTAATCGTTTTTGCACTACTGTTAATGCTGCCATTTTTTCGGCAACAAAAAGAACTTTCTTTCCTTGATACAAAGCATTTGCAATTATATTGGTGATAGTTTGCGATTTTCCTGTTCCGGGAGGGCCGTGAAGTATAAAACTTTTGTTTTGAGTGGCGGAAGAAATGGCTTCGAACTGTGTGGAATCAGCACTTATTGGCAAAGCAATTTCAGATGGGAAATAGCTTTTATCTAAATCAATTTCCGCAGAAGCTTCTTCTATCTCCCATTCTAATTTGCCAGAAACTAAACTGTTTACTATTTTATTTTCCGTGAGTTTTTCTGCATTATTGTGAATATCATTCCACATAATGAACTTGCTAAACGAGAAAATTCCCAGAAATGCATGTTCTTCGATATCCCATCTTGCCTGTGACATAATGCCTCGGCGAATAATATTGAAAATTCTACCTACATCTACTCCGCTTGCATCGCGCGGTAGTTCGTCTAAGCCATTTATGGAAATATCAAATTCTTGCTTGAGCATTTCCAGCAAGGTGATGTTCATCAAAGTCTCCTCTTCCTTGCTTCGGATAACATAGCCTTTCTGGGCTGATTTTCGAATTATTTCAACTGGCAAAAGCAAAATAGGGGCATAGCGAGCTAATTCACTTTGGGGCGTTTCAAACCATTTTAAAAAACCTAAGGCGAGATAGAGCGTATTTGCTCCATTTTCCTCCAACGATAAGCGTGAACTCCGGTAGAGTTTTGTTAAAGCAGATTTTAATTCTAATTCTGTTAAATAGGTACGCAGCCGCTTGCGTGTGAGGTCAAATTTTATGAGCTCAACAATCGGATCCGACATATTTAGCTGCTGGTAAACTCCTGATTTTTTGTTCGGGTAAACCCATTCATCAGGTTTTGTCAATAGTTGAAATTCATCATTGTTGGCAAGTGCATCCTCAAAGGAGCTCAGATTAACAGAAAATAACTGAATGGTGCTTTGTGTAATTCTTAAGTTTAAAAGATTATTTCGCAAACTTAAATCCAGTAATTTCCGCTCCCAAAGTTTTTGTTTGGTAAATTGGGCTAACTTTGGTGCCATTGGCTTTCCCGCAACAATAATACTATCCGGCGCTGGATTTTCCCTGCTCACAAACTCTTTATCTTCAATGATTTCCCATCCATCAAAGGTTTTTATTCTTTGTGGAAGTGGCTTAATTCCACTTAACCGTGCTCTTTTTACATCAATGAAAAGTATAAAATCCTCTTCTTTTATTAATCTGAAATTTGCAGTATTGATTGCTTCATCAAATGATTGTAAGTGTCCGGAATTCATGTAGGTAGCTTCTAGCAAGCTAATTTCATTGATGCCCGATGCAATTCGTTTTTTTAATAGTGAAACGTCATCATTTACGCTATCTGCAAAGGTATCGTCAATGAGCCAGGCACCAACAAATGCGTGGCCGTTCACTACTACTAACAAAGGATTTAGACCGATTGCTTCAATACAACTTGCGTACAAAAGCGCCATATCCACACAGGTACCCAGCTTTTGAGAGAACAGTGTATCGCACATCCGGATGCGTTGCCCTTCGTTCTCAAAACTTGCAGGCGGAGAGCAATAGATAATTTTTAAACCTACAATTGCCTCATAAACAGCACCCATCTGCTTTTTCACCCTGTCGGGGTTTAAACTTTGATAGGCATCAAAAGAGGGATTACCAGTCCAGCTCTCAAGTACCTTTGACGCCATTTGTATTACTGTTGAAACTTCAGGATGGTTGGGAGTGGCAAAAGCTGCTAACATCTCGGGCAATGTTCCAATGCCATTCCACTGGTCGTAGGCCAAAATATCAACGGAATAATTTTCAGTAAATAGCTCGTTTTCTTGTGCTGAGATGGATAGAAATAAATCTCCGCTAAGTTTTTCTGTCAGACCGGATAAAAATTTAGCAGAAAGTTTTATGTCTTTTGCTTCAACTTCAATACTTTGATTGCCTGAAAGTCTCTCAAGGCTATGCTGCCAGCTATTAGCAAAATCAGGTTCTGATTTTATTTCAATTTTTAAGTCCAATAAATCCGTTTCCGAAATGTTTTCGATCACAAATTTTCTAATTATCGGAATGCGGTTTTGTTGAATGGCGTAATTGGCTATCCGAGTGTAGATAAATGTTACCTTGAGTGAATTGAATGATGTTGTCATTTTTTTAATCTTAAAAATTGGTTAGTAGTGCATAAATTGCACTTTATTCCTTTTTTCTTGCTATCTGGATATTGTGCAAAATCCTATACTTATTAATTTTCTGGCTTCACAACAATCTCCTAGCTCATCACCACATTAAAAATATATTTAGAGGTATCTGAACTACTTCCAAACAAAAATTCATCACTATTAAATCCGAAACTGAAATAAAATTTCGGAAGTTTGGCGGTGTTTTTATTGAAGCATAAAGATAAAATAAATTTGTTAAACCCCACATTCCCACACCTAATATTAAACTCTCATACCGTAATATTTATCACCATCTATTTTTTATCAAGGCTCTTTGGAGATACACGGGCGTACTTTTAAGCCGTAAACAACAGTAGAATACCTTCCTCACCATTCCATAGTATGAGCACGAATCCTGCTTTTCCGTATAGTGTAGAGAAAAGACCGTACTTTGTCTCTACAAAACTCCCTCTTCAATTGCATTATTCAAACCCGTTCAGGAAATTCACGTATTTCCTCCCAATCACAAGCATTCCTATTCTTCCCATCTTCAATTGCAGTATGCAAGCCTGTACAGGCAATTCACGAATTTTCTCCCAATCACAAGCATTCCTATTCTTCCGATCTTCAATTGCAGTATGCAAGCCTGTACAGGCAATTCACGAATTTCCTCCCAATCACAAGCATTCCTATTCTTTCCATCTTCAATTGCAGTATGCAAGCCTGTACAGGCAATTCACGAATTTTCTCCCAATCACAAGCATTCTTATTCTTCCCATCTTCAATTGCAGTATGCAAGCCTGTACGGGCAATTCACGAATTTCCTCCCAATCACAAGCATTCCTATTCTTCCGATCTTCAATTGCAGTATGCAAGCCTGTACAGGCAATTCACGAATTTTCTCCCAATCACAAGCATTCCTATTCTTCCGATCTTCAATTGCAGTATGCAAGCCTGTACAGGAAATTCACGTATTTCCTCCCAATCACAAGCATTCCTATTCTTCCGATCTTCAATTGCAGTATGCAAGCCTGTACAGGAAATTCACGAATTTCCTCACCAATGAATAAACTAAATTTCATAAATTTCAGCAGCCATAAACTAAATTCGCTGATATTTGTTGTATATTAGAGCCATCGGCTAATTATCAAATACCTTAAGCAACAGCTCAAACACATTAAAACACGAACAAATGCCGGCAAATACCTTTGGAGAAATATTCAGGCTGACCACTTTTGGCGAATCACACGGCAAAGCTATTGGCGGCATTATCGACGGCTGTCCGCCCGGGCTTCAGCTTGATTTCAAAGACATTCAAAATGAGCTAAACCGCCGCAGACCGGGACAGTCCAGGCTGGCTTCGCCGCGCAATGAGGCCGATGAAGTAGTTTTTCTCTCCGGAATTTTTGAAGGTAATACCACCGGAACGCCTTTGGCTTTTATGATTCATAACAACGATCAGCGCTCCAAAGACTACGGAAACCTTGAAAACGTTTTCCGGCCTTCGCATGCAGATTTCACCTATGAGGCCAAATATGGTGTCCGCGATTATCGTGGCGGTGGGCGCTCTTCTGCCCGCGAAACTGCATCACGCGTGGTTGCCGGCGCTATCGCTAAACAGTTTTTGCAAAAACATAACATTCATCTCACCGCTTTTGTATCGCAAATTGGTACCGAAAAGTTAGCCGATATTCCTTTAAAAATCAGTAAGGCGGAGATTGAGAAATCGTTGGTACGCTGTCCTGTACCGGAGGTTTCTGAGCGTATGCAAAAACTCATCGAAGCCCTGAAAGCTGAGGGCGACACACTCGGTGGCGTAATCAGTTGTTTCATTAATGGTGTGCCCGTTGGCCTCGGTGCACCCGTCTTCGATAAGTTTCATGCCGATCTTGCCAAGGCGATGTTAAGCATCAATGCTGTAAAGGCTTTTGAATATGGAAGTGGTTTCGCCGGCGCGGAAATGCGTGGATCACAGCATAATGATGCTTTTTTAATGGAAAAGGACAAGCTCCGAACAGCCACAAACCATTCTGGCGGCGTGCAGGGCGGCATCACCAATGGCGAACAAATTTATTTTAGAACAGCTTTCAAACCTGTTGCAACCATTATGCAAAAGCAGCAAACAGTCAATAAACAAGGCGAGGCCATTGAGTTGCAAGCCAAAGGTCGGCACGATGTGTGCGTGGTGCCGCGCGCCGTTCCTATCGTCGAAGCCATGGCGGCTCTTGTTACTATCGACCATTTTTTACGCAATAAAATTTATCAAAATCTATAACACATGAAAAAATTTCTGAAAGTGCTGGCAATCTTCATTGCCGTGGTTTTTGCACTAATCCTGATATTACCGTTTTTCTTTAAAGCGGAAATCGTGAAACTTGTAAAATCAGAACTCAACAAACAGCTTACGGCGACCATCGACTTTGAAGACGCCAGCCTGAGTATGATTAGGCAGTTTCCTGATTTTACGCTCGACCTGAATGGTTTATCCGTTATTGGCCAATCTGATTTTGAAAATGATACTTTACTATACGCCAAGGCGTTAAGTCTGCGCATAGATGTTGTAAAGGCTTTTCGTGGTTCGTTTGAACTCAAAGAGTTTAACCTCGACAAGCCCAAGCTAAAGCTAAAAGTGCTCGAAAACGGTAAGGTTAATTGGGATATCGTTGCGGCTTCGAGTGCAGAGCCAGCAACCACTGCCGATCCTGATGCTGAAGCTTTTGTGCTCCAGCTGAAAAAGCTTAGCCTAAAAGATGCAGAGGTGGTTTACGACGACCGTGAGCTTAAAATGCGCACAACAATCAAAGGGGTGAATGCAAGCGTAAGAGGCGCGCTTTCGACCGATCAATCGGAAATTTCGACTAACTTAACCATTGATAAACTGAACGTTAACTACGAAGGTGTTTCTTATCTGTCGAATGTGAAAGCGAAATTTCAGGCTATATTTTTGGTTGACTTGAAGAATGAAATTTACACCTTCAAGAACAATACGCTGTATTTGAATGACTTGTCATTGGGCTTCGACGGCTCTGTTGGAATCAATAGCGATCAATATACGATCTTGCTGAATTTTGAAACTGAGAACACAGCGTTCAAACAGTTGCTATCATTGGTTCCGGTGGTTTATGCCAGCTCTTTCGAGAGTATCAAAACCGAAGGCACTTTTAGTCTGAAAGGCTTTGTGAAAGGTGCTTACAGTGAAACTCAAATGCCGGCTTACGGGCTTGATTTGCAAGTAAAAAATGCCTCTTTCAAATATCCTGAATTGCCAGTTGGCATTAATGGTATAAACGGGAAAGCCAATATCGAAAGCAAAACCGGTCAGCCTGACGATACCAAAATTGATGTCAGCGAATTCAAATTTAAAGTCGCTGATCAGCCTTTTGCGCTGTCAATGACCTTATCCACGCCGGTTTCTGATCCTAATTTCTCGCTCATGGCCAATGGAACGCTTGATTTTAAACAGATATCCCAAATTCTTCCTCCCGAATATAGAAGCAAAATGGAAGGAAGACTTAATGCAGATCTTAGGCTAAAAGCTAAGATGTCTGACCTTGAAAACGAACGTTTTAACCAGATAAATGCCAGTGGTAGTCTGCTGTTGCAGGATTTCATTCTTGAGGATAAATCTATGTTTTCATTACCGGTGGCAATTTCCAACGCACAACTCAATTTTTCTCCAATTTTTGTTGACCTTATCAATACGCAGCTTGTGGTGGGACAGAGCGATTTCGGCTTAAATGGCCGCTTGGATAACTATTTGGCGTATTACCTCAGTGGTGGCACTTTGGTGGGGCAATTAAATTTAAAATCAAAAAAGGTGAATGTTGATGAGCTGATGCAGTTGATGGTCGAAGAGGATTCAGCCACGGCAGAAATGCCCGCTGATACTGCTGCGGTTTCTACTGAATTTCCGGAGCGACTAAAACTAAGTTTTGCTGCTAAAATAGATTCTGTTTTGTATAATCCTTATAAGTTGGCTAATGTGACAGCTAATGTAGATTATGAGCAAAAACGACTAAATTTCAATCCTTTGTCGGCTGATCTTCTGCAAGGAAAGATGAGCATGAAAGGCAGCTTCGATGCTAAGCAAGCCGAAAAGCCTAAAGTGAACATCAATTTCGTGATTCAAAACTTCGATATTCCTGAAGCTTACAAAACGATTGGATTGTTGCAAGAGGCAGCGCCCATTGCTGAGAACGCTAGCGGTAGTTTCTCAACAAGTTTTAATTTGAAAGGCCAGCTCGACAAAGCCTATGACCCAGTGTATGAAAGTTTGGAGGGCGGTGGAACTCTACAAACTTCTCAACTTCAGATAGAAAATATTAACAGCCTGAAAAAAATCGGCAATCTGCTCGGGCAAGGAGAAAAGTACGACCGCCTTGTTACTGACGGCCTCAATTTCTCTTTTGAATTTGTGAATGGCAGGGTTTATCAGAAGCCTTTCGACATTAAGATAGGAAATAACAACGCCCTGGTTTCAGGTAGTATCGGTTTTGATAAAACCCTGGATTACGACATGGTTTTTGGCATTCCTTTTAGCGAATTAGGTGGAACAATTCAGTCTGGATTGCAGCAGCTTACGCAAACTGCCGCTGATAATAATATTAGTATTTCCGGCAACGAAACCATCAAAGTGAAAGCGAAAATAACAGGATTGGTTGATGATCCAAAAGTCTCTATTGATTACAAAGATTACGCATCTGATTTGGGTAAACAGCTTAAAGATCAGGCCAATAGGCTGATTGAAGAACAAAAACAGGCTTTAAAAGACAAAGTAGATGCTGAAGCACAAAAGTTGTTGCAACAAGCTGAGGAGCAGGCTGCGCAACTGGTCAGCAAAGCCAAAGAAACTGCTGCAAGTATCCGTGAAGAAGGTAAAAAGGCAGCTCAAAGTGTTAAAGCAGAAGCTGAAACGCAGGCAAATAATCTGATTGCAGAAGGTAAAAAGAATGGCATGATTGCAGAGCTTGCGGCCAAAAAAGCTGCTGAAAAAGTACGCTCTGAAGCCAATAAACAAGCCAATAACATCGAAACGGAAGCCAACAAAAGAGCTGATCAACTGGTAACCGAAGCACAGCAAAAGGCCGATAAAATAATGGAAGAAGCACGTAATAAAATACAGCCTTAACTCTATGTCAGTCTGGCTACAACTATCTTGCGATGCCAGTCAGGCTGCGACTATTTTATCGATGCCTTATCAGTCGTACCCTGACTTTCCGTTTCTGCCAGTCAGGGTGCGACTAACTTGCGACGTCAAACAGTCGCGCGCTGACTTTAACTTAGACCCCAGTCCGGTTACGACTATTTTATCGATGCCTTATCAGTCGCACCCTGACTTTCCGTTTCTGCCAGTCAGGGTGCGACTATCCTGCGACATCAAACAGTCGCGCGCTGACTTTAACTTAGACCCCAGTCCGGTTACGACTATTTTATCGATGCCTTATCAGTCGCACCCTGACTTCCTTGCACACCAGTCGCGTCTTTGCTTCCTGTGCCAGCAAGCTCAACAAAACAAGCCTTTTGCAATTACATTTAATACATTTTTGTTTTGTACTTTTGTTTAAAACTTGGTTTTACTGTTTTTACTACATTTACGAAGTCAATAACTTTTGGAAACAGGTTTGGCGAAGTAAGAAAAGAGAAAAAGATTTCGCAAGATTCGCTCGCTAAAAAAATTGGTATGCAAGGGATAGTAATAGAAAGATACAAATGGGATGAAGTATAACCCTCAATCGAGATGGTAGCGCATTTTGCAGATGCTTTGGAGGTATAACTCGATTACCTGGTAGATTATACCAACTTCGTGTTTGATAAAGTTATAGTAAAAAGGATACAGGCCATACAGATGGTGGATAAAGAAAACAAAACCCATTTGTTTGCCTTTATGGATGCCTTTTTAAGAGATTATAAAGCCCAGCAGGCTTTTGGTATTTAAAAACTTATGCTTATGAACGCAAATATAGCCGAAATAAAAAATTATTTACACAAGCTTATTGTTGAGACCGATGACGAAAATATTCTCAGCAAGGTACAGGCTTATTTTACAACACTTAAAGGTAAAGATGTTGATTGGTGGGACATGATTTCTGGCCAGGAAAAAAAAGCTATAGATTTGGGTTTGCAACAACTCGAAAACGGCGAAGGAATAGCACACGAAGAAGTAAAAAGAAAAGCAGATAAACTACTCGGTAGAAAATGAAAGAGACTGTCATCTTTTGGGCTCCTTTTGCCGAAGACACTTATCTAAAAACACTTTCTCAAATTCTTGACCGTTGGACTATTAAAGAAGCCGAAAACTTTGAGGCCAAAGTTGAAAGCCTTCTTGAAAAGCTAAAGACACACAAACGTCTTTGCCCTCCTTCCGATAAACATAAAAATCTGAGACGCTGCGTTATCTCACCCCAAATTTCTTTGGTTTATCAAATCAAAGGTAACATTATTGAACTTGTCGCTTTCTTTGACAATAGAAGTGAGCATCATTTTTAATAATATTCGGATTTGGGTTTGCAGTGGCGAAATTACAAATTTCACCGAGCGGAGGTGAATAACTGCAAGTCAGGCACCGATTATCCAGCGACATCAAACAGTCGCACCCTGACTTTCCGTTTCTGCCAGTCAGGGTGCGACTATCTTGCGACGTCAAACAGTCGCGCGCTGACTTTCCGCTTCTGCCAGTCAGGGTGCGACTATCTTGCGACGACAAACAGTCGCGCTCTGACTTTCCGTTTCTGCCAGTCAGGGTGCGACTATCCTGCGACATCAAACAGTCGCGCTCTGACTTTAACTTAGACCCCAGTCAGGGGACGACTATCTTGCGACGACAAACAGTCGCGCTCTGACTTTAACTTAGACCCCAGTCCGGTTACGACTATTTTATCGATGCCTTATCAGTCGTACCCTGACTTTCCGTTTCTGCCAGTCAGGCTGCGACTATCCTGCGACATCAAACAGTCGCGCTCTGACTTTCAGAATTCACTCCTTATTAATCACCACTTCATACTGAAGCCGATTATCCTTATCAATACACGAAACTTCTAATTTGCGCGCTGACAGAGGTCCGCTTACTTTAATCAGCCCGAAATTCCTGTCTGTGAAAACCTTGTCAGCCACCCGAAAGCTGTTTTTCCATTCTGCACCTTTTCTATTTGGACCGGCGCTCATGGTTGAAAAGGTAAGGTCCCAAACCGCTGGACTTCCGGTTTCTTCATACTTGCTCACTTCTGAAAAATGCACATCGCCGGTGATAAAAATCACGTTTTTGATCTGTTGTTCTTTGATGAAATCCAATATGCGCTGTCTTTCACTGTCAAAGCCATTTGCTGAATAGGTTTCGTATTTTGCCACATCACTCAAAAATTGACCACCCATCGCTACTATTTTAAAGCTCGCCTTGCTTGAGACAAGGTTGTCAAAAAGCCATTGTAACTGTTTTTCACCTAAAATGGTTTTGCCTTCCTTTTTCAGGTCATTTGGGTCGCGGTACCAGCGATTGTCAAGCAAGAAGAAATCCAGATCAGCCCATTGAAAAGCGGTGATTGCACCTTCTATCCCTGCAATACCTGTTGTTGGATTGCCCCAAAACTGTTCGAAAGTTTTCAAGCTCAATACCTTGTTATAGAAGCCTTTGTCGCTGTCGTTGGGACCGTAATCGTGGTCATCCCAAATAGCGTAATTGCTGCGATTAGCAAGCAATCCTTGCATCTCAGGTGTTGAGCGGGTGTGTGTGTAACGCTTTTGAAAGCCGGTTTTTGTATTCCAATCAGGCTCACGCAAATATACATTATCGCCCAACCAAAGCATAAAACTGGTAGGATGTGTAGCCATACTTTCAAAAACTTGATAATCACCTCCATAAGGCGTTCCCGGCCTGTCATGCTCCGGCTGATTTATATAGGCGCAACTGCCCGTGAGGAAACTAAAATCAGGTGCATCACCGCGGTACTTCCAGATTTTTTGCGTCTCAAACTGCGTTGGGTATGGCATATCGATAAACTGACCGTTGATAAGTAGTTTGTAATCATATATTTTACCCGGCTCCACTTTGTCAGCAATAAGTTTAGCGATAAATACCTCATCAGCAGTAGTTTCTTTCTCAGCTGTGACATTCAAGTTATTTGGTTTTCCTGTTTCGTGATAAGCAAATTGAACTTTTGCCGCTTTTGTTGTCTGAACCCAAAGCATAACTTCCTGCATATCAGCATAGCCCACCATTGGGCCCGACTGAAGTAGGGCTGCATTCTGTGAAATTGCTGTGGTGGAAAAAAGAAATAAAAAGCTATAAAAAATTGATTTAGTGAAGTTTAAAACCATAATACGCTATTTTAATATTTCTTTTATACTATCAAAACTACCATCTACAACTGCTGGTTTTAAGTCTAAAATATGCGCCATCAGTGGATAAATATGGATGTTTTTGAATGGTTTTACACTATAATTTTCTTTAAACGAATCGCCGGAAGCATAAAAAATGGCGTGTACATCGGTGTTGCCAATGTCGTAGCCATGTGTTCCTCTGGCTTTATTCACACCCCACGACCAGAAAATACTCCAGCCGTCATCGGCCAGCAAGGTCATATCGTGTGTCCTTAAGTGTGTGCCGTGATGCAGATGTTCTGGTGCTTCGCCATGTTTCCAAACACGCATATTCGGGATTTTAGAAAAAGCTTCATATAGTGCCTCTTTGTAGCCTTCTTTCGCAAGGATATTCATTGTGGGATTCCAGCCGTCAATCAACGCAATCATACTGGTGTCAACATATTGATCTAAAATAATTCGCTTTTCTGGCGAAATGGTAGCCATGCCGTGGTCCGCTGTAACAATAAAATCTATCTGATCTGCATTGTCCAGTTTGGCAATTCGGTCATTAAAAACACCGACAAGGCTATCTAAATAATGAATGGTGGGCGTGAGGCTGTCATTCATCGGGCCATAATAGTGACCGTCAGTATCAGGTTGGTCATAATACCACATAATCAGTTGTGGACGTTCTGTTTCAGGAAGTTGCAGCCAGGCCATTACTGTATCCATGCGCTGCATATAAGGGAAATTATGTTCATAGCGCTTCCAGTAAGTAGGTCTGATTCCCATCACATCGGCTTCGCTGCCAACCCAGAAAAAGGTTGCTGTTTTTACACCTTGTTTTTCGGCTGTAACCCAAATTGGCTCGCCTCCATAAAAAGTTCCATCTTCTACCGAGCTGCGGTTTCCGCGGTCGTTATAAGTTCTGTTGCTCTCAGGATCGTAAAAGCGGTTTACCAAAATCCCGTGGTGGTCCGGATATAATCCTGTGGCAATGGTGTAATGATTGGCAAAAGTCGTGGAAGGAAAGCTGGGGATAAGTCGCTCGGCTTTAACGCCTTTTTGTGCCATTTTATCCAGGTTTGGCGTGCCATGAATTTCCGGATAATCCCAGCGGAAACCATCTAAGGAAAGGATGACCAAAGTACGTTTTTCGTTTTTAGAAGTTTGGGGCGCAGTATTGCATGAGAAAAGACTGGCAAAAAGAAGAGAAATGACTAAAAATCGAAGTGTTTTCATAATTAAATGCATCAAGACATTAAAAAAGTAAAAGTAAAAAAAAGGAGGCTCACTCCCGTGAACCTCCTTGTGAAAAATCACTTAATTGTTAATTAAAGATATATCGGATGCCAATCTGGCCAGTCCAGCGTGAACCATAGATGCCGACGTCGCTGATGTTATAGGCGCTTTCAACATCATCTGCACCATTATAGACAAATTCGGCGTTGCCATTAGCGTCAATGTCTTTGTATTCAATCAACTGGAAGGCATCGTTGCCAATATAACGACGAATACCCCACTCTGAGTTCAGCATATTGGTGAAGTTGAAAATGTCTAAAGTAAGTTGCAGGGTATGGCGTTTCCCGCTAGCTTTGATATAGAAATCCTGTACTAATTTCAGGTCAATTACACTCTCGAAAGGCAAACGGGCACCGTTTCTTACGGCATAATCACCCCGGTTGTCATTCAGGTATTTATCACTTGCGATAAAGCTGTTAAGATTAGCCCATTGTTGATCAACGGTTTTGGTAATATTGCCGTCTTTATCAGCGATCGGTACTAAGTTGATCTGGCTTTGGTTAGCTGGAATCCAAATTAAGTTACCAGGATTTTCACCTTCGCCGTTTAGATTGCCGCGATCGTTATACACGTATGAATAGCGTTGGCCGCTTTGTCCGTTATAAATAAGGCTTAACGTGGTAGCAAAGTTATTGGCATATTCAAATTTGTATGAAACAAAAGCCAACAAACGTGAGCCCATATCAAAGTCTGAATAGCTGAGGTCTAAGTGGTTGAGACCGCGAACGTTTTCCATATAGCGCCATTGCGAGCTGTTTTGTGACGAAGTACCATCGTGCATTGATTTAGCTCTTCCAAAAGTATAAGCAACAGTTCCTGAGAGTCCTTTAGAAATTGGCTTTGTCAGTTGAGCAGTGAAGTTATAAGAATAACCTTCATTTGTGTTTGTGCCTAAAATAATTCTGGTGTATGAGTTTTCAATCCTTTCACCTGGATAGTATGGGCGATGGTCTGGGCCATTGTTGACGGTAGTTCCGTAGCCTGGTTTTTGGTTCACATCAAAATACAATACATTGCTGATGTTTTTGGTGAAAATACCTTCAACGCTTCCAACCAATCCCCACCAGGGCAATTTATGGTCAACACCAATGCTGGTTCTCAACACTTGTGGGTTCTTAAAGTCTTTGGAGAAAAGGTCAACCTGTCCGCTTGGGATAGGATCATCTTGACCAAAATCAATTGCTGTATATTGGTTGTCCCATTCAGGCCTGAAATCGATATCCTGGCCCCAAGACGATTTATAATATACACCGCCCACTGTTAGTCCGTTGTTGGTATAGGATCCGCCAGGCCAAACTAAAGGCAAACGGCTGGTAAATAGTCCGATACCTCCACGGATTTGGGTCGTTTGGTCACCATTAACATCCCAGTTAAATCCTAAACGTGGGTTGATGCTGAAATAAGGTTTCGGCATTTCGCCAATTTTAGCACCTTTCAGGTCGTAGCCGTAGGCTTCAATTTTAGCAACAGTAGTGTCGTTGAAACCATCCCAAACAGCTTGGTTGCCGCCTGAGTTTGGTTGATCCAGGTATTGTGGCACGTCAAAACGTAAGCCAGCGCTGAGTTTGAAGTTGTCAGTGAGTTGCCATTCATCCTGAATATAAAGTCCGTATTGCATCGTTCTGAAATCTGCAGCTGCTGCTGAACCGTCACCAACAATATCATCAACCAATGAATATCCGCGCTCATACTGGTAAGCAGACCCTCCTGACATAAAGTCGCCCAATGATTTATAGCGATATTCACCAAAGGCTTTACGCATAAACAAGTTGTAGGATTTTCCGTATTCAATATTGATACCGAAAGTTACGGTATGTGCGCCTTTGTAAACCGTGAAGTTGTTATTGATGGTAAAAATATCCTGATCGAGCAAGTTTCCTGAAGAGTATGGCTCTGTACCTGCGAAAATTGTTCCGTCACCGTCATCAATCTGTATGTAAGGGAATTTTCCGCCAAGAGGGCCACGATCGTCTTTAACCTTAGTGTATCCAATGATTAGATTATTCGACATGGTGTTCCAGTTACTTTTCAACTCAAGTGCTGTTGAATTGGTTGTGCTTGGGAAATAAACACCGTTATTGTAAAAGTTGATCGTCCTGTTTGATGACCTGTTGGCACCAATTGATTCGCCTTTGGTGTAAGAGTGACGCAGGGTAAGTTTATGTTTTTGACTAATGTTATAATCAAAACGTACCAAAAATTTATCACTATTAAGCTCGCGGGTATTGTTCAAAAACCCACCAGGATCATATCCGTAATCTTTAAGTTTGTTAGCAAAAGCATTTAAAGAGGCTTCATCTTTGGATATCCCTTTATAATTTACAAGGTCAAAAGGCTGTGGTGTTTCATCACGCTGAAACTCTGCATTGATAAAGAAGAATAATTTGTTTTTGATGATGGGACCGCCAACACGCATACCATAAGTTTTGGCGGTAAAATCGTCCAGTTTGATTCTTTCTTTAACGTCTTTTCCAGGTGTTTTTCCGGCTAGGCTTTGGTTGCGATACAGGAAGTAGGCTGATCCTTCAAACTCGTTGGTTCCCCTGCGGGTAACGGCATTGATACTTGCTCCGGCAAATCCACCCTGGCGCACATCATAAGGTGCAATTACAATCTGGAACTGGTCGATAGCGTCCAAACTAATTGGATTAATACCGGTTTGGCCACCATTGGTACCCGAGGCTGATAGACCAAATACGTCATTATTTACCGCACCGTCAAACGAAATGGCGTTGTAGCGGTTGTTTACTCCGGCAACAGTAATAGCACCATTGCTTCCGGTAACATTGGCCTGTGGCGTTAAACGCACAAAGTCTCCAATAGAGCGGCTTAGCGTTGGCAGCTTGCTGATTTCAGCTTTACTTACATAAGTTTCGGCTCCTGTTCGGTTTCCGTCGAAGATATCATTCAACGAAGCTACAACTTCAACATCAGCAAGCGTTATTGCTGATTCACTGAGTTTAACATCCAGTTTCAGGGTTTGACCCAGCGTGAGAAAGATGTCATCTTTTGTATAAGGCTGATATCCAACGAATGTAACAGTTACCTTGTAAGGCCCGCCAACGTTCATGTTTGGAATTCTATAATAACCACTGGCATCGGTAACCGTGCCAAATTGTGTGCCGGTAGGCAAATCAACTACCACAACCGTTGCGCCGGGTAATGTTTCGCTGTTGGAATCAAAAACTCTTCCATTCATACCGGAAGTTGTTGTTCCTTGCGCATAAATGCTTTGCCAACCGAAAATCATCATTACTGCTAAAAAGCTGATGAGTAGGTTTTTTTTCATGGGGATTAGTGTTAGATTTAAGGGTATTTTTAAACGCATCAAATGTATAGTTTTGAATCTTTTGTTTTTAAAATAATTATTAACAAACATTAATTATTTCTCACAAAAAGTGTTAATAATTGTGACTTTCAATGAATTAAGGTTTAATAACTTTTATAAAGTATTTTTAAAACCTGTAACGTATTCCCATATCGAAATTGCGGCCAAACGACCAAAAGCCTCTGAAAGTATTCAAATCGTGGTCAGCACCATCTTCTCCTTTTAGTATATAGGCTTCGTTGAAGATATTGTTGCAGTTAATGTAAACCGTTATCATTTGGTCATTTAAGGGATAGTTAAATGATAAATGTGCGTTGATTAAGGTGCTTGCCGGAATGCGATAACTCTGGCTTCGGTCATTCTCCTGATGGCGTCCTGCCGGATCAAAATCGGCATAATGCTGATCGGCATAAACGCCATCTAATGACAGGTTAAAAAAGTCCATCAGCTTTATGTCAACAAAAAGGGCTGTTTGAAACTGTGGTTGTCCACCAACTTTTAATCCATTGGCAAAAACGTTAACGGTGTCAACCGGAACATCTAATTGATTTAAAAGTGTGGCTTGCACATCATTTTGCCATTTCCAGTTGCCTGCCGTTACAAAAAATCCCAGCTGAACAGATTCTGTTACTTTTGCGCTCGCTTCCACTTCAACTCCTTGATGCAAAGCATTTAAGCCTTTAACCATCGCCCGGCTTTGTTGCTCGTTTTCGAGCTGCACATATTCATTGGAAAGGAAAGAAACATCCTGCCAAAGTGTATAGTATGCATTAGCATTGATATAAAATCGGGATTTTCGGAAGCCGTATCCGGCCTCAATGCTGCTCACTTTCTCGTTTTTTGGGTCGTCAACCGGGATATTTGTGGAGTTGCCAAAAACAAATTTATAATAAGGTGCTTTGCTGAAATGGCCGGCATTGACATACATCCGCTGGTATTCGTCTAAGTTGTAGTTAAAGCCGCCTTTAAGGTCGTAGCCATTGATGTTTACCCATTCGCTCCATTTATTTCCGGGATAATTGTAGCTGTCGTGCCGTTTGTAGCGGTGGTCTGAAAGTGTTCCGCCGGCAAAAAAAGTAAAGGCACCGGTTTTGTATTCCCATTGAGCGAATAAGCTGCTGTGGTGCAAAAGTGCGCCATTGTTGATGCGAATCAAGTCGCCGGGCATTTTATGCTGGTCGCGACCGGCAACACCAGCGGCAGACCAACTGAAGTCGTCAATATAAAACTCGCCACCCAGCAAATTGTCAACACGCTGTGTCAGGCTGCTCTGGAAATAACGGTAATGCAGTCCGACCGTAATTTTTTGCTTCTCGTTTAAACGCACTTCCGCCGAACTCATAGCGCCTCCCCAGAAATGGCTGGCCAAAAATTTCGATTGCACAACTTTTGAGTAGCCACTCACCGTTTCTCCGTTGGCAAGTGTATATGAATCAGTATTTCGTGCGTTGTAATTGTAAATAGCATTCCAGTCAATTTGTCCTGATGGATTGCGGAAGTCAAAAACACCAGGGCCATAATTAAAGCTGTCCGACCATTTTCCGCCACCCCAACCGGGCGAAAGATAAACCGCCGACGAAAGCAAAACTTTTTGGTTGATGTCCCAATAATGATTTACTGAAAAATGGGGTTTGTGGTAGAAGTTTTCTGAAGCATTATTGATTTTTCCGTTATAACTTCCCCAGTCTTTGTTGAACTTTATTCCGCGGTTTTTGATGTCGCTTTCGCTGAGTTTTAAGGTGCGTTGTCCGTGACGTTCAGGGCCGCCCAGCAAACTAATCACGATGCGTTGGTTCTTACCAATTTCGCGGGCGGCGCTAAAAAAATAAGCCCAGCCATCAACATAAGTGGCGTCAACATAGCCTTCACCTTGGGTACGTGATCCCAGAAGTGAAACGCTCCATCCGTTTTTCAACCTGCCGGTTTGAAAGCCAAAAGTGAGTTTCCGGTTGCCATAACTCGTAGTTGAAGCACTAAAAAAACCACCTTTTTTCGGGTAAGCCTGATTAGTCAAAATATTCACGGTGCCACCTACGGAATTGAGTGCAATTTTGGAAGCGCCAATGCCACGTTGCACCTGAATACCAGCAGTAGCTTCGGTGAGTCCAATCCAATTGTTCCAGTAAACTAAACCATTTTCAGCGCCGTTTATTGGCACACCATTTAATAATACAGCAATGTTTTCCTGCTTAAATCCACGGATTGACAAACTCGCATCGCCTGATCCGCCGCCATCGCGACTGGCAAAAACACCCGGAACCCGATTCATAATTTCCGGAAAGGGTTTGTCGCCGAGTTGTGTGCTGATTTTGTCAGCGTCGATCTTATTAAAAGCCAATGGATTGTATCTTTCCTGCGCGATATCAGCCAGGATGCTTACTTCCTGCAAATTGATGTCGAAAGGCCGCAAAGAAATGCTCAGTGGCTGCTTATCTGATTGCTCAACAAGCACTTCTTTTTTTTCAAAACCCAGGTGGGTAACAAAGATTTTAGCTGGAAATTCATCAATTTCCAATATAAAGTAGCCGTTAAAATCTGTGCTTACACCAGCAGATTTGTGGCTCAGGCTGACGTTTACAAAAGGTAAAACTTCGCCGGTGTTTTCATGAACTACATAACCTGCTATTTTTTGCTGTGCCAATGCTGGACTTATTCCCAGAAGAATAAAAAATACTAGATGTAATACTTTCATAATGAGTGTGTTAAAAATGAAAAAACCTCGCATAATACTACGAGGCTTGGTATTTTAACAAACGCTATGCATTATAAATACATCACACAAAAACAGGCGCATATGCGCACAAGTTTAAGCACAATTCAGCATTTATTATTCTTCTCCCATCCAGACTATAACTGTCGGTAACGTAATTGCAACGTTTCAATCCCGCTTTCGCAAGATTCGCGGACTTTACCGCCGATCGGGAATTTCACCCTGCCCCGAAGAATTATTACGCGACAAAATTAAACATTTTGCTGAATACTTTCCTGTTTTGAGTTATTTAGAAAGGGTTCAGATAAGTTATATGCTAATCGTCGCACCGGTTTTCGACTTTTTCTTATTGATGTATTCCATCGCGTTGAGCGCAGCAATTGTGCCGTCAGAAACGGCTGTGGTAATTTGCCTGAAACGTTTTGCCAGCGCATCGCCGGCAGCAAAAACGCCTTCTACATTGGTTTGAAGCATGGCATCGGTGATAATTTCGTTGCGTTCGTTCAAGGCGATACACTTTCCTTGCAGAAAGTCGGTATTGGCTTCGTAGCCGATAAACACGAAAACGCCATCGAGGGCAATATCGTACTGCTCGTGCGAATTCAAGTTTTCAACGGTAATTGAGTTTAGTTTTTCAATGCCATTGAATGAAAGCACACGACTGCTGAGTTTAACTTCAATTTTTTCGTGTTCAAAAACTTCATCCTGAGCATGTTGAAAAGCCTGAAAATGATCAAACTGATGAATCAGCGTCACCTTGGAAGCATATTTTGTCAGCGAAACGGCTTCCTCAAGGGCCGTGTTTCCTCCTCCCACAACCGCAATTTCTTTGTCCTGAAAAAAATCGCCATCACAGGTAGCGCAATAGCTGATGCCACGTCCTTTGAAGTCGGCTTCTCCCGGAACGCCAATAGTTCTGGAACGCCCACCGGTTGAAAGGATAATGGTGTCGGCAGTGAAAGATTTGCCGTTGGACAGGCCTATTTTCTTTGTTTCTGACTCAAAATCGATGCTCGTGATAGCAATTCCTGATAGGATATCGCAGCCGAAACTCTTTGCTTGTTTACGCATGATGTTGCTAAGCTCATAGCCTGAAACTCCCTCAACACCTGGGTAATTCGCTATCTCGTGTGATAAAATCATCTGACCGCCGGCAACACCCGAGTCAACGATTAAAGTTTTGGCCTTTGCACGCGAAAGATAAATTCCTGCTGTAAGCCCTGCAGGGCCTGCGCCGATAATAATGCTGTTATAATGATTCGTTTCCATATGGTTTATTTTGAAATTGAAACCCGAACTTTAAATAGATCTAAAATCCGGGTTTCTGTGGTTTTGCTTGTGATTTGGGAATTATTTGGTTCCAAATTCTTTATCTAAAATAGCCGTGATTTGATCCCTGTTTTGGATGCTGCTGGTAGCGGCAACAACTTTTCCGTTTTTGTAATAAACTGTAAAAGGCAGACCCATAAAGCTGCTGCACTCGGGTAAGTTACGGATAGCATGTGCTTCCGGAGAATCAAATGCCATATCGCGGAAATCAACATGCGCATATTCTTCCTGGAGTTCTTCCATCACGCCATAAACCGGAATGCACATCGGGCCCATACGACCGCAGCAAACCATTACGTTTTCGCTTTCATTGGTTACTTTCGACAGCTCAGCGGCTGTTTCAACATGTTTTAAAGGAGTTGGTAAGACCATAATTGTATGTATTAAATTAATTTTTCTACCGCTTCCTTATCATAAAACATGCCAAATGGTGATACTAAAGCGATTTAGAAAGCTTTCTAAATAATAGCTTTCAACTTCAAAAACCGGCTTTTGATTAGGTAATAAACCAGAATCAGACTTGCGGTATAGCGAGAAATAATCAAGGAAGATCTAATTTATTGCAAACGTCTGAAGAAACGTAATTTGTGTGTATATTTTTGAATATCAGTATTATAAATACCTTGGTGGTCGATGATGTCTATTCGAACTTTGCCGGAGGCATGAATAATTTTTTGTTCGCCAAGCATAATTCCAACATGGGTGATATTACTTTCTTCGTTATCGAAAAAGGCCAAGTCTCCTGCTTTTGTTTCTTCAAGAAAATCTATAATTTTCCCTTGTGTGGCTTGCAGGCTGGCATCTCTGAGCAGTTGATATCCAGCTAATTTAGCGCATAATTGGGTGAATCCGGAGCAATCGAGGCCGAACACAGATTTGCCGCCCCACATATAGGTGCTACCCAACAACATTTTGGCAAAGACTGTCATTTTGTCCGCGTCAAAACCGCTTGGAAACTCAATTAAGTCATCATCAGGGAAATCTAATCCCATTGTAGGAAAAATAGTGTTTATTTCCTGACAGAAAACACTGCCAAAACCAACGATTAATTTGGTGTTTTCGTTGAACTTAATCTCTTTTACCGGTTTTGACAGATAATAGTGCGGAGTTTTAGTGTAGCCGGCCCATGCGCTTTCGCTAATAATTATGCTTTGCGCGGCATCAATCCAGCCTTCATAACCGTCATAATCTCCTTGAATCAAATGCCATTTCTTTTTCTTTTCCAGTATCTTATAGGTTTCACCAAACAAAAGCTGGGTTACCATTTCTGCTTTATCTGAAGGCGTTGCCCGAACGGGAATCACTGCCAAAATACTTATTCCATAAAATGCCATGCCGATATTTTTTGTTTTGCCACAAAAATAGCCAATTGAAGCTTGTGTAAGACTGTCGAACCCAGAATAAAATCATCGAATATGAAGTGCATCATACATTTCGGTGAAAATGTTTTACTTTCGCAATAGATTACCGTTTTAAATAACAGGCGATAATTTCAATTCCTATGAATAATAAGTTTTTTAGCTTCCTGCAACAACATTATTATGAGCTGTTCAAAATAACTTTGTTCGCATTTGCAGCCCTGATTGTGATTTGGCTGATGCCGCGTGAGGTGAAATTTCAATATGAGTACAGCAAAGGAAAACCTTGGCAGCAAGAACCACTTTTTGCGCCTTTTGATTTTGCTATATTCAAATCGGATGAAGCTATTCGACTTGAGCGTCAGGCTGTTCTTGAAAAAATTTATCCATATTTCGTTTTGGATCAAGAGAAGACTGACGCAGGCAGACAAAGACTGCAAACATTTTTTAATCAGGCCAAACCAGCCGACACAGTTAAAGGCTTGTCAAAGCAGCAGCAACTGTCCGTTTTGTTAAGTATTTACGACAGCATTCAAAACCGGGGTGTAGTGACTTATCATCCGACATTTGAGAATTTGAAGTCTAGTGACAACATAGATGTTATTAAAAATAAAGTTGTTTACCGTGCGAAATTTGGCGATGTTTACACGGTGAAATCCGCCTACGATAAGGCACAAAGCATAATCGATACCCTCAAAGGGATCGACAAAAAGCTGTTTTCAGAAATTCTGGCCAATGGTTTTGTGCAAAATTTGAGTTACGACGAACGGATGACCACCGCTGAAAACGATGTAGCGTTGGCACAAATCTCTCCAACTTACGGCATGGTGCAGGAAGGAGAATTAATTATTTCGGCAGGAGAACTCGTTGATAACGAGAAGTTTAACGAAATAAACTCCTTGCGAATAGCCTATGAGCAGCGGGTGGGTACAAAGTCTGAGCAAAATGCCCTGATAGCTGGCCAGGCCGTATTGATATTGGCTATTTTTCTGGCTTTATTTTTCTTTTTAAAAATAATCAGAAAAGATGTTTACGATGAGTTACGCAATATTAACTTTCTGTTAATGTTGATTTTAATGATTTTGATTCCTTCTTTTTATTTGATTACCTATAATCCCCAGCTGATTATTTTAATGCCTTTTGGCCTGCTACCGATTATCTTGATTACGTTTTTTGACACGCGCATCACGATGATGGTCTACCTACTAACGATCACGCTTTTGGGATTGGTTGTTCCAAACCCTTACTTTTTTATGTTTTCGCAGCTGGTCATTGGGTTTGTTGTGCTTTTTGGACTTGAAAAGCATAACCGGCGCATTTATTTCTTTCAGACTTCGATTTATATTTTCTTAGGATATGTCATTGTTTACCTGGGTTTCAACTTGATCCAGGAAGGCGGACTAAGTAATTTTAACTGGATTACTATGGGTGCTTATGCCCTCAATGCGCTTTTTACCATGCTTGGTCTTCCCTTAATTTTCTTTTTGGAATGGGCATTTGGGTCAATTACTGATCTCACACTGTTGGAGCTGAGCAATACCAATACACCGCTTTTGCGTGAGCTGGCGCAGAAAGCTCCCGGCACTTTTCAGCATTCGATGCAGGTGGCCAATCTGTCGGAAGAAGCTTTGTTTGAAATTGGTGGAAACACTTTGCTGGCACGCACCGGCGCGCTGTATCATGATATTGGAAAAATGGATAATCCGGTTTATTTTGTTGAAAACCAGATGGGTGGATACAATCCGCATGACGATATTTCGGCTTCTGAAAGTGCCAGAATTATCGTGGAACACGTAACCAAAGGCATAGAAAAAGCCCGGAAAGCCAAGCTGCCAGAACAAATCATTGATTTTATCCGCACACATCACGGAAATCGTAGGGTAGAATATTTTTATTTCATGGAACAGAAAGCGCATCCCGGCCTCTCGCTGGACGAACGCGATTTTAGCTATCACGGCCCTATCCCATTTTCTAAAGAAACTGCCGTGGTGATGATGGCGGATTCGGTGGAAGCTGCCTCACGTAGCATGAAAAGTCCTACCGAGCAGAAGATTAACGACCTGATCGAAAACATCATCAAAAAGCAAATGGATAACAACCAGTTTGTGAATGCCAATATCACACTGAAAGAAATTAGTACCGTGAAAAAGATTTTGAAAAAGAAACTGATGAATATTTACCACGTCAGGATTGCTTATCCGGATTAAAATTGGCTAAGTTTTTTAGATAAATTATACCCTGCGGCCCTTCATTAAATAATAAATCTAATATACTTAAATCAGCCTGAAACGGATATTTATGGGCGTAAACCTGGTAATATTCTGGAAAAACGTCCTTCTGAAAAGGACTTTTCGGACTAAAAGTGTTTCTGTAGTCTGCCTCAAATGCTGATGATTGCGCATACTGTGTAGTATATGTATAACTTAAATCTATTTTCAACAGCTTTAAAATCAGTTTAAAAGCACGGTCATTTAATGTCATAAGCGTTTCGTATTGCTGATTAAAAACCGGCAACAGATCGTCAATATAAAAGTCGTAAAAAGGGGAAGCTTTGTAAGCTGTTTCCAGTGCCCTCTTGTGCAGCCGCTGCCAGGGATCCGCCTCACTAATTTTAATTTCAGCAGTACGCGTTTGGTTGCCAAAAGGTTTGCGTACCGGAACTGTCAGGCTTTGTAAGCCATTGGCTGTGGTGATAACACAGCGGTTTCGATAAGTTTGTTTGGGATATGTTTCCTGTGTCTCAATCAAAAATCGGCCTTCTTTTAAACACTGACTTAAATAGCTGACAGGCGGGAAGTAGGCCGTTGAGAAAACTGTTAATTGAGAATTTTGCATCTGCAAAAATAGAAAATAGAAGACTGATTTGGTAAAAAATGCCATAAAAAAACCGTTGTCGGATTTCTCCAACAACGGGTTTTACTTTTTTTCTCTGAATTATTTTTTCAGCAACACATCTTCGATGGCTTTTTTCATCGAATCTTTTGGCAGTGCGCCCATAGCCATTTGTGGCTGGCCGTCGCTGGGGCAAAACAAAAGTGATGGAATGCTTTTGATGCCAAAAGCACCTGCTAATTCTGTTTCGGCCTCAGTATCAATTTTATAGATATTGATTTTGCCTTCATATTCCTTTGAAAGTTCTTCCAGAATAGGAGCAACCATTTTGCAAGGCTGACACCAATCGGCGTAAAAATCGATCAGACAAGGCAGCTCGCCTTCAAATTTCCAATCTTTATTTTCTTCGTAATTAAAAACTTTTTCCAGAAAAGTCTCTTTAGTTAAATGTTCCATTTTTATTATTTTGTTGGATTCGTGCTTTGTTTAATTAACTGCTCATCAATAATTTGACGATACATTTCTTCGGTCAATGCGCCAGCTTGCATCATCGGCTGTCCGTCAACAGGTGTAAACAATACCGATGGAATACTCTGAACCTGAAACACAGCCGCAAGCTTTTGCTGGTTGTCCACGTCAATCTTATAGATAATGAGTTTGCCTTCGTATTCTTTGGCTAACTTTTCCATGATGGGTGCTATTTTGCGACAAGGCGCACACCAATCGGCGTAGAAGTCAATAACGGCCGGAAGCTCACCTTCGTAAACCCAGTTTTGTGGGTTTTCTTCAAAGTTCCACACTTTTTCTACAAAAGTTTCGTAGGTGAGATGGATGGGTTTACCAGCAGTATTTTCTTCAGAATTAAGGCCGGATTTTTCCATGTTGAGCGTTTCGCCGTCGTTGGTTTGCTTTCCGGTAGTACTGTTGCAAGCCGTTGCCAGCATGAAAACGCTTGCCAGTAAGACTATAGATTTTTTAATCATATTCAATTTGGGGTTAATGTGATTTTAAATTCTGTGCAAAAATATACAATTTTGTTTTAAATCGCTTAAACATCACTAATTTTTTGTACATTTGCTTTCAAAGACTGTTCCAAAAAAATAAATTCGGTCTGTTTCTTGTTTCTCAGACCGGAAGAAAATTAATAAAATCACAAATATTCTTGAAAGATAAAAGTTTAAGATGACCCAAAAAATTGCTGAAGCTTTGCCGCTACCAAATGAAAATTTAGCTACTGAAAGCCGCATCCTGGAGGCACTTGCTGCCTATAAATGGCGTGATGGCTACGTTTGTCGCAAGTGTGGGCATGATCGTTTTTGCCATGGAAAAAAGCCCTTTTCACGCCGGTGTACCAAATGTAAATCTGAGGAATCAGCAACTTCACATACCATTTTTCATCGCTGTAAAATTCCTTTGACAGAAGCTGTCAGACTGGCCGAAATGGTCTGCAAACAGCCGGATGTGTCATCTTATGAAATCAGCCGGGTTTTCGATAAGCGCCAAATGACTTGCTGGAAATTTAAAACCCGCATCACTGAATGCCTTGAAGACACAGAGAAAGCACGGCTTTTAAAACTCCTTATCAAAGAATTACCCAAACAAACAAAAGCCGTTAGTACTTAAAATTGGCAGGCAGTCTTTCCCACATTCCTATTCGTTGCAAACAATTTATAGCCTTAAATGCCTTGTTAACTGCTGCGAAAGCACTACTTTTGTGCAGTTTAAATCAAAAAAATCAAGGCTTATGTTATTGCTGCATTCAATTAAGGAACTTATTGGTATTGAGGAAGATGGTCGACTCCTTCTGCGTGGAAAAGAAATGTCGGAAGTGCAAACTATTCGGGAAGCATTTCTCTTAATAGAAGGTGACAAAATTACTGACTATGGCAAAATGACAGCAGAACGCTTCTCTGCGTTAAAGGCCCGCATTCCTGCCAAAGATCAAATTGACGCTGCCGGAAAACTTGTGATGCCGGCCTTTTGCGACAGCCATACACACCTTGTTTATCCCGCCTCGCGCGAAATCGAATATATCGACAAAATTAAGGGCCTCAGCTACGAGGAAATTGCTAAAAGGGGAGGAGGAATCTTGAACTCGGCCAGACGTATGCAGGAAGTTTCTGAAGATGAACTTTACCAAAGCGCCCTGGAACGCCTGGATGAAATTACTAAAATGGGAACCGGTGCGGTGGAAATTAAGAGTGGCTACGGCCTCACCACCGAATCCGAGTTGAAGATGCTTCGCGTAATTAAAAGACTGAAAGCCAATTCGCCATTGGAGATTAAATCCTCTTTTTTGGGTGCGCATGCCGTTCCTATGGAATACCGTGGCAGGCAATCGGACTATGTGGATTTGGTCATCAACGAAATGATTCCGATGGTAGCCGCCGAAGACCTTGCTGATTATATTGATGTGTTCTGCGACAAAGGATTTTTCACGGTTGAAGATACCGATCGCATCTTAAATGCCGGCATGAAATACGGCCTGCAACCAAAAATTCATGCCAATGAGTTAGATTATTCAGGTGGAATTCAGGTGGGTGTGAAATATAATGCGATATCGGTTGATCATCTTGAATTTACTGGCGATGCAGAAATTGAAGCTTTGCTGAATTCAGATACCATGCCGACCATTTTGCCGGGAGCAGCATTTTTCTTAAATATGGTGTATGCACCCGCGCGAAAAATGATTAACGCCGGCTTGCCCGTGGCGATGGCCTCCGACTTTAATCCCGGCTCATCACCTTCGGGCAATATGCAACTCATCCTTTCCATGGCAAGTATTTTATACCGTCTCACACCCGAAGAAGGATTGAATGCCTGCACTTTAAATAGTGCCTACGCAATGGGAATCAGTGACATAGCCGGAAGCATTACCATAGGCAAACTGGCAAATCTACTTATTACCAACCCTATGGATAGCCTGGCTTATATGCCCTATTATTATGGTGTTAATAAGGTGAATCAGATGATCATCAAAGGTAAATTGCAGTAAAAAATTTGAACGGTCTTTGAAAGAAAGCCTTGTCTTCGACCTTTTCTTATCAAAGCCATAGAAATAAGGAGTTTTCTTGCTAAACAGTAAAATAGGATTGAAAAATCAATAATTATAAAAATTTGGAAATATGAAAAAACTTATCGAATGCGTACCAAATTTCAGCGAGGGCGTGGATATGCAAATCATAAAACAAATCACTGATCAAATTGAATCGGTTGAAGGTGTTAGCCTGCTCGATGTTGATCCGGGAGTTGCTACCAACAGAACGGTTGTAACGATGGTTGGCACGCCCGACGAGGTGATTGAAGCTGCCTTTTTAGCCGTGAAAAAAGCCTCGGAAATCATTGATATGCGTAAGCACAAAGGCGAACATCCGCGCATGGGTGCTACAGACGTTTGTCCTTTGATTCCGGTGGCGAATATCACTATGGAAGAAACCGTAGAATATGCCCGGAAACTTGCTGAAAGAATTGGTAATGAGTTAGATGTATCGGTCTATTGTTACGAAAATGCAGCTTTAAAACCAGAGCGCCGTAACCTGGCAAACTGTCGCGCTGGCGAATATGAAGGTCTTGCCGAGAAGTTTAGCAAACCGGAATGGAAACCGGATTTTGGACCTGCAAAATTAAATGCCAAAGCTGGAGCTACCGCTGTTGGTGCCCGCGATTTTTTAGTCGCTTTTAACGTAAACCTCAACACAACATCCACCAGAAGAGCCAATTCCATTGCCTTTGATGTGCGTGAGCGTGGTCGCGTTAAACGGGAAGGAAACCCCATCACCGGAAAAATTGTAAAAGATGAAAATGGCAGTCCCGTTCATATCCCTGGCAGCTTAAAAGCCGTGAAAGCCATTGGCTGGTTTATCGAAGAATATGGCGTGGCACAAATTTCTATGAACCTCACCAATGTCAGCATAACGCCTGTTCATATCGCTTTTGACGAGGTGTGCCGCAAGGCTGATGCACGTGGCATTCGCGTTACAGGCTCCGAATTGGTTGGGCTTATTCCACTAAAAGCCATGATTGATGCCGGAAAATATTTCCTGACCAAACAGCAACGTTCGCTTGGCGTTGATGATGCTGAGCTGATAAAAATTGCCATCAAGTCGATGGGATTAGATGAGCTGAAGCCTTTTGTTCCGGAAGAAAAAATCATTGAGTACAAAATGGCAGCTGCCGATAAGCAGAGGTTGCTTGTAAAAATGACTGCCACGGGTTTTGCCAATGAAACAGCTTCTGAAACGCCTACTCCAGGTGGTGGATCCGTTTCAGCTTATCTCGGTGCTTTGGGTGCCTCATTGGGAACAATGGTGGCCAACCTCTCAGCACATAAGCGTGGCTGGGACGAGCGTTGGGAGTTTTTCTCTGAGTGGGCCGAAAAGGGGCAAATAATCAAAGACAGATTACTTTATTTAGTTGATGAAGATACCCGCGCCTACAATAAAATCATAGACGCTTTTGGCTTGCCCAAGAAAACGGAAGCTGACAAAGCAGTCAGAAAACAAGCTATAGAAGATGCTTCAAAATATGCCATCGAGATACCTTTTAAGGTGATGGAAGTGAGTCTGCAGTCAATGGACCTGATTGAAGCCATGGCTAAAGAAGGAAATCCAAATTCTGTTTCAGATGCCGGCGTAGGTGCAGTTTGTGCCCGGGCAGCCGTGATGGGCTCCTATCTCAATGTGCAAATTAATGCTGCCGGTATTGATGATAAAGCGTTTGCCAAGAAAAAAGTTGAGGCTGGCGAAAAAATTATGGCAGCAGCCATTGAGCGTGAGCAGCTGGTATTGAAACAGGTGTACAAAGTGATTAACAAGGATTGATAAAGTGGAAACAGCCAATTATTTTACGCTGCTCTTGCTGTATATGACGTCTTTCATTACGCTGATGAACCCTTTGGGAATCTTGCCGGTCTTTTTAACGATGACCAGCGAACTAGATAAAAAAGGCAGGCAGCGGACAGCGATAAAATCATTGATAACAGCATTTTTCACCCTCATAGCTTTTGCTTTTGGGGGTCAAATGCTGTTTAACTTCTTTGGTATTTCGGTCGCCGGACTAAAAGTTGTGGGTGGTGTTTTGTTCTTTATACTGGGTTATGAGATGCTCAACGCACGCCTGAGTAGGATAAGATTGACGCCGGAAGAGGTGAAATCCTATGAAAATGATGTGTCAATCACCCCTTTGGGAATTCCGATGATTGCCGGCCCGGGCTCAATTACTAACGCTATCATTTTAATGGATCAAAGCACGACTGTTGTCGAGAGGTCTGTTCTTATTGCCTCAATTTTTGCAGTTTGCCTGATAATTCTGATAATTTTATTGAGTGGCAACTCCATAATGAAAGTGCTGGGTGATACCGGAAATAAAGTCCTGATGAAGTTAATGGGACTAATTGTAATGGTGTTGGCTGTTGAATTTTTCTTCACAGGAATTACGCCTTATATGAAAACGATTTTCAATCTTTAAAGAAAAAGAGAGAAATAATAGGATAATAGAAAGAAAATGGATACTTTTGCCGTCCGAAATTTTGAAAGAAAAGAAACATGGCCAAGAAAAGTAAAGACGCTAGAGTGCAGGTAATTTTAGAATGCACTGAGCACAAAACCAGCGGAATGCCTGGTACGTCAAGGTATATCTCTACAAAGAATAAGAAGAATACGCCTGAGCGTTTGGAAATAAAAAAGTATAACCCGATTCTCAAAAAGATGACGGTGCATAAAGAAATTAAATAATTTGAGTTATGGCAAAGAAAGTAGTTGCGACCCTTCAGTCTTCCAGCGGAAAAGAATACGCGAAAGTTATTAGAATGACCAAATCACCTAAATCAGGTGCTTATGCCTTTTCGGAAACTACGGTTCCTAATGAAAAGGTTCAGGAATTTCTGAGCAAAAGATAATGATACCATTTTAACGATGAATGGAGCTTTTCCGATTTTTTATTGGAAGAGCTTTTTTCGTATAAAATAATGCGCATGGGACTATTCTCCTTTTTCTCCAAAGAAAAAAAACAAGATCTTGATAAAGGGCTTGAAAAAACACGCGAAAATGTTTTTGGAAAACTCTCAAAAGCTATCGTTGGGAAATCGAAGGTAGATGATGAGGTACTCGATAATCTCGAAGAGATTTTGGTAACTTCTGATGTGGGTGTACATACTACACTCAAAATCATCGAACGGATTGAAGCCCGGGTCTCTAAAGATAAATATTTGGGAACAAGCGAACTAAACCGTATCTTGAAAGAAGAAATTGTCGCGCTGCTTCAGGAGAACAATTCCAGCGATCAGACGGATTTTGCTTTACCTGAAACCAAAAAACCTTATGTTATTATGGTGGTCGGCGTGAATGGCGTGGGCAAAACTACCACCATTGGTAAGCTGGCCTACAATTTTAAAAAAGAAGGTAAAAAAGTTATTTTGGGTGCCGCCGATACCTTCCGTGCTGCCGCTGTTGATCAGCTAAAAATTTGGGGACAACGTGTTGATGTTCCTGTAATTTCGCAAGGCATGGGAGCCGATCCGGCTTCGGTAGCTTATGATACCGTAGCTTCTGCAGTGAGCCAACAGGCTGATGTGGTGATAATTGACACTGCCGGCCGCTTGCACAACAAAGTTAATTTGATGAAGGAGCTCACCAAAATAAAAATGGTGATGCAAAAGGTTGTTCCTGATGCACCGCACGAAATTTTATTGGTACTCGATGCTTCAACCGGTCAAAATGCTATTGAGCAGGCCAAACAATTTACCGCCTCCACCGAAGTGAATGCCCTGGCACTTACCAAACTCGACGGCACAGCTAAAGGCGGTGTGGTGATCGGGATTTCTGATCAGTTTAAAATCCCGGTGAAATACATTGGCATTGGCGAACGCATGGAAGACTTACAAGTTTTTAATCGAGCAGCCTTTGTTGAAAGCCTTTTCAACTAGCTCTACTTGAAAAAGGAAAGTATAAATATTGTAACGCTGGGCTGCTCCAAAAATAAAGTGGACTCAGAACACCTGGCAGCACTTATCCCGACAGATACTTTCCAGCTGACGCACGACAGCGAAAAGCAATCAGAAATTGTTGTCATAAATACCTGTGGTTTTATTGGCGATGCAAAGGAGGAGTCTATTGATATGATTTTAGCTTTTGCAGAAGCAAGGAAAAGGGGACAGGTAAAACAGCTTTTTGTGATGGGCTGCCTTTCGCAGCGGTATAAAAAATCCTTGCAGGACGAAATTCATGAAGTGGATGCTTTTTTTGGTGTTGACCAAATTGATGAGGTGGCATCGGCTATTCTCCAACGCAAAACCGAAAAAATCCCCGCCTATTACCAGCGATCACTTTCTACTCCGGCACATTACGCCTACCTGAAAATCTCGGAAGGCTGCGACCGCTCCTGCTCGTTTTGTGCCATCCCGCTTATCCGTGGAAAACATATTTCGGTGCCACAAGAAGTCTTGCTGAAAGAAGCTCAATTGCTAGCAAATAAAGGAGTTAAAGAATTAATACTGATAGCTCAGGACTTAACTTATTATGGTATTGACCTTACCGGGAAACGTGAAATTACAACCTTGATTGAAGCTTTAAGCCAAATTGAAGGTATTGAATGGATCAGAATTCAATATACCTATCCGGCGGGTTTTCCCAAAGACCTGATCAGCCTGATGGTGAATAATCCAAAAGTGTGTAACTATATCGATATGCCTTTGCAACATATTAATGATCAGTTGCTTAAAAGTATGAAACGGGGGCTTGATGGTGGTAAAACACGCGATTTAGTACGTTCGCTACGAGATGAAATTCCGGATTTGGCTTTTAGAACAGCTTTTATTGTTGGCTATCCGGGCGAAACAGATGAGATGTTTGAGGAGCTGTGCGATTTTGTGAGAGAAATGAAATTCGAGCGGCTCGGCGTTTTTACCTATTCCGCCGAAGAAGATACTTCCGCTTTTGAGCTTGGTGATCTCATTTCTGAAGCGGTGAAGCAGGAACGGATGGAGCGTTTGATGGAAATTCAGCAGTCGATTTCGCTTGAAATCAATGCAAAAAAAGTAGGGAAAACAATGAAAGTATTGGTTGACAGGCTTGAAAATGGTTTTTATGTAGGCCGCACCCAATATGATTCTCCTGAGGTTGACAATGAAGTATTGATTGAGGTCAATAGAACTTCGGAGTTGATGATTGGCAATTTTTATGCTGCAAAAATTACTGAGGCTGACTTTTTTGATTTGTACGCAGAAGTCATAGAATAAATCCGATTGTTTTTGTTTTTTCAATGTCGGTGCGAACTTGCTTCTTGTCATTTTAAAAATGCATTAAACTCAGATATCCTGACCCATTATCAGATAATCAGTCTGCTAACAGTTTTTGTTCGTAAAATGGAATTGTCGCTGATAGTAAAAATTAGCAGGTTTGGATTGAAGATATTATTTCGCTTTTTCTTGACAAAAAGCTAGTAAAAGTCAACGATCACGTGTTGTTCAAAGGTTTTGACCTCCTAAATCGTAATGGTGAAAGTAAATATGAAAATGTTGGTGAAGTAAACAAAGCAAGATTTTCGTTTCTATATTCGATCTTTTGAAGTCCTGAGGGGACGTTCAAAAGTCTGCATTCACGATTTGCTTTACATTTCATCGTCCGAAGATGTGAGGCAGAATTGGCAGGTGCAGACGGTTTTCGTAAGTAGTCTCATCTTTTAAGGACAAAACTACCCGATAATTCCACGAAGCCGCGTTAACTGTTGGGGCTTCGTAGAAGGGAACGAGCTGCTGCCAGTCAGGGTGCGACTATCTTGCTACTGATTATTCAATCTATGAAATAATACAGATTTTAAGTGTTTCCGCTTTCGATAAAACCCCTATTCGCAATCTAATTACCATGTCTAAGGTAAATCAACCTATCAAAGAACTTCAATACAATTTATTTGATGATGATATACATAAATGTTAACGCACCATTGGTGAAACATTATCAAGAATTGGGTTCATTTATAAGAAGTGATAGTTTTCCTAATAGACAAAATCCCGTTATACTTTTTTATAGAGCCTTTAAACACTTGCCTAAGGACAAAAACCTTTCCTTTCTTATCCGAAATCGGATAGCGTATCGCTTTTCGGATAGCTTACGTTTTTGTAAAACAAGCATGCTTTAAATTTAATTGTCTTATAATCAATACATTAAACATATCGACAGAAGCTATTAACATTTCATTAACAACGGAAATTTTACAAGTAGTTGAATTAAAGTGCTATACAAAACATGGCACACAGTTTGAAAATAGATAGACAGGTTTTTATCAGATACAATCACAACGGAATTCGATTGTTATTTGGTTTTGGTTGATTATTAGATCCGGTTGTTTTCCCCACGATCGGATCTTTTTTTGTGGCTATTTTATAAAAGCTTCAATTCCCGGGTAGCGGAATTTTGCTTTGGCTATATTTTCCGGAAACACGAAATAGTCGATATGCGCTTCGGCACAAAGTGTATCGTTTCCATCCAGCAAGGCTACATAAACAGTTGTCAGTCTGTCTTTTCTCCCTTTCAAGCTTGCTTTTACGGTGATTGCACCATTGGCAAAGCGGACAGGCCTTAAATATTTCACCCGAAGTTCACTCGTAAGGCCTGCAGTTTCAGCTAATATCTGAATGGCCCAGGCGCCTGCTTCATCCAGTATCGTGCTGATGATTCCGCCGTGAAGCATGCCTTCAAATCCTTGATAATTTTTGGTTGGATTCCATACACAAATTAACGTATCACCTTGCAGTTCAAATTCTAAAGCCAGGCCAAAGGGGTTTTTATTTGAGCATCCAAAGCAATGATGTGCAGGAAGTTGATTGTAAGGGTTAACAACTTTCATAACATTTATTTTTATTTTCCGTTTTCGTCAAATTCACGCCATTCGCCTTCGAGTATATTGTCAACATAGTTGGCTTGTTTAAAAATCGTACCGTCTTCACGGTAGTCTTTTGCCGGCCCGTGCAGCTTGTTCATGCTGTAGCTGCGGCTCGATTTTACATTTCCGTTGGGAAAATAAGTTTGCTGCACGCCTTCAAATAGGCCGTCTTTGTAGTTGTAGGTGGCAATAAGCTTGGAGTCTTCATCGTACCAATTGGTTTTCCCTTCTCGTAAACCCGCCTTGTAAACCGATTCTTCCTGTAGCTGTCCTCTTTCGTAAAAAACTTTTCTTTGTCCGTCGAGTTCTCCATTGATGTAATTCTCCAACAGCATCATCCTTCCTCCTGGTTTCCACTCGGTTAATTCGCCTTCTAATTTACCGTCCGTGTAATTGGCTTGCTTATTTAAGTAGCCCGAACGGTCAAATAAAAGGTAAATACCTTCACGTTTGTCTACCTTATACTGCGCTAATTCGTAAAGCATGCCGCTTTGAAAAGTAGATGTCCAGTTTCCTGTTTTCTGTTTTTTTACCACGGTGCCGCGTATCTCGAAATTGTTGAGCCGTGTTTCGTAAGTACCATCTTTTTCATCGCTAATATCAACATTTTCAATTACTTGACTGAATGAAATAGGCATGATTAAAAACGAAAGCAGCACTATAATTGTCTGTTTCATGACTAAATTATTTTGTTTGCTGTAAAATTAAACAAATGGTAGCAGATATTCTACCGATAAGGCCTTTATCATGGGCTAAATGTTAATTTTGCAGCATTAAATGCAGTTTTTGCTATAAAATTTGAAAAAACTCAATCCCTGATATGAAATCCAGACGTAGTCCTAAGTTTTTCGAGAAAGTCGAAATTATTGATGCCGGTTCCGAAGGCAAAGCCGTTGCAAAGCCTGAAGAACTGGTAGTTTTTGTGCCTTTTGCAGCACCGGGAGATATTGTTGATCTTGAAGTGATAAAGAAGAAAAGGAATTATTTTGAAGGTTTTATCAAGCATTTTCATAAATATTCTGACTATCGTGTAGTGCCTGAATGCAAGCACTTTGGAACCTGTGGTGGCTGCAAATGGCAACATCTCGATTACAAATGGCAACTTGTTTTTAAGCAAAAACAGGTGAAAGACAGCCTGGATAGAATAGCAAAAGTGAATTATCCCGAAATCAGGCCGATTTTGGCTGCACCGACTCCTTATTATTACCGCAATAAATTGGAATACACTTTTTCAAACCGCAAATGGCTTACTGATGGCGCGCCTTCTTCGGAAAAATCTGAGGAAGAAATGAGTGGGCTGGGCTTTCATTTGCCGGGAATGTTCGACCGGATTTTAGACATCGATCATTGTCATTTACAAGCTGAACCCTCTAATGAGATCAGGCTTTTTGTGCGTGACTTTGCATTAGATAAAAAACTCAGCTTTTATGACGTAAGAAACCACGAAGGCCTGCTCCGAAACCTGATAATTCGGAATACCCAAAAAGGGGAGGTGATGGTTATTTTGGTTGTTTCTGCCGAAGATGAAATTGTAATAACACAACTTTTGCCGGCCTTAAAAGCAGAATTTTCACAAATAACTGCTTTGTTTTATGTGGTGAACGACAAAAAAAATGATGTCATTAACGACCTGGAGCTGATTCATGTAGCCGGAGATGCGGAGTTGATAGAAGAGATGGCATCCCCGGTAGAAGGCTTTCCGGCCTTGAAATTTGGCATTGCGCCGGTTTCATTTTACCAAACCAATGCCAGTCAGGCCGAAGTATTGTACAAAACGGCTTTTGAAATGGCTGCTGTTTCGGGCGAGGAGAAAGTTTATGACCTCTATACCGGAGCCGGGACAATCGCGCTTTATTTTGCCCGTTTCGTAAAGGAAGTCGTTGGAATTGAATATGTTGAGCAAGCTGTTTTAGATGCTGCACAAAATGCAAAACGCAATAATATTAGTAACGCACAGTTTTTTGCGGGCGATATGGCCAAAGTCTTGGATGAGGCTTTTGTGGCCGAGCAGGGCAAACCGGATATTATCGTAACTGATCCGCCCAGGGCAGGAATGCATCCAAAAGTAATAACACAAATCCTTGCTATACAAGCAGATAAAATAGTTTATGTGAGTTGTAACCCGGCCACTCAGGCACGTGATTTACAACTACTTGAAGTCCTTTACGAAGTAAAAGCAGTGCAGCCCGTTGATATGTTTCCACAAACGCAGCATGTAGAAAATGTGGTGTTGTTGCACAAACGTGTTTAATTAAATTTTGGAATCGGGAAGCTCTTTTTTTAGTTTCACGACTAACAAATCTAAATTGAGAGACTCAGCGTCGATAATAATTTTTGCCTGGCTGTAAAAAATGGCACGCTGTCGCAGCTGGTTTTTCACATAAAGATACATTTCCTCGGGATTTTTTTTAGCTATAAGTGGTCGCTTTTTTTTGGCATGAATCAATCTATTTGTCAATGCTGACGGGCTCATCTGTAGATAAACAGTATGACCATTCTCGTTCATCCAGCTCATATTGTTGTAAAAACAGGCTGTGCCTCCACCTGTAGCGATGATTGTGTTTTGTAGTGAGTGAGTTTCTTGTAATAAATCCCTCTCCAGTCGCCTGAAAAGGGATTCATCATATTTTTCAAAAAAATTGGTTATAGCGATCTTGTATTTCGACTCAAAAAGCTGATCGAGGTCTTTAAAATCCCAATTTAATTTATTTGAAAGCCTTTTGGCGCAAGTACTTTTACCTGCGCCCATATAGCCTACAAGATAAATTCTATTATTCATTGATTGCCGAATACGGTGATTTTTTATTGGTCTCAATCTTTAGTTAAATACGAGGTGCTATTATTGCAATACTTTCAGTTTCTGCAAATTTTTTAGTTAAAGTATGAAGTTCAAAGCATGAAGCAAATCTACTTCTAACTTCCAACTTCCCGCTTCCAGTGTATCGTAGTTTATTTCCTTTTCAGTACGTTTTTTGCAGCTTTAACAATGTCTGTCGTGTCTAATCCGTATTTTTTCATCAGTTCCTCGGCTGTGCCACTTTCGCCAAAAACATCTTTGATTGCGACCATTTCAAGTGGTAATGGCATTTTCTGGGCTAACATTTGCGCTACGGCATCTCCCAGTCCACCGTTTGCCTGGTGTTCTTCGGCGGTTACAACACATTTTGTTTTCCGCACAGATTGTATCAAAGCTTCTTCGTCCAGCGGTTTGATGGTGGCGATATTGATTACCTCTGCATGTATGTTTTCCTTGGCAAGTGCCTCGGCAGCTTCCAGTGCTTTCCAAACCAAGTGGCCGGTAGCGATAATGCTGACATCTGCTCCTTCAATTAATTTTATTGCTTTTCCGATCTCAAAAGGGGCGTCTACTGACGTAAAATTTGGAACTTTCGGACGCCCAAACCGCAGATAAACCGGTCCTTGGTGGGCTGCAATAGCTTTTACGGCGGCTTTTGTTTGGTTGTAGTCGCAAGGCACAATAACGGTCATTCCAGGAAGCATACGCATCATGCCAACATCTTCCAAAATCTGATGGGTTGCACCATCCTCTCCCAGCGTAATACCGGCATGCGAGGCGCAAATTTTCACGTTTTTGTTAGAATAGGCAACCGATTGTCTGATCTGGTCATAAACTCTTCCAGTAGAAAAGTTGGCAAAAGTTCCTGTAAAAGGAATCAGTCCGCCAATGGTTAATCCGGCGGCCATACCAATCATATTGGCTTCTGAAATGCCTGTCTGGAAAAACCGTTCCGGAAAGGCATCAGCGAAGGCGTTCATTTTTAAAGAGCCGGTGAGATCGGCGCAGAGGCCAACGATATTTTCGTTTTCTTTAGCTATTTCGAGTAGGCCGTCGCCAAATCCTGATCTGGTGTCTTTATGGTTTTGTATCGTATATTTCATGTTCAATATGCTGTAAATCAATAATCTCCTAATGTTTCTTCAAGCTGCGAAAGGGCTTTTTCGAGTTGTTCATCGTTTGGTGCAATGCCGTGCCAATTGTGCGATCCCATCATAAAATCAACGCCCATGCCCATTTCTGTTTTCATCAGCAGCAGTTGCGGTTTGCCTTTCCCTACATTGGTTTTGGCCAGTTCCAGTGTGTTTACAACGGCTTGCATATCGTTGCCATCAAACTCAATCACTTCCCAGCCAAAGGCGCGGTATTTTGCTGCTAGATCGCCTAAAGGCATCACATCATCTACGGCGCCGTCAATCTGTTGTCCGTTATAGTCAATCGTTGCAATAAGGTTATCGACTTTACGGCTTCCTGCATATAGCGCAGCTTCCCAAATCTGGCCTTCCTGCTGCTCGCCATCGCCCATCAATACATATACTAGCTTGTTGTCGTTGCGTAGCTTCTTGGAGAGCGCGGCGCCGATAGCAACCGACAAACCCTGGCCCAACGAACCACTCGCCACCCTGATGCCGGGTAAATTATCGTGTGTGGTAGGATGGCCTTGCAAGCGGGAATTTATAGCACGAAACGTATTAAGTTCCTCAACGGGGAAATATCCTTTGCGTGCTAAAATGCTGTAGAACACCGGACTAATATGTCCATTAGAGAGAAAAAATAAGTCTTCATCAATACCATTCATATCAAAATCTGATGCGTCCAAATGCATCTGATCAAAATATAGTGCCGTAAAAAAGTCGGCGCATCCTAAAGATCCCCCCGGATGCCCGGATTGTCGTTTGTGAACCATGCGCACGATGTCGCGCCTTACCTGAGAAGCAATTTTTTTTAAATTTCCAATTTCAGCCATAGATTAATTCTGTCAAGAAGTGAAAAATGAACGTAAACTTTTATGTGGGCAAAAGTAAGGAAAGTATTTCGGGCAGCAGGTGAAAAACCTATAAAAAAGGAATGCCCTTGAGGTATAAGCAATTTGTAAAAACAACTAAAACAAATCACACCTCAAGGGCATCAAGTTCGAACTTATAAAAACAACCAACCAATTAGGCTGCAAAGATGCATTAAAAATATAATGCAAGTCAAGAAAAAAAGTTAACGGTTGAAATAAAAAAGTTAATGGTTTGTTAAAATCTAAATTTGCCTTTAGCCTTTTTCTTCATGACAAAAATATATAAATATCAGTGAAACAAATTATTAAATTGATTCATTTACTTGAGATGTACCTGCTGTCAGGTGCTTTGTGGTAAGAATTTTTCCGGCAAAAAATAAATTAAATATCGAAAGCTGTCATTGTTCAAATTCAGTTTTTTTATTAAAAAGCACATTGAGAGAAATTCCGGAGAAGTTAATCTAATTCAAGATTTCTTGAAAAGAGAATGCCCTTGAGGCGTAAAAGAATTGTAAAAACAACTAAAACAATTCTCACCTCAAGGGCATGTAGTTCGAACTAATAAAACAACCAACCAATTTGAAGGCAAAACTATAGGATTATACCATGCGGCATTATCACCATTCAGTTAAAGGAGCAGGAAATAAAGTGAAAGGTCTTTCCGAAAGTAAGGTGTTGACGATCAGTAATTATGCGATAATTCAAAAGGTCTTAAAAGAGAATGCCCTTGAGGCGTAAAAGAATTGTAAAAACAACTAAAACAATTCTCACCTCAAGGGCATGTAGTTCGAACTAATAAAACAACCAACCAATTTGAAGGCAAAACTATAGGATTATACCATGCGGCATTATCACCATTCAGTTAAAGGAGCAGGAAATAAAGTGAAAGGTCTTTCCGAAAGTAAGGTGTTGACGATCAGTAATTATGCGATAATTCAAAAGGTCTTAAAAGAGAATGCCCTTGAGGCGTA
>JALNZT010000028.1 GCA_023229135.1 Bacteroidales bacterium
GGCATTATCACCATTCAGTTAAAGGAGCAGGAAATAAAGTGAAAGGTCTTTCCGAAAGTAAGGTGTTGACGATCAGTAATTATGCGATAATTCAAAAGGTCTTAAAAGAGAATGCCCTTGAGGCGTAGAAGAATTGTAAAAACAACTAAAACAATTCTCACCTCAAGGACATGTAGTTCGAACTAATAAAACAACCAACCAATTTGAAGGCAAAACTATAGGATTATGCCATGCGGCATTATCACCATTCAGTTAAAGGAGCAGGAAATAAAGTGAAAGGTCTTTCCGAAAGTAAGGTGTTGACGATCAGTAATTATGCGATATTTGAAAAGGTCTTAAAAGAGAATGCCCTTGAGGCGTAGAAGAATTGTAAAAACAACTAAAACAATTCTCACCTCAAGGGCATGTAGTTCGAACTAATAAAACAACCAACCAATTTGAAGGCAAAACTATAGGATTATACCATGCGGCATTATCACCATTCAGTTAAAGGAGCAGGAAATAAAGTGAAAGGTCTTTCCGAAAGTAAGGTGTTGACGATCAGTAATTATGCGATAATTCAAAAGGTCTTAAAAGAGAATGCCCTTGAGGCGTAGAAGAATTGTAAAAACAACTAAAACAATTCTCACCTCAAGGGCATGTAGTTCGAACTAATAAAACAACCAACCAATTTGAAGGCAAAACTATAGGATTATACCATGCGGCAATATCACCATTCAGTTAAAGGAGCAGGAAATAAAGTGAAAGGTCTTTCTGGAAGTAAGGTGTTGACGATCAGTAATTATGCGATAATTCAAAAGGTCTTAAAAAAGAATGCCCTTGAGGCGTAGAAGAATTGTAAAAACAACTAAAACAATTCTCACCTCAAGGACATGTAGTTCGAACTAATAAAACAACCAACCAATTTGAAGGCAAAACTATAGGATTATACCATGCGGCAATATCCCCATTCAGTTAAAGGAGCAGGAAATAAAGTGAAAGGTCTTTCCGAAAGTAAGGTGTTGACGATCAGTAATTATGCGATATTTGAAAAGGTCTTAAAAGAGAATGCCCTTGAGGCGTAAAAGAATTGTAAAAACAACTAAAACAATTCTCACCTCAAGGGCATGTAGTTCGAACTAATAAAACAACCAACCAATGACAAAAGTAAATCAGAATATTATACAAGAATTTACAAATGAGTTAACGGGCTAATAAAACAAGGGAAAGGAAATAAGAATTTATTTTTGAAAAAAATGACCTAAAATTACAAAAAAAACGCCCTTGAGGAGTAAGTGAATTGTAAAAACAACAAAAACAATTCACACCTCAAGGGCATGTAGTTCGAACTAATACAACAACTAACCAAGTATAAGACCACAAATAAACTCCCTAACTGTGAAAATATTAACAGGTAGTCAGGCTACGGTACTAAACTTTAAGTTTAGGGATAAATCTCCTCTGAATTGGCGATTGCCATGTTCAAAAATGTAATAAAATCTCTTTGAGCTTCAAAAAACGGGAGTAGTTTTTCTACCATCTTATTGTCGGAAATAATTTCCGCATTAAGTGGACGAGAAATTACAAAATGTTTGTACTTGAGCAAATCAATATGCTTAAAATCTGGTGGAAAACCTTTTGGAGGTCTTTTGAGCCGATCGTCCATCATTTGATCAAAATTATCTTTAAAAGCCGGAGCATTTAAGATTTTGATAAAACTGTCACTATTGAAATAGATTTCCTGTCGGATAGCACTTAAAACGGCTGGCTGAGGAGCATAAACTCCTCCACCTATATAATTATTGTTTGGCTCAAGATGCAAGTAATATCCGGCATTGCCCGAGCTGCGACCGCCTGGAGCGATAAATATTCCTATACCGGTTTTGTAGGGAGCTTTGTTCTTTGAAAAACGAATGTCGCGATTTATTCTGTATAAACATTTTGAAGGGCTTAAAACGGAAACCCAGGGATTTGAATGGCTTAACGATTCAAGAACTTTGGCCGTAAAATCCACCAATTCTTTTCGGGCTAAATTATACTGATCGCGGTGTATATCGAACCATTCTTTTGTATTATTTTCAGCTAATTCAGCTATAAATGATATTATTTTCATATAAAGGCTTATTTTTTTCAAAAATAGCCTAAATTCGTCATATCAAATTGTGCAACATTTTTTAGCTTATGAAACACATTTATACGATTCTCATTCTGTTTTTTTTCACCTTTATAATAGGTGTCAAAACTTCTCTTGCTTTTGAAGGTTTTTCACCCACCGGAGCCAGAACGGCCGCTATGGGCAATACTTCAGTCAGCTTAACAGATTTTTGGTCTGTACAAAATAATCCTGCCGGCATGGCTGGTTATGAACATTTTGCAGCCGGAATTGCCTATCAAAATCGGTTTTTGATGAAGGAACTCGCGCTGAAAAGTGTCGCCGTTATAGCACCTGTAAACTTTGGTGTATTGGGTTTGAGTTTCAATCAGTTTGGTTATGATTTATATAGCGAAAACAAAATTGGTTTGGCTTACGCCAGAAGTTTTGGGAAGGTGCTTCGTATGGGTGTGCAGCTCGATTATTTGTCGGCTAATTTTGCCGAAGGCTACGAAAATCGCAGTGCGATTAGCTTTGAATTTGGTGTCCAGGCGCAAATCAATGAAAAACTTACCGCCGGAGCTTATATTTTTAACCCGATAAAAGCTAAGCTTTCCAACGAAACGGATGAAAGGATTCCGGTGGTTTTGCGTTTTGGGCTTTCCTATTTATTTACGCCGGATTTGCTGGGAACTGTTGAGATTGAGAAAAACTTCGACAACGAAGCTTCCATTCGCGGCGGCTTGGAGTATTATGTTGCCCAAAAGATTTTTGTCAGAACCGGAATTGTTACCAATCCCAATATTCTAACTTTTGGAGCCGGTATGGATTTAGGGCCAGTTCGCTTGGATTTGGCTGCCGGTGTACATCAGGTTTTGGGTTCTACCATACAGGCAAGTTTGGTTTTTAATTTTCGGAAACTAAAAACCCAATAAATGATGCCGTTTGAAAAGAAATATTTGGGTTTTCTGACCTTAGTGTTGCTGATTTTATCAAATAATCTCCTCAATGCCCAGCAATCAGACAGTTTGCGTGTAGAACTTACCAAAAGGATAACAGAACAAATTGAGCTTATTGCCGAAAATACGGAAGAGGAGTTGGATTATAGTGATTTGATTGAGAGTTATTTGTTTTTGGCCGAAAACCCCCTGAACGTCAACACCGACAACCTGGAGCCTTTGCGCGATCTTTATTTGATAAATGCTTTTCAGTATGAGCAGCTAAACACTTATCTAAAGGAATTTGGTCCTATGTTAAGTCCTTATGAATTAGCAGCTATTGATGGTTTTACGGATGAAACAATTGCTTTGATAGAACCTTTGTTACACTTTAGTACGGAGGTGAAATCTTCAAAAATAAAGCCGTTAAATGTCCTTAAATACGGCCGCCATCAACTTTTAATGCGTACGGAACAGGTGCTTGAAATGCGCGAAGGTTATAAGTCAATTTCTGATTCAGCCTTGCTGGCCAATCCCAATAAACGTTATTTGGGAAGCCCTCAAAAGCTATATGCCCGCTATTCATTCAATTACCGCAACCAGTTTCGGGCGGGTATTACCATGGAAAAAGACCCCGGAGAAGTTTTATTTAAAAATAATGTGAACGATAGCATTCAACGGCTTTTGGGAGATAAACTTAAAAACGGATTCGACTTTTATTCTATTCACGTCTATGCGGCTGATTTAGGTATAGTTAAAGCCATCGCTTTGGGTGATTACCACTTGGCATTCGGTCAAGGACTAACCATGTGGTCAGGGCTTTCTTTTGGCAAGTCAACGGAAGCAGGGGCGGTGATGCGTTATGGTGCCGGTGTGAAACCAAATACTTCAGTAAACGAAAACTATTTTTTGCGCGGAGGAGCGGTCACTTTGGGACTTAAAAACGTGTCTTTAACCGCCTTTTACTCCAACAAAAATATTGATGCGAATATCGATCAAATTGACTCGGTTTCTAATCAGATAGCCACGGTTACCAGTCTGCAGGAATCGGGCTTACACCGCACCGTGAATGAGTTGATGAACAAAAATGCCATCAATCAACAAGTTTTTGGAGGGCGTTTGAGTTATCAAAGCCGCTTTTTTGAGGTAGGAGTTACAGGCCATCAAACCAAGCTGGAGGCCAATTTGACACCCCGAAAATATCCCTATAATAAGTTTCAAATCGTGGACGGCGATCTTTCCAATTATGGCTTCGATTTTCGATTTATGCTCCCCAAAACTATCTTTTTTGGTGAAATTGCAGCCAGCAGTAATGGTGGAATAGCTGCTTTGGCAGGCGTTACGGCACAACCGGCCGGATTTTTCACTACAACAATTGCTTACCGTCATTACCAAAAAAACTACCAGAATTTCTTTAGTAACGCCTTTGCGGAAAGTAGTAGCCCGAATAATGAAACGGGAATTTATATTGGTATAAACGCTTCATTGGCAGCCAGATGGCAGTTGAAGGCTTATGCCGATCATTTTACCTTTCCCTGGTTGCGCTACCGAACAGATGCACCCAGCTACGGCCATGATTATTATGCGCAATTAGAACACAAAATTAGCCGCAGTGCCGATTTTTATTTCCGTTTTCGCACCAAAGAAAAGATGATCAACAGCGATGATCCCTGGAACAGAATTGATTTTGTGGTTCCCTATAAAAAGGACAGTTACCGATTTCATATCAATTACCAGATCAGCCCTTCGTTCAACTTAAAAAATCGTGCTGAATTCATCGTCTATAAGCATCAGGAAAAACCAAAGAGTACCGGCTTTATCATCTTTCAGGATATACAATACCGACCGCTGGATAGCCCGTTGCAATTGACTTTCAGATATGCTATTTTTGATGCTGATACTTATGATAGCCGTGTTTATACCTATGAAAATGATGTACTTTATGCTTTTTCTATTCCGGCATTTTACGAAAAAGGGACGCGCATGTATTTGCTGGCAAAATGGTCAGTTTCACGGTCGATAGACCTGTGGGCACGACTTGGACAAACCTGGTATTCTAATCGAAATGTAATTGGAACCGGACTGGAAATGATTGAAGGAAATCAGCGCACAGATGCGAAAATTCAGTTGCGAATAAAGTTTTAAGGAGCGCTAATAAAGTTTGCTTCTTTTGAGCAGATAAGGCAGCAAAACCTGATGATAGCCGGCATTAATATCGGCGTTCACATAGTCAATTTGATATTGCCCGCAGCGCATCATCAGATGTTTTTTGCGTTCCAGCATGGTTTTGCGATAGGTTTCCTGCACCAAAGTTGGGTTTATTTTTATTGACTTTCCCGATTCCATATCTACGAATTTATAGGGCCTGTTTTCATAATTCAAATCAAGCTCTGATTGCGCATCATGTACATGAAAAAGCACAACTTCGTGCATATTGTACCGCAAATGGCGTAAAGCAGCAAAAACTTCATCTTCATCAGCACTGTTATCGAGCATATCACTAAAAATAACAACAAGACTCCTTTTGTGACTGCGTTCGGCGATGTGATGAAGCGCTGCAGCAGTAGCTGTTGTTTTGTTCATTTTGCCACTTTCCGGTAGTATTAAATCCTCAAGTAAAGCGTATAAACGCTTGATATGAAGCTGGTTAGATCGGGCGTTGGTGTGTTCGGTTAAGTTTTGATCAAATAAACTCAAACCAACAGCATCGCGCTGTTTTCGCATCAGCTCGATCAGGGCAGCGGCGGCATAAACGGAGAAAAGGAATTTGTCCGGATTGTTAATGTCTGCTTTACTTTTAAGCGGGAAATACATGCTAGACGACTGATCAATAACGATTTGACATCGAAGATTTGTTTCCTCTTCATACCGTTTTACGAAAAGTTTTTCGGTACGGCCATAAAGCTTCCAGTCGATATCTTTGATGGATTCACCGGGATTATACAGCCGATGTTCTGCAAATTCAACTGAAAAACCATGAAATGGACTTTTGTGAAGACCCGTAATAAAACCTTCAACAACTTGTCGCGCCAGAAATTCCAGCTTGCTGTAGCGACTTACTGAATCATGGTTTATAATATATTTCATTGTGTTTTAAAACAAAATAAGCCCGCTGTATCTTGCACAACGGGCATTAAAGCGATTAGCCAAAGATGGGCTACATCAATGCTTCTAGTTTTTTCACCAAAAGTGGTTTAGGAACTACGCCAACTTGTTTGTCGGCTACTTCACCATTCTTAAAAAACAAAAGCGTGGGAATGTTACGAATACCGTATTTTACGGCGGTTCCCTGGTTTGAGTCCACATCAACTTTTACCACTTTTGCTTTGCCTTCGTATTCCTTGCCAATGTCTTCAACAATTGGGCCGATAGTGCGACAAGGGCCACACCAAACTGCCCAAAAATCAACAATCACAGGAACTTCTGATTTTAAAACCACTTCCTCAAAAGTGGCGTCTGTTACTTCTAATGCCATTGTTATAAATTTTTCAAAGTTTGCACAAAAATAGTCATTGTTCTGTTTATATCCATGCCAAAACGAAAAGCTTTGTTTAGTTTAGCTCAAATTCCACATAAGGTAATTTATCTAATTCCATCAAAACGTCTTGTGCGTTGATGCGTAACTTACTGGGCTTTAGGCTGCAAGCAAGCCGGCTTTCCTGATCAATCAAACGTACAGAAAAACTTTGTTTGCCGGGACTGCTTTTTATTAAAGTGATTAAATCCTGCATCTCATTTTCGGTCATTTCATCCACTTTAATCTTGAGGTTTACTTCCTTGGACGTGTTTTCCAACAGGTTATCCAGCAGCTGCATATCAATTACTTTCAGCTCTAATTGTTCGCTATCTCTGAATGATGGCTGCGGACTGCCATGCAGCAACACAAAAGTGCCTACATCCAGCAAGTGTTTGATTTTCAGATAAGTCTCGCTGAAAGCCACCAAATCCATCGTATCGCTATGGTCTTCGATACGGAAACGTCCATAAGGTTTTCCTGCCTTTGAACTCAGATGTTCGACACTCATTATTTGTCCGGCAAAACTGACTTTAGCGCCTTTCATCTCTTCCATTTTCTCTTTTACCTGTTGAATATGTGTAGTGGCAAAAAAGCGGATAGGAATTCGAAACATGTCCAATGGATGCGCACTGATATAAAAACCAACGCTATCGAGCTCCATTTGCAGCTCACGCATTTTCGACCAAGGCTCGCATTGGGGTATGGTCAGCTCAACGGTTTCTACGCCAACTTCGCCGCCAAAAAGATCAAATTGAGGCGAGTTTTTGGCTTCATTGGCCTGATTGGCAATTTTTATGGCTTTTTCAAGGAAAGTCTGGTTTTCATTTTCTTCACGGAAGAAAAATACTGCCCGATGAATGTTTTCAAAAGAGTCGAATGCGCCTGAAGTCGCCATGGCCTCTATGCTTCGCTTATTTACTTGACGAAGATTGCTGCGCGATAAAAAGTCGAAAACGGACTTATAAAGTCCATTTTTTTTACGTTCTTCAAGGATGGAAGCAACAGCGGCTTCGCCCAGGTTTTTTACTGCGCCAAGTCCAAAACGTATTTCACCCTTGTCGTTTACGGTAAATTTGTAAACAGATTCATTCACATCAGGGCCCAAAACCTTGATTTTCATTCGCCTGCACTCGTCGATAAAGAATGTAACCTGCTTGATATCTCCAATATTGTTACTCAAAACGGAAGCCATAAATTCAGCGGGATAGTTGGCTTTTAAATAGGCTGTTTGAAAGGCAATAAAGGCGTAACATGTTGAGTGCGACTTGTTAAAAGCGTAATCGGCAAAAGCGTTCCAGTCTCTCCAAATCTTTTCAAGGATTTTTTCGTCATGCCCGATTGCCATCCCACCTTCAATAAATTTGGTGTAAAGTTTGGTCAGCAAATCACGGTTTTTCTTTCCCATCGCTTTGCGTAAAGTATCAGCTTGGCCTTTCGTGAAGCCTGCCAGTTTTTGTGAAAGAAGCATCACTTGTTCCTGATAAACTGTTACGCCATGCGTTTCTTCCAAAAATTCACGCATCTCTTCCAAGTCATAAGCCACCTGCTCGAGACCAAGTTTACGTTTGATATAAGTGGGAATATAAGCCATTGGCCCAGGACGGTAAAGGGCGTTCATGGCAATCATATCAGCAAATTCTGTTGGTTTTAGCTCACGCAGATGTTTTTGCATTCCCACACTTTCATATTGAAACACGCCAACCGTTTCACCATTTTGAAAAAGGGTGTAAGTGGCCGGGTCATCAAGCGGAATATCATCGGCAACGATGGTCAAGCCACGGCGTTGCTTGATGATATCTATGGAGTCGCGAATCAATGAAAGGGTTTTTAAACCCAGAAAATCCACTTTGAGCAAGCCGGCAGATTCAGCTACCGAGTTGTCAAATTGAGTGACCCAAAGCTGTGCATCTTTTGCCATCGTTACAGGCACTAACTCGCGCAAGTCAGAAGGAGTGATGACAAAACCACAGGCATGAATTCCGGTGTTTCTGACCAGGCCTTCAATTTGAAGGGTGTTTTTCAGAATCTTGCCTTCGTTACTGTTTTCGCCCATCATTTTTTTGAGCTGTAAGCCTGCCTCTACCTGATCGGGACGGTATTTCTTTTTCAGCTTTTCATCGCTTAAGGAAAAGAAATGACCCAGCTTAATATTTTGAGTTGAGGCTGCCAGTTTGTTTACCGATGGCAGGTCAACATCCAGCACGCGGCCAATATCACGAATGGCTGATTTTGTGCCCAAAGTTCCGTAGGTAATGATCTGGGCTACTTTGTTTTGACCGTATTTATTGGTAACATATTCAATCACTTTATTGCGGCCTTCGTCATCAAAGTCGATGTCGATATCAGGCATTGAAATACGTTCCGGATTCAAGAAACGCTCAAACAGCAAGCCGTACTTCAAAGGATCAATATTGGTGATTTTGATGGCGTAAGCGACCAATGAACCAGCTGCAGAGCCACGTCCGGGACCAACCCAAACACCCATTTCCCGTGCGGCGGCAATTAAGTCCTGAACAATCAAGAAATAGCCCGGATAGCCTGTCTTTTGAATTGTTTCCAGCTCAAAATCCAGTCGGCTGCTAATCTCTTCATTAATTTCGCCATAGCGTGATTTGGCGCCTTCGTAAGCCAGGTGGCGCAGGTAATTATTTTCGCCTCTTTTGCCGTGATCTTCTGTGTCTGCAGCATCCTTAAACTGCTCCGGGATTTCAAATTCGGGCAGTAGAACTTCACGTTGAAGCTCGTATGGTTCAACTTTATCAATAATTTCTTTGATGGTGCTAATGGCTTCGGGCAAGTCAGCAAAGAGTTGTTGCATCTCCTGTGGCGACTTAAAATAAAACTGGTCATTCGGAAAGCCAAACCGATAGCCATAGCCTCTGCCAATTGGCTCGTGCTTTTTGGCGTTATCTTTTATACACAGCAAAAAGTCGTGGGCCTCAGCTTCGTCCTGCTTAAGGTAATAGGTGTTGTTGGAGGCGAAATATTTGATGTCGTGCTTTTTGGCCATTCGCAGTAAAAACTCATTGAGGTGATCCTCCTCCGGAATGCCATGGCGGTTTAGCTCAATATAAAAATCATCTCCAAAATGCGTTTTCCACCAAATCAAAGCTTCCTCAGCTTGGTGATCACCTACATTGAGCAGTAGGTGAGGCACTTCGCCTGAAAGTCCACCGGTGGTCACAATCAGCTCATCCTTATAGTTTAAGAGCACTTCTTTGTCGATTCGCGGCACATAATAAAAGCCTTCTGTATGCGAGATGCTGCTCAACATCGAAAGGTTTCGGTAGCCGTTTTTATTTTTGGCAAAGAGTGGGGTTAGGTAACCATTATCCTTTACAGTTTTGTCATCCAGCTTGTTACAGATGTATATTTCGCTGCCCAAAACAGCTTTTAGAGGGCTTACTTCAATTTGAGTTGCTTTGGCCTGTTTTTCGCGTTTGGCATTTTCGACATTTACGGCACTCACAAAATGAAATGCGCCCATCAAATTGCCGGTATCGCATATCCCAACGGCCGGCATTTGCATTTCGGCAGCGGCTTTTACCAGCGAAGCAATATTTGTTGTTGAGTTTAATATAGAGTAGGTGGTGTGATTGCGTATGTGCGCAAAACTGCCCGATAGCTGTCGCTTTTCTGTAGGACTTAATGTTGCGGCTTTTTCTTTAGTTTCCTTCGCGTCCTCCTGATTTTCGGGTATTGCATTTGATGTAATACTGATTCCTAATGGTCCAATTTTTTCAGGATTTGCTTTTCTGAAGTTCTCGAAAAAGAAGGCGTCAGTTTGTAATTCTTTTTCTGTAAACGACCCAATACGTATTAGTTCCAAGAAACATCTCGCGGTAGCATCCACATCTGCGGAGGCATTATGCGCTGCGTCAAAACCGGTTTGAAACAAAGTTTTGTGCAGCTCGCTTAGGTTTGGCAGCTTGAACTTTCCACCGCGACCGCCCTGGAGCTGACACAAGCTGGCAGTAGTTTCGGTACAGGTATCGAGTTTTAAAAAGGAAGCAAGTGGGTTTTCCTGGGTAAGGCGGTAAAATTCAGCGCCGGTAATTTTGATGTCGAAATCGATATTATGACCTACCAAAAAAGTCGTTTGTTTTAATATTTCCTGAAATTTCTGCAAGACTTCTTCTAATGGCAGTCCGTGTTGTTTGGCATGTTCAGTGGTAATTCCGTGAACCTTTGTGGCGTTAAATGGAATGGTGTAGCCATCGGGTTTCACGATGTAATTTGCCACATCCAGCAACTTGCCTTCGGCATCGTGCAACTGCCAGGCCAGCTGAACCATTCTGGGCCAGTTATCGGAATCACTTACAGGTGCATTAAAATTATTTGGCAGGCCTGTGGTTTCGGTGTCGAATATTAAAAACATTTTATAAATATATGTTATTCAATGGGTTGAGATGCAATATTTTATTTAAGTCGCCCACAAAGTTACCCGAAAATGCTGTACTTTCTCCGCTTTGTTGAAAACTAATTATAAATACTTCTAAGCCTTTCAGGCTAAGCCATTTTTAATAATTTTAGTTTAGTTTTGTAGAAAAATGCTTGAAGAAACAGCTCGAAAAATACTGTTGGCGATCGGAGTAGGTCTTGAAATTGAGGCGTTAAGCCATAGCAAACTGGTTCAGGAAATCTTAAAAAATGATTCCGAGATTGGTGTAAAATACCAGCAGTTTGTACAAGATTATGAAACCTATCTGTTTATAAAACAGGATTTTGAGCTAAAAAGCAAGCTCAATGCGCTTTGGGAGATTCAATGCAAAAGCCTGAGACAAAAAGCCTCCAACAGTTTAAGCACTTTAAAAATTCTTATCGAACAGAAAAACATAGTGGTAGAAGGTCTTAACATGGAATAAAGGTAAATATTTACTGATTTTGTTTGGTAATCAGAAAAAAATACCGACTTTTGCAGTCCGAAATTAATTCGATTAAGTACTTAACTATCAATTTAAATTAAAGCTCATGCCAGCAAGAATCAGATTACAACGTCATGGTAAAAAAGGAAGACCTTTTTATCACATTGTAATTGCGGATGGTCGTGCACCACGTGATGGAAGGTTTATAGAGAAGATTGGCACCTACAACCCAATTACAAATCCTGCTGAAATCGTTCTCGATTTCGACAAAGCATTAAACTGGCTTCAAAAAGGCGCACAGCCTTCTGACACAGCCAGAGCAATCCTTTCATACAAAGGAGTTATGCATAAGCTTCACCTGAGTAAGGGTGTTAGCAAAGGTGCGTTAACAGAAGAACAGGCAGAGGTGAAATACCAAACCTGGATGAAAGAAAAAGAAGATAAAATCCAGGCAAAAAAGCAGGGTTTGTCAGAATCAGAGCGTATGGAGCGTAAAGCACTTCAGGCAGCAGAAGTTAAAGTTAATGAAGCACGAGCTGCTGAATTAGCTAAAAAAAGAGCCGACGAGTTGCAAGCTGAAAGAGATGCTGTTGCCAAAGCTAAGGCGGAAGCTGAACCAGCAGAAGTTGCAAAAGTTGAAGCTGCTCCGGAAGAAGCAGCAGCTCCAGAAGCATCCACTCCAGAAGCATCCACTCCAAAAGAAAACGAAGAAACTAAAGCATAATTTAGCTCAACAGCTGAATGGATATGTAGAGCCGTCAACCTGGGTTGACGGTTTTTTTTTGCCTAAAAACAGCTTATTTTTTAAACATTTTCTTTTAAAATTGTTTTTTTGGATTAATAACACTATTTTTACCCGCTATATGCCCAAGATTCAACCCATCATGAACAAATCTTCAGGCCAATTTCCAGACGAGTATCTTGCTATATTTGAAGAAATAAGAAGTGAGGTAGGAATTCATCCGCTCCAAAATATAGAGTTGATTATTAAAAAGTTACAAAAAGCCACCAGTGCTTCAGTAGTGCTTTTTGGTATTTTAGATAAAAACAGCCAGCTTCTTCAATACAGACGCGCCTATCAGCATAAAAGCTTCGTTCAAATGGATACAGATCATCATTCGCCGATCTGTAAAAGAATGCTAAGTGATGAAAATCAGGAGGTGTTAGTCCTTCACGATATAGAATTGAAATCTTTGATAGCTGACGATTTATTGTTAGAGAATAAGTTACTCAAATTTTTTGCCGGCTACCGAATGCCTATCTCACAGGATAAAGATCAATTATTGTGTTTGTTCAATTATAAGCAAGTTAAACAGCCGGATGAAATTGTAATACTCATAAAGGAAATAGCTAACTTACTGAAAAGAGAAGAGTTACAATATCAAAATCAGCAAAAACAACTGGAAGAAAATGAGAAGTACAAAATAATTTTTCAACATGCTGATGATGGTATATTTCTGATTGATAAATACAATATTATAATTGATTGCAATCCAAAAGTGACTAAAATTTTCGAATGTGATCGGGATGAGCTAATCGGTAAATCACCGCAAGAATTATCTCCTAAATATCAGCTTGATGGCATATTAAGCGAAGAGAAGGCCAACTATTTTGTTGAGCTTGCACTGTCAGGAAAACCCCAGAGATTTAACTGGCGACATCTAAAAAAAAACGGACAAATATTTGAAGCAGAAGTAAGTCTGGCAGCATCGGATTGGCTTACAGGTACGATGATTCTTGCCTTTATAAGGGATGTGAGCGAGCAGCGCAATATTGAAAAGATCCTTATTGAGGCCCGTGTTAAAGCAGAAGAGGCAGATCGCCTCAAATCTGCATTTTTGGCCAATATGTCGCACGAAATTAGAACCCCGCTAAATTCAATTATTGGATTTTCGGATATTATGCTCGATGAGGAAACTACGAATGAAGAAAAAGATCAATTTTTGCAGCTTATTAGTGCGGCAGGTAAAACTTTGCTTCAACTGATTGATGATATCATTGATATCTCAAAAATTGAAGCCGGGCAAGTACGCATTGCCACTTCCAGTTTCGACTTGCATAAAGTGTTGGATGAATTACTACATACCGCACAAAACGAGCAAAAAAAATATGAAAAGAAACACCTTGAATTACGTTTGAAAAAAGGAGTTGAAAAAGATGTTTTCTTAATTGAAACAGATCCATACAGGTTCAAGCAGATTGTTATGAATCTGCTAACGAATGCTTTAAAGTTTGTGGACACAGGTTTTATTGAATTTGGCTACACCAAACCGGAAGGAGGCTTGATTCAATTTTATGTCAAAGATACCGGAATTGGGATAGAGCGTGATAAAGCACATCTGTTGTTTAAAAGATTTGGCCAGATTGACAGCACCTACAAACGCAATTTAAGCGGCACAGGCCTTGGGTTGGCTATCTGCCATAGCCTGATTAAGTTGCTTAATGGCAAAATTTGGTTTGATTCGGAGCCGGAAAAAGGCACAACATTTTACTTTACGCTACCTGTTGACCGCAGAGCAAATATTTTAAATCTGGAAGATGAAGTGTTTTTAGGCCGGATAAGAAGGGGTTGGAGCGACAAAACAATACTTGTCGCTGATGATGTTGAGGCAAATTTTCTTTTTTTGAAAGCCGTCTTAAAGGAAACAAAAGCAAAAATCTTGTGGGCTAAGAATGGAGAAGAGGCTATTGCTATGGTTCGCAATCAGCCGGATATTAGTCTTGTTCTAATGGATATAAGAATGCCGGAAACAGATGGATATCAAGCTGCTATAGCTATTAAGAAGATGTCGCCCACGATTCCGGTGATTGCACAGACGGCATTTACTGAAACGGAAGATCAACAGAAAGCCCTCCAGGCAGGCTGCGACGATTATATCGCCAAACCCATCAGCGTAGTTGAGCTTTTGTCGATAATGAACAAGTTGTTATAAGTGTTAGGTTTTATATGAGCAAACAAGCCAGAACAGCACTTTTAAAATATTGGGGATATAGTTCTTTTAGGCCTCTCCAAGAAGATATTGTTGATGCAGTACTTGCCGGCGAAGATACCTTGGCATTGTTGCCTACAGGAGGTGGAAAGTCGATTTGTTTTCAGGTTCCTTCGATGGTTATGGAAGGGATGTGCTTGGTAATCACACCTTTAATTGCCTTGATGAAAGATCAGGTGCAACACCTAAAAAAAATCGGAATACCTGCTGCCGCAATTTATTCAGGAATGCATTATAATGAGATCGAACTGGCTTATAATCAGGCTGTTTTTAATAAGTTGAAGTTTCTATATATTTCTCCTGAACGCTTGTCAACCGATCGTTTTGTGGAGACAGTGCGGCGAATGAAAATAAACCTTCTTGCTATTGATGAGTCGCATTGTATCTCGCAGTGGGGCTACGATTTTAGGCCACCTTATTTGAATATTGCCGATATCAGACCTTACTTGCCTAAAGCTCCTGTTCTGGCGCTTACGGCAACTGCCACGCCTGAAGTGGTTGAAGATATTCAGGAAAAACTCCATTTCAGGAATAAGAACGTTTTTCAAACAAGTTACGAGCGTAAAAATATCACCTATAGCTTAATTACGGAAGCGGATAAGTTCGGGATTTTATTCAGGCTTTTCAGGCAGCTCAAGCAGGGGAGCGGAATTGTTTATGTGCGCAACCGCAAGCGAACCCGTGAAATTGCTGACTGGCTGAGCAACAAAGGAATTAGTGCTACCTACTACCATGCCGGGCTGGAAGCAAATATACGCGATCAGCGGCAGCAAAGCTGGATGCGTGGTAGGCATAAGGTGATGGTGTCAACCAATGCTTTTGGAATGGGTATTGACAAGCCCGATGTGCGGCTGGTGGTGCATATGGACCTGCCCGACAGCCTCGAAGCGTATTTTCAGGAAGCTGGCCGCGCCGGGCGCGATGGACATAATGCGGCAACCTATTTGATTGTCTCTGAGAATGATGTGAAACAACTTAAAAGTGGTTTTGAGTCGGCCTTTCCGCCGATGAAACAAATCAAGTTGATTTATGAGGCTTTGGGCAATTATTTGCAAATACCGGTGGGAGCCGGCAAAGATCAGAGCTTTGATTTTGACTTAATGCAATTTTCACGGGTGTATAATTTTCAGTTGTTGGAAGTGTTCAATAGCCTGCGTTTGCTCGAAAAAGAGGGTATTATTGCCACGACGGAAAGCATGTCAGCACCATCAAAAGTTTTTGTGAAGGCCAATCGGGAAGACTTGTATCGCTTTCAGGTTGAAGAGCTTGCTTATGATAGTTTCATCAAGTTTTTGCTACGGAACTATCCCGGTATTTTAAGCGATTTTGTACCTGTTCTTGAGGAACAGCTTGCCGAAAAGTTGGGGATACCTTTACAAAAAGTGGTTGATAATTTCAATAAATTACAGCAGCTTCAGTTTTTGCATTATACCCGAAGAAAAGAGAAGCCGCAGATTGTCATGATTTCCGAACGCCGGGATTCCAAAGATATTTATATCAGTACGGCCAATTATGCTGATCGCAAACAAAGTGCTGCCAAAAGGATTCAGGCTGTACTGGATTTTGTGCATAACGACAAGGTCTGCAGAAGTATCCAGCTGCTGGCTTATTTTGGTGAGAAACACCGTCAGCGCTGTGGTAAATGCGATGTTTGCATCGACAGAAATAAGCTTTCACTTTCAGATGTAACTTTTGAGCAGATACAACAGAAGCTACTTAAAATGTTGTCAATCAGGTCTTATCCTGTTTATGAAGCAGCAACAAGCGTAAATAATTTCCCTGAAGAAAAAGTGCTTGAAGCGATCCGATGGATGTTGGATAACGAGCAAATTATGCAGGATGAAAATGGCTACATTCAACTTAAAGATCAATTGGAAATAGACCTTTAAGATGAAGTTTATTAAAAGTTTACCGGTAGATCAGGCTTTTCTCTTGCGGGGAAACGTGGTGAATATTGCCCGCGACTTAATCGGAACAGTCTTGTTGACCTATACCGGCAATCGTTTGAGAGCCGGAATTATTGCTGAAACCGAAGCTTATGCAGGCGCAACAGACCGTGCTTCACATGCCTTTTCGGACAAAAAAACTAAGCGTACAGCCACCATGTTTTTGGAAGGTGGATACAGTTATGTCTATCTCTGTTATGGCATACATAAGTTGTTTAATATTGTCACAAATGAAATTGAAATACCTCATGCTGTGTTAGTTAGAGGGGTTTTGCCATTGGATGAGAAATATATTCAGGCTGATTATTTGTCCATTTATAGCAAACTTGATAAGAGTTTGAATGGTCCGGCGAAGCTTACCAAAGCCTTGGGAATAGGATTGGGACATGATCGGGTTTTGTTAAACAACGCCGAAATTTGGCTTTTTGAAAAAGTAGAGCCTGAATTGCCTGAAATTATTGCCGCACCACGCGTTGGTGTTGATTATGCGGGCGAAGATGCCAGGCTGCTTTATAGATTTTATCGCGCAGATTATCGACCGGTAAAACCCATTTAATCCAAGGATTGTTGTGATTTATTCACTGCATTTCCGTATTTTTGACAGACTTATTCTAATACATTTTATATAACAAACCCATTTATGGATGTTCCAATTCTCAGAGACGTTGTTATCATTTTAGGGTTTAGTGTGTTGATAATCTTGCTTTTCCAGCGACTTAAAATGCCTTCCATACTGGGTTTTTTACTCACCGGGATTATCGCCGGGCCGCATGGATTGAGTTTGGTAAAAGCATCACATGAGGTAGAGATTTTGGCCGAAATGGGTATTATTTTTCTGCTTTTCGTGATAGGAATTGAGTTTTCTCTCAAAGGGCTTGCGCGAATCAAAAACACCGTTTTGATAGGCGGTTCGCTACAGGTAGGTGGCACAATTTTACTTACTTATGTAATTGGTAAACTATTTGGATTGCCTGATTCACAGGCTATTTTCATGGGTTTTTTACTTTCTTTAAGTAGTACGGCAATAGTGCTGAAAATGCTTCAGGAGCAAGGTAAAATGGGTAGTCAGCAAGGCCGTATTGCTTTAGGAGTACTTATTTTCCAGGATATTATCGTTGTTCCAATGATTTTGGTAACGCCCTTATTGGCCGGAAAAGGTGGAGATTTATGGACTGCCGTTTTAGGTCTTCTTGGTAAGTTTGTCCTTGTGCTTGGTATTTTGGTGCTACTGGCGCGTTATGTTGTGCCTAAAATTTTAAAACGCGTCATTGCAACCCGAAGTCGTGAGTTGTTTATTTTAACCATCGTGGTGATGATTTTTGCTACGGCTTGGCTCACTTCAAGTGCAGGTTTGTCGCTGGCGCTGGGTGCTTTTTTTGCCGGATTGATTATTTCCGAATCGGAATACAGCCATCAGGCTACCGCCAATGTTCTTCCCTTTAAGGAAATATTTATCAGCTTTTTCTTTGTCTCAATTGGGATGTTGCTTGATTTACAGCATTTTGCTGAGTTCTGGCTGGTGCTGATACTTATGACGATTGGCGTGATTTTACTCAAAATGATTATCATCTTCTTGATGGTTTTGATCAAAAAATATCCCTTAAAGACTGCTATTGTTTCTGCTTTTACTTTGTTTCAAGTTGGTGAGTTTGCGTTTTTACTTTCCACGATTGGAATGCGAAATGCTTTGCTCCCCAATGCGTTATACCAACACTTCTTAGCAGTTTCGATTATTAGTATGGCCGTTACTCCTTTTATCATTGGTTATGCTGAACAGATTGCTAACTGGATGATAACATTGACTTTGCCTGATAAAGTAAGAAAGCGGCTGCGTATTGCACAATCCAAGAATAAAACAAAACCCGACCTGAGTCAGGTGGATGGTTTAAAAGACCATTTGGTTATTGTTGGTTATGGGTTAAATGGAAAAAATGTGGCTAAAACCGCGAGTCAGGCTAACATTCCTTATGTAATTGTGGAACAAGATCCGGAGGTTTATGAAGAAGCAAAAGCCGATAACCAGCCTGTTGTTTTTGGTGATGCATCCGTGGTGACGATATTACAATATTTACAGGTTCAGCAGGCGAGGGTAGTGGTTGTGGCCATTGCCGATGCGGAAGTTACACTGCAAATTATTTCATCGATCAGACTGCTATCCGAAACGGTCCATGTTATCGTTAGAACCCGCTATATGAAAGAGATAGGTGCGATTTTAAATGTTGGCGCTGATGAGGTTATTCCTGAAGAATTTGAAACTTCTATTGAAATATTTACCCGTGTTTTAAATCATTATCTGGTGCCTTTTGATCAAATTCAGCGGTTTACAAATTATATCAGGGCACACAATTACGACTTGCTGGTCGCAGCAGGCGAAAATCAAAAAATTCCACCCCAGTACGAGCTGCATGTGCCTGATATGGTGATAGCTGCCCTACCTGTACAGCAAGATGATAACCGAATTGTGGGTAAAACAATTATTGAGAGTAAGATCAAAGAAAAATTCAACTTAAATGTGTTGGCAATCCGACGTAATAAAAAGTATATCACGCAGATAGAAGCCAATACGAAAATAGAAACTGATGACATGCTGTATCTTTTCGGCTCACCCGAAAATATCTCAAGAATTAATAAGTTTATCGTACTTAAAACGGAAGATGAATAAACGAAACACAACGAAATTCTATTCATAGCTGATACTTAAAGAAACTTTTGGGATATAAAAAATGGATAAACCGATCTTGTTTTTTGATGGTGACTGCGCTTTATGCAATCGATCAGTTTTGTTTATCCTGAAACATGAACGCACTGCAAGCATGAATTTCGCTTCACTTCAGTCGAATTTTGCGCTGCGCCGGTTTCCTGATGTGGATTTTCCTGACAGCCTGGTCTTTGCTGAAGCTGATCAGGTTTTTGTGAAATCGAAAGCAGTATTTAAGCTATTGAAGCACTTAAAAGGCTGGCCTACACTATTTAAAGTTTTTAGCTTTTTGCCCACAGCCTTCTTAGATAGTATCTATGATTTTGTGGCCCGTCATCGTAAAAATATTTTTGGTCATTCTACCTATTGCGGATTGACTTCTACGGTAAATAGAGATAGATTTGCAGACCTCAAACCTTAACAAATTAAAACAATGTTAACACATATCGTTATGATGCGCATCAAGACGCATTTTAGTAAGTCAGAGAAGCAAACAGCGCTTGATAAACTCGTGCAACTACTTGAAAAGCTGCCGCTTAGCATCCCTGAAGTAGAATTTTTAGAGATTGGTCTTAATGTCAGCACCAAAGCGCCGGCGTATGACCTGGTTCTTACTTCCAAATTTGCCGATCAGGCCGCGCTCGAGCGCTATATCGTGCATCCCGACCATCAAAAAGTGTTTGAACATATTTCAGAAGTTGTAGCTGAGGTGGCGCTGGTAGATTATCTCGGATAGCTTTCACCAAACTAAATATTTTGAGATGCTCACAAAGGCGGATTCAAAACACAATTTCAGGGCATTAATTTTTCACGCTGCGTTCTTGTCTTTTGCGCAGGTATTTATTGACGTTGACACTGTTATTCCGGCTATGCTTGTGGATGCCGCTGGCACTGCCTTTCAGGTGGGTTTGCTTACGGCAATCATGCTGGGTGGAGCAAGTTTTACGCAACTGATTTTTGCACCCTTTATCAGCAATTACAGTTTCAAAAAGAAGTTTTTGCTGCTGGGCATCAATGCCCGCATCTGGTCGTTGTTTTTCATTGCCTGGTTGCTTTTTGTTTCGGTGAAGTCGGCTCCTGCTAATAGCATTTCATTGATTTTTATACTGATAGCAATATTTGCTGTTGGAGGCGCCTTTTCGAATATCAGCTATATCGACATAATGGGTAAATCGTTGCTGGCTGAATCCAGAAAGTCATTTTTTTCTTTTCGGCTGGTGCTAAACGGTTTGGTATTTCTGACGGCTGCAACCTTTGCTGCCGGATTGCTAAAAGCTTTTGTGTATCCACTCAATTATGCCTGGATGTTCGTGGTAGGTTTTCTGGCCTTATCAATAGCCTCGATAGGGTTTTGGCGGTTGAGGGAGCTTGTTCCATCGCGGCTTCAAATCCCAAACTTTAAGGCTTTTGTGAAGCTTTTCAAAACCGAGTTAAAAGGAAACCCCAAGTTGCCGGCATTTTTAGGATTTATCAATACACAAGGTATAAGTATTTCATTTTTACCTTTTGTGATTCTCTATGCGAAGGATTTCCTTGGAGGCGAGGCGGGTACGACAGGTAGTTTTTTGGTTTTCAAAATTATTGGAAGTGTGGGCGCTGGCATCAGCCTGTTTTTGTTGGCTGGCAAATTCAAATACAAATGGCTGTTGATGGGAAATGCGTTGCTGGCCGCCAGCTTACCGCTGATTTTGCTGGTTTTCAACGTCAATGCGCCTTTGCAATTGGTTTTTCTGCTTGGCGGAATCGTTTTCGCGGTGTATCAACTTTCAATGAATGGTGTTTTGCTGGAAGTTTCCGGAACCGGAAATCGGGCTATTTACACGGGGATTACCGGTGCAGGAAATATCATTCCGGCTATTTTCCCACTCCTCGGCGGCCTTGTTATTCAGCACCTTGGCTTTGAAATATTTTTTGGTTGCTATTTAATCGTGGTCCTTTCTTCGGTTTATTTTGCCTGGAAAATCAGGTGTGAAAAATAGTAGCTTACTCTGAAACTAACAAGTTTTAACCAAAAAGTACCATATGCTGTTCTTGTTTTTTTGAAAATCATTAGTTCAGCCTAATATAAATCAAGCTCTTGTCTAAAATAGATTATTTTTGTCGCATTAAGAAACCAACGCTATGAAAACTTTACAACAACTTATTTTTATCTTCGTCCTATTAACGCTGGTTTTGCCGCAGGTCGGAGCACAGCAAAGTTTCCTCAATCAGGATTACCCTGCTGGTAAATTGAGCAAAATGACCGAGGAGCATTTTTCGATTGATGTTAGTCGTGAGCCCGGAGAACAGCTTGTTTTACACAAATACTTTGTATGCGAATTTGACAAGGCAGGAAACAGGCTGATAGACCGAGAATTTGATGCGATGGATAATTTGCTCAAAAAATACAGCTATGAAAATGCGAAAGGTAAGCGTGAAAAATTAGTTATCACAGATGCTAAAGGTAAGTTAATCAGGACGGTAGTTTATACCTACAACAAGAAAGGCCTGCTTGAAAACGATCAAAGTTATGACGCTGCCGGAAAGCCGGAAAAGACTTTGATTTACACTTATGATGATAAGGGTTTGCTACGCGAAAACTACAGCTATCTTAAGGCGGGTGAGTTTGAAATGAAATACAGCTATACATACGATTATAAAGGAAACATCGATAAAACTTTATGCTTTACCGAAGGTGGTAACTTCGTGGAAGAACGACAGTATAAATATAACGAAAATGGTCAAGTTGTCTCGGAGCTGATTAAGAATGAGCTTGGCGATACCCTGAAATCCACTACTTTTCAATATGTGACTGACAAGAAGAAGAACTGGACTGAAAAAACGGTTTTGGTTGACAAACACCCGGTGAATTTAATTAAGCGGGAAATTGTTTATAATTAGAAGGTTGAGGGTTGGTTTTATCCTGTTATGTTGCGGAAATGGTGCATATGTCTTTTCATTGCCTAAAAACTCCACTCGCTTTCAATTAATTTCAACCTTAACCTAAGCAGTTCATTGTTTTTAATGGCTTCATGTATTAGCGTGTTTAGTGTTTTTTTGTAAGTAACTGTCTGGTAAACAAGAAGAATTATGCCGACAACAAGCATTATCGACATATAGACATAATCAAAGGGAGCTTTATTGAACAAATAATCCTTCATGCCCAAGCCTGAAAAGACCAGCAGAAAAGCTAATTTGATAAATACGTCATTTTTGATTTTTCGTTTACTCTTTCTCTCCAAATACGCACTGTTGTCAGTAAGTTTAAGTTCATTAAGTATCGATTCAACAATAATTTTCTTCTCTTTTGAGAGCTTTGTTTTATCGTATCCTCTTTCATTCAGGATTTTGCCTGCAATTATTTTCTGTTCAAAATTAATGGCGCCATCGTGCTTGAACATGAAAAACAAATCTTCTGACGACTTCTGCTCTAAGGAGGCTGTTAGTGCTTTATTCATGGGGTATATTATTAATTATGAATGGGTTAGGACTTTAAATGATATGCTTGTTTTTTATAGCGAGCTTCAAAAGACAAATCTTTCTGCTCACTCCGATTTATATTTGAAGCTAAAATAGTCATATTCAAAACTTAACATGCCATAAGCCATCAGCAATGTTATGGACTGATTTTTATTCAAAAATGAAATCTTCCCAACCCTGATTCACATATTTCGGGTTTGGATGAAATTCACCTGCACCAATGTCTAAGTCACCTGAAAACGGAATTCTATATGCTCCCCAATTGCAAATTTTCTCCTTATCATTTTTGTACTCTTTCCAAGTCCCTACATATTGATTGTTTCTGTATCTATCTGAAAACCATTCAATATCGTCGTAATGAATAATTTCGAATTTGTCAACAAACCAGTTTAAAGTTACAATTCCTTCGAAAATCCCACTATGACTTTGTGATGAGTTTTCTTCGAATTTGTATTTTCCAATTAGAATTCCTTGCGATTTAAAGCCCGCATTTTCATACTTATTATCCAGGCCAAAATGCATTGATTTATACTCGCGAACCTGGTCAATTTTGATTTCACCTTCAAAGTCACATACATTGTCGCCAACAACAGATAGTCCGGTTACGAAATAAACATCTTGATTGTTTATATCTTTGGTTAGAGAGGTAAAATAGATTTTTATTCTGCGAAAATCTTGTCCGATAAAACCTAAAAAGTCATGTTTTGGAGTCAACAGGGTCGAAAAGTCGTATTTTAAATATTCAGATTTGAGATTGCCTTTTATCAATTCATTCGATGAGAACTTTGGGTTTTCAAGATTCTCCTTCCAGCTTTCTGTCTGCTGTCCGAAAATGGTAACAGAAATTAATATTAAAAGGATGGAAACCGATGTTTTCATATTGCAGTCCTCGATCTTTTTGCGTTTAGTCGTGAAATTTGTGTGTGGATATATTTTGGATGTTCACCATAAGCATTAATGTTTGTAACATATAGATATTGAGTATGTTAAAATCTAAAGAACGATATAATTGGCGTTTACCTTTTGCAAAGCCGGTGTTAGCAATAAGCTCACAGGATTGTTCATTTGCTGAGGTGATTTAAATTGTCTCACAAATATAGAAATTGTATTTAATTACCTGGTAAAAAAATGAGATTCAAAACTTCATTACTATCGACGTTCTCTCTATATTAGCAGACTCATAAAATCAAAAGAAGCAAACGAGTCAACTTTTATTAAGCACTTAGTTATGAAGCGTTTATTTTCCTATTTATTGTTTAAAGTTTTTCTGGCGATAGTTTTCGGAATTATTTTTGGTCTATATCTACCCGAGTCCGTTAATAGGATTTTTGCCACTTTCAACGCTTTCTTTAGCCAGTTTTTAAACTTTGCAATTCCCTTAATTATTTTGGGGCTGATTATGCCGGCAATTTCTGATCTGGGAAAAGAGGCCGGAAAATTGCTTTTACTTACGGCTGCTATTGCTTATGGTTCAACGCTTTTTTCGGGATTTATGACCTATTTTACCACCATGCGTATTTTTCCGCCGCTTTTGGAGTCTTATGTCGATAAAACAGCTCAAATAGCTGAAACGGCGAAAGAATTAACACCCTATTTTAGTATCACTATCCCGTCAGTTTTAGATGTAATGACGGCTTTGGTATTGGCATTTGTCATTGGCTTGGGACTGGCTTATCAGGAAAAATCAACTTTAAAATTAGTCGTAAAAGATTTCCAAATTATTATAATGCAGTTGATTGAAAAGGTTATTGTGCCGCTGTTGCCGCTTTTTATTTTAGGCATATTTGCCAATATGTCATTTAGCGGAAAAGTGTATTCGATACTCTCTGTATTTGTAAACATTATCGGAGTTATTTTCGCCTTGCACATCTTCCTTTTGCTGCTTCAATATACGATTACCGGAATCATCACTAAAAAGAATCCGCTGCGCTTATTAGCCACGATGATGCCTGCTTATTTCACAGCTCTTGGCACGCAATCTTCGGCGGCCACTATTCCGGTGACTTTAAAGCAAACCCTTAAAAATGGCGTCTCTGAAAAAATTGCAGGATTTGTGATTCCGCTGTGTGCTACCATCCACTTATCGGGGAGCATTATGAAAATTACAGCATGTGCCATGGCCTTAATGATTTTGGAAGGAGTACCCTTTGATTTTAGGCTTTTCGCGGGTTTTATTTTTATGCTGGGAATAGCCATGATTGCTGCGCCTGGCGTTCCTGGTGGCGCGATTATGGCCGCTATTGGTATCATGCAAGCCATGTTAGGATTTAATGAAGAAATGATAGGCTTAATGATAGCGCTCTATATTGCTATGGATAGTTTTGGAACAGCCTGTAATGTAACCGGAGATGGTGCCATCGCGCTTGTTGTCAATAGGATAACTGATTAATAAAGCTGCTGCTGTTGCTTTTTTTCTTATGAAATAGGATGTGAATCAACGCAGACGTTCATCAAATACTCAGCTACTTTAAAGCAGAACCTCCTGCCAACTCCTTCAATATTAAAGTAAAAGCACACTTAATAAGGCGCAAGAAATATAATCCGCATTTCATCCGTCAATTTCATCACTTCAGTAGGTTTTGCATTGTGTAGATGAACGGGATGCCTGAATTTTGTATTGTTTTATTTAAGTTTTGAAAAAATTCATTTGAACAATCTTATACCTTAGACTATGAAATCTATAAAAAACAGTGCAGTTCTGTTGTTTGTTTTTATGTTGCTTTGGGGATGTGGAGGCAATAACAACGGTCAAAACGAAATCATTCGTAAAGTAAAAATCGAACCTGTGCAACAGGCCGATACCTTAACGGTAAAAAACTATTCGGGCGTAATTAAAGAAGCAAACCAAGTAAATCTCGCTTTCCGCGTGGCGGGGCCAATCCAGAAAATTCTGGTAAGAGAAGGTGATTTCGTGAAACAGGGGCAGTTGGTGGCTCAAATGGATACGCGTGATTACGAAGTGCAGCTGCAAGCCGCACAGGCACAGCACGATCAGGTTGAAGCCGAGGCTGGCCGTGTGATCGAGCTTTATGCCCGCAATAGCGTCAACGAAAACGATTATGATAAAGCTGTATCGGGATTGAAAATGGTTGCTGCGAAACTCAAAAATGCCAAAGATCAAATGAATGACACCCAACTGCATGCGCCGGTTTCGGGCTATATTCAAAAAGTAAATTTCATAGAAAATGAATTGATTGATGCCGGAATGCCCGTTATTTCGATGATTGATGTGGGCCATTTCCAGGTTGAGGTGGATATTCCGGTTTCCTTATATATTGATCGCGAGGCGATAAGTTCTTTCTCGGGTATTCAACCCACCGTTTCTGACAAAGCCTTTGATTTGAAATTGTTGAGTTACAGCAAAAAGGCCAACAACAACCAATTGTACAAGGTGCAACTTTTGCTTAATCCGGCCAGCCAGCTTCAGCTTGCGCCGGGAATGGACGTTCAGGTGAAAATCGAACTCAGGACAAACGGAGGTCCGCAAACTTGCATACCGCTAACGGCTCTGTTCAACGACAAAGGCAAAACTTTTGTCTGGGTATATCAATCCAACCAAAGCGTACAAAAACGCGAAGTAGTTACTGGAAGACTTACCGGTGATGGCAGAATCCGTATCTCAAAAGGACTTCAGCCAAAAGAAGAAATAGTGGTAGCCGGAGTGAATAGTCTGCTTGACAACCAACGTGTTGCGCCGCTTGAAACAGTTTCCGAAACCAATGTAGGAGGGCTACTATAATGTATTTGACAGAGGTGACATTCCGTAAAAAAGCCGTCATTTGGTTTGTCCTGTTTAGTATGGTGGCAGGTGGCATATTGGCCTTTCGTTCTATCAGTAAGCTGGAAGACCCGGAGCTGGTAGTGATGATGTCGCAAATTGTGACCGTTTATCCCGGCGCTAATGCCCATGAGGTGGAGATGCAGATAAGCAACATTATCGAAGAAGAACTGAGCTCTCTGGGCGATGTAGAAACCATCCGCTCGAAATCGATGCCTAACCTGTCAATTGTGACGGTGATGCTCGAACTTACCGTTCCCCAAAAAGAGATTGAACAACGTTGGGATTACCTGCGCCGCCGCATGAACGAAGTGATTCCCAAATTGCCGGAGGGCGCACAGCCACCAATAGTATTCGATAATTTCGGTGATGTTTATGGCATGTTCTACGCCATGACCGGCGATGGCTATTCTTATAAAGAAATGAGTACAATGGCGCAATTCATAAAGCGTGAAATGCTTGCTATTGAGGGAGTTGCCCGTGTCGAGATTTTCGGCGAACAGCAGCCTGTAACTGAAATTGTCTTCAATCCTGCCAAAATGGGCGAGCTGGGTGTGTTTCCGTTTCAGGTGATTGCGGCCATGCAGGGCGAAAATATCTCGGTTTATCCCGGTGCAATGCAAACCGGCGAACAACTGTTGAATGTTTCGGTAGATGGCAAAATTGCCAGCGCCGCTGATGTCGCCAATGTGATGGTAAAAGGTTTGGACGGCAGCCTCTTTAAAATCTCAGATATTGCAAGCATAAACGAGGTTTATGCAGAACCTTCGCGCAACAATATGCAGCTGAACAACAAAAATGCGCTTGCCATTTCCTTGTCAATGGAATCAGGCGAAAATATTGTTGAGGTGGGCAAGCGGGTGGAAAAACGCCTGGAAGAACTGAAACAAAACATCCCGGTAGGATACGAATTTGATAAGGTGTTTTTTCAACCTGATTTAGTGAATAGCGCTATTAATGGTTTTATGTGGAACCTCCTGGCGTCGGTGATAATTGTTATCGTGGTGCTGATGATTTCTATGGGTTTTCGCAGCGGCCTTATTATTGGTGCCGGACTTGTGCTGACCATTCTTGCTACCTTTCCCATTTTGCTGGCTGCCGGAGGAACCTTGCAACGCATATCTCTCGGCGCTTTTATTGTAGCTATGGGAATGTTGGTTGACAATGCTATTGTAGTTATCGACGGAATTTTGGTTGACCTGAAGAAAGGAGTGGAGCGAAAAAAAGCACTCATCAATCCGGCCAGTCGCACTGCCTGGCCTTTGTTAGGTGCAACTTTTATCGCCGTGGCGGCTTTTCTGCCGGTTTATCTTTCTAAAGATGCCGCCGGAACGTATGCCCGCGATTTGTTCGTGGTATTGTGTATCTCGCTATTCCTAAGCTGGGCATTAGCCATGACACAGGTTCCGCTATTTGCCGAAAAATTGCTTAAAACTAAGAAGTCAAAAGATGACAAACCGCTTTACCAAAGCTGGGGTTACCGGAAACTTAGAGAAATACTGAGTCTGTTACTTCACTATAAAACAGTATCTCTTATCGTGGCTGTATTGTTGTTGGCCATTGCTGCCTTCAATTTTCAGAATATCAAACAAACCTTTTTTCCTGATTTTAACTATAACCAGGTTTACATAGAATACCGTCTTCCTGCCGGTGCGGGTCCTCAAAAAGTGAATGACGACCTGCGTCAGATAAGCCAGCACATGCTTTCGTTAGTTGAGGTTAAACAGGTGGTTTCCAGTCATGGACAAACGCCTACACGCTATTGTCTGGTTCGACCAATGGGCGAACCCTCAGATAATTATGGCGAATTGATTGTGGATTTTGAAGATTATGAAACCATGGTTCGCATGAAGCCGGTGTTAAGCGATTACCTGCATAATAATTTCCCGGATGCCCACACCCGCATTCGGAAATATAACCTTTCTATTAAAGCAACTCACACGGTAGAGGTGGAACTTGCCGGCCCCGACCCGGCAGTGCTACGCGATTTAAGTGCCCGTGCGCAGGAGATATTTAGAAATAATCCCTACGCCGACCCTTACACTATTGAAGACGACTGGGAACCTATGGGGCAGGCGCTGACAGCACGTTATGTGCAACAGGCCGCCAGCAGGGCGGGAACTTCGCGCTCCGACGTAAGCAATGCCATTCTCGCTGCCACCGACGGGCTTCCTATCGGTGAATACTTTGAAGGACAAACCCGCGTAGGTATTGTCATGAAACTGAGAAACACCGATGGCTCAAGAATTCATAGTCTCGAAGATATTCCGGTTTGGAGTATGTTGCCTAACCTATCAGGAGTTGATGAAACTACTGTGCGGGAACTGCTCATCGGAGCAAAATCTATGGATGAATTGGTGAATGATTTGGTGAGTCCTGTTCCGCTGAGTGCAGTTACACAAGGGATTGACTTAGCCTGGCAAGAGCAGGTGGTGAGGCGCGTAAATGGAAAAAGAGCTATTCAGGTGCAGTGCGAACCTTTAGAAGGTCACAGCCCATCGCTGGTGCGCAAAACCATGTTGAAAGAAATTGAAAATCTGCCTCTGCCCGAAGGCTACACCGCCACTTGGGTTGGTGAGCAAGAATTGCAGGGCGATGCGCTTCGCAATATTTTCAGCTACCTGCCCATCTCTATCATGTTGATAATCTTTACACTTATCTTGCTTTTCAATGATTATCGAAAACCGCTCATCGTCCTAATCTGCATCCCTATGGCTTTTATTGGCATTGTGCCGGGGATGATTTTGGCAGGACAGCCTTTTACATTTATGGCTATCATCGGCTCCTTTGGTTTGATGGGTATGATCGTGAAAAACGCTATTGTGCTGCTTGATGAAGCAGAAACGCTGATTGCCGGAGGAACTGAAAGATATTTAGCCCTTATCAACGCAACAGTATCGCGTACACGCCCTGTGCTGTTGGCGTCTTTTACCACAATTCTTGGTATGATTCCGCTGCTCACTGATCCCATGTACGCAAGCATGGCAGTAGCCATTATTAGTGGTTTGATTGTGGGCACACTCATCACTTTGCTGTTTGTACCCATCTTGTATGCAGCTTTTTATGGCGTGAAACGAATTGAAAAAACTGAAAATAGTACAGAAATAGTATCATGAAAAAAAATCTAAATATCCTGCTTTTTATTTTTCTGATTTGTGCAGTGCATACCAGTGCTCAGGAACAAATAAGCTTGCAGCAGGCAAGAGAAATGGCACTCAAAAAAAATGAAAATTTGAAAATGGCCGGCAAGTATTTTGAGAAAGCCGAGGCACAGCAAGCCGCTGTGAAAACCTCGCGCCTTCCTGCATTTTCAGCTATTGGAATGGGATTATACCAAGACAGGGCTTTTGAAATGGAATTATTTTTGCCTACTCAGAAACCTAATCCAATGACCGGCGAACTGGAACCCAATATTATGGTTGATCCGGCAAGCGGAAATCCTGTTATTGGACCTGATGGAAATCCCGTGTTTAATATGTATGCCTGGTTGCCGTTAGATTTGAACTTGAGTGGAGCATACGCAGCCGCCCTTCTGTTAGAGCAGCCGGTTTATACCGGAGGCAAAATCAGCGCAGGCAATAAAATGGCCAATATTGGTATTGACATGGCCGGTGAAAACATAGCGCTTGAACAGATGAATACCATAGCCGAAACGGATAATGCCTATTGGACGCATATTTCTGTTGCGAAAAAAGTAAAACTGGCACAACAGGCTGTGGATATGCTGAGCGAGTTAGTAAGGAAAGCCAGCGATGCACACGAAGTGGGAATGGCTGATCGCAATGATTTGTTGAAAGCACAAGTAGCGCAGAATAATGCGAAACTCAATCTTCAAAAAGCTAAAAACGGGCTCGAACTCAGCCGGATGAATTTGTGCCGTATTACAGGTCTGCCGCTCAATACCGAAATTTTGGCCGTAGATACAGCAGTTACAATACAACCGCTTACAGCACTTGCGCTGGAAAATGAAACGATTAGCGGTCGTCCGGAATATCAGCTGCTTCAAAAAAATGTGGCTATGGAGGAGCAAAATATCCGAATGGCAAGGGCCGATTTTCTGCCAACGGCAGGCGTTCAGGCAGCCTATAGCCACATTGGAGGAATAAATTTTAACGACACCGATTTTCCTTACACCAGCTTTAATGTGTTAGCATCCGTAAAAATCCCGCTCTTCCACTGGGGTGAGGGGGTTAAAAAAATCAAAGCTGCGAAAATTGATAAGGAGATAAAAGAGCTTGAGCTGGAAAAGAATGCGCAATTGATGCAACTCGAAGCAGAACAGGCCAGGTTGAATGTGCAACTGGCTTTTGAACGTACTCAGATGAACCAAAAGGCAGTGGAGCAGGCCGAAGAGAATTTGCGTATTAGTCAGGATAATTATGAGGTGGGCATGGAAACCATTACGGAGCTTTTAATAGCGCAAACAAATTGGCAAAAAGCTTATAGTGAGTGGATTGACTCCAAAACAGATTATAAGATGAAAGAAACTGTTTGGCTGAAATCAACCGGAAATCTTAAAGAAAATCCCGAAACGAATGCACATTAAGGTCTAAAAGACATAGTCAACTTTTCTTTGTTTAATTTTGATGATTCATTCGAAATGATAGAATTGAAAGATAAAGAACTTCATTTTTTTAGTCAGCTGTCAGGTTATAGCCTGAAAAGCATACTCATCCGGGTGGCTTGGGCAAGCGGTGTGGGCTTGTTGTTTTTTTTCCTTTCAATCAAAATTGCAGGCGATGTAAATCTACATGTTTCTGTGCTTGAATACGTTCAGGTAGTACTTATCTTTAATATCATTTCCGAAAGTAATGTTTTTGTCGATCAGCTCGCAGAGCGTTTCCTGCCCATTCCCGAAAAAATCAAGCTACGGGTAGTTTTGCACCTTATCGTAAGCCTGATTATCGCCATCGCTGCCGTATTTTATTTTTCGTTGATAGTTAGAGATGTGCCTTTCTTTTCGCACCCTATCGTGCAGTTGATGATGTTTTTGGGACTGATTTTTATTTTCATCCTCATCCTTATTTCGATTACGCTGCGTATTGTTGAAAAGTGGGTTTTTTCGGTCAGGCAATTAGAAGTACTGAAAAGCCAAAAACTAAAAAGCGATTACAACTCCCTGCAGGCACAGCTGAATCCGCATTTTCTTTTTAACAACCTGAGCGTGCTTAAATCGCTGATTACCTTTGATCCGGATGCGGCGATTCATTTTACGCAAAATTTTACCGATGTGTACCGCTATGTGCTTCAAAGCAAGGACCAAACAACGGTTAAACTTTCCGACGAACTGGAGTTTATCGAGGCTTATATTGCGCTTCACAAAAAACGAATGGGGGAGGCTTTTGAGGTGATAATCAATGTGAGCGAATCGGCTTTAAAAAAAGATGTCCCGCCTTTGGCCTTACAATTGCTGGTCGAAAATGCCGTGAAACACAATATTGCCGTAAAAGATGCGCCACTGAGCATTCGTATCGAATCAACTGAAAATAAGCTCACGGTCAGCAATAACTTGAACCTGAAAGAGTCTGCCTTTTCCGAGAAAACAGGATTGAACAACTTAAAACAACGCTATGCGCTACTAACCGATAGCTTGGTGGAAGTGAGCCACGGAAGTGAAACCTTTGAAGTAAAAATCCCTTTGTTATGAACCCCGATATAAAAATAATACTTGTTGAAGACGAGCCATACAACCTGCGCCTGTTGGAAGAGATGATCAAAAAATTGAGACCGGATTGGGAAGTGATAAAAACCTTAGAAAGTGTAAAAGACAGTGTCGAATGGCTTCGTAACAATCCCCATCCCGAGCTGTTTTTTATGGATATCCAACTGGCCGACGGGCTCTGCTTTTCCATTTTCGATCAGGTTGAAGTGAAGGGAATGGTAATTTTCACGACGGCTTTTGATAATTATGCCATCCGTGCATTCAAGGTGAACAGCATTGATTATTTGCTGAAACCGTTTAAAGAAAAAGACCTGGAGGCAGCCATCGAGAAGTTTGAAAGTTTAAGAAACCAGTCAACAGAAACAGCAAGCAAGCCGGATTATTCCGAAATCCTGGACGCCATTCGCAAAGGAGAGAAAAAGTACCGCAAACGCTTTTTGATTTCAAAAGGCGCCACGTTTTACATGCTTCCGGTAGACGAAATTGCTTATTTTTTCAGCGAAAACCGGCTGACAACGGCAGTCACGTTCAGCAATCAAAACCATATCGTGGACTTCCCGCTGGAAACGCTGGAAGAACAGCTTAACCCGGATACTTTTTTTCGTGCAAACCGACAGCTAATTGTCAATATCAAATCCATTGAAAAAATCGAAAATTACTTCAGCGGAAAACTAAAAATCCTGCTGAACCCTCCTTTCGCCGGAGAACCGATAATCAGCAGACTGAAAGCCACCGATTTTAAAGCATGGGTGGGGAGATAGGGTTTGGGTGAGGAGGAGTAGGCGATTACGGGCGCTATTCGCCTAAATCCGGAATTGAGTACCGCCCTTGCCACTTCTCATCACAAAAATGTCATTCCGATGCCGCGGCAGAGGAATCTTTATATAGCTGTAAAGATAATGATTTGGTTTTAAAATTTATAGCACACCTTAAGTAAACAGTTTCAGGACCTAACTGTACCTTGTGTTAGCGTTTTGTTGTTCATTGATTTTCATGGAGATTATAGGAATAAGATTAGGTGATTAAAATCTATAAGCTGCTTTTCTAAGCTCCTTTACGTTTTTTATTGGTGTAGGAGGGTTTAACTCGTTTGCTAAGAATTTATAAATCTTCACTCTAATTTCGTTAGCAATTTTGGTGTCTATTCTATCAAATGAATGTCCGCCAGGAATTTCCTGGTAGATTTCGTATTCAAATTTCTTTCCATCTGCTTTTAAAGATTTAATTAAATGCTCAACTTCCAGAACACTCACGTCATCATCGTTAGTATTGGTATGTATAAGCAATGGAGTATTTTGCATTTTGTGAGTATTCCAAGCTGGAGATCTCCTGCGATACTCTGCTAAGTTTTCCTGTGCTGTAGCTCCTATGTGATAGTCGGCTGAGTATAAATCTCTGTATTCATCATCATAATAACCCATTCTCGCTATTAGGTCACTCACAGGCACACCTGCAAAAGCTACTTGATAGTCTTTTGGGTGATCGAAGATATTCATCAGGCTGATCATTCCACCATGACTCCATCCCATAATCCCTATTCTATTTTTATCAACTATAGCATAGTTTTCTACCATGTGATTTCTTGCAGCATACACATCTTCATTTTCTAAACCACCATAATCTATATTCTCATAATATGACTTCCCATATCCCGTGCTTCCCCTATACTCCGGTGCTGCAATAATATATCCCTGGGCAAGCAGCTCCCTGACGATATGTGCATAATAAGTTGTAAAATCGCCATGAACTCCTCCGTGAGGTAAAACTATAAGGGGATACTTTTTGGAATCATCAATGCTTTTTGGAATAAACACATAAGTATAAAACTTTAGCGGATTTCCATAACTCAAATGAGTTTTGCTGTTTATATTACTCGCCGGAGGGCCTGAAATATATAACTTGTCAATATATGCTATATCTTCTACTTTTTTATACCAAAGAATATCTTGATTTTGTTTATCGATAACATCTAATCTGTGGCGAAGTTTCTCGTTGTCCTTTTGCAAACGCTCTACTTTTTCTAATAAAAGCGTGTTGATTTCTTGTGCCAAAGAAATGGAAGAAAAAATCAATAAAAGACAGAAGATGGAAATGAATTTAAAGCTTTTCATAGTTTTTAACTTTTAATTTTCAAAAGTAGTAAATTTGTGGTTTAGTCTCCCAAAACCATTCTCAATGTTGAATTACAAAACACACTATAGTAGCACTTTAATGATTGAGAAACTGATGAGGCAGTTTAAACTGTGAAATAATAACCCACCTGAAATCAATGATGTCAAGATTCTTGTTATCTTCGCATTAGCTATGTTCCAAGCCTCCAAAGTGTCGATTTTATTGGGTTTTACGAAGAGCTGTTAAGAAACCCGCGAGCTGAGAAATTGTTGACTGCAATCGGCCTGGGGCAAAACAAAACCCCGTTTTTTAATGTTACATGAAAGCGTGTTATTAATAATAGCACCAGTATGATACAGTAATTCAATTGGTTAGACCAGTAAACACAGCATGAGTATTATACTTATATAAAATTATTAACTTGATAAACAGGGTGTTATGAAACCAGAAATTTCAGGAAATTATTATAAGTAACAGCAACGATTAAAAGCTCTATCACTTTGGGATTCAGTAGGCTATAGTACGCTTAGGCCTCTATATGATTGGCCTCAGTTCATTCTTCAGCTTTATCAGCAAATTTTTTTCGTCCACCTGGTATATTCTTCCGTTGTTGGCGATACTGATTTTGCCGGTTTCTTCTGAAACAACGATGGCCAGTGCGTCGCTTTGTTCCGTGATACCCAGTCCGGCCCTGTGGCGCAATCCCGGCCTGTCGGGCAAGTCCAGTTTTTTTGTTACCGGAAGGATACATCCTGCAGCCATTATACGATTTTGTGAAATAATCATTGCACCATCGTGAAGCGGTGTATTTTTAAAGAAAATATTTTCAATCAAAGCTTCACTAAGTTCGGCATCTATCTGTACGCCGGTCTGCGAAGCTTGGTAAAGGCCATTTTGGCGGGTTATCACAATCAAAGCACCGGTGTATTTACTGGCCATTGAAACGCAGCTCTTAGCTATAACATCAAGCTCAATTTGAATGTCATCAGCAGATTTAAAAAAAGGCAGCTGTAGCCTTTGCCGAAAACGTTTTATAAAACCTGTGGTGCCGAGCGCCAATAAAAACTGTCTGATTTCCGGTTGGAAAATAATGATAAGTGCGATAAAACCTACACTTACAAAGGCGCCCAGAATATCGCCCAAAAGCTCCATTTGAAGGGCCGTCACTACTTTCCACATCATAAAAACGGCCACAATTCCCATAAAAATATTGATGGCGACCGTGCCACGCAACAGATAATACAAGCCGTAAAGTAAACTGGCTACCAGCAAAATGTCAATGATGTCAAAAAGCCTTAACTCGATAAATGCATTAATAATCAGCGGTACCATCAGCTATTGGGTTTAACTTTTTTTGATTTGGGGCGTTAATGCAACAAAAGTACATTATTTTTCCACAGAATATTTGCACCATTCAGGCTATGTTTGTATTGCCAATGTTTTTTAAAAACGGAACTTTTTGTCAGCCAATGCTGATTTATTCAATTTCAGATTCGCTTGCCTCCCGATAAAAATTCCAAAGCCGTACACATTCATCGGCTTCTTTTACATCGTGTACCCTCAGAATTGAAGCGCCATTTTCTAAAGCTAGTGTGTTTAAAACAGTCGTTCCGTTCAGGCTCTCCTCGGATTTGAGTTGTAAGACATTTTGAATCATCCTTTTGCGCGAAACACCTACCAAAATAGGAAAGCCTCCCGGACTGATATGTTGTATTTCGCTAATTAGCCGATAGTTGGCAGCCAAAGTTTTACTGAATCCAAAACCCGGATCGAGGATAATTTGATTGGTATTGAGCGTACCAAGCTTTTCTAGCTGTGTTTTAAAAAACTGATGAACCACTTTCACCACTTCGTGGGATGAGATTTTATGTTGATGCATATCGTGCTGTTGACCAGCGATATGCATCAATACATAAGGAATGTTTTTACTGCCAATTAGCGGAAACATTGCTTCGTCGAAAGTGCCTCCCGAAATATCGTTTATAATGGAAGCGCCATTTTCGATGGCAATTTTTGCGACTGAGGCGCGGTAGGTGTCCACAGAAAACCAGGTTTCAGGAAACTGTTTTTGTAAGTTTTCCAGCGGCCTGATAAGTCGGTCAATTTCTTCATTCTCAGAAACAAACCCGGCACCGGGTCGCGTTGACATTGCTCCCAGATCAAGGATAGCAGCTCCCTCCGAAATCATCTTACCGGCACTTTCAATAATTGCTTCTTGGCTATCCAAGCGACTTGCTGCATAAAATGAATCCGGTGTAAGGTTTAGGATACCCATCACGACCGGTCGATTCAGATCGAGGATTTTATTGCCGTAGCGCAACTTACGGTCTGCCGAAAAATCCTTAATTTTACCGGCGATTTTATCGGTGGGTATTTCTTGTGACATAAGATTTATTTTGCCGTAAAATTACATTTTTGTTGAAACAATTTGCATAAATGACGGATACGACAAAGCAATTTCAGGAAATTATAGCGCGCTGTAAGCGCCTGTTTGAAGCTAAAATGGGGGATTATGGCCCTGCCTGGCGAATTTTACGCACTTCTTCACTCACTGATCAGATTTATATCAAAGCAAACCGCATCAGGACGCTGCAAATGAAAGACTTACGTAAAATTGATGAAGGTATTGACCAGGAGTTTATCGGCATCGTAAATTATGCCGCCATGGCCATCAACCAATTGCGGCTTGGCGTGGTGGATAGGCCTGATCTTGAACCAAATAAAGCCACTGAATTGCATGCCGCAGTGCTTCAGGAGGCTTTTGAGCTAATGGAGCGCAAAAACCACGATTACGACGAAGCCTGGCGAAGGATGCGCATAAGTTCGCTCACGGATATTATCCTGATGAAGCTTTTACGCGTAAAGCAAATTGAAGATAACCAAGGAAATACGCAAGTTTCAGAAGGTCTTGACGCAAATTTCTTCGACATTATCAACTATGCAGTTTTTGCACTGATATTATTAAGCGAGATAGGGGAATAGTTTATGAATGGATTTATTAGGAATTTTAGCAGATATCTTGTTGGAGTCGTTTTTGTTTTTTCTGGATTTGTAAAAGGTGTTGATCCGCTCGGAACGGCTTATCGCATCGAAGATTATTTTGTGGCTTATGGCATGGAATGGGCGATGGGTTTGGCTTTGGTGCTGTCAATTCTGCTTTCTACGGCAGAATTTGTCATTGGAATGGCTTTGGTTACCGGCATGAAAATGCGGGACACCTCCTGGTTTTTGTTGGTGATGATGTTATTTTTTACTGCCGTCACCTATAATGACGCGCTGTATGAGCCGGTGCCGGATTGTGGCTGTTTTGGCGATGCCATAAAACTGACTAACTGGCAAACTTTTTATAAAAACATCTTTTTAATGGTGTTTGTTTTGTTGGTATTTTTTAACCGAAAGCGTTATAAAATCCGTTTGTATCCTGCGGTACAATGGTTTTTTGTGATGGTTTATTTCGTCGGTTTTGGTTATTTCTCGTACCAAAATTACAATCATTTGCCGATGGTTGATTTCAGGGCATGGAAAGAAGGCAGACAATTAAATCCTGAAGAAGAACAAGAAAATCTGGTTTACCTGACTTATCGCAACAAAGAAACCGGCGAAACCAAAGAATATTTGTCGCCTGATTATCCCTGGAATGACCCTCAATGGCTCGAAAACTGGGAGTTTGTTGACCAACGAACCGTTTTGCTTGGAGATCAACCCGATCACGGCCTTTTCGCCGAAGATAGCTTTGGCAATGATATGACACAGGTGGTGTTGCAATCGCCTAATCTGCTGGTTTTTATATCTTATGATTTAAGCCGGATTCCTGCTGAAGCTATCGAAAAGATTGAACAAATTGAAAAAGCTGTCGCAGAACATGGCGCAGGAGTGGTCTGGCTAACGGCATCACTGCCCAAAGAACTAGAAGACTGGCAGGAAAAATACGATTTTTTATACGAGACCTATTTTGCTGACGGTACCGTGCTGAAAACCATTATTCGATCCAATCCAGGCCTAATTTGGATGGATGAAGGTAAGGTTGTGAAAAAGTGGCATTACAACGATTTTCCGCAAGGCGAAGAGCTGGATCAATTGATAGAAAAGCTTAACACAAACCAGCCCTGATTCTATGGGATCATACATAATAAGAAAACTACTTTACGGACTGGCTGTGCTTTTTGGCGTAGTTAGTCTGGTGTTTTTCTTGTTTACGATTTTACCCGGCGATCCGGCCCGTATGATGCTTGGTCAAAGGGCAGATCAGCAGGCGGTGGATAACATCCGTAGCGAACTCGGTCTGGATCAGCCTGTTATTGTGCAATATGCGGCTTATCTGAACGATCTCTCACCGATTTCTGTGCATAACAGCCAGCAGCCTGAAAGTTTTTGGTTTTATGATCAAGAGAAGTATAAAAAATCGTTTAAGCTGCTCGAAATTAATCAAGTGGTTCTGGTTATAAAATCGCCCTGGATGCGTATGTCGTATCAATCCCGACGTGCTGTAACGGCTTTGATTGCAGAGGCTTTTCCGAAAACACTTTTGCTGGCGGGCGTTTCTGTTGCCATCGCTTTTGTTGTCGGACTTAGTCTGGGATTTTTCGCTGCTGTTGTCAATAAAAACTGGATGAATCGTCTGGTGCTGATAATTACAAGCCTTGGCATGTCGGTTCCGTCTTTTTTTGCAGCTATTTTAATGGCCTGGATTTTTGGCTTTGTCCTTTCGGAATATACTGGATTAGAGATGTTTGGGAGCTTATATACCGTTGACGATTACGGAAATGGTGCTTCTCTGGATTTAAAAAACTTAATTCTCCCGGCTATTACTTTGGGAATAAGACCTTTAGCAATCGTAACAGAACTTACTCGTACTTCATTGCTCGAAGTGATGGGCATGGATTATATCAGAACTGCTAAAGCAAAAGGCTTGCCTATGTCGCAAGTTATTGGTGTTCACGCTTTGCGTAATGCGCTGAATCCTGTTGTTACCGCCGTTTCGGGGTGGTTTGCCTCACTGATGGCAGGTGCCGTTTTTGTGGAGTATGTCTTCGATTGGAAAGGCATTGGAATGCTCATTGTTGATGCGCTCGAGAAGTACGATTTGCCCGTAATTATGGGTGCTGTATTATTGATTGCATTTATCTTGATAATTATTAATATTTTTGTGGATATTGTATACGGAATTTTGGATCCCCGTATTAGATTAGCTTAATGACTTAAACTACTAAAAAAATTGATTATGCGTAGAAAAATTGTTGCTGGCAACTGGAAAATGAACCTTTCATTTACTGATGCTGAAGATTTGATCAATGATTTATTGGATACCTTGGATGAGGAAAAACCCACTGCCGAAGTGATTATTTGCCCGCCGTATCCCTATTTGGAATTGGCCACGGATTATATGGAAGAAAACTTGTTTAAAGTTGGTGCTCAGAATATTAGCTCTTTTGGTGCTGGAGCTTATACGGGCGAAGTTTCGGCTTCCATGTTAAAATCCATGGACGTAACCCATTGTATCATTGGTCATAGTGAGCGCAGGAAGTATTTCAATGAAGACGATAAAATGCTTACCGCCAAAGTAAATCAGGCACTGGCTCATCAGCTTACACCAATTTTCTGTGTTGGCGAATCGCTGCCCGAGCGCGAAGCCGGAAAAGACAAAGAAGTGGTTAGAAGACAGGTTCGTCACGGGCTGTTCCATCTTGATACGGTGGAGTTTGCGCGTGTAGTCATCGCTTACGAGCCTGTTTGGGCCATCGGAACCGGAATGACAGCAACACCCGAGCAAGCCAAAGATATGCACGCATATATCCGCACACTTATTGCCGAACGCTACGACGAAAAAGTAGCCGAGGAGACTATGATCTTGTATGGCGGCAGCTGCAATTCGGAAAATGCAGCTGATTTATTTTCACAAGAAGGCATTGATGGTGGGCTTATTGGCGGTGCTTCGTTAAAGGTTGACGAGTTTATTTCGATCTGCAAACAGGCTTCAGCCAAATAGTAAATGGCATATATAGAAGTTTTATTTGGCTTAATTGCCGGTGCCGATCTGCAGGAGATATTGACTGCTGAATTGGCGGAAATTGGTTTTGAAAGCTTTATGGAAGATGAAACTTTCTTCAGGGCTTATTGCCCTGAAGAAAGTTTTAGTGATGACAAACTTGCTGAAATACTTGCACTTGAAAGTTTTGAAAATATCCCTAAGCCTTCAAAAAAACTTATCCCAGACGAAAATTGGAATGCCAACTGGGAGGCGTCCTACAGCGATGTGGTGATTGATGACAGCTGCCGAATACGTGCGCCGTTTCATGAGCCAAACCCCAACATAAAGTTTGATTTACTTATCGAACCGAAAATGTCCTTCGGTACCGCACATCATGAAACTACAGCTCAAATGATTTCGCTGATGCTAAAAGCTGATTTTAAACAAAAGTCAGTGCTTGATATGGGTTGCGGCACGGCTGTGTTGGCCGTTTTGGCCTGTAAGATGGGTGCTCAATATATTGTAGCAATCGACAACGATAGCTGGGCGTATGAAAATGCGTTGGAAAACGCAAAGCTCAACAATTGTGAAGGCATTAAAGTAATTAAAGGAGATGCATCAGCCATTGGAAATCAGAAGTTTGATGTAATCCTGGCGAATATCAACCGCAATATTTTGCTGGCTGATATGCCCTTCTATGCGCAAGCTATGCCAGCTGGCGCAAAACTTTTTCTCAGTGGCTTTTATGTGGAGGATTTACCAGAAATCCAAAAAATGGCTGAAAAATTGGCCTTACAATATCAAACACATAGCGTAAAAAACAACTGGGTTGCAGCAGAATTTAGCAAATCCTGAAAAGATTTTTAACATAAAGATAAATTATGCGCTTCCATAGAAGCTTAATTTTAGTTGCTTTTAGTTTTGTTTCGCTGACGGTCTTGGCCCAGCAGGAAAATTATTTTTCTGCTGATTCAGAGGAGTTTATCAATCAGATTCAAACCTATCTGCTCGATACACCCAATAAACAGCAGCTGAAACAAGGTGAGGAGCTTATGGCAAAGCTCAAGCCGCGTTGGGACGTGGGGCGCTTCTCTAAGGCTGAGAAGGATAAAATTAAACTGCTGAGCGAACAAATGCGGCAGGGGAATTTAAGGAATTACCCCTATTTTTTTGAATTTTTTACAGCCATCAACGCACTTGCCTACACCCGGCAAAAGGAACAAAGTGTGCTAAACTGGCTAAACCTGATGGAGCTGCTGCTACAGCAGAAATCAAGACGACAGTTTACGACTTACCTGGGTTTCTCCAATAACTTTTTCCGTAATGGACTATTGTCGCAAAAAGGCTCCTCCTCTTGGTATCTGCGCAATCCCGAATACAGCTTTCAGGCTGATACGGTGCTGAGCATTTTGGTGGAAAAAGCCAGCCTTGTATGTGCTAGCCAGCGCGATAGCTCAATCATTAATAATACTTCAGGAAGTTTTAGCTTTGAGCAAAATAGCTGGAGCGGTGTCGGTGGCGAGGTGGATTGGTGGCGCTTTGGCCGTGATAAAGATAAGCTGTTTGTTAGGTTGAAAAACTATAAAATCGACTTGTCACAATCTGAATACCAGGCTGATTCTGTAACTTTTTACCATAAATATTATTTTGATTTCCCGATGCAGGGTTTTTTTCAAGATAAGGTGCATAGCAGTCCGCCGGGATCACGTACTTCCTATCCCAGATTCTCATCTTATTTTAAAGATTATAGCATAAAAAACATCTTCAAAGGAATTGATTTTAACGGAGGAATTGCTATCGAGGGCAATTCCCTCAAAGGTTTTGGTGCAGGGCGAGAAAAAGCGAGGCTCTTATTTTACAAAGGCACCGATGCTCAGTTGAGTTTGCGAGCGATGGATTTTGTGATAGCGGAGGATAAGATTTTTTCTGCTGCGGTTGCTGTAAAAGTGTTTCTTGGTTCTGACTCTTTGATCCATCCTTCGGTGCAAATGCGCTACGATAATAAATCGCGCCGTCTAATTCTTTTCAGGTCTGAGCAGGGTGTTTCCGACAGCCCGTTTTTTGATCATTACCATGAGCTGGATATTCACCTGGAAGCACTTTACTGGGATATAGATAAGGAAGTGATTCATTTCAAACAGCTGGAAGGCATGCGCAGCGAAAGCACTGGTTTTTTGGAGTCCGCAAACTTTTTTTCTCCTGGTGATTTTAACAGTCTGAGGTTGATAGACGATGTTAACCCTATGTTTGTTGTCGAAAATTACCTCAAAGAGTTTGGACCTGATAATGAAATTAAGCTGGACTGGTATGCCAATTTTATCAAAAAATCACCGGAACAAGCTATTGCGCAACTGCTTAGGTTGGCTTCAAAAGGTTATTTGGTTTACGATAGCGAAGCAAAAACTGCTGTTGTTAAAGAGAAGTTTTTTAACACCCTCAAAGCCAGGGCTAAAGAGTCGGATTATGACGTGATTAGAATCTATACAAAAACTATTGGCAACCTGCCAAACCTGATTCTGGAACTCAACGACGGCTTCGCGATGACGTTGAAAGGGGTTGAGGAGGTTAATCTGAGTGAAGAACAGCGGGTAAGTATATTGCCCAATGACAATGAAATTGTGTTTTCTGAAAATCGTGATTTTACATTTTCCGGTTTTGTGGGAGCAGGGCTTTTCGAGTTTCATGCCGCTGAAGCTTTCTTTAAATACGACGACTTCAGCCTAAACCTGACCTCTGTGGATTCGCTCTCGTTTTTCGTTCCTGCTTTTAATCAGAAAATTGCACCTGGTGGACGTAAGCAATATGTTCGTGTTCAAAATGTTATATCCGATATGTCAGGTGTTTTATACATTGATCAAAGTGATAATAAATCAGGTAGAAATCACTTCCCACAATATCCGATTTTCGATAGCAAAAATGAATCTTATGTGTTTTTTGAGAAGCCATTTATTAACGAAGGCAGACTAACAGAATCTGATTTTTATTATGTTGTAGAACCTTTTGAAATTGATAGTCTTGATGATTTTAGTACCGATAATTTGCGTTTTGAGGGTTACCTTAACTCAGCAGGAATTTTCCCGGCTCTTACTGAAGCTCTGACTGTTATGCCTGATTACTCGTTGGGCTTCAACCATAAAACGATAGAAAATTATGAGATGTTTTCGGGCAAAGGCTTTTTCGATGATTCAGTCCATCTGTCAAATCAAGGCTTTTGGGGTTCTGGCAAGCTGAACTACCAAACAAGTACTGCTTTTGCTGATCATTTTGATTTTTATCCCGATGAGGTAGCTTCAGTTCCTTATCGCTTTGAAATAAAAGAGCAAGATCAAGCTGTCTTATTTCCTCAGGGACAGTCGGATACTATACAATACCACTGGTTTGCCGACACCAATATGCTTGTGCTCGAAACCCTGAATAGCCCTTTGATTCTGTATAATAATGTGATCTATAGAGGTACGGCAGAGTTATCGCCTGACGGAATTAAAGGGGCTGGTGATTTGGCATTTGGAAATGTGGAGATGTCGTCTGATTATTTCGACCTTAAAAATAAATCTTTTACTGCTGACACGGCAGATTTTAGTTTGCTAACGGCGATAAATCAAAAAGTGGCTTTTTCAGCCAAAGACTATTTCACCCGTATAGATTTTGAGTCGCGTAGCGGCAGTTTCAATTATTTGGACCAGCAGAGTAGCTTTTCTTTTCCTTTCAATCAGTACATCTGTACGCTGGATGAAGCCAGTTGGCAGATGGATGAGGATTTGCTAAAGCTTAATAGTATTGGTCTTGAGCAGTTTAGCGGACTTGATAGCCTGAGCTACGAAAAATTACTTGACTACGATTTGAGTGGCTCACAGTTTATTTCTACGCATCCTGATCAGGATTCTTTGTCGTTTTTTACCAGAGAAGCCACTTATGATTTACGCAATTACTCCATCAATGCCAGTGGTGTGAAGCTTATCCGCGTGGCTGATTTGGCTGTCTTTCCTGTTGACGGCAAGGTTGCTATCCTCGAAGGAGCGCGCATGGAAACCATCAGAAATGCACATTTGATGGCTGACACCGCCAACCGATTGCATCATTTTGATAAGGTTGAAATAAATATTTTTGGAAGAAATAATTATACGGCCAAGGGGTATTATGATTATTTGTCGTTTGAGAGTGAGCCACAGCCGGTTTATTTTAGCAGCATAACTCCCAACGAAAAAGGCGTAACTACGGCTATTGCAATGATTGATGAGGCCGATGGATTCAAATTGAGTCCACAGTTTAAGTTCAAAGGAAAAGCCAATATTCTGGCATCCAGAAAGGATTTGCTTTTCGATGGAGGTTTCCAGTTAGTCCATTTTTGCCAAAACATGGATATACCCTGGGTTGGCTTTGAAGCGGTGATAGATCCTGCCAACGTGGAATTTCCTATCAATAAGGGAGTGAGAAGCTTAAGCAACGAACGACTTTATGCAGGATTACAATTTGATGGGTCCAGCAAAAACTTTTTTGGTTCTTTCTTGTCAACAGCTGATGATGCAAATACCAGCGAAAGTGCATCTGTGACTGGAGTTTTGAAATATGATCGCACAAAATCAGCATATGTCATCAGTGATAAAAATGCCGGGATATTTGATAAAAGCCTTGAGCTTACTGTCAGCCGTTGTCAGATAAGCGGAAAAGGGGCTGTGAATCTTGATTTACAGATACCGATGACCTCACTAACGGTTTTAGGAAACTACGATTATTTCAGTATTCCTGACAGCACTTCAATGAGTGTGATGGCAATTTTTGATTTTATCTTTGATGAAAAATTACTGCAAATCATGGCTGATAGCTTGAACAGGTCAGCCAAACAAGGTGCAGCGCTAAGTCAGAGCTCTTACTTATTTGGGCTGAACAGCTTGGCCAATGCCGAGAACTTTTCCCGTATTCAATCGGAAATAAGTTTAATTGGTGCGCCACGTAAAGTACCTGAATCATTAAATAAAAGTTTGGTATTCAGTCAGTTGAAAATGAGTTGGGACAATAAGTTAAACGCATTTATTGCTCGTGATAATATTGGATTAGCTAATATATTACGCACACAGGTAAATAAAAAAATACCTGGTTATATTGCTTTTGAAAAAGGGCGCTCGGGCGATGCGGTAACGATTTATCTGCAACCCAATAATAGTGAGTGGTATTTCTTTCATTATGAGAATGGCGTGATGCAAGCCTTGTCATCTTCAGAATCCTTCAACAATCGCTTGCTCGAACTCAAACAAGAGAAACGTTTGGTAAAAGACGAGCAAACGGATTTTTATTATGAATATGTGATAGGATCGCGCCGTAGGGTAGTGGATTTTGTCAGAAAAATGCAAATACAATATTAATGAATCAAACAATAGTTTTAAGCAATATATTTCCTGTTTTGGTAGCCTACCTTTTGGGTTCTATTCCAACAGCAGTATGGGTTGGCAAAATTTTTTATGGTGTTGATGTAAGAGAATCTGGCTCGGGAAATGCCGGCGCAACCAATACGATACGTGTCTTGGGATTAAAAGCGGGTATTCCGGTTTTACTTGTTGATGTGTTTAAAGGATTGACTGCCATTTTGCTGACGACTCCCATTCATCAGCTGTTTGGTGGAGTAGAAGTTTCTGCCGGCTTATTGTTAGCCGTTGCGGCAGCAGCTGTTTTGGGACATACCTTCCCTGTTTTTGCAAGCTTTAAAGGTGGCAAAGGAGTCGCCACACTACTGGGTGTAGGTTTTGGAATTTATCCTTGGGCCTCGGTATGCGTAGTGTTGATCTTTACTGCGGTCTTGCTGATTTCGGGATACGTTTCGCTGTCGAGCATAACTGCTGGTATCTCTTTCCCGTTTTTTGTTCTATTCCTGTTTCCGGCAAACCATGTTTTTTTTACAGTATTATCAATTGCTGTGGCAGTTTTTCTGCCTATAACGCACCGAAAAAACATCAAAAGACTACGTAATGGCACAGAATCAAAATTCAGGCCTGGAGCAAAGCAGACGTAGTTTAAAAGATGTTCATAAATCTTTTTGAAATAGCACTTGTATCGCCACCAAATTTGTTATTTTTACACTTTGAAATAAACTTACGGTATTATGAAATTTATTCTTTCAAGCTTAAAATTACTCAAAAGCTTACAAGCGCTTGGTGGTGTGATTGGCTCAAACAATACACTTCCAATTCTCGATGATTTTCTGTTCAGCCTGAAAGAGGGCAAATTATCCATCACAGCTTCCGACCTGGAAACGACGATGATAATTACTCTTGAACCCGAAATGCAGGAGGGTGAGGGTGATGTCACCATTCCGGCACGGCTGCTGCTGGATATCATGAAAACCTTTCCGGATATTCCCGTTACTATTGATATAAATAGCGATACCTTGATGGTGGAACTTACTGCCGGCGAAGGCCGGTATAAATTATCGGGTCATAAAAGTGATGAATTTCCACAAATTCCGGTGCTGGATGATCCTACAGAAATGGAGCTTCCGGCAGAGGTGCTGGCAAATGGTTTTGAAAAAACAATTTTTGCTACCGGCATTGATGAGCTACGCCCTGTAATGTCAGGCGTTTTAATAGAGCTCTCCGAAGAATATATGACGATGGTAGCCACAGATGCACACAAATTGGTGAGGTATCGCCGCATGGATGTAAAATCCGATCAGGCTGCTTCCTTTATCCTGCCTAAAAAACCCATTAACCAGTTAAAAAATATTCTCTCAGGAAAAACGGATGCCCAGGTAAAATTGGCATTTAATCCAAAAAATGCTGCTTTTAGCTTCGAGAATGTAAGGCTGGTTTGCCGCCTTATCGAAGGAAAATATCCCAACTACGAAGCAGTCATTCCAACGACAAATCCTAATAAACTGACTATTGATCGCTTGTCGCTACTCAACTCTATCCGCCGTGTTGCCATTTTCTCAAACAAAGCTACACACCAGGTGAGGTTTAAAATGACAGGCCAGGAGCTGATGTTGTCAGCCGAAGATTTGGATTACTACAACGAAGCCAAGGAGCGTTTGGTTTGCAGTTTTGAAGGCGATGATATGGAAATTGGCTTCAACTCACGCTTTTTCCAGGAAATGCTCAACAATATGGATACCGACACCGTGCAACTGGAAATGTCAGCACCCAATCGCGCAGGTATTATGGTTCCGATAGACAACGAAAATAAAGAAGAAGATATATTGATGTTAATCATGCCCGTAATGCTTAACCAGTAAATATCCTATAAAGTAAATTCCCGGGCATTTTTGTTCGGGTTTTTTTTTGCCTGTGAATAATAAAAGGCGTTGTTGAAGCCGGTTAAGCTTGTTTTAAATCCGCCTAAATAATACCCAAGCCAGAATGGGAGAAGCAAATTGTTGGATTTATTTCAAAGAACTTAAACAGTAAAGGTGAAATAAAAAAACTCCTACTTCGGCTTGTAGTAAATCACTGACATATATTTTTTATAGCACCTTCGAACCAAAAGCAGAACTTTGGTGTTAAGTAGGCATTCTAAAAACCAAATTAAAATGAAACGATACAGCGTAATGATTTTACTGTCAATTCTATTGATGGTATTTTCGTTCACCGCCTGCAAACGATCAGAAAGAAGCACCAAAAAGGCCCATGAATCAGAGAAAATATTTAAGCCTTTTGGTGATGATGGTACTACACTTCAACTTAATTTTGAGCGTGGCAAGGCGCATAATCATCCCAGTCTGGCCATCTGGATAGAAGATTTAGAAGGCGAAATGATTCAAACTTTATTTGTCACAAAATCTGTGGCAACAGGATATTATGCCTATGGCGACGCGGGTAATGGTAAGTGGCTAAAAGTGCCCGGACCGGCTCAAAGATATGCATCTTTGCCTTATTGGCTGCACCGACGCGAACTTGCTAATCCAGCATCAGAAAAGTTGCCCACACCACAAAACCCTGTGCCTGATGCTTATACGGGTGCAACACCGACAGGATCTTTTACTTTGAAAACAACTTCTTTTGAAAAGCTTACTTCAAAATTCAAATTATTTGTGGAGGTAAATCAGCCTTGGGACTGGAACGAATATTGGAATAATTCCAGGTTTGAAAACGATCCGAATTATCACTCTTCGGCTCAGCCTTCTGTAATATATGCCGTAACGGTCGATTTAGCCGATGATTTCTTTGTTTATCAGCTCAACCCCATCGGCCACGGGCATTATGCAGGTGATGATGGTAGGCTATATACAAATATCTCCACCTTGACTACAGCCCTCACTATTTTTGAATCAATTAGTTTAGAACTCAGTGAATAATGAAAAAACTAACTCCACTATTTTCGTTCTGTTTAACGCTGTTTATTTTTTCGATAATTTTTAGCCAGGGAATTCAGGCACAGACTGCACAAATCAGTGGTAGAGTTATTGACGCCACCAACAACGAGCCATTACCTTTTGCCAATGTTGTGGTAAAAGGAACTACTATTGGAGCAACGACAGATTTCAATGGAGGTTTTGTCATCACGGGTTTGAAGCCTGGTTTTGTTAGTCTTCAGGCAACTTATGTGGGTTATAGAAACACAGAATCAGCTGAAATTCAACTTACAAATGCCAAAGCAGAATATATCGAAATCGCCATGGAAAATGCTGGCGTTGCTCTGGAAGAAGTGGAGGTGAAGGCGAATCCTTTTGTTAGAACAGAAGAGAGTCCGCTATCCTTGCAGAAGCTGGGCGTAAGTGAGATTGAAACGAGTCCGGGAAGCAACCGGGATATTTCACGGGTGATCCAATCCTTGCCAGGTGTGGGTTCAGGAGTTTCCTTTCGCAACGACATTATTATTAGGGGTGGTGGGCCGAGCGAATCCGTTTTCTATCTTGATGGCGTGCAAATTCCAACAATCAATCACTTTGCTACCCAAGGAAGCTCGGGTGGTGCCGTTGGTATTCTAAATGCTGATTTTATCAGCTCTGTAGATTTTTATTCTGGAGCATTTCCGGCAAACCGTGGCAATTCGTTGAGTGGAATTTTTGAGTTTACTCAAAAAGAAGGTAACAAGGAAAAAACACGTTTCAGAGGAGCTGTTGGTGCCAGCGAACTCAGCCTGACGCTGGATGGGCCTATGGGTGAAAAATCTAGTTTTATTTTTTCTGTCAGGCGGTCTTATTTGCAATTTTTATTCGACGTGATTGGCTTGCCGTTTCTGCCTACATTTAATGATTACCAACTAAAATGGAAGACACGATTTGATAAAAAGAATGAGCTTACAATCGTGAGTATTGGTGCACTGGATCAGTTTAGGCTCAATACGGGCATCAAAGATCCAACAGAAGACCAGGAGTATATTTTGAATTATTTACCCGTGAACGAGCAATGGTCCTACGCCATCGGCGCGGTTTATAAACATTTCAAAGAGAATAGCTTCCAGACTCTTGTGCTGAGCCGGAACATGCTTAATAATACCAGTTATAAATACCCGGATAATGATGAGTCGCGGCCAAAAACGCTGAATTATGCATCACAGGAAATAGAGAATAAAATTCGTTTTGAGAACAATATCCGTTGGGGTTCCTACAAATTTGTGTATTCGCTCGGCGGACAGCTTGCGCACTATTTTAACGCAACCCAGCAGCAACTCTTTGTTGGTGACGAATTGCTCAACATCGACTATAAATCTGATCTTGACTTATTGTCGGCAGGAGCTTCTGCGCAGATTAGCAAGAATTTCCTGAACGAAAGGCTCACGCTTTCAGCAGGTTTGCGCACTGATTTTAACAATTACAGCAGCGCAATGGGTAATCCGCTGAATCAGCTTTCTCCGCGCTTTTCGGCTTCTTATATTTTGAGTGAAAAATGGGCTGTGACGGCTAATACAGGACGATATTATCAGCTCCCTGCCTACACCACCTTGGGTTTTAGAGACAATAATGGCGTTCTGGTAAACAAGGAAAATGAATTGAAATATATTGCCGCGAATCATTTTATAGCCGGTTTGCAATATATTCCACGCCCGGATATTTTCTTTTCAATGGAAGGTTTTTACAAACAATACAGCGATTACCCTTTTTCTTTAAACGACTCCATCAGTTTGGCCAACAAGGGCGCTGACTTTGGCGTTCTGGGTGCCGAAGAAGTTTTTTCAAACAATAAGGGCCGAGCTTATGGTTTTGAGCTGCTTAACCGCAGTAAGCTGCCTTCCGGCTTCAACCTTATTTTGTCCTATACCTTTGTGCGCAGTGAATTTGAAGACTTTAATGATGCGTTGATTCCATCAAGCTGGGATTTTCGCAACATCATTGTGCTGACAGCTTCCAAAAATTTCAAGAGAAACTGGATTGCCGGCATCAAGTGGCGTTTTGACGGTGGTTTGCCATTCACGCCTTACGATATGGATAAGTCGGCACTTATTGCCGCCTGGGATGCGCAAGGAGGGCCGTATTTAGATTTCGGACGATTAAACCAATTACGTTTAAAGCCTTATCATCAATTAGATGTGCGCGTTGATAAAAAATATTTCTTTGAAAAATGGTCGCTGATGGTGTATGTTGACATTCAAAACTTATATAATTTCAAGGCTGAATTGCAGGATAATCTCGTCCGTGAAAAAGATGCCAACGGAAATATTATCACAGTGGATAACAATTCCAAATATCTACTTCGCGGAATCGAAAACACTTCAGGAACTGTGTTACCTTCAGTTGGTATTATGGTTGAATTCTAAAAGGGGAACAAGCTGTAAAAATTGCGGCTAAGTGAAATAAAAAAGCCTGCTTCTTTTGGGAGCAGGCTTTTTTTTTGGGTGTAATATACGATGAATTACAATTGAGGACCGGCAGCTACTAACCGTTTGCCTTCGTCATTATCGGTATATTTCTCGAAGTTTTCAATAAACATAGCAGCTAAATTTTTGGCTTTCGTTTCCCATTCTTTTGGATCGCTGTAGGTGTCGCGTGGATCAAGGATTTCGTCGTGAACGTGACTGAGACTTGTTGGCACTTCCAGATTAAAATAAGGGATCACTTTTGTTGGTGCTTCATCAATACTTCCATCGAGTATGGCATCAATGATTCCGCGGGTGTCTTTAATTGAAATACGTTTACCCGAACCATTCCAGCCGGTATTTACAAGATAAGCTTTAGCACCTGCGGCTTCCATTCTTTTCACCAGCTCAACGGCATATTTGGTGGGGTGCAGTGCAAGAAAGGCGTTACCAAAGCAGGCTGAAAAAGTAGGCTGTGGCTTGGTTACTCCTAATTCTGTACCAGCAAGTTTGGCTGTAAAGCCCGACAGAAAGTGATATTCTGTTTGATCGCTTGTAAGCTTCGAGACCGGAGGCAAAACACCAAAGGCATCTGCCGTCAGGAAAATAACTTTTTTAGCATGTCCGGCCTTAGAAACAGGTTTTACAATATTATCGATGTGATAGATAGGGTAGGAAACGCGGGTGTTTTCGGTTTTTGAATTATCGGAAAAATCAATAGACCCATCTTCTCTCACCACTAAATTTTCTAATAGTGCGTCTCTTTTGATGGCATTAAAAATGTCGGGTTCGTTTTCCTTACTCAGGTTGATGCACTTAGCATAGCAGCCACCTTCAAAATTGAAAACGCCATCATCGTCCCAGCCATGTTCGTCATCACCGATAAGCGCACGTTTTGGGTCGGCGGATAAGGTTGTTTTTCCGGTTCCGCTTAGGCCAAAGAAAACGGCTACATCACCCTCCTCGCCAACATTAGCAGAGCAATGCATAGCAGCAATGCCTTTGAGCGGTAGGTAATAATTCATCATGGTGAAAATTCCTTTTTTCATTTCGCCCCCATACCAGGAACCGCCAATAAGTGCCATCCTTTCGGTGAGGTTGAAAACGACAAAATTTTCGGAGTTCATACCCATCTCTTTCCAGTCGGGATTAACTGTTTTAGAGGCGTTTAAAACAACAAAATCAGGCGCAAAGCTTTTAAGTTCTGCTTCGGTTGGCCGAATGAACATGTTTTTTACAAAGTGAGCCTGCCAAGCTACTTCTACCACAAAGCGCACGTTGAGACGGGTATCGGGATTAGCACCGGCATAAGCGTCCATCACATAAAGCTTTTTGTCAGAAAGTTCTTTTGATGCAATTTTTTTGAGTTTGTCCCATTTGGCAGGTTCCAATGGCCTATTGTCATTTTTTCCTTGTGTTGACCACCAGACGGTATCGCGCGAAATATCATCCATTACGATGAATTTATCCTTTGGCGAGCGGCCTGTGAAAATCCCTGTGTCAACAGATATAGCACCTGTGTCTGTTTTAGTACCTTTAGCAAATCCTTCCAGTGCCGGATCGGTTTCGTGTTCGTAAAGGTCTTCATAGGAAATGTTGTGAAATATTTCATTGACATTGGTTATGCCGTATGAAGCCAGATCGGCTTTGATTTTAGCATCATCTTTAGCCATCATGTTTTTGTTTATGTGTTAGTATAGATTATGAAAGGAGCAAAGTTAAAAAGAATTGTCAAAATTCATTCGTTTGTTGGTAGAATTTGACAAAGAAAAAGGCAGATACATAAATATCTGCCTTTTAAGCTATTATTCAAAACCCTATTTAACTTTAAAACAAGAGATTGAGTTTGATATGGATAAACTACGGTGGTTTATTTTTTAGACTTTTTCTTGTCCTTATTCTTCTTTGCAGTTTTCTTTGCTTTTTTTGCCATTTTTTCGATAACAGCAGCTTGTGCAGCAGCCAAACGTGCAATCGGCACACGATAAGGTGAGCAGCTTACATAATCAAGGCCTGCATCGTGGCAGAACATAACTGAACTTGGCTCGCCTCCATGCTCACCACAGATTCCTAATTTGATATCAGGACGCGTTTTACGGCCTCTTTTCACAGCCATTTTTATCAGTTCTCCAACACCGACCTGGTCTAATACCTGGAATGGGTCATGTTTTAGGATGCCTTTCTCCAAATAGACTTCCAGGAAGTTGCCTGCGTCGTCACGCGAATAACCAAAGGTCATTTGGGTAAGGTCGTTGGTTCCAAAGGAGAAGAACTCGGCTGATTCAGCGATTTCATCTGCTACCAACGCCGCACGTGGAATCTCGAGCATTGTTCCTACCAGGTGTTTGATAGAATCGTTGCGCTCATCGAAAACTTTCTGGATAGTGTCGCGAACGATATCTTCCTGCATCTTCATCTCGGCCAAAGTACCGGTGAGCGGTATCATGATCTCGGGCTTCACTTGTATGCCGCGGGCTTTCAGGTTTAATGCTGCTTCAATAATAGCGCGTGTCTGCATTTCGGTAATTTCAGGATAGGTGTTTCCCAAACGGCATCCACGGTGTCCGAGCATGGGGTTAAATTCCGCAAGCTCTTCGATTTTATTTTTGATGGTCTCGACGGGAACATGCATCACTTTAGCCATTTCCTGTTGTCCTTTATCATCGTGAGGTACGAACTCATGCAAAGGCGGATCGAGCAAACGTACGGTTACAGGTAGGTCTTTCATGGCTTCGAAGATTCCTTCAAAGTCTTCGCGCTGAATAGGTAACAGCCTGTCGAGTGCTTCACGACGGCCTTCTTCGTTAGCCGCCAAAATCATTTCGCGCATGGCGACAATTTTCTCACCACCAAAGAACATATGCTCGGTGCGGCACAACCCGATACCTACCGCACCGAAATTACGTGCGACAGTAGCGTCATTAGGTGTGTCGGCATTAGTCCTGACAAGCATTCTTGACTTTTTGCTGGCCAGTTCCATCAGTTTGCCAAAAGAGCCACTCAATTCAGGGTCTTTGGTAGCAAGCTGTCCGTCATATACTTCTCCTGTGCTTCCGTTCAACGAAATGAATTCACCTTCTTTATAGGTTTTTCCGTTCATTGTCAAAGTACGGGCTTTGTAGTCAATTTTTATTTTTCCGGCACCGGAAACACAACATTTCCCCATGCCACGGGCTACAACAGCGGCGTGCGACGTCATTCCGCCACGAGCCGTGAGGATGCCTTCTGCCACGTTCATACCCGCTAAGTCCTCGGGTGAAGTTTCGATACGTACCAAAATAACTTTTTTGCCTTTGGCAAACCAGGCTTCTGCTTCGTCTGCGTGGAATACGATCTGTCCGTAGGCGGCACCCGGAGAAGCCGGCAGGCCTTTAGCCATTACGCTGGCTTTCGCTATTGCATCGGTGTCGAAAACAGGGTGCAGTAATTCGTCGAGCCTGTTAGGCTCAACGCGCATAATTGCTTCATTTTTACCAATAACACCTTGCTCAAGCATCTCAATAGCAATACGTACCATTGCGGCGCCAGTGCGTTTCCCGCCACGGGTTTGCAATATCCAGAGTTTGCCTTCTTGAATAGTAAATTCAAGATCCTGCATATCACCGTAGTGGTCTTCAAGCTTTTGTTGAAGGGTATCGAGTTCTTTGTAAATCTTGGGCATGGCTTCTTCCAATGAAGGGAAATTGCTCGCGCGCTCTTCTTCCGAGACATTCTGTAAGGCAGCCCAGCGGCGTGAGCCTTCGAGTGTGATTTCCTGAGGAGTTCTGATGCCAGCAACAACGTCTTCGCCCTGTGCATTCAACAAATATTCTCCGTTGAAAATATCTTCGCCGGTAGCAGCATCGCGGGTAAAGGCAACACCGGTTCCTGAGCTAAGACCCATATTTCCGAATACCATCGCCTGAACGTTAACAGCTGTTCCCCACTCGGCAGGAATATTATTGAGTTTTCTGTAGGTGATAGCGCGTGGGTTCATCCAGCTGTCGAATACAGCCATTACTGAGCCCCAGAGCTGCTCCCATGGATCTTCTGGGAAGTCTTTTCCGGTAGATTTTTTTACGGCTTCTTTGAAACGGCGGACCATTTCTTTGAGATCGTCGGTAGAAAGTTCAGTGTCGAGGTCAACACCTTTTTCTTCTTTGATTTGGTCAATGATAACTTCAAAAGGATCGTGATCTTCTTTAGATTCGGGTTTCATGCCCAAAACCACATCACCAAACATCTGTACAAATCTGCGGTACGAATCCCATGCAAAACGTTCGTTTCCGGTTTTACGCGCAATGCCTTCAACGGCAGTATCGTTCAAACCAAGGTTTAAAACGGTGTCCATCATGCCGGGCATTGACGCGCGGGACCCTGAACGAACGGAAAGCAAGCAGGGATTTTCGCGGTCGCCAAACTTGGTTCCCATGATTTGTTCCACTGTCCTTACAGCATCTTCTACTTCTTTTTTCAGGAGTTCGACTGTGGCTTTCTGGCCTTTGTCAAAGTATAATGTGCACACATCGGTGGTGATTGTAAAGCCGGGAGGAACCGGTACACCGATAAGATTCATTTCAGCAAGGTTGGCACCTTTGCCACCTAAAAGGGCTTTCATCGTCGCGTTTCCATCGGCCTTGCGATCACCGAAAAAATAAACATACTTGGGTTTTGCCATTTGTGATTAATTTAGATGTATAATTTATAACTGATTTTTAATCTGTTAAATAAAAATAAGCATTTTTAATTGAAGCACAAAAATAAGGAAATTTGTCGTTCAAAGGATATGTATTAAACGCTTTGTCGTTTCTTTGTGCCTGCAATCGTTTGAGAAAAATGTTGTAGGGAACAAATAAACACTTTACTTTGTTAAATATTTGGAGAATTAAGGCATAAAAAAGCATTTAAATAAGACACCAATTTTATCAAACACTAAAACCTGAAAAAAATGACAGCATTAAATCATTGTATAGGCATCAGACATGAAGATAAATATGCTATGGAGCGCAGGGTGGCACTTGTACCCAAACACATCGCCGAGCTTATAAATGAAGGCCTTGCTTTTGAAGTTCAAAAGTCTGCTAAACGCGTATTTACAGATAGTGAGTTTAAGGAAGCCGGCGCTAAAATGGTAGATGATTTATCGGCAGCAAAAGTAATTTTTGGTGTAAAAGAAATACCTGACGACTTTTTTGAAACCGGTAAAACCTATGTATTCTTCTCGCATGTCATCAAAGGTCAAAGCTATAATATGCCGATGCTAAAAGCGATGATGCGAAAAAAATGTCAGTTGATTGATTACGAAAAAATAGCCAACGAGGAAGGCAAAAGACTGATATTTTTTGGTCGTTTTGCCGGCCTGGCCGGAATGATTAATTCGTTGTGGTCTTATGGTCAGCGTTTAAAGCTTGAAGGTATTGAAAATCCTTTTGTAAACATCCGGCAGTCACATACTTATCACTCGCTGGCAGAGGCAATAAATGCGGTCTCCAAAGCTGGTTATGCATTGGCAGCCAAAGGTTTAGATAAAAAAGCAGGACCGCTTGTAATTGGATTTACTGGCTACGGAAACGTTTCAAAAGGAGCGCAGGAAATTGCTAACTTGCTGCCTTCTATCGAGATTTCGCCTGAACAATTGTTAGCATTGGATTTTGATAAGACTCCTTCAAATATTGCCTACAAAGTAATTTTCAAGGAAAAAGATATTTCAACACCGATTGATGAAAAGCTGGCGTTTAATTTGGGCCATTATTATGCACATCCCGAGCAATACAAAAATAATTTTGAGCAATACATTCCGAAACTAAGTATTTTGATGAATTGTATGTATTGGGATGACCGCTATCCGCGCATTGTAACAAAAAATTATTTGGAGAAGCTTTTCAAAACCGGAAAGCCTCAGCTTAAAGTGATTGGCGATGTTACCTGCGATCCTGATGGCTCCATCGAATGTACACATAAAGGAACAGAAATTGAAGATCCGGTTTTTGTGTATAATCCTGTGAAAAGGGACTTTACGATGGGATTTGAAGGCGAAGGCGTACTGGTGATGGCTGTAGATATTCTGCCCAGCGAGTTGCCGCGCGAATCATCTGAAGGTTTCAGTGATGCACTTTTCCCTTTCGTTAAAGCGATTGCAAATCAGGATTATAGTTTAAGTTTTGATGCGCTCTCCTTGCCTTTGCCGATTAAAAAGGCTTTAATATTGCATCAGGGAGAATTAACACCTGATTTTAAATACCTTGAAAAACACCTCTGATCAAAAATTCTTCACAATTCTTCTACAATTATCCAACCATTAAATTTTCACTTTAAACACTCAAGCATCTATGAAGCAAATACTTGTCCTTGGTGCCGGTCTTTCGGCAAAACGATTAGTTGATTACCTCCTTAAAAATGCCGGGCAGCATAAATGGTTTATTACCCTTGCAGATATTAACAAAGCTCTTGCAGAGAAAAAAATCAATAACAATCCACATGGAAAAGCCATTGGACTCGACGTGAAAAATGATAAAGCAATCGCTGAATTGATTCATGGGAAAGAGGTTGTGGTTTCTCTTCTGCCTGCTATTTTCCATGATGCAGTTGCTGTCGAATGTTTAAAACAAGGTGTTAATATGGCAACGGCTTCCTATGTGTCGCCGGCCATGCAAGCACTTGATGCCGAGGTGAAAGCAAAAGGTCTTGTTTTTTTAAATGAATTGGGTGTTGATCCGGGAATTGACCATATGTCGGCCATGCAGTTGATAGATAAAATTAGTGAAAAAGGCGGTAAGCTGACGTCATTTTATTCCTTCACCGGAGGGCTGATTGCTCCTGAATCGGATACCAATCCGTGGCATTATAAGTTTACCTGGAACCCGCGCAACGTGGTGCTTGCTGGCCAGGGTGTTTCTCAGTTTATCAAAAATGGCCGCTATAAATATATTCCATATCATAAGCTGTTCGACAGGATTTTGGAGCGCGAAGTACCTGGTTTTGGTAAGTTTGAGATTTATCCAAACCGGGATTCATTAAAATACCGGAAAATATATAAGTTGGACGACATCCAGTCGATGTATCGCGGAACAATGCGGCGTCCGGGTTTTGCCAAAGCCTGGAATGTGTTTGTTCAATTGGGTTGCACCGATGATTCTTATACGCTTGAGGGTTCGGAAACAATGACTTACAAGGATTTTATAAACACGTTTTTGCGCTACGAGCTCCAAAAGTCAGTAGAAGACAAACTGGTAGAATATCTTGGTCTTGAGCCTGATGGTGAGGTAATTCAAAAACTAAGGTGGTTAGGCATTTTTGAAGATAAGGTAATTGGCCTTCCACATGCTACTCCTGCCCAAATTCTGCAAAAAATCTTGATAGAAAAATGGTCATTAAATCCGCAGGATAAAGATATGATAGTAATGCAGCATGAGTTTGGATATGAGCTGAATGACAAGAAATATCAAGTTACTTCTTCAATGGCGTTTATTGGTAAGGATACGGTGGATACCGCCATGGCATTTACGGTTGGGACGCCTTTGGCCATCGCGGTGAAGTTGTTGCTAACCGGAAAAATAAAAGATAAAGGTGTTCTGATTCCTACGCAGCCTGAGTTTTACAATCCAATACTTCAAGAGCTGAAAGAATACGGATTGATTTTTGTTGAAGAAGAAGTTGAACTTTAGTATTACAGGATTCGTTTTATAGTAAGGTGAAAAATTCCCCTGACTGCGGTGAAAATTTGAAATTACCTGCGCTACATTTTAGGTGTACTTCAGCTAAGTCGCCAGTGAATTTCATTCCGTTGATATCATTCCGAAGGGTAAAATCAATCAGACGATTGGATTTTCTTCCAATGTGATCCTCTTTAAAATAAAATGATTTATTGTTACTATTTTTAAGGGTAATTTCAACTGATTTTACCGAATGAGGAGAATTATTGTAAACGATAATACGGTTTGATTCAGGCTTATAATACTCGTAACAAATACTAACAGGACATTTTACTGTTCTTCGAAAAAGGTTAAATTTCATGAGTCTATTTATAAAATTGGTGCAGGTTATTAGCACAAATGTAGTTTATTATGAGAAATATTAATCTTCAATTGCGGTTTGCTTTATCTGATTATATCTAAACGCTATGCAGATACCGTAAAAGGCCTTATTTTTGTCGAAAAATACGCGATGTCCTGGTTTTTAACAATTCTTATCATTCTCATTTTTGTCGGTTATATTTACAACAAAGGCACCAAAAAGCAAGGTGGTGAACCAAAAAAGAAGAAAGTCGGCGGCTATGCGCAATGGATTGGTGGCGGTTTAGGCTGGGCATTTGGTGGCCCGATAGGTGGTATTTTGGGTTTTGCATTTGGGCGCATGTTTGAGGATATGCGTGCTGGCAGTTATTCTCAGGAAGGCAGCACTTTGCAGGGCGATTTTAAAATGAGTTTGCTGGTGCTTTCGGCTGCGGTGATGAAAGCTGATGGAAGCGTAAAACGTACTGAGCTGGATTTCGTGAAACGTTTTCTGGTAGCCAATTTTGGAGTTGAATCGGCAGAATCATCTGTTTTGATGCTACGCGAAATATTAAAGCAACCTATTGATGTTCAGGAAGTAGGTCGTCAGATTGGGAAGTTTATGGATTATCCTTCCCGCCTTCAGTTGCTTCATTATTTGTTTGGTATAGCTAAAGCTGATGGCAAGTTGCCGGATGTGGAAGTTCGTATGATCGCTTCCATAGCAGCAGCCATGGGCGTGAGTCCGTCGGATTTTGGTTCTTTAAAAGCCATGTTTGTTAAGGAGACAGACAGCGCGTATAAGATTCTGGAAGTGCTGCCTACAGCTACTGATGATGAAGTGAAAAAAGCTTATCGGGAAATGGCTGTTAAATTCCATCCCGACAAAGTGAGCCATTTAGGCGATGATGTGCGCAAAGCTGCGGAGCAAAAGTTTAAGGAAGTGAGTAGTGCTTATGATCAGATAAAAAACCAACGCGGCATAAAATAGGCTATGCTATTTGTAGAAACGCCAGTTTACACCAAAATAAAAGCGGGCATCACGCATCGGGTAATGAGGCGTTGTGAAATAATTGAAATTTCCGGTAAGCCCCAGTATATTAGCATATTGCACGTAAATGTTTGCTCTTTTTACTTTGAGGGCCAAATAGACATCTAAGTAAGGATAGTTGCCGACCTTTGTTTCATTTTGCAGATAAAAAGCGCGTAATGCAGGCATATAAGCATCGGCATAATAGGCACTAAACCATCTTATATTGAAGCCTGGTTGCAAAACAGCCGCATTGTCAAACAAGGACTGTGAGAAGGCAAATTTTAAATTGGCACCAAATTCCGGCAGGCGAAGCACACTATCAATATCAGGTTTTTGGTAATAGACAATAGCTTGAATATCAAACTTTCCCCTTTTTAGTTGTAGTTTTCCTGAGATACTTCTGATGTTCAAAGTCCCATTAATTTGTTGTGGCTTTGCAGTATAATCGAAGTAAGTGTATTTATCGATCGTAGTTTGGCCAATTGAAACACTAACTGATTTAAAGAGATAGGAAGCTTTTAAATTGAAGGTGTTGCTTCGAGCGAAATTATTATTCCACCTAAAATGGTTTGAGAAATAATCATTAAAAATCCATTTTGGCGAGAGTGAATTGATACTTAATTGGATATCAAAAGCTCCCAGGTTTTTGGTTTCCGTGCCTATATATTGGTTCCACCGGGTATCGAGTTTCCAATCCCCGTTTTGATGACCACCCACGATCAAGCTGGCGTCGGCAAAAATACGGGTAGATTTAAACAGGTTCAGTTGTAGCCCGCCTAAAACACTCAACTGGTCATAGTTTTTGTTTTCGGATTGAAATACGGTGTCAACCAGGCTGTTTTGTGAGAGTTTATATGCAGCAAGCTCTGCGCCAAAGTACAGAAAAAATGGAGGAGGGGAGCTGGGCATCTTATAGCCTAAAGAGTTCCATATCAAACTATTGCGTATAAGTTGTACATAGGTAGAATCCTTTGTTTGTACCGAATCGAGCAAGGGATCAAAAGTGCTATAAAAAGAAGCTTTAGGATTTTTAGCGGAATATATAAACTGATTTCTTTGATACGCAAAAGTGTGTTTAATTCTGCCTGTCTGTAGTTTCTTTTTGGGTTGCATCGAGCTATCAATAGCCGTTTTTGGTGCTGCTGACAGGTTAAAATACTGTTCCCATCCAAAACCCGAAACTTTAATTAAATTATTGGCATCTCTCAGCTCCACATTAATAACCCTTCGGTCGGTTTCAATATTATTGATAAAAACGCTGTCATCGATAATACCACCATTTTCCTGTTGTTCCAGTTTATTTCGAATATAATAAGCTGCTATTCCGTAACGGTTGTTTTTAGTGCGATAGCTCCCGCTAAAAGCAACGCTGGTATTATTTGTTTTGCTGTTGAAGTAGGGTCCCGGTGAGTTATCCAAACTGTAATCCATGCCAATCACCATACGTGGAAAGAACTCTCTGGCAAATGAAACGCCAAGTTGTTGTTCTTTTTTGCTTCCCATGGTGTAATTTATCTGGGAATAGGGCATGAATGGATTAAAGAAGCGCAGGTTTCCGGTATTTTTGAGATAAGCTCCATTGGCTGTATTTGTCATGTCGAATCCAATGGTATTGTTCGGATTGAAAAACAACGCTTTGTGTGCTAAGCCTGTATTGCTAAGTGTAGCATATAGCTGGTTCGCTTTATCCAAGGGATCGAAATAAGAAGCGTTGAATAGTGCGGTGTCAATCAGGTGAGTCTTACCCAAAAAGAGGCTGTCAAAGCTTTGGGTAAAATACGAGACTTGCATGGAATCTACTTTAACAACCGCTGTTGAATCTTCTTTAGCAATCTCTGTTGAACTTGTCTTAACCAAAGGAACCTTATTTTGTTGCGAGAAGGCAGGGTAGGAGAGAAGTATCGTAAAAAAGACTATTACGCTGAGGGAATTAAGACGTTTATTGACGTAAGCCATTATTTATTTTTTGAAGCGGTAAATTTACTCAAAAACTGGCTATTTAGGCAGGAATGCTAGCGAGGAAATGCAGATAATCTATAAACCCAAAAATCCCCACTCTTCTATAGAGTGAGGATTAGGTTAAAGGGTGGCGACGACCTACTTTCCCACATTTTACTGCAGTATCATCGGCGCAGGCAGGCTTAACTTCTCTGTTCGGAAAGGG
>JALNZT010000075.1 GCA_023229135.1 Bacteroidales bacterium
CCGGCCGAAATGATAAATTTCATCACTTCTGTAGCTGAGGCGTCGATAGGTTTAATATTTTCGACCGGTACGATAAATAAATTTCCCGACCAGGCGTAAGAGTGGGGCAAATATACGGCAACCTTTTGATCGCCTATACCCAGAAATTTTAAATCTTTGTTGGTGATAAACCCAATTTTCTCTAGCTCATAGCCTTTGCCAATTTTCACCAAAACAGGCTCATTGAAACGTCGTTTCTGTCCGACAAAGGCCGAAACAAGGTCTTTTACAGAGGTATAGATTATTTTTATCAGTGGTGCCTTCACGAAAAGTTGGTCGAAGAATGAAATCAGCGGTTTGAATAATATGGTGGATCCCAAGGCGCCAATCAATGTGATGAGTATCAGCAAGACGACAATACCAAGGCCGGGAATATGCACCTTCAAAATGTCATCGATAAAGCTGATTAGCAGGCCGTCAACCCATCCAAAGACGATATACAAACTCCAAATGGTTACCGTAATGGGTGCCAAATACAACAATCCCTGAAAAAAGTAACGCAGCGATTTATTGAAAAAACTTCTTTGTTTCATGCTTTATAAGGTATTAAATTATTGTATTTTAGTTTGTTATGCATATTTTGTCCCTTGTTAAGGCTTAAAAGTTTTTTAACTGCTGATAAAGCTGGTGCGTTGGCAAACCCATCACATTATAAAATGAACCGCTTATGCCGGCAATACCTATCACGCCAATCCATTCCTGGATACCGTATGAACCGGCCTTGTCGAAAGGCTTGTGACGATCTACGTAAAAATCAATCTCGTCTTTTTCCAAAACATCAAAAGTTACTTCTGAAATTTCAGCGAAACTCACCAATTTATGATTACTTCGAATGGTAATACCGGTGATAACCTCATGCTTGCAGCCCGATAAAGTCTGGAGCATTGCAACTGCTTCTGCACGATTTTCAGGTTTATTCAATGGCAACTGATCTTTGATCACCACGGTATCAGCCGTTATCAGCAAGAAATTGGCGGGCAGTGAGCTGGCTGAAAAAGCCTCTGCTTTTACACGGCTGAGGTAGCTTGCAATTTCTGCCGCAGGCAAATCGGCCGGAAAGCTTTCGTCGGTGTCTTTGGTAAGCACGGTGAACGAAATTCCCATATCGGCCAAAAGCTGCTGCCGGCGCGGAGATTTTGAGGCTAAAATAACTTCGTAGGACGCTAAATTTCGGACTAAGGAATTCATAAGCTGATAAATAAAATAGATAAAATACCGGTGAGCATCACCAGCTTTAGCAGGCTAGAAACTATACCAAACTCTCGTCTTTTCGGATTGCCAATCAGTTGAAAACCAGACAACAAAATCAGCATATCGGTAATAAACAAAAAGCCAAAAGCAGCTATGGCGCCATCCCTAAAGAGAGTAATTTGCCACCAACCGATAACGGCCAACAAAACAGCTTGCAAAGCCCAAACAATATAGCTACTCACCGAAATCCCCAGCACTACAGGGATGCTACGGCAGCCCACTTTTGCATCGCCTTTGATGTCTTGCATGTCCTTTACCAACTCGCGGATGAGGCTTACCAAAAACGCGAAAACCGCATAAACACCCACAATTTCGAGTATCATCTCTATTACGGTGGTTGCTTTGGCCCAGGAAATGGCTTGTTCCATGAGGAAAAATATATCGAAAAAGCCGGCAATCAACACCAGCAATGCGGCTAAAAATGCCACTACTAAATTACCGATAACAAGCTGTTGTTTATAGCGTTGTGCATAAAACCATAACAGACCGTTGACCATACCGATTAGTATAAAAAGATTGAGATTTTTACTTAAAAAGCTCAATCCGATTGCCGCTAACATTGCAACAGAAACCAAAGCGAAATAAACGTTTCGAGCCGTTTTTACTGCAATTTTATTTCCTACAATTAATTTGTCCGGTTTATTGATGCGGTCAATTTCAATATCGGCAATATCGTTGATCACATTTCCGGCTGCGGCCGTTGACAATACCGCCATCAAAAATAAGGCTAAGGCCAAAACAGTAGGCACTTCCACGATTCCGGCTACCCGCAAAAACGGCAGTACAATGGCGAAGCGTACCGTAAGCACGATTAACGCCATCATCAATAAATTGGGCAGACGAACTAACTTTAACCAGTTGAAAATAAGTTTCATATCACCAGTGATGACTGATTGCCGACATCCATTTGCCTTGCACCTTTAACACCTGCTCGATGATGTCGCGGACGCAGCCGTTCCCACCGGGGTGATGACTGATATACACGCTGATACGCTTAATTTCTTCGACCGCATCGGACGGACAAACCGGCACGCCAACACGCTGCATCGGCAGATAATCAGGGATGTCGTCGCCCATATAAACCATATTTTTGGGTTCAAGGCCTTTTTCATTCATATATTTCTCCAAGACAGTAAGTTTGTCCGACACGCCCAGAAAAACATCTTTGATATTCAGGGCTTCAAAACGCTTTTCCATAGAGGGCGAATAGCCTCCGGAAATCACAGCTACGTTATAACCTAACTTTTGCACCAGCTGCAAGGCATAGCCATCTTTAACATTGGCACTGCGAAGCGGCTCACCGTGGTTGTTGATGATAATTTTACCGTCGGTCATCACGCCATCGTAATCAAAAATAAAGGTATTGATATCATTTAAAAGCGATTTATAGTTACTCATTTTTTTGGTGTGTGGTATTTGTTGATAATATAATTTGTTAGCATTTCATAAATTTCCTTTTCTTCCGGCCTGTTTTTCAGTAAGTTGAGTTGTGCCGCAATAGTTTCTTTGTCGTTGCGTCGTGCAGGTCCCGTTTGCACGGCCAACGGGTTTTTAACAATAGCTTTTTCAACGGTTTCACGCATCAATGGAACCAGGTGCTGAAAAGAAAGCGCGTTTTCCTCCAGTATTTGGTGTGCAATTCCAAATAGGGCATTGCTAAAGTTAGAAACATAAACGGCACCCAGGTGCAACAATCTGCGGTCGAGATTGGTGCTTACAATCACTGAATCGCTGAGTAAGTCAGCCAGTTCTTTCAACTTATTTTCTGTTGCTGGATTTGCACCTTCAATAAAAAGCGGTATAACTTTAAAATCCACTTCGCGTTCGAGGCTAAAAGTTTGCAGCGGATAGAAAACGCCGTAGTTTGGACTAAAATCTTTCAGCATTTCGCAAGGCATACTACCCGAAGTATGGACTACAAGTGCATCGCCGGCGGGCAAAAGAGCAGCGGCATCAGCGATAGAATCATCATTGACGGCCAAAATAAACAGTTCGGAGTTTCCTATTTCGGCAGCATTATGCACTAACTCCACGCCCATTTTCGCAAAAGGCAGTGATTTGGATCGGTTGCGAACAAAAACTTGCTTGGGTTCAATGCCCAGCTCTACAAATGCTTTGCAAAGGTGAAAAGCTACATTTCCGGCTCCTATGATGGTGATATTTTTGATCATTTTGCTGACTCTTGACTAAATTTTTGCACGAAATTACAGTTTTAGACGGAAACGACTTCGTTTTGTGTAGAACTTATATTTAGAAAGCTTAAACAAATACCTTTGAAGCTTGTTTTATCTTTACGCTTTAAACTAATTTAACAATGTCAACCTATTCGATTAAAGATTTGGAACGCTTTACAGGAATAAAAGCGCATACCATACGTATCTGGGAAAAAAGATACGGTATTGTAGATCCAAGTCGTACTGAATCAAACATCCGTTGGTACAATGATGAAGACTTAAAAAAGCTTCTTAATGTGTCCATCTTGAACCGGCATGGTTACAAAATTTCGCGTATTGCCAGCCTGACTAAAAAGCAAATCAACCAAAAAATAATGGAGGTTTTGAAGCCCGAGTCTGACTATCTTAGCCAGATAGAGAGCCTTGTTATTTCCATGATAGACTTAAATGAAGATGGCTTTAACCGCGTTTTAAATCAGTCATTTAGTAAGATAGGTTTTGAGGAAACCGTTTATTACGTTATTTATCCCTTCTTTGAAAAAATAGGATTGCTGTGGCAAACCGGCACGATTAATCCGGCGCAGGAGCATTTCATATCTAATCTGATCAGGATGAAACTTTGTGTGGCAATCGAAAGCCTGCCCGCCGTTACAAATCCCAAAGCAAAAAAAATGGTTCTTTTCTTACCGAAATGGGAGTTGCATGAAATCGGCCTACTTACATACTATTTTATCGCAAAAAAAGCAGGCATAAAAGTTTTTTATCTGGGACAAATTGTGCCTTTTCAAGATTTAGTTTCTGTAGGAAATGCCGTTGAAGTTGATATTTTAGGTACTTATTTTGTTTCGGCCATCACCAAAGAGGAAATGCAGGACTACCTGAAAAATCTAAGTGTTGAATTTCCAAAGCAGCATATTGTCGTTAGTGGTATTCAGGCTGCTAATATCGACTTCCAGCTTTCTGACTACATAAAACTAATCAGTAGCGCACGTGATTTTAAAGCGTTTATCAATACCGTGGTTTAGGCTATTTCGTGTTTAACAAAACGATAGAAAAAGGATAAAAACCACCTAAAAGCTGGTTTTTTCGTGTTTAAATAAGCCTTTAAGGATTTTTAACAGTTATTTAATTTACTGATATCATATTAGTTAGGTAATTTTCGAAAAGTTTATTTAGAATTGTTCTTGACAAGCAAGAAATTCTGTTTAACTTTGTACAAGTTTATTTAAACACAATCATCAAAAAATGATAACCCATGACCGCATTAGAATTTAATTACCAGCTAACAGGACTTCAAAGATACTTAGAGATTTTCGCAAGGCAATTGACAGGTAATGAGGATGATGCCAAGGATCTTCTTCAGGAAACCTTTCTCAAAGCTTTGGTTTATCGTGAAAAATATGTAAACCAGAACAATTTTAAAGCCTGGGTTTATACGATTATGAAAAACATTTTCATCAACAATTATCGTAGAAACAAAAAAGCCAGAACGATTATTGATCAAACAGATAACCTGTATTACCTGAACACCGGCTCAGAAATGAGAGAGACGAATCCAGAATCGATGCTGGCCGCCAAAGAATTGCAAAAGGGTATTGACAGCTTAGATAAAGACTTCCGTCGCGCTTTTGACTTGTACAATGAAGGTTATAAATACAAAGAAATTGCTGACGACTTGAACCTCACTATTGGCACGGTGAAAAGCCGCATTTTTTATAGTCGCAAAAAGCTGATGGAAAACCTGAAAGAATATCAGCCTGGCTAAATAACAAACTGGTACGAGAAACACTAAAATATACTCAAGAATACTATAAAGCAAAAAGGCTGCTCCGTTTTGGGCAGCCTTTTTTTGTCAATTATTCTCTTTAAAGCCTTTGAAATTCAGCCTGAATCGTATCTATCGCCTCGTCAATCACAGCGATGTTCAGGGTGACGAGCGCGGTAGCCAACAGCGACGCATCGGCGTTTTCGTTTAGGTTTCCGACTTGCATATTTACTTGCTTAACTACCTCATCACGTGAATTTTGAACTAGCTTCCAGGCTTCCTTGCTTACATAAAGCTGTTGGGCCAGGTTGTGCTCAAACTCTTCGCGGATATTGTGCAACAGACGCAAATGGAAAGACCTCAGCTCCATACCTTGCTCCAGGTTTCGGCTAACTAACTGTTGAGGTTGCAAGCGTTCCAAAAACAAAATTAGCCGCTCCATCGCTTGAATTTTTAATGGCGTTGAAAACTTTTTGCTAAGCATTTTTTCTTCGTGCTGCATCTTTAGTTGCTCCAGCCTGAGTCGGTTATCACTAATATTGTGTTCTTCCGGCAAGTTTTTTTTGTCCATGCTTTTTACTATTCGCACAATAAACCAAGTAATAGCTACCACGGGAATAATTAAGAAAAGCAGGACTACCAATAAAGAGATTTGAAACTCCATAGCTAATCGTATATTTTCAAACTGAACGGCTAAATTAAGCAATCATTGTTTAAGCCGTAAAATAGGTGCTTTTTTGTACGCGGCTTAGCCACTTTAAATGGCTACATTTTATTTTGATGTGCTATGCAAAGTATAAGCCCACTCTAAAGTAGAAAAAGTCTTTGTCTCTGTTTCCAGAGTTAGACGTGACAAACCTTTGGAGCTGGCTATTTATAGCTTCTGCCAT
>JALNZT010000076.1 GCA_023229135.1 Bacteroidales bacterium
CCTAACAAATGAAATTGAAAAGTAAAATTAACCAAACAATTACAACTTTATGAAAACTTTCCTGACCCTGATTTGCATGACATTAAGCATGCATATTGCAAGCGCACAACAAACCGTAAGCTACGCCTACGACAACAATGGCAACCGAACCGGACGAACCATTGTATTGCCGAAAACAAGTGAAGAAATGATTAAGGAATCAGATTTTTTTAGTCAGGGCGATACCCCTGATACTGATAAGCTTAGCATTTTACACGATGGCCTTGACGAATACGCCCTTAGGCTTTACCCTAACCCCACAAACGGACGGGTGGTGGTAGAAAGTGATGCGCCAATCGGTAAAATAGACATCTACCTTACTGATGCGCAAGGGAATTTGCTCGAAACCATTACCCCGGAATCAGCCGTTCAACACCCGATCACTTTGGATCTGAGTGCCTACAGCAGCGGAATCTATTACCTGAAATTTGTAAGCGGACAGGACAGCCGCGTATGGAAAATAATCAAACAATAAGCAAAACAACCCTCTAAAGAAAACCACGATGAAAAAGCATTTTATAATATTTGCAGGATTACTGATGAGCCTAAGCTTAATCACTTTTGCACAAGAAGAAGTAGGAACGTTAAACGGACAATTAACAGTAGCACCCAATGGAGCTGCGATGTATAGTATTCAATTGGATTTGCCAGAAGGCAGAGGTGGCCTTACGCCTCAAATTGCGCTACAATATAATAGCCTGGCCGGCGATGGCGTGCTGGGCAAGGGCTGGGGCATTAGCGGCTGGTCGTATGTAGGGCGTGAGGCTGAAACGCCATATTATGAAGGGATTGAGGACTATCAAAGTAAAATAAGTCGTGTTGACTTTATTGGTGACGGTTTTTCGATTGACGGTAACAGGTTGTTGTTAGTACAACAATCTAGAGGCATAGACACCTATCGTTTTGAAATAGATAATAATACGCGTGTTTTACATCATAATCCTTCCAGAGCATCAGATAGAAAAAACAAAGTACGGGATAATTCCTATTTTGAAGTACAATCACCTGATGGATCAATTAAACTATATGGATTAAATGGTTCCAAGCAAATTTATGGTGTGGACAACTTTGCCATACGCTATTACCTTAAGGAAGTAGTTGACCTTTCAGGTAATATTATTGAATATAATTATGATATATACCAAGATTATGGTGAACTATATTTAAAAAACATCATTTACTCTAAAAAGAACAAAAATACTGAGATTATTAGTACTGAGTTTTATAAAGTAGAGTTTATTTACGGCCCCATTCCGAAGGCACACAACTACACAACTTTTGTACCCTACCATCATGATAAGTATGAATATACTGTTAGCCAAGAGCTTGAAAGTATAACCCTCAGCTTTTTTGAAGGAGGATCATCAAGTGTCGTAAAGCAATGGAGATTAGAGTATCAACAGGGTGGCTTGTTTGGTGAGATTAATTCTAGCGCAGGAAAGAGTTTTCTAAAACAAATCACTTTATCTGATGGCACTGGAAAAGCACTTAAACCAACGGTTTTTGAATGGACATACAATATCAGCTCTGACGGAAAAGAAAGAAGGTTAGCTACTGAAACTTTTGAAAACACCTACTTTTTGAATACGCAGAGCATTTCGGGTGATTTCAATGGAGACGGATTAACAGATATTGCTGAACGATTTAGCTCCCCGGATTACGGTACCTGTCTCAGAATTAATAATGGTTCAGGTTTATCAGGCAGAAGTGTTATTGATTCCGAATTTCAGGGGGAGATGATTGCTATGGATGTAAACGGCAATGGTGCTGACGAGCTTATAGTATTTACTAATAATGAGGAAATACGGCTATATGCATGGAATGGCAACAGTATGAGGCAGGTAGGAAATGAAATTAATGAAAAGATTATACGTAAAGGTGATTTTACAGGTGATGGAATGGCAGACCTGATTACGAAATTAGGAAGTGACTTTTTTCTGTATCCCGGCAAGCCAGATATTACTGAATTTCTTAGTGCAGCAAATAGAAAGTCACTCGGTGTTTTTAACAACTTCGAGAATGCCTTTACCGGTAACTTTTTTGGGAATGCCAAAACAGGTTTTATGCGCAGAGACGGAGCAGTGCTAAAACTTTATGCGCTCAGAGTAACTCAAACAACAACTGGCAAATCTTATACCATTGACAATCAAGTAGGTGAAGATACTCCGCTTGGTTTTAAAGCTGATAATGTCTTCTCGATAAATGTTGGAGACTTTAATGGTGATGGTAAAGATGACTTGATAATCACCGAAATGACTGATACCTACTATAATAAAAGAAATACCCATATTTTCTATAGCTATGGTAATGGTTTTGAAAAAAAGATTAATCTTGGTTTCTGGAATCAAATACGATGGTATGAGAAGCCTAATCAATACCTTATAGCTGACTTTAATAATGATGGCGTATCTGATATTCTCTTTTGGAATTATAATACGCCTAACAGTGAATTCGTTTTAAATCACTACTTCATGTTTAAGTCGCAAGGTGTTGAGGATGATTTTGGTTTTAAAATGCGAAATGTTACAACGCGTTCTGAATTTATAGAACCCGAACCCAATAGCACTAGATTTGGTAATTATCATATTGGCGATTTTAACGGAAATGGCGAAACTGACATTTTTTTCCAGTTTTTTTCCGAGTATGGCACTCCTGTATCAGCAATTGATTCAACGAATATAAAGCCTCCAGCTTCTTATATCATCAATCAATACCATAACCTGGCCGACAATTCTTCCCCCGACGATGTAATCACGGGTATTACTAACGGTTTAGGTGTGTATCAAAAGATAAGTTATAAGCCTTATAAAGCAGGGAAATACGAACCAAAAAATTATCCTGTTATGATACATAAAAAACCCTTCACCTTGGTGAGCAAAATTGAAACCCGTAGCCCTCAGGGTGATTTCTACCCGGCCACAGAATATGAGTTCAGCGGTTTGATGCTTCATGCGCAAGGAAAAGGCTTATTGGGATTTCAAAGAACACAAGTGACAGATCAAATGACAGCTACACGAACAGAATCACAAAAAGAATTACTTATAGAAGCTGACAGTTATTATTTTCCTTATGATGCTTTTCAATATACAAAACACCTGAAAACCAACAATATTCTAAGTCAAACCAGAACAAGCTATGAAGTATTTCAGACCACAGCTATAGATAACAAGCTGGTGTTTAAGCCGATTATGACCAGAAGTGTAACCAATCAATGGGATAACGATGCCGGACACGCTTATGTTGGTATGAATGCGCATTGGCAGGATATGAGTGGAATTGATGCGCATGGCAATTCTATACTATCCCATCAAATTGCTGACGAATGGGCCAGTAAACCCAGACTTGATACCGCTGTTATGCATAGTATCACGACCAATAAGGCTGAATATAACTATCCTACTTTAGATAAATGGATAATAACGCCCAAATACCATCAAACTATTTATCACTCAAAAGAAATACCGGGCGAGGTAATTGAGAAAACAGCATACACCTATAAACCAAGTGGTTTGCCGGAAACCTCAACTTTTTATCCTCAGGCTAATGCAAACTCTAAACTGGCACTGCAAACCAGCTACGATCAGTATGATATTTACGGGAATCTTAAACAAAAATCCGTGTCAGCCATAAACGATCCTGCTTTGGCTGACAGGCTTACCAAGTTTGAATATGATAAAACCGGTAGATTTCTGCAACAAAAAACCATTGAAATGACGGCTGGCGATGACTGGATTGAAAAGTATAAGTACGGCCATAAGCTGGGCCTTTTGGTCAGTAAAAGTTTGATTGATGGTAACACAATCAAATATAGGTATAATTCTTTTGGTAGTTTAATAGAAACTACCCATCCCGACAGAACTACCGACCACATCAAAATAGAGTGGTGCAAATCAGGCCCCAGTGTCCCAAAATACGCGACATACGCCTCGTCACAATATACTAAACCTAGGGGTTCTGAGGATATTTGGCATGAAAAAACCGTGTATTACGATTCTTATGGACGAAAACTGCGTGAGGCTGTAAAAAATATTCAGGATAAAACCATCTTTAACGATTATGAATATAATCTCAAGGGTCAACTTGAGCGTGCTTATGAACCTTATTATATAGCAGATGGTAAGGCGTTATTTACCACGTATCGCTACGATGAACTGGGAAGGCTAAATGAAACAATATTGCCCGACAATTCAATAGATAGCATCATTTATCTAGGGCGTAAAACCCTTACATCCAGAACAAAAGGGGATATCAGGATAGCTACCGAAACCGTTGTAAATATCATGGGAGATACAGATATGAAAACAGATGCGGTGATGACGATTAATTATAATTACGATGGCAAAAGACGGCTGCGCGAAACCTACGTGGGGCTTACTGCTACCGAAATTACCTATGATGAGGCGGGCAACCAACAATCCCTTATTGATCCCGATGCCGGTACAATAAGCTATACCTATAACGCCTTTGGTGAACTTACCAGCCAAATTGATGCTAATGGAAACCATACGGAAATAACATATAATGACGGACGATTGGACAGCAAAACATTATCCAACTTACAAGAAACCATTACGTATGATTACGATTATTACCTGTCCTCAACACAAAACGGCTTCGGGCAACTGATGGAGGAAAGCTGTAACAACGGCACATCCATAGCCTACACTTATGATGCATTAGGAAGAATTTCCGAAAAAACCGAAACCATTAACCAAAATAGTTTTACCTTTGGCTACGCTTACAACAAATCAACCGGTATGTTAGAAACCTACACCTATCCCAGTGGCTTTGCGCTAATGTACGTTTACAACCAAGGTGGTGATATGAGCAGTATTTTAGGGTTTTTTGGCAGCTACTGGGGAAGCTTGTGGAAAGGCACTCAGCAAAACCAACGTGGGCAGTGGATTAATTATCAATCCCCAAGCCTCTATATTGGAAATTCTTACGATGATTATGGCTATCCCACGGGTACAATAGCGCGAAAAGTACCCACTATGACTTTAGTTCAAGACTACCGCTACGGTTTTGAATCAGCAACCGGAAATTTAAGCTATCGCACTGATGCTCTCAGAGGACTAACCGAGAGCTTCACTTATGATGACGATGATCTGCACAGCCGCCTCACCAGCTGGAGCATAAATGGCCAAAACCAAGCCGAACTACAGTACCAACCAAACGGCAATATCAGCCGCAAAACCGATGTGAGTGCGGCGCATAACAGCTACCATTACCAGCACCCGCAGGGCAAACCCCATGCCGTAACCAGCGTGACTCAACCTACAACGGATTTTGTAAGTGCTGCTCCGGAGCAAAGCATTACCTATACTCCTTTTAATAAGCTAAGCAGCCTTAGCAATGCATATCCCAGTGGTATAAGCTATGAGCTTGGCATAACTTATGGCCCGGATAACCAGCGTAAGTTTAGTCTTTTGTCAGAAGACCAGGGAGTGGGAATGCCACTTCTTACTGAAACCTATTACCTGGGGCAATACGAAACCAAAAGACAATTGCCTTCAACAGAGCAAAAAATCCATTACCTCAACAGCCCCACCGGCTTATTTGGTATATTGGTGCAGCAAGGCAGCAGCGAGCAATTGTATTACGTGCTAAAGGATCATTTGGGTTCGATTACAGGCATTGCAGATGCCTCCGGCGATATACTCGAAGAGCTCAGTTACGACCCCTGGGGTCGTAGACGCAACGCTAATAACTGGACAGACTACAATGTTGCACCCACCCGTTTCGACCGCGGTTACACAGGTCATGAACACCTCAGCCAGTTCGGCTTAATCAACATGAATGGTCGCGTTTACGACCCCTTCCTGGCACGCTTCCTCTCTCCCGACCCTTATGTACAGGCACCAGATTACAGCCAAAACTACAACCGCTACAGCTACGCCTGGAATAACCCGCTGAAATATACGGATCCGAGTGGGGAGTTTATATTTACTGCCTTAGCTATTTTAACAGGTCAATTGTGGGCTTTACCTATCACGATTGGAGCTGATATTGGAGCAATTACCGGCGGCATAAGGGGTGCAAATTCTGATG
>JALNZT010000040.1 GCA_023229135.1 Bacteroidales bacterium
TTGAGATAATTAGGCGCCTTTTCATCAATTTGACGACCCATTGTCATCAGACTATACCACTTTTTTAAGGTTTCCTTGTCAGTATTGTCTAAAGTAAATTTTCTTTTTTGTGTCATTATCAACTTTTTTAAGCTTCTAAAGCGGTGATTGAATGCAGCGGCAAAAGTACAAAATTTAAGTAATTTTTATCAAGTCTAAATAACCTGTAGCAATTGTTTCACCGCAAACGATTGCAATGTTTATAACTAATGAAGGTTATTTCAATCCAAAGAGTTAAACAACACAAGGCTTGATACTGTTCAAAATGGCGAAAGATATCTTCGGGAAAATGGGTGTTTAAAAATTAGGGACGTAGTATTTCAAACTTCCCATCGGCTTTCATTTTGATGATGGTAGAGGCTTTTGGAAGTTTGAGATCGTGCTGGTGAAGGCCAACGATATGGTCAACGGATTTTTTTATTTCTTCAGAAATTTGGCTGAAGATCAGTGGCGTTGGTTGCCCCGAAATATTGGCCGAAGTAGAAGCTATGGCTTTGCCTAGTCGCTTAACAACTTCTTTGCAAAACTCATTGGAGGTTACTCTGATGCACACAGTTTTGTCGGGGTCAATGGCATTTTTTGCCAGGTTTTGGGCACCCGGAAACACAATGCTAATTGGATTAGCAGCATTACGGATAAGATCGTAAGCAATTTCAGGCACGTTTTTTACATAGGTCTTAAGCCTTTCTTCGCTGTCAATCAAGGCTATCAGGCTTTTGTTTTCGGAGCGTTGCTTGATTTTATAAATTTTCTCAACAGCTTTTGAGTTAGTGGCATCACAGCCCAGCCCCCAGATAGTGTCTGTAGGGTAAAGCATTACTTTGCCTGCTTTTAAAATCTGTACGGCGGCCTCAATTTCTTCTTCGTAAGTCATAATCTGGCAAGTAGTTTTTGTATTGGAATACTGGTGGCACAGCGAAAATGTTTTTTGGGACAGCTCTGCCTGCCGTGCAATCCGCAGGGGCGGCAGTCCAGTTTTTCTGATGTTTGAATAATCGCTGAGTCATCAGACAACGGACCAAATCCAAATTCAGGAACGGTGGAACAATAGATAACGGTTACTTTGGCATTAACAGCACTACAAAGATGCATGGGTGCCGAGTCGTTTACGAAATTCATGTGGGCGTCACGCATCAAAGCAGCTGATTCGAGCAAACTAAGCTTGCCTGATAAGTTAATGCTGTTGTGGTGCTCGGAAGCTTTAATGATACGGTTGCAGAGTGTTGTATCATTTTTTGAACCAAGGAGATAGACATATAAGTCAGGATCGAGTTGTTGCATAAATTCTACCCATTTTTCTTCCGGAAATTGCTTGGTAAACCAAAGCGAGGCAGGTGCAATACAGATATATTTTTTTGTCTTGTATTCAGAAACTTTGGCGAAATCATTTTTGCCCGGATAAAGTCTCGGCTTTGCAGGCTTATCATCTGTTATTCCGGCAATTAATTGCTGATTTCGTTCGGTCTCATGGGGGCCGTTTTTTGCTGTGCTGATCTTGTGCGGGAAGCGTTTGCTATACAAAAAACTCAACGGATTTTTCCTGAATCCTATGCGTTGTGGCACGCCAATAAAATTTGTGATAAGGCCTGAGGTAAAAAACCGATGCACATTAATTACCAAGTCAAATTTTTCTTTACGCAAATGCTTGATTAGATTATACAAATTGGCGTATTTTTTTTGGCTTTTATCCCAAATCCACAAATCATGTAAAAATGGATGATGCTCAAACAGGCCTTCGTAACCTTGTTTGATCAGCAGGTCAATCTTAGCTTTTGGGTAGTGTTGATGCAGTTTTTCGGCTACCGCAGTAGCGAGAATCACATCGCCAAGCGAGGCTGTTTGAATCAGAAGGATTTTTTGAATCATACCACTTAATTTGAAAGCAAAAATAAGCTTATTGTGCAATGCTAAGAAAAACTATTTATTTGGATGATGCCGTTAACAGTAATTTTTTCGATAGAAACGTGGTTTCATTGCATAGTCGCAGCCTATTTTTTGACAGCTTTAATGTTGAAAAATCCTGTATATTTGTGTTTGACTAATTTAGATCAGCGATTCCTTTAAAGATCTCGGTTTAACAACACAAACCACGCCTGTTTTTTATGAACCATTTTAGGAGAAGAGGATTTTTGCAACAGTTTTTATTTGCTTTCACAGGAAAATTTTCGCTGATTTTGCTGTTAAGCCTTTTGCTTGTTTCGGTTGTTTCGGCCAACGAAAAGGCTGCCGATAGCTTGATTCGACATGTAAAGCAAGAAAAACCAACGGACACAGTCAGGTTTGTTCAATTGCTTGATGCTGCAAAACGCTTGTCGCGTGCAAGGCTCGTTAGGTCACAGGCAGCAAGGATGGATTCCTTATATAATGTCACCTGTAAAATTGCTTTAAAGCACAACTGGGAGCAGCAGTTTTTGTCGATTATTGATTCAATTGGTTCTTTTGAAAGCAATCAGGCGCACTATGAAAGTGCGATATACTGGCATCAAAAAGGCTTGAGACTCGCTGATTCATTGGGCTTGTCTGGTTCAAAAATCAAGGCCTTAAATAATCTTGGACTGTTACATCGTCGGCTCGACGATTACCGGCAGGCAAGCAATTATTACCTCTCCGCATTGGCTTTGGCCAATGAAATTAATGATGATGTGGGTTATATCAAGGCGGCCAACGGCCTGGGAAACATCCAATATATTCTTGGAAATTATGACGAAGCGCTTTTCCGCTTTCGCGAATGCCTGAGCTTTGAACAAAAGCGTAACGACCTGCGCGGTGTAGCCACCAATTTGAATAATATTGGTAATGTCTTTTTTAAACGTGGTGAAATTGATAAAGCTATGGAATATTTCCTGCTTTCGCTGGAGGTAAACCGCGAAGCTGGCTCAGAGCGGGGTGTGGCGGTTTGCTACAGCGATCTGGGACAGGTTTATCGCTACAAAAAGGAATATCCTAAAGCACTCAACTACTTTTTGTTAAGCCTTGAGCTAAATGAAAAAATTGGCGATTTGTTTTATATGGTGACCAGCTATATCAATGTGGCTGAGGTTTATGTGCTGATGGATAATTATGATCAGGCTATGTTTTATATTGAAAAAGGCATAACAGCTGCCGAGCCAACCAATGCTCTGGCACTTTTGGGAAGGGCCTATGAACTGATTTACCAGATAAACAAAGAAAAAGGCAATTATGCGGAAGCTTTGGGGTATTTTGAAAGAGCCGATGCGATAAATGACAGTATATTAAACAATACCATCAGCCGGACGGTAATTCAAATGCAAACCCTGTTTGACCGAGAGCGGAGTGAAAGTCAGATTGCCTTGCTCAAGCAGCAAAAGAAATTGACCGAATTGCAAATGAGAGACCAACAACTGATCAATTGGTTTGGTATCGGCACTTTAATAGTTTTGTTGGTCGCACTGTTGGTTGGAATTTATTTATTCAGGTTAAAGAGCCACTCCAATAAATTGCTCAAAAGCCAAAAAGAAAAAGTTGAAAAAGCACAGCAAGAATTAAGTGTTTATGCAGAGAAATTGCTGGTAGCCAAAGAGGAAGCTGAAAAACACAACGCCCTAAAAAGCCAGTTTCTGGCCAATATGAGCCACGAAATCAGAACACCGATGAACTCCATTATTGGCTTTGCCGACATCCTGGAAAAGCTGGTTGACGATCCGCAAAAGAGGGCTTACCTCGAATCTATCCGTAGCTCAGGCAGAAGCTTGCTGTTGTTGATCAATGATATCCTCGATCTGTCAAAAATTGAAGCAGATAAGCTTCAGATTAAAAATGAACCACTCGATCTAAGACAGTTATTTCAGGAAATAAAGCAGCTGTTTTCGCTTCAACTCAAAGAAAAAAACTTGTCATTTGATATCTATGTAGATAAAAAACTACCAAAACTGGTTTTTTTGAGTGAAACCAGGATGCGACAAGTGCTTTTCAACCTTATTGGAAACGCTATAAAATTTACACATAAAGGAGGCGTTCAGCTGCATCTGGTGATGAGTGGAACAAATTCGCCGCTTCTAAATGATATCCACCTTATTATCAAGGACACCGGAATCGGTATTGCTGCTGATGGTCTGGATAAAATTTTTGAAGCTTTTTATCAACATCATGAAAACGCTTCACAATATCATGGAACAGGCCTCGGCCTTGCCATAACACAACGATTGGTAACCGCTATGAAGGGTTCTGTTTCAGTTGAATCGGAGTTGGACAAAGGAACTGTTTTCAAAATTGTTTTGCGTGATGTAAGAATTATCAAGGATAAATATTTGTCAGAAACCATTAAAACAAATGCACGAAGCTCTCCTTCCGATCTGCTTCCAAAGCTGTATGTTTTTTCAAGTAATAAAAAACACAATCAACTTATAGAAGAATTGGCCTATGATTTAAACCTGAAATTTACCGAACGATCCCCCGGCGATGAGCAACTTCAGGAAGTCAGTATGCAAAATGATGCCATAGTGTTTTTTGATATGGATGACTTCGAAAAAATTAGCCCTTCTATTATACATCGGGTTTTGCAATCAGGCAATTTACGTTTTACACTTCTTGGCAGTCGCCAGCAGATTACAGCGCATAAGTTGAATCCTGATTTTCAGTTCGATTTGCCGGCACAACAGTTTTTGTTAAAACGTTTTTTACAAACAATAATCAATAAAAAATTATCTTATTTGCCTGATTATGCGGACGTTATAAAGCTCCCTGTTACAAAAAGCAGGGAAGAAGAATTGGCCTTAAAAGAGCTTGAAGATATGTGGCAGAAAGCCCAAAGCAGTAACTTTATGGTTGACGTTGAGGAGTTGGCAAACCGGCTGATTGCTTTTGGGAAAAAGTTCAAATGGCTAAGTATCGAACGGTTTGGCTTAAAGCTGAAAAGTGCTGCTGAAGGCTTTGATATAGAACAATCCAAGAAGTTGCTGAATCAATTTGAAGCAGTCAAAAAGCCTGCTGACAGGCCAAACTAATCATAAAAACTAAATCATTTAAAATGGTTTAAAAATTAATAGCATGAAAAACACAGCCACCACCGAACGAATACTTATTGTAGATGATCTCCCTAAAAATATCCAGATTTTAGGTAAGCTTTTGTCTGCTCAAAATCGAGAAATTGCTTACGCCCTCTCCGGGAATGAGGCCTTACGGTTGGTTGAAAAAAACCTTTTTGACCTCATCCTGCTCGACATAATGATGCCCGAAATGGATGGGTTTGAGGTGTGTAAAATACTCAAAAACAATCCAAAGACCGCTGAGATTCCTGTAATTTTTTTAACAGCAAAAACGGAGACAGACCGTGTTTTAAAGGGCTTTGAGCTGGGCGGCCAGGACTATATCACCAAGCCGTTTAATACAGCAGAGTTGCTGGCGCGCATCAACACGCACCTGGAGCTTGTTAAAAACAAGAAACAGCTTATAGATTACAGCCATAATCTGGAAGAAATTGTGGCCGACCGCACCGCAGAGCTTCAGATTGCTAACAAGCAACTTTCAAGACTGGAAAAGGCAAAAAGCGATTTTTTAAGTATCATCAGTCACGAATTGCGTACGCCGCTCAATGGCATTATCGGTATAACCGATTTGCTTTCGCAGGCCTTAAAAGATGAAGAACAACGCGATTATCTGGACTTTCTCAGTGGTGCTTCCAAGCGGCTGCTGCGCTTTTCCGAAACGGCACTGTTGATTAACAGCCTGCAATCTAACGACCAAAAAGTGGAGTTGTTTGAGGTTTCAGTAAAAATGCTTATTGAAATGCTTGTTGACGAAATGAGTGAGCTGGTACGGGATAAAAATGCCAGGATAAATATCGGTATAAAAGACGATCGGCTGTTGATTCGTGCCGATGGCGAACTGCTGAGAAAAAGCCTCAGTATTTTACTGGAAAACGCACTTTCAAAATTACCCACTGGTGGCACAATAAAGTTCGATACAAAGGAAAATAAGGAGGAAGTTTGCATTGAGGTAAGCGACAATGGATCGGGTTTTTCGGAAGAGATTTTGGTGCGCTTAACCGAACTGATGGAGCACGATAATTTTTTAGTGGAAGAAACAGCAGGACTTTCAATGGCGGCTGTAAAACTGATGATGAACGCTCAAAATGGTAGTGTGCGGCTGTTTAATAATGCCGATGGGGGTGCCTGCGTTAGTTTATGCTTCAAAAAATAGAGAAAGTGATTTTTGTCGGATAAACTGGTGTCTTTCAGATTGCTGATGGGTGTGCCACAAAGATATAACTACTTATCCGGCAAGCTCTGAAACTTTCTTTTTGTATCTTCGCCAACGCATTTCAAGCTGCTTTTGGCTGTTTGTTTAGGTGCTATTTAATGATTTACAACGAATTAAAATTTATTGATATGAAATTATTAGAAGGCAAAGTTGCCCTGATAACCGGAGGTTCAAGAGGAATTGGTAAAGCTTTGGCAGTACGTTTTGCCGCCGAAGGAGCGCATATAGCATTTTCTGATTTGAATCGCGATGAGCAGATGGAAGCCACTGAAAAAGAATTACTCGACATGGGCGTTAAAGCCAAAGGCTATGGCTCTAATGCGTCTTCGCTGGCCGATAGCGAGCAACTGGCCGCTGATGTGGTAAAAGATTTTGGCCGTATTGATGTGCTTATCAATAATGCGGGCATCACACGCGACAAGCTGCTGATGCGCATGAGCGAGCAGGACTGGGACATGGTAATTGCCGTAAACCTCAAATCGGTTTTCAACCTTACCAAAGCTGTGCAGTCCACCATGATCAAACAGCGCGCAGGTTCTATCATCAATATGAGCTCTGTGGTTGGCGTAAATGGCAATGCCGGTCAAAGTAATTATTCAGCCTCCAAAGCCGGAATGATTGGGTTTACCAAGTCGATGGCCATGGAGCTGGGCAGCAGAAACGTGCGCTGCAACGCGATTGCACCCGGTTTTATTGAAACAGAAATGACCCATCAGCTTTCTGAGGAAGTGCGCAAACAATGGGCAGAAACCATTCCTTTGAGAAGAAGCGGCAAGCCTGAAGATGTGGCCAATGTGGCTGTCTTCTTAGCTTCTGAGCTTTCTGCTTATGTTACCGGTCAGGTGATTAGTGTTTGTGGCGGCATGAGCCGATAAAACTGAAATTTTCAAGGCTGCCGTTTTTCTAAAGGCAGCCTTTACTTTTCAAACCCCTTTAATAGACGGATTGTCATGAATAGCCCGATATTGTTTGAACAGTCGTTGTGGCTGCTGGTTTTGGTTGTGGCTGGAGCGGCTGCCTTTTCGTTGCTGCTTTATTACCGCACTAAATCTGCTTATCCGGGCTGGCTCAAAACGCTGCTGTTTTTAGTCCGTTTTGTTGTAATCACGCTGATTGGCCTGCTTTTGCTGAAGCCCTATATGCGCCAGCAAACAACAATAAAAGAACCACCTGTGATAGCTGTTTTACACGATAATTCCGCCTCAATCAGTCTGGTTCGTGATTCCATTTATTTCCGACAGAATTATTTACAACAGTACGACAGCTTGCTGATGCGCTTGTCTGAAAATTACCAAACCGATAGCTATTTGTTTGGCAGCAGTCTGCAAAAAGGACGCCTTCCGGATTATAGCGATGCCACAACCGATTTTTCGAGTATGTTTTCTGACATAAGTCAGCGCTATTATAAAAGGAATCTGGCGGCAGTAGTCTTGTTGTCTGATGGTATTTATAACGCCGGTTTTCAGCCTGAGTTGGCGATTTCGGAGTTTCCTTTTGTAGTTCATAGCGTGCTTTTGGGCGATACAAATAGTTATCCCGATGCCTCAGTTTACGATGTAAGATACAACAGAAAAGCACTGCTGGAGGCTGTTTTCCCGGTTGAGGTAACGATTAGGGCGCAGCAGGCAAACGGGAAAACCATGCAGGTAAATTTGTTCCAGAACGGTAAACTGCTTGAAACCAGATCAGTAAATATCCGGTCGAATCGTTTTTCGTCTACCTTGAATTTTTTGATAGAAGCCGATTCTCCAGGTTTGAAAAATCTAAAAATACTGATAGAACCTCTTGAAGATGAATCTTATACCCTAAATAACGAGCAAGTTTTTTTCGTAGAGGTAATCGAGCAAAAACGCCAGATTATGGTAATGGCTCATGCGCCTCATCCTGATCTTGCCGCCATAAAATCCGCTTTAGGCGATGGCTATAGCTTTGATTTCTATTTTTATGAAACCATGCCAGATTCCGATGCGGAAACACCTGACTTACTGATTTTACACCAGCTTCCTGACGGTTTGAGAAGCGCACAAAACTTGAAAGAATACCTGAATAAGTATCCAAAAATGCCAATTTTATTGATAAACGGACAAAAAACGGCAGTGGATAAATTCAATGAGTTGCAAGCTGTATTAGCGATAGATCAAGGAATGAACGCAACAACTATTGACGCCACACCGCAGCTCAACAAAAACTTTTCAGCCTTCACCACAGCTGATTTCGAGCAGGAAGCGATACCATCGTGGCCGCCTCTTAATGTAATTTTTGGTGATTATAAAACTGTTGGTAATGCAGAAGTTTTGTTTTCGCAGAAGCTAAGAGGTGTAGAAACCTCGCGGCCATTAATAATGTTTGGAAAGCAGGAACAGCGTAAAATTGGCATTGTGAGTGGCACCGGGATTTGGCGTTGGAGGCTGTTTCAGTTTAAGGAAACAGGCTCGCATCAAAGCTTTGACGCACTTATGGGTAAGCTGATTCAATATGCTGCTTTACAGCAAGATAACAGCCGTTTGAAAATTACGACGGAGGAGGAATATACGGCGGGAAGTCCGGTGATGATTTATGGCGAAATTCGCAATAAAAGTGGGGAGTTAATCGTGGAGCCACAACTGAAAATCAGGCTTGTAAATGAACAGAAAAAGCTCAATTACGACTATGAGTTTACGAATTTTGACAAAAGCTATCAACTCAATGCCGGGCGGTTGGAAGAGGGGATTTATACCTATGATGCTGTTGCTATGTTAACCGGCGAAAGCCTGACGGAAGCCGGCCGGTTTTCAGTGAAAAAATCTGCGCTCGAAGGCCGTCATTTAGTGGCCGATGCGCAAAGGATGAAGCAATTAGCAGCCATCACCGGCGGTAACTATTATCAAACATCTGATTTTGGACAGCTACTTGCCAACTTACAAGCCGATGAACGAATGGTGACGGTCAGCCATCAGGAAAAGCGTTTTGAACCGCTCATCAATTTGCAAATTATTCTGCTGGCTATGCTGATGCTACTAAGTGTCGAGTGGCTGCTGCGTAAGATTTTTGGTGCCTATTGACATTTTCAAGTCTGAAGCGAGATATCAACAGATATACATACAACGTTAACTACATTTTTTTATTCGAAGTCCTACCTTCAATCCGGCTTTGCCTGGTAGCATCAAAGCCTTACAAAAGTAACAGCTAAGAATTTTAGTAGTTATTTTTCCTGAAAAAGGTTAAAAAAGTTTTGAGAATAATTTTAAAGTCTTTTGCTGGTGAACTAATCATGGCGTATTGGTTGTCAAGATTAATTCGTTTTTCTTCAGAACGAAAGCGATCTACGTGTATTTGCCACATCCCGGTGATGCCGGCAGGAGCTAAAAACCGGTAAGACCATTGGTCTGTTGTGAGTTTCTCTGCTTCATAAAGAGGCAAAGGTCTGTTGCCCACAACCGACATATCTCCTTTTATAACATTGAAAAACTGCGGTAGCTCGTCCAGGTTGAAACGACGGATTATTTTGCCAAACCGGGTTACCCTCGGGTCATCCTTTGCCTTAAAAAAAGCTGTTTCTTTATTTTTTTGACGTTTTAGCTCAAAATACCAGTTTTCGCATATTTCGGTGCCATCAATGTATAAAATTGGCGAACAAAGTTTGCCTTGTCTGGCACATTCCGGACAGCTTTGATTTTCTTTGCTTTGTTGGTGCTTTTTGTTGATAAGATAGAGGTTCAGGTTTGATAATTCACCAATTTCTTCATCGGCATGTTGCCGCATGGATCTGAATTTGAAGAAATTGAATATATCGTAACCGGTGCCAACGCGTCGAGAGATATATAAGACAGGGCCTTTTGATTCGAGTTTTATAATGATAGCAATCAGTAACATTAGTGGTGAAGTAACCAAGATTGCTATGCTTGCAAATATGATGTCGAAAGCCCTTTTGCCTTTACCAATTCGATGTCGGGCAAAAGATTCCCTTTCAGATACTGATTTATTCTTCATGTATGGTTTTCCTAACAGCATCTAATGCTTATCTTAAAGATAGTATTGCAGAAAACGTAAGCCAAAACTTAGGTTGATTAGCCGGCAAATTTAACAAAATGCTGCTTATAATCACTTCTTGAGAGATATTTCATCTTTAGCAGCCAATTTGGAATAGGCCATTTGTAAAATCAATTTTGTTTTTCTGTCGAGAAGTGAGTTTTAAAAAACCACTAACGCTTAGTAGGACAAATAAATAAGGTGTTTAAAATTTCTTTTCTACCTAAATTTCTTCTTTTTATAGGTCTCGTTTTTTGACAAGCAAGTAACTTAAAAAGAGGAAGAAGACAGCATAAAAAATGACAAACAGCAGATCGAAAGTGTCGATATTGGTTCGAAAACTCACCCCAAAAAGTTTCATCAGGCTGGTGTTTGGTACATCAATTAAGTTTCCAATGCGCTTAAACGGCATGCTTTGGGCAAGCATTTCAGGAAGATAAAAACGGCTTATGGGCTCTATCACGCTGTAGAGCAGTAAAAAAGTGATAATGGCTAAGCCGCTGCGCCTGATAATGATAGCTGTGAAAAACGCAATGCTCAAAAAAGTCAGTAACTCCATAAAATAGGCCAACGAAAAATAGCTTTTTGAAAATACCAAACTCAGGCTGATATCGCTCGTGTGCTGGAAACCTAAAAATAGTGTGAGGAAAACCAATAAAAGTGTTGAGAATAAAGCCATTCCAACCAAAAATACCAGTTGTGAGAAAAAGTAAGATTCGCGGCTCATGCCATTCATAATATGCTGGCGATTAGTTTTATAGCTGTATTCTGCAGTTACAAAAATAATGAGAATCAATGCCGGGAACAGTTTTAAGAAACCCGTCAGATAGCTCAGGTTTTGCCAAATGTCGGGAAAGGTATAAACAGAGATTTCAGGAATCGGAATAGGGGAGTTATTGCCGGCGTTAATGGTGACATTTCTTATAAATGCTTCAACACCAAATATTAAGGTGCTCAGGCTGAAGCCATAAAGTGCCAGCATAATCCAAAATGTCCGGCTTTTGAAAAGTTTTCGGGTGGTAATACGATAAATATATCTCATGCTTTATTTTTCAAAAGTGCTAAAAAATGTGACTCTAAGGTTTTATGTTTAGTGGTGAGATGGTTCAAAACTACTTGCTGATCAATTAAATAGCGATTCAGATCACTGGCTGAATTGTCTTTTTGCAATTGAACAAGAAAGTGGTCTTTTTCCCGACTGCTGATTGTTGCCCACTGACAGTTTTCCAGCGCAGCTATTAGCAACTCAGGTTTGTCAGCCATTACTTCGAGCAAAAGGCCGTCGCCAGTCATAAAATCTACCTTACCACTGTATAGGCATTTCCCGTTTTGTAAAACAGCTACATCGCTACACACTTTTTGCACTTCATCAAGCAGGTGGCTGGCGATGATTATTGTTTTCCCCTCTTTCGCGATATCGATGATTAAACCTCTGATTTCGGCTATTCCCTGCGGGTCGAGGCCGTTTGTAGGTTCGTCTAAAATAAGCACTTCAGGATTACCAAGCAGTGCGGCAGCAATGGCCAGCCGCTGTTTCATGCCCAATGAATAGGTTTTAAAATGGTGATTTTTGCGCTCCAGCAAGCCTGTCATTGCCAGTTTTTCATCAATAGAATCATAGCTTACCCGCTTGATATCGGCAATGATTTTAAGGTTATCAGTTGCCGATAAATAGGGATAAAAAATTGGTGATTCAAGGATTGATCCGATCCTTCTTAAAGTGGCTGCTGTTACTGGTTTTCCAAACCATTTGAAATGACCGTTTTGAGGTTTAATCAGTCCAAGGACAATGCTTAGTGTTGTAGTTTTGCCGCTTCCGTTTGGCCCCAACAAACCAAAAACTTGTCCCTTTTTTATTTCCAGGTCAAGCGCATCAACCGCTTTAATGCTGCCGTAGTTTTTGCTCAGTCCCTGAATGGATAAAATGCTTTCGTCAACCATCGCTCCGGTATATTTTGTTTAAAGAATAAGAGGACGAATATAGGAGTTATTTATTACACCTCGGCTGTGTTTATTTGCGGCAAGCTTCCCGGATATGAATGAGGCGTTTATAATATTATATGTACTTTTGCAGCTAATTTCAACTGAATTTCAATCAGAATTGAGGCTTTTGAGCTTGTTTTTGTCATTTTTTGATGCTGGATTGAGGTTTTTTTTAAGAACATTACAAAATATTTTTTATGAAAGTAGGAAATCAAAAAGTTGTTTCACTAACGTATGAATTGCGTAAGAAAGATGCTACAGGTGAGTTAATTCAAAAACTTGAAAGCGATCGTCCTTTTGTTTACCTTTTTGGTGTTGGCGGTTTGCTGCCAAAGTTTGAAGAGAGCTTGAGCGGTCTTGAAGCCGGTGACGAATTTAGTTTCGAATTAAGCGCAAAAGAGGGCTATGGTGAGCAGAACGCCGAAGCGATTGTCGATCTCGACAAAAAAATATTTGAAATTGATGGTAAAATTGATGACGAGCTGCTTCAGCTTGGAAATCAGATTACTATGCAAGATCAGAACGGAAATCCTTTGGATGGCATAGTAATGGAAATTGGTGATGATAAAGTAAAAATGGACTTTAACCATCCGCTGGCCGGCATGGATTTGCATTTTTCTGGTACTATACTCGAAGTAAGAAAAGCAACTGCCGAAGAGCTTGATCATGGCCATGTGCATGGTGATCACGGCCATCAGCACTAAACCGATCCCTCGTAAAACATAAGCAGATCAGGAATATTTCCCAATCTGCTTTTTTTGTGTCTGAAAATCTGTTTCGTGCCAAAGCAAAAATACACAAGGAACTTTGTGGTAGTTGTATGTCATAGATTTCCAGTCTTTTACTTTCTTGCTGATAATTTTTTCATTTTGAGTACTGATATCGGCTGCAACACATAATAAGGATTCAGGATGACAGTTTTGTAAAATGCTTTCAATCAATACATTATTCCGAAAAGGTGTTTCAATAAAAATCTGGGTTTCACCTTTTAATATAGCCTGCTTTTCTATGATTTTCAGGCTGTTTATACGGTCTTTAGCCTGAATCGGTAAATAGCCGTGAAAACTAAAAGCTTGCCCGTTAAAACCTGAAGCCATAAGTGCCAGCAAAATAGAATTGGGGCCGGTGAGTGGAACAACCTGAACACCAAGGCGATGTGCCAGCGCAACGACAGCACTTCCGGGATCGGCAACACAGGGCGTGCCGGCTTCCGACATCAAACCAATGTCAATCCCTTGAAGAAGCGGCTTGAGCAGCTCATTTAATGCCGCTTCCTGAAAATGCTTGTCGTGCAACTCAAAGTGCAGTTCGTCAATAGCTTTTGCGGTTTCAATTTTAGTTAGGAAACGCCGGGCTGTGCGCAAGTTTTCTACGATAAAATGATCGAGCTGAGCAATTATTTCCAGCGTAGATTGCGGCAAAATATATGCGGCTGTGGTATCTCCAAGTAGCGTTGGAATAAGAAAAAGTTTTCCTTTTTTTAGGCCCATAGTAAGTTGTTGAGGTCAACATTTCCACCTGAGAAAATGATGACGGCTTTTTTATTTTTGAGATTGACTTGTCCGGAAAGTACTACAGCCAGCGGCACAGCGGCACTTGGCTCAATAATAATTTTCATGCGTTCCCACACCAGCCGCATAGCCTGAATAATTTGGGTGTCGTTCACGCAAAAAATGGCGTGTACATTTTCCAGGATAATAGGAAAAGTGAGCGACCCAAGTGAGGTGAGTAAACCGTCGGCAACGGTCTCGGGCTTTATCATCGGGATAAGTTTTTTCGCCTGGAACGATCGAAACGCATCGTCAGCGCCCTGTGGCTCGCAGCCAATCACTTTTGTTTTAGGCGACCAATAAGCGGCAGCAAGGGCTGTTCCGCTCAGTAAGCCTCCTCCACCAACCGGACAAAAAATATAATCGGGACTGTCGATTTCTTCCAAAATTTCTTTGCAGGCCGTGGCTTGCCCTGTAATTATGCGGTAATCGTTGTATGGATGGATGAAACAAGCACCGGTTTTGGCTACAACTTCGGCTAATTTCGTTTCACGGGCTTCTTGGTTTGGTTCGCAAAAATATACCTCGCCACCGTATGCTTTTACTGCGGCAACTTTGATAGCTGGCGCTGTGCGAGGCATTACGATATAGGCTTTGGTGCCGAGAATTTTAGCGGCACGTGCCAATGCTTGCGCATGATTACCGCTGGAATGTGTGGCAACGCCGGCTTCCAATTCGTCCTGGCTCAGGCTTAAAACGGCATTGATGGCACCGCGCGACTTAAAAGCTCCGGCCTTTTGGAAGTTTTCACATTTAAAAAATAAGGAAGCGTCGCATTGTGCGTTAAAAAAAGCGCTGCTCAAAACCGGTGTGCGATGTGTAAAAGCCGAGATATTCTGATGTGCTGTGATGATGTCGCTGGCAAGCGGAAAATGAGGGGGTTTTATCATAGGCTAAAGTGTTAAGTGTGCAATTTTATGACAGGCTTTTTCTAAATTGATAAATACTTTCTCGTAATCTTCAACACCATTTAGATAGGGATCCGGAACAGTTTTATTTGAGCCCGGCTCGATGGCGTTCATCAGATAGTCCACTTTCTTTCTGTCATTTTCGTCACGAACAAGGTTAAGCACATCGTTCATATTTTTGGTGTCCATCACAAAAATACGATCGAATCGGTCGAAATCAGCTGTATGAAAGATGCGTGCTTTTTTTGGGCAGATATCAATGCCATGATTTTTGGCCACACTAATAGCGCGGGGATCTGGCGAATTATTATGTTGAAAAGATTGAAAACCAGCTGATTCCACAGCTCCTGTTATCCCTTTATCTTGATAAATCTTTTTTAGAATTCCCTCTGCCATTGGAGAACGGCAGGTGTTTCCCAAACAAACAAATAGGACATTCATGTTTTTTTTACTTATGGAACAAACAGATATTATGCTTAAGGCCGTTAAGCACCCATCCAAAAAACAACCTTGTTTTTAACAGTCTGATGCCGGAACTAATTCACTGATAAACGGTTAACGTTGGATTTTTTTATCAATTTCGTTCACGTAATTTTCGAATTTTTTATCAGTTTCTATCAGATTACTAACTGTTTTACAGGCGTGAAGCACCGTGGCATGGTCTTTATTTCCGCATTGCAGTCCAATGGTTGCCAGGGAAGATTTAGTATGTTTTTTAGAAAAATACATCGCAATCTGACGTGCCTGAACAATTTCCCTTTTGCGCGTTTTGGTTTTAATTTGCTCGATGGGAAGTCCGAAAAAGTCGCATACTACCTTTTGAATCAAATCGATAGATATTTCGTGAGTGGTGTTCTTTACAAATTTATCGATCATTTGGCGCGCCAACTCAATGGTAATAGATTTTTTGTTGAGCGACGATTGTGCAACCAAAGAAATAAGTGCGCCTTCCATCTCACGCACATTGGTACGGATGTTATAGGCCAGATAATCAATTACATCCTGTGGGATTTCTATGCCGTCGTTGTATAGTTTGCGTTTAAGGATTGCGATCCTGGTTTCCAGATCAGGCACTTGAAGATCGGCAGAAAGCCCCCATTTGAAGCGTGAAAGTAGTCGCGGCTCCAAGCCCTGAAGCTCCACCGGTGGTTTGTCGCTGGTAATAATCAACTGTTTACCACTTTGGTGCAGGTGATTGAAGATGTGAAAAAACACATCCTGGGTTTTAACTTTACCGGCTAAAAACTGAATATCGTCGATAATCAACACATCAATCATTTGGTAAAAATGGACAAAATCATTTTGATTATTATTTCTTACCGATTGCGTATATTGATTCATAAACTGCTCTGTCTGAATGTATAAGACTATTTTATCAGGAAAATTATTCTTTACCTGAAGTCCGATTGCATGAGCTAAATGTGTTTTGCCAAGTCCCGTAGCACTATAAAACAGCAGTGGATTAAAAGCTGTTTTTCCAGGATTTTCAGCAACAGCATATCCGGCTGATCTGGCCAGGCGGTTGCATTCGCCTTCAACAAAGTTGTCAAACGAATAGGAGTCAACAAGCTGGGATTCGACTTTTATTTTCTTTAATCCGGGAATAATAAAAGGGTTAGGAATTTCTTTCGAAGTGCCGCGATTCAGATCAAGTGGCATAGAAACCATCGGGTTTTGGGTGTCTTTTTTGTTGCTGGTTGGGAAATTTATGGCATAAGGCTTACCGGCATCATAGTTGTCCATAATGATGCTGTACTCTAAACGCCCTTCAATACCGAGTTCTTTTTTTACCGTTTTTTTTAGCAAATTAATATAATGCTCTTCCAGCCACTCATAAAAAAATTGGCTGGGAACCTGTATCGTTAAAACATTCTTTTCGAGCTTTACGGGCTTTATAGGCTCGAACCAGGTTTTAAAGCTTTGATTGTGAACATTGTCCTTGATCACACTCAAACAGTTTTCCCAAACATCAATATGTCCTTTTTTCATTTAATTGATAATCAAACAGTTAATTTAAAAATGACAACTGCCTACAAATCAAAAATCAGTAAGTTGCTGATTATAATGACCTTATTTAGTAATTAAGTTGTTGTTGATTTGTGAACAAATATCAATGAAAAAAAGTGAATAAAAAAGGAAAATTAGGCTTGATATAAATAATTATTAGGCTTAGATTAACGCGCTTTATCCGATTTCGTAGAGTCAAATTTCTTAAAGCCTTATAGCTAAACAGTTTTGAGGTGTTTTATTTCAAGCCCAAAAAGTAAATTAAGTTTTTCAACAATTTTTTTTGCTTCATTTTTTCTGATTTTTATTTCAAGATAACAGCTTAATTCAAATCGCGGATTTATTTGTTGCAAATTTTCTTCCTTCAAAATACGCATCACTTCATTCATAAGCGGGTACTCAAATTCGAGGCTGTAAACCTCATCAACAGTACGCTCTTCTACTTTGGCCTGGTCAAGGGCTTCGCGTGCAGCACTTTTATAGGCGTTAATTAATCCGCTAACACCGAGCTTAGTACCACCAAAATAGCGCACAACGACTACGCAAACATTGGTGATATCTTTTGACAGAATTTGATTCAAGATTGGCTTGCCGGCCGTTCCCGAAGGTTCGCCATCATCATTGGAACGAAAGCAGGACTTGTCGGGACCAATCATATAGGCGTAACAATGGTGGCGGGCATCGTGAAACTTTTTTTTGATTTCTTCGATTGCTTCTTTAGCTTCCGTCTCGTTGCTGACATGAAAAGCATGCGCAATAAATTTGCTGCCTTTATCCTTGTACAGGCCCTCGCCGGAATTGGTGATTATAGTATAGGTGTCGTCAAACATCATCCTGTTGAAATCATTAGGATCGCAATGAGCGCGAGAAAAATGCCAATCCAATTTGTTTTATGCAACTTTTCTCCAAAAAAGAGCAGAGCGGCAAGGGCTGATAAGCCTACTACGCTTGTGTTTCGGATGGGAAAAAGGAATGAGCTGTCAAAAATTTCCATGCTACGAAATAAATAATAGGTTGAGCCAAAGTTAATCAATCCGAGCAAACCACCGGCAACGAAATTTCTGAGTTTTAAGCGTGAATTATGTTTTATAATATTGATAATTAATACTGTAGCACCAATTATCAAAGCCACACTAAAAATGGTTGAAACCAATAAAAGGACATCATTTTCTACAAAATAATGATCTGCAATTTTCATCAGTAAATCGTTGGCGCCTGTGCCGATAAATAAAAATATTGGTAATAAAATAAGTTTGTAATTAAACTTAGTATTCCCAACAGACTTTTTGTAAAGAGCTAAATATAAAGCTATTAATGCTAAAATTATTCCTACAATCTTTTGTGGGCTTAGCGGATCGCTAAATAGTAAAAACCCTGCGGCTGTAGGTATCACGACCGACATTTTGCTGGAAACGGCAGTGATGGCGATGCCTGCTTTCTGATTGGAAAGCGCGAAAAGAAAAAATACGCCGATAAATGCGCCGCCAATTAAAATTGAAAGCAAAAACCAGGATGCCTCAAAAATTACTGTAGCTGAAAATTTGGCATCATAACTAAAAAATCCCACCGAGGCTGCTATTAGATAATTGGCAACGATAGCCTGTAAGTTATTGATATTATACTGTTTAAATAACTTAAACAGTATAAAAATACTAAACGAGAGAAGTGTTGTTGCAATTAAAAAGAGCATAGCTTTTGGGACTGGTTTGCAAAAATACCGGTTTCAAAGCTGGAAACCTTGGATAGGCAGAGAAAGATTGGGTATTTATACCCCAAGTATTTCACCCCAAGTAAAAACGCAGATGTCATTCCGACTAAAAAACCCTGTGAAACAAGATTTTGAGGGAGGAATCTCTAATTATCCCGATTTTCTCTGTTTGGTAATTCATGTATGTACATACACCTCTGTTTAACAAGATATTAATAGAAGTTTCTCTTGGATTACCGAGATGATACCAGCTTCTTTATTATAAAAAAAATATTGTGAATAATCCAAGATGCAACCTCTGCCAGAAAACTTACTTAACGGATAACGATTTCGTCAGCAAAAATCCAGGCCGGTTCGCCTTCGCCAAGATGGCCGGTAGGACAGGTTTTTCTATTTTCAGCAATCACTTTCACGTAACGCGCTTGCTGTGCCGGGAATTTCAGCTCGAAATTTTTTGTTATGCTGCCTTCGAGCGTTTCAGGAATCGTGTTTTTTACCGTCCCGACTTTTTTAAAGCTTTTTCCGTCAGCAGAAACGCTCACTTCAACTTGCAAAGGCATAAAAATCCAGGAGCGTTCATCTTGCAGAAAGCCCACTGAAACCTCACTGATGCGCTGCTTTCGGCCTAAGTCAACCGTAGCAATCAAATCAACGCCTTGATAGCCTTGCCAGGAACCGGTTCTGAAATCCGTATTGCCACGCTGTTGGTCAATCAAAGCGATATTTCCACCAGCCGGATATTGTGCGTTGTAATTGGTTTCGAGGGTGATGCTTCTTCCGGCAGGGATTTTGTAGAAATTACCCGAGATGATTGCGCTTTCTTGCGTTCCGATCTTTGCCATAACTTTCACCTCGGTTGTTTCATTCAACAAAAACGGCTTGCTATAGGACTTACTTTTTACGGTTGGATTAGTTCCATCAATCGTGTAAAAAAGTTTTGCTTCGGCTTGCGGATGATTAAGTGTGATTTCCAAATTCTGGGTAAAAGTTTTGGCATCGGCTTTTATGGATGGAACTACCGTTATGGCATCGGTTTCAACAGCACTTTTTGGCCTGAATTGAGCCTCTGCTGCCCACTCCAAATTGGGTCTTGGCCCCATCTTGAAGCGCAACTCGCCACCGTCAACAATAGCCTGATGGCTGATATAGCTGTACGGATAACTTTCTCCGTTGAGGATAAGTTCCTGAACATAAGGATTATTTGTGCTAAAATTGTCAGCAATAACCGTAAAATCATTGCCGTTTTCCAACTTAATACTGGTTTTGTCGAAACGAGGTACACCTATTATATAAGTGCCGGAAGCTGGCGTAACCGGGTAAAATCCCATCGCGCTAAACACATACCAGGCCGACATCTGGCCGCAGTCTTCGTTGCCGCTAAGTCCATCGGGTGCGGCGTGATAGAGTTCATCCATAATCTGATGAATCAGTTCCTGGGTTTTATAAGCCTGACCAACAAAATTATAGAGGTAAGCCTTGTGGTGACTGGGTTCATTGCCGTGTGCGTATTGGCCGATCAGCCCGGTGATATCGGCTTGTTTTCTGCCTGTGGGCTCGGTTTTTCCTCTAAAAAGAGAATCGAGTAGGGCAGCATAATTGTCGTTGCCGCCCATGATATTGATATGGCCCTCAACATCATGCGGCACAAAAAAGTTGTACTGCCAGCTATTGGCTTCGGTGAGCATAAAGTTGACCTGTGCCGGATCGAATGGCGCGATAAAACCGCCGTTTTGTCTTCCCCTGAAAAAGCGTGTTTCGGAGTCGTACAGGTTTTTATAATATTGTGATCTTTGATAGAAACTGTCTGCAATTTGTTGTTTTCCAAGTGATTCGGCCATTTGCGCAATGCACCAATCGTCGTAAGCATATTCCAGGGTTTTGGAAACAGATTCACTTTCTTTATCAGCCGGAATAAATCCCAGCGATTTTTGCCATTTCAGTCCGTGCAAATCCTGATTGGCACTTTTTATCATCGCATTGAGTGCTTTTTCACCATCAAAATCCCTGATGCCATTGATCCAGGCGTCGGCAATAACAGGCACCGCGTGATGGCCAATCATACACTGAGTTTCGTTGGCAGCCAGTTCCCAAACCGGGAGTAATCCGCCTTTATCGTACATATCCAACATGCTTAAAATCATTTCGTTAGTGCGCTCTTTTTCGATGATGCTAAGCAGCGGATGCAGCGCCCTAAACGTATCCCAAAGTGAAAAAACGGTATAATGTCTGTTGTCTGTTTGATGGATTTTCATATCGTGTCCACGATAGCGTCCATCAACATCATTATAAACATTAGGCGCAATCATGGTGTGGTAAAGTGCGGTATAAAATATGCGGCGATCGTCCTTTTGTCTGCCTTTTCCTACTTCAATTTTTGCTAACTCCTTGTTCCAATTTGCCTTGGCTTTTTCGCGCTGACGCTCAAAGTTCCAATGCGGGATTTCTGTTTTTAGGTTGTTTTTTGCGCCATCTACATCTACTGCAGAAATACCCACTTTAACCATGATGGCTTCCTTTTTCATGCTTTCATAATCCACCCAGGCAACTATTTTTCCACCTTCAGCATAAGTTTTCATGGCTTGCGTTTGACCATTGTGCTGAATGCCGAAAAGCTTGAAGGCTTTTGAAAAACGGGCATAAAAATATAAATGCTGATCGTTTGCCCAGCCTTTGGTGCGGCGATACCCGCTGATGGTGCTGTCGTTTTCAAAACGGATAAAAGCGTCGAGAATCTTGTCTGTTGTAACGCCTTCAAAAAGATCAATAATAATGTGTGCGCTGTCGCTGTCAGGAAATTCATACTTATGAAATCCCACGCGTTCACTTGCCGTAAGTTCAGCTTTTATATTGTAATCGTCAAGCAACACGCTGTAATAGCCAGGCGCTGCTGATTCGGTTTCGTGTCTGAATCGTGAACGATAGCCAAGATGAGGTTCGCTTTCAGTGCCGGGATCAAGACGCAACAAGCCTCTCATCGGCATCAAGCGAATATCGCCATAATCGCCTACACCTGTGCCACTTAGATGCGTATGGCTAAAACCCATAATGGTACTATCAGAATAATGATAGCCCGAACAGCCATCCCACGAATCTTTGCGCGTATCCGGACTCAGTTGCACCATGCCAAAAGGCATCGTGGCCCCCGGAAAAGTGTGACCGTGGCCGCCGGTGCCAATAAATGGATCGACGTAATCAGCTGGTGTCTTCGTATCTTGCTGACAAGCAGTAAGATAAAAAATAAAGCTAAAAAGCAATAAAATTCTTGGTTTCATAGAGGCGTAATTAGGGTTGACAACTAATACAGACAGCTTAAGTTGGGTTTGGGTTGTAAGCAATAAAAATTTGGAAGAAAATAGCAGCGTTTTCGTTGCTTTTGGACTGGTATGATTACGGGGCGAGGTTTTATGATATGCAAATAGGCCGCTGGCATGTTGTTGACCCTTTCTATTTTACTTTTCTAAGCTTTCTAACCCTCGAAACGCTTCGGCTACTATGGATAATACCAACAACAATAATCTCAGAGGCTTTAATTTTATAGATGATAAGCCAGCTCATGCAAACTGCTTTGCGATAGATTTTGGTTTTGGTCGGAATTTCTTCGCATTCCCGAAATGCGAAAGGGTTTTGCTCAATGCGGTTTATGGTCTCAAATATTTTATCACCAACACGGATAGCATTTAAAGGCTGGTGTTTGATGTAAGCAATATAGCCTGTTATATCATCAATATTTTGGAGCGCGTTTTCGGTTATCCTTAACGAATAAGTTTTTGGAGCTTTTTCTTTTGTGTTGCCCATCGCTGCTTGGCTTCGGTAATACTTACAGTTGGAGAATCTTCGGTATATTCAACCCATTTTTTGAAATCTTCCTCGCTTATAGGTTCGCCAGCTAAGGCATAAGAATTTAAATCAGGTTCTTTTACTATCCGAATCAGCTGCTTTTGCTCCAATTCCTGCAAAGCTTTCAAAGATTGGTTATCTTTAAGTTCTATTAATACTGTTTGCATAAAATCCATTTTTAAATTGTAATAGCCTGCCTTGCATTGGCATTCCTGTCTTCTAAGCGTTTAATATCTTTCTGGTTGTAATTTGCAAAAGCACTTTTGCCTATAAGGTAATCCACAGTCACCCCATATACTACAGCTATTTTTTGAGCCATCTCAATAGAAGGGGCATTCTCGTTACGTTCGTACTTCCCAATAATGTCTCGTGAAGCATTAACCGCATTGGCAAGATCTGCTTGAGACCATTTGTTTTGCTTACGTAGCGCTGTTATTTTAATGCCAATGTTTAACATATAGCACAAAAGTATAGTGTTTGTTAATATTTAACGCAAATTTAGTGAATAAAGTTCTACAAATATAGATAGGATTATTTTGTAGAATAATTGAGGTGGTCTAATACTCACGTTCGGAGTCTGCAACTGTGTCGCTGCGTGGATATCGTTTAGATAATCAATTTATACAGTATTATAATGATTTACAGCTTGTTTGACTGATGAACTTGTTTTTATGATAGTAAGAATATTGCGTGATTTTAATTTTAGGCGAGGTAGTTGCAAACTCCAAGCGGGGTTTAAAAGCAAGAGGAATGGCAAAGGCACGGATTACAAATCCGCGCCAGCGGGGATATCGATAAGCCCGGTAAGCGCAGCGCAGCGCTCCTTTAAATCCGACTTCCCCAAAATCACACTTTTTAATCCCCACCAATTCATCACCGTCTTCAACCATCACCCCGATAAAATCCTTGTAATCCTTGTAATCCGTGGACAAAAAAAACAATCCAGCAGTGTTTTCATAAACTAGCGTATCGATAAGCCCGGTAAGCGCAGCGCGATTATTTTGGAACAAAAAATTCGACCGTGTCAGCGAAGGCCAAGCAAATAAAAGACCTCTTTAAAATGGTTTATTTTGATTCCGAGTTTTCTACTCAAAAAATGACAGAAAGCAACCCATTCAACAGCTTTGTTATGGTTGACGGGTTTGTTGTTCACATATCTTCACTGCCCGAGCAACTGCAAGAAGCAGTAAAAAGTGAAAGAGCCGAAGGAAGGGATATTTCATTTACGACGGATGCCGAATAATGTTTCTCATAAAAAATGCGGAGAAATTTAAACAGGCAAAACGAAAATTACGGATAAAAAACTATCTTTGTTTTGATAAACTTTAGAAACATGAGTATTGAAACCACAAAATTAGAGTTAATGCATCTTTTACTGCAAACGCAGAAAGAAAGTCTATTAGAGAAACTCAAAACAGTTTTTGAAGAAGAGCAAGTGGATTGGTGGAGCGAAATGTCCGAAAAAGAACAAGAAGAAATCAAAACAGGTTTAACTCAAGCAGATAAAGGCGAATATTTAGCTAATGAAACTGTATTGAAACGTTTTGATAATTGGCATTAAAAATCGTTTGGACTCCTCAAGCAGAAAAAGGCTTAGCTAAGGTTATAGAATTTCTTGAAGAAGAATGGACTACAATGGAAATTCTAAATTTAGAGCAAAATTTACAAAACCTTTTAAATCAGATAAGTAAATATCCAAAAATCTGTTCTCCTACAGTAAAATTTAAAAATGTGCATAAGGGATTGGTAGATAAAAACAATTACATAATCTACCGGATTCAACCTGAAAAGAAGTTGATTGAAATTATTAATTTTAGAGGAACAAAACAAAAACCTATAGATTGAAAAGTGCTAAAACTTAAAAACTCTTATCCCCCGCTGGCGCGGATTTGCAATCCGTGCACACAACAAACTTTTTGCTTTTGAAGCTTTCCAGACAAGGCAGAGGCGGATTACAAATGCGAGCCAGCGGTGGGCCAGCCACTGAGGTAATTATACAACAACTGATTATTTTTGAACAATGAACCAAAACTATGAAACTCCATTAAAAACAATTAGAGGGACACCGATTGCAAATCGGCGCCAGCGTTGGGGCTTTTACTGAAAGCCATCTTGCAGCAGTGGAATCTTTGAACTTTTGGTATTTTATAATTCAGGTTTGCAAATCCTAAAGGCTGGTGCGGATTTGCAATCCGTGTCCACAAACAATCAACAAATAAACCAAGCAGTTTAACTGTTCCGGCATACAGGAATTACTTATTTTTGCTTAATGAGCCGTAAGTACAAGTTTCATAATCCTGCAGGTGTTTATTTTGTCAGCTATGCAGTGCAAGGATGGGTTGATGTTTTTACAAGAGATCAGTACAAAGATATCTTGCTTGAGTGCCTTGTCTACTGTCAGTACAATAAAGGGATTGAGATTTTCGCATGATGCTCCCGATAACTGTCGGGAGACCAAATTAATTATAATTGGATAATGTATGTGGTTTAAAAGCAAGAGGAATAGCAAAGGCACGGATTGCACTTCGGCAGGCTCAGCGCAGGCAAATTCGCGCCAGCGGGGGATTGAGGTTAAAAATTATTAAAAGTTTTACTTATGAGAGAATTGTTTATTGGTTATCATAAAAAAGATAAAGAAGAAATCAAATCGCTGTGGGACGATGGTGTTTTTGCGTTTGATACAAATGTATTGTTAAATCTTTATCGTTATTCTGATGAAACAAAGACTACTATTATAAGATTAATTGAAAAGCTTTCTCACAGAATGATTTTGCCTCACCAGGCAGCTTTTGAATACAATAATAGGAGAATTGACGTTATCTATGATATAAATAGTGGGTACAAAGAATTTCTTAAAAGGATTGAATCTATTCAGGAAGAAATAAATTCTCAATCTAAAATACCTTTTCTGTCTGGTACAATTAATACCGAGTTTAACACAGTATTAAGTAAGGTTACTGAAGATATTAATCGTATAATAAAAAAATACGAAAGCTATGTGGATATTGATCATATTTACAATGAGATTTCCGAATTGTTCAGTGGAAAAGTTGTTGGCAAATTTTCTAATGACAGGCTAGATGAATTATACAAAGAAGCGGAGAAAAGGTTTAAGCTTCATATTCCACCAGGATATGCTGATGCTGCAAAACCTATTCCTAATCGCTATGGTGATTTTTTAATATGGATGCAACTCATAGATTTTGCCTCAGAGAACAAAAAGAATATTGTGTTTATCAGTGATGACAAAAAAGAGGATTGGTGGTGGAATCTAAAAGACAAAAGAATATTTGGACCGAGGCAGGAGTTAATTGAAGAGATGAAAGAAAAAGCAAACGTAAATTTCCATATGTATACTTCAATGAACTTTTACAGACACGGTCAAAAGCATTTTAAGCTTGTTATAGATGATAAAGCACTAAAGGAAATAGAACTTACTGGAACTACTTATAGTGCATCATGGTCATCTCCAGTTGCTGTTCAAACGGAAATATTTGATGAACAAAACAGCAAAAACGAAAAAATTTATTCTACTAATGAGGAAATTCAATTTCTGAAAACGAGAACAAAAGAATTACAAAAAGAAATGATTGACTTAGCAGAATTAATGGCTCAATCTGATACTACAGACAAGAACTTACTTGAAAATTGGAAATTAGCTGGAGAGGAGCTCAAATATCTAAAAGATTTAGCGGATAAGAAACGTCAAGAGCTCATAGGGCGATTAAAATCAATTGGTATTTAAAGATTGTATTATGAGTGAATACATTAGGTATTGCCCACACTGCAATTCAGTGCTTAACAGTTCGGATAAAATAACTGTATTCCATTATCATTGTGATAATTGTGGTTATGATGATATAGAATATGCTCCTTATGGAAATTGTTGTATTTCACCCGATATTATCACTGTGAGAGATTATTCAGATGAATTCGAGGCACTCCAAGATTCTGATGACTATCGTGTTTATAATCAGTGTCAACATTGTGGAAAACGAATTGGTACAGCCCTGAAGAAAAGTAATTACGAAAAAGTCTCTTTACCGGTGTCCATTAATCTAATTGAAGAGAAAAGAGCGGCTGAAAGTGAAATTGTAAAAATTGCTGATAGAATTAGAGACAAGAAAAAGTTGATCAATGAAAGCAATTTCTGGAATCTTTATTCAGAGTACTTAAAATCTGAACGTTGGCATGAAATAACTAAGATTGTCTTAAAGCGTGATAACTATATTTGTCGATCCTGCCTAACTGAAACAGCAACCGAGGTTCATCACACAGAGGGCAGGTATAGAATGAATGAGCCAATATATACATTGATATCGGTTTGCAGAAGGTGTCATGAGGTTATAACAAAAATTGATAGAGGCTACTTTGATTCAGCCGAGAAGATAAGGTATGAGTTTGATAAATGATTTGAAATAGCAAAACCATATTTTTCTGCTATTTACTCGATGTTATGAAGTCCTTAATCATAAAGGTAACTATTCAGCTAAACCTCAAAGGTTTCTAAAACCTTTGAGGTTTAATGTATTAACAGCCTAATCCACTTCTTTCTGAGGTCGTTTAATACTCCCGAAAAATATTTAATACAAATATAGCTGAAAAGAGGGGAGTTGGTGGAACCTCCCCACGCTGGCGCGGATTTACAATTCGCACCTATAGAAAATCAAGGTCTCTCATACAAGTCTTTTTTATTTCTCACTTCAATTTCAGTAGTAAAAAAATATTCCGCAAACTTTCCTACAACACAAAATAATTTATATCTTTGTGATATTAAAATAATATCAATTTAAACCAATCATCATGGAAAAAATAAGAAATGCAACATCCGGCTATGTAATGGCGCTTGTGATTTTTGTAATCTTTTTAATCGGCGTGGCAGGCATTGCTTTGCTAAAATCACCCCTATTTATTCTGGTTTTATTATTGGGAATTGTGCTGTCTATAGGCTTTACGGTAGTAAACCCAAATAAGGCCGTTGTTATGACCTTGTTTGGAGCTTATAGTGGAACAATCAATGCCAACGGGTTTTTTTGGGTGAATCCCTTTTTCGTGAAGCGCAAAATCTCGCTTAGGGCCAGGAATTTCGATAGCGACCCAATCAAGGTGAATGACAAAATTGGTAATCCGATTATGATTGGTTTGGTGCTGGTTTGGAAGGTTTCTGATACCTACAAAGCTTCCTTTGCAGTTGATGAGTTTCAGCATTTTGTAGTTGTACAAAGTGAAGCAGCCTTGCGTAAGCTGGCCGGAATTTATCCTTATGATGATTTTGAAGACCATGATGCGGAAATTACGTTGCGATCGGGTGGGGAAGAGGTGAACCATGAACTGGAACGCGAAATTATTGAAAGACTTGATATTGCTGGTATCGAGGTTATTGAAGCGCGGATAAATTATATCGCTTATGCCCAGGAAATTGCACAAGCCATGCTCAAAAGGCAGCAGGCAACGGCTATCGTAGCGGCGCGTTTTAAAATTGTGGAAGGTGCGGTGAGTATGGTTGACATGGCGCTTGAGCAGCTTGCAGAGAAAAGTATTGTGGAGCTTGACGCCGACAAAAAAGCAACGATGGTGAGCAATCTGATGGTTGTGTTGTGCGGTGATAAAGAAGCTACACCCGTTGTAAATACCGGATCCTTGTATCAGTAAGTTATGTCGAAAAAAAAGGCTTTTGCATTACGAATTGACGAAGACAAGCTGGCTGCTGTTGAAAAATGGGCTGCGGATGAGTTTCGCAGCACCAACGGGCAGCTTGAATGGATTATTGACAGGATGCTCCGTGAGGCAGGCCGCCTTAAAAAACCGAAATCGAATAATCCAAAAGAATAGCGTTTGATGAATAAATTGAAATACCGCTGCCCGAAATGCGGAAACCGCAGGTGTCGTGTCGATGCTATTGTGTCGATTAAGTCTTAGCAATTTTTTCTCAGATCAAGAAAGAAAATTTACGCATAGCCATAGCTATGGGTAAATTTTATTTTGAAGGACTGGGGAAAAAGGGCAAGACTTGGGTCGACTAAAATAGCATTGACATGACGCCAATACGAAACGGGCGAAATTAGAGTAACAGGAAGTTTATTGGCCAAAATATTTGATGTGCAAAACAAAAAATATACAGCAGTAACTTGCTCAAAATGCACCTACACTGAGTTTTATAAAACCGAAAGCAGTAAATTGGCCAATGTTTTTGACTTTTTTACTAATTAGTTTTTGCTTATAATAGCCTGATAAAGAAGGTTTTTCTTTCTAAAGCTACTTAATAACAGGAGCTTGTCCCTCACCAAAGGCCTGTCCATTTCTAAAAAGTTGAACCTTTAATTGATCCGTTTTATTTAGCTTTAACTTTTCTGTGTACAGGCTGCTGTTTTGGTCAGGAACTGAACCGTCGAGGGTGTAAAAAATCTGAGCCTGAGGCACTTCGGCAGTTAATTCAACAAGGGTGTCAGCGGTTTCAGTTACCACAAGCTTGGTTTTTACCTGATTTACAGACTGGCTGTAGTGTAAACCGAGCGCGTCATACCTGGCAAAATGAGCCGGCAAGCGGTTGTAAAAGTTTTCCCAATTCCGGTTTTTTGCGGGCGACCAAAGCACTTCTGAAAGTGCCACCATCCGTGGGAGAATCATATAGGTAACTTCATCATTATCAGTAATATATTCTGTCCATACATTGGCTTGTGCACCTATAATGTGTTTGGCTTCTGTGCTATTGAGTGCTGTTGGAATTGGCTCAAAATCATACACTTGAGAAAGCGGTGTAAAGCCTCCAATTGCCAGCGGTTCTTCTGAAGGATTTCCCTGATAATGATCGTAATAGCAATGACTGTTAGGCGTCATAATCACATCATGTCCCATTTGTGCTGCTGCAATTCCACCTTCCGTGCCACGCCACGACATCACCGTAGCACCGGGAGCTAAACCACCTTCTAAGATTTCGTCCCAGCCAATAATTTGACGTTCGTGTTTTTCCAGAAATTTTGATATTCGGCTGATAAAATAGCTTTGCAGCTGCGCCTCGTCTTCCAGCCCTTCTTCACGGATTCTTTTTTGGCAATCCGGACAGGCTTTCCAACGCGTTTTGGGTGCTTCATCGCCACCGATATGAATGTATGTGCTCGGAAACATTTCCATGACTTCTGTCAATACATTTTCCAGAAAAATAAACGTGCTTTCGCGGCTGCAATAAATATCATCAAACACACCCCATTCGCCTTGCACGGCATAAGGGCCACCTGTGCAACCCAGCTCTGGATAGGCTGCCAGCGCTGCCATAGCGTGACCGGGCATTTCAATTTCGGGAATAACAGTAATGTATTTTGAAGCGGCATAATCCACAATTTCGCGCACTTCATCTTGCGTATAAAAACCGCCATAGCGTTGGCCATCAAACTGTTTTGGTGTCTCCCACTGATGTCCGATCTTAGTTTCCTTGCGCCAGCCGCCAATCTCAGTCAGCTTTGGATAAGCCTTGATCTCGATGCGCCAACCCTGATCTTCCGTCAGGTGCCAGTGAAATGTATTGTATTTGTACATTGCCAGCAAGTCGATATATTGTTTGATAAAGTCCACCGAAAAAAAGTGTCGGCTCACATCAAGGTGCATGCCACGATAGGCAAAACGCGCTTTATCACTGATAGTTACCAACGGTATTTCCCAGGCGGAATGTTTATCAGCGGCTTCAAAAAATGCAGTAGGAAAAAGCTGGTACAAAGTCTGCATGCCGTAAAAAACGCCTTGCGCATCATTGGCCTGGATAGTAAGTAGTTGCCCATCCGAATGGTGAATTTGGTAGCCCTCCTTGCCAAAAGTGCTGTCGTTCAGGTTTATAGTTAAATAAATATCATTTTCAAGCGATTGAACCGAACTATAAGGAGCTACTTCCGGGCGGAAATTGCTTTTTTCGCTGATAAAACCAGCCAGCTGCTCGCCCATCAGCCGCAGGGCAGGATTTGGATCTTCGTAAATGATGCGGGTATCCTTGTTGATATCCAGCGTTTTATTGCTAACAGAAACGGATTCCGGCACAGGAATAATAGTGAGGTCTTTGTTTGTTTTGGATGGCTGACAGGATACGATCAAAGTCAGGCTGATCAGCATAGCGAAAAACAGGCGGTAATTATTCTTCATTCCAGGTAGTTTTTAGGGAGTTTGTATTAAATAAGGTATTGCTTCCATCTTGATGCAAAGCATATTGAAAGCCAGGTCTGTAGGCATAAGCACCTGTTTGGCCGGCTTTGTTCAGTGCAATATATCCAATTTGAAAGTGTGGGTGCAATTTCACTTTTGCAACAATCCGGTTTACGGCTTCTTCGCAGGCTTGCTGAGGTGTGTAGCCCTGTCGCATCAGTTCTACAATTAAAAAGCTACCCAGTGTTTTCATTACTGCCTCACCTTCGCCGGTTGCTGTGGCGCCGCCAATTTCGTTGTCAACAAACAAGCCTGCGCCGATAATGGGCGAGTCGCCAACCCTCCCGGAATGCTTAAATGCCATGCCGCTCGTGGTGCAAGCACCGGCCATATCGCCGTTTTTGTCGATGGCCAGCAAGCCAATGGTATCGTGGTTTTCCCAGTTGGCATGAGGTGCGTAGGTGCTGCCACTGGCTTGCCATTCCTCGTATTTTTGGTTGGCGTTTTCGGTCAATAAATTGGTCGGCTCAAAGCCTTGATCAATTGCAAATTTATAAGCACCATCGCCGACTAACATCAGGTGAGGTGTTTTCTCCATAACTTTTCTTGCCACAGAAATGGGGTGCAAAATATTTTTTAAGTAAGCCACAGCACCTGCATCACCATTGGAATCCATTATGCAGGCGTCCAGTGTTACTTCACCTGATGCATCGGGCAAGCCGCCATAGCCAACACTTTCAATCGTTGGATCGGCTTCGGGAACGCGAACGCCCTGTTCCACAGCGTCTAACACACTGCCACCAGCGGATAAAACATCCATCGCAGCTTGATTGGCTGGAATTCCGTGCGACCAGGTAGAAAGCACCACAGGCAATACTGCGGCAGGTTTAGCTGCTGCAGGCTGCGCAGCCAAAACATGGGTGGCATAACCATATTTGCATCCCAAGCCTGCTGCCATACCGCCAATAAACGTTTGAATGATGAATTTTCTTCTACCTGATTTTCTTTTCTGCATAATTTGGATGTTAAAAAATACTGAATTACAGCTTAATGAGTTCGTTAGGTGCTATTTTTCAAATTTTGTCGAAATTAGGAAAAATACCCATTTTATCTTGGTTTATTCTTGAGTTTCTTTGTTTCTATTTATCTGTGAACTTCCCAAACTACCGGGAACAAATAGGATCCAGGTATTATCCTGAGTTAGACATTAAATTAATGGCTCACTTAGCTGCATCAATAGGGCTAACAACGCTGGCTTTGCTGGTATTGATCGCCATCCCGCGCGAGCTTTTTGAGTGGGTTTTCAGCAAGGAGTTTGGCGACATTAAAATTGTCATAATTAGTCTTGCTTCGGCTGTTATCGCGCTGGCAGCCAATACTATATTCAGTCATTACTTCTCCGCCACCGGGCAGCCGCGTTACAACCTCTTCGCCTCACTCACTGGTTTAGCGGTAACAATTCCTTCATTAATTGTATTAGTTCCGCGCTTCGGACTTCTTGGCGCCGGCATCAGCGCCTCGCTGGCGTATAGCATGGTGGTGGTGTATCAGGGATGGGTTTTTCACAAAAAAACTTCTACCGCTTTTCGTGATTTATTGATTACCGGAAATGATGTGCGCTTGTTTTTTATGGCGGTTTTTAAGAGGAAATAAATCGAAGGTAAAGTTGTAGGTATTGGAGTTTTATAAGAAAAACCAAATATTTTAGAAACCTTTGGCGTTCAAATCATTAACTACTTAATTTATTAACGAGGTCTTATAGTCGCGCCCTGACCCGTTTCAATGCCAGTCAGGCCGCGGCTATCTTGCGACGACAAACGGACGCACCCTGACTGAATGCGTCTTACAGTCAGGGTGCGACTGATTAACGAGGCCTTATAGTCGCGCCCTGACTTTCTGCCGGAACTTCAAAAGTCTGCAAAGTCATAATCCAACTTTTCATCGTCCGAGGCAGGAGGACATGGAAACGTTGATGAAGAAAAACAAAATAAGATTTTCGTTATTATATTCGACGTTTTGAAGTCCTATCGGACGTTCAAAAGTCTGTATTCACGTAATCCAACTTTTCATCGTCCGAGGCAGGAGGACATGGAAACGTTGATCTAAAAAAATAGGTTAGAATTTCGGTTTCCATATTCGGCGTTTTGAAGTCCTATCGGACATTCAAAAGTCTGTTCCGTAAAGTAATAATTTAACAACAGCAGCCTACTGTTCATTTTTTTGCAATTATTGGACGAATACTAACTTTTCCTACAATAATGGACACTTATTGCAATTATGTTCAATAAATGGGTTTTAATGAACAGATGCAATACCCAATCTGATGGTGACTGTTTGAGTAGGTTTTTGAGGAATGGCCTAAAGTATATTTTTAGCTATTGATATTTCTCTTGCAGATAAACAAAGATAATGAAAGGCAGAAATATGACCAGTGGCTCCCAGATTAAATAACCTACTCCAGCTCCTAATAATGAATAGAAGATAATTTCACCATAACCCATTGTTTTATAGCCACCTGATTTTTCTTCGCCATCAACAAAACCTCTGCCACCGCAACTGGGGCAGGGCTTTGGCCCGAATGATCCTGTTTGAACCATACCGCTGCCGTTACATTGTTTACATCTCATAGTTTTGTAAAATTATATGTTTTAACAAAAATTGACTTGATTATTATGATTTTCTAAGCGAACTAATGAGCTACCGCAGCACCAGCCATTTCAAGAAGATTATGTATTAATTGACCTGGCGGACCATAAATAAACTTTCTAAGTGATTCATTTATTCTTGCTTTACGCGCTGAAACTATACCCGCATCTGCCAGCCCTAATTCATATTTAAATCGTGAATCAAGCATTAAACCCCTGATAATACCTTCTGATTGGCTATAATGAAACCTGCTGGTGTATTCCATTATTTTTTTACTACATTCCTGCTGGTAACGAAGTAATTCCTGTTGTAAAGCATTGTATTCCGCATACTGATTTTCTAAAGTCACTATTTGAAGCAAAAGCATCTGTTGCTCATTACCAACTGCATATTGCACATTACCTTGCATCTCTGATGCTGATGAGAGAAGAGTTGTTTTTGTAGCTTCTATTCTGCCCATTAAACGAAAAAACTCAAGATATTTCACTTTTGCTACATCATAAAACTGTTCATTAAATTGCTTATAATTCCACCAACTAAAATCCATCATATTATAAGCATTGTATATATTAGCATCCGGATGAGTCAGAAACTTATGACCCGGCCCCACCTGAAAACTTCCTACCTGAGAATAGCTGGTTTCAATTACCACAAAGACTATGGAAATTGCTACCATTATAGATAAAATGAGTTTTTTCATAATACTAAGTTTAAATTTTTAATTAAACCATCTCATAACTTTGTTTATTAAAGTGCTTTATATTTAAACCGTTACTCTTAACGGACTAAAATATAAATAGTTGCGAGATATCAAGTTGCAATCTTTTTTGTTTTGCAAAAGCTTCTTACCCGGATTCCCGCATTAACATAACGAGGCCACCACATCAGGAGCAAGTACATCCATATCCTTGTAAATCTGCCTTTGCTTTTGCAAGACTTCTCCCACAAACAGGGACTTGCCTGGTTTCGTAAA
>JALNZT010000008.1 GCA_023229135.1 Bacteroidales bacterium
AAGGTACTGGGGCTTTGACCACGAAGTGTGACTTGTTGGGAAAGGCGTTTTACAACACCCTCAAATTCTGGAACTAAAATAATAGCTCGTTCAACAATCGTAAAGGATTTTTTTTCTCGCATAACTACAGTATTTTAAAATGAATAATGCTGTATGATACGCATTTATAAAAAACCTTACCTTTACTGCATATTAGAAAGCTATCCCGAAGGGATTTAGTTCAACAATCTGTATATGTCATAGCCGGTTTTGTGGGTAATTGCAGGCTTTCTACCCGCTTCATCTTCATCTCGGTTTGACTGGAAAGTAGCCCGAAATCGGCTACGCCTTATACAGGTGAACGTTACCCTAAATAATCCCCATATCCTTCATCAACCAGGTAGCATTGCGGTTTACGGCCACGCCGGTGCGGATTTTATAATCGAACAGTAATTTACTGCCTTTGATGGTACTTTCAAAGCATTGGTTGTTGAGTTTTCCGGGAAGCTCCTGCTCTAAAGCACTCAGCTTTAGGTCGTGAGAAGCCATCACCGTCAGCGAGTTTACGGTTGAAAGCCGTTTTAACAACTCATAAGAGCCACTGTATTTATCATCCGAATTTGTGCCGCGCAAAATCTCGTCCAGCAAAATCAGGCAGTAATTATCGGAGGCCTTTTCCAAAATACTTTTAAGCTGTTTCAGCTCATTCATAAACAGAGAAGTATTCTCCGAAAGGCTATCCGATTGCCTTAGCGAACTCAGCAGCAGCAAGGGTTTCCAACGGAAAGAGGTGGCCATAACCGGCAAGCCGAATTGCGCCAGCAAAACATTGACACCCAATGTGCGTAACCAGGTACTTTTTCCCGACATATTACTGCCCGTAATCAGTGTGATACGCGGGTCAATCTGCAAGCTTGCATCATTTTTAACACATTGATTTTCTGCCATTAACGGATGCCCAAGTGTCTTTGCTTTCAGTTCTTTTTTATCAGATAACTCAGGCCAGCAATAGTACGGGTGATTCCAGGCGAAGGCCGACAAGCTTATCATCATCTCAAAACGGCCGAGGGTGTTTATCCAATGCGGAATTTGGTCATAATTATCCACCTTCCATTGCTCGTAGCGCAAAGCCAGGTGAATATCGAAAGCGAGAAACAGGTTTGAAATTACATACAACGGCAGGTTTGCCCGTCGATCAAATTGCTCGCTGATATTTGCCAGTTCACGAAAACGCTCAGCAGCTATTGCCGCTTCGTGTTGCATCTCTGCCAGCATCTCCGATTGTAGTTTTAGTTCGCCAAACTGTGCAAGCACTTTTGCCCAAGATTGGTATTTCTTGCGCAGTCCATCCAGCTCGCTGCCCAAAATCAGCATTTTTCGAGCCTGAGCAAAAACAAACATCAAATTTATAACGGAAAATATAGAAAAAGCTGTGTATCCAACACCAAACAAACCAGCCAGCAGACTTAGCCAAACCAAAACAGGCAAAACAAAAGCCAGTATGCGGTAATATTTTCTGCTAAACAAAAGCAGGATATTTCCTTTTCCAGGAGCTTTCACCGCCGGAAATTTATCGGACGATGCCAGTAATAAATTCGTCTGTATCTCAATCCTAAACTCCGGAAACGCCGCCAATTCTTTCACAGCAGCCTGCATTATTTTGATGGGTTCGGACGTGTGAAGGCTATTTATCAGGCCGTGTGCCAGCAAATTTTCGCCCACGGGTGTGCTGCACCTATTGAGTTTTTGAAAAACAGAATACTGCCCAAATAAATCCAGGTCGTCAGCAAAAGGCAAATCACTTACGAAACGTACGCCATTGCTGTATAAACTGTCTTCCTCGGGCACTACATACAATTCATTTCTGATCACTTTGGCTCGTGCCTGCTGTCGGAAAAGAGTTTTGTTATTCTTGATATGTAACACCGTAAAATATACGAAAAAAGCCAACAGCAGCAACGAAATAAACAACATTATGATTTGTTGCGTATGGGCAAATAACACAACAAAAAACATGGAAAGTAGAAAACTTCCAATACGCAGCAGCGACATCCGGCTGATTTTGCGGCTGAGCAACTGAATAGATGTATTTACTTTTACGAGTTCTCGACTATAATAGGCTTGCGGATTTTCTGGCATAATTACGCGTTTCTTGTCGCAACAAAGATACATTGCTTTACTCATTTTTAGTCATTCAACCGACTTTTAAGATGGATAAACTTTTGAGAGGATCGTTGTGAAGTAAAACAGAAAAAGATTCCTGTTTATAAAAGTGCCATCAGTTGCGAAAACAAGATCATCAGCACAAGTGCCAGTGGATAAACTGCCGCATAAGATACCGAAGGTGCTTCAATTGTTGTTTTTGAGTCAACGGCGGCCAAGCCTGGCGTGCTTGTCATAGCGCCGGTGAGAACACCCAAAAGGCTGAGCATATTCATTTTAAATACAAAATGCGCTATCAAAGCTGCCATAAACATCGGTAAAATCGTGATGGCGGCTCCAATACCAATCAAAGCAAGCCCTTCATTTTTAATCACACTTTCCATTTCAGCACCCGCCGAGACGCCGACAGTGGCCATAAACAGCAATAAGCCAAGCCTTCGGATCAGTTGGTTGCCGCTACCCGACATCGACCAAAGTATGGGACCGGTTTTTCCGATATTACTCAATATTAAAGCAACTGCCAAAACACCACCGGTAAGTCCCAGGCTAAAATTGAAAAGCCCAAAAACATTAATGCTTAATGCTCCAACAGCGATTCCCAAAGCGATACCGAGTGCCATGGGTAAAAAATTTGTTTCAGAAAGCCGTCCGGCCTCGTTACCGAGGATTTTTTCTACCTGAATCATCTCCTGGCTGGAGCCGGAAATCAGCAGCTTATCGCCAAAACGCAGGCGGCTGTGCGGATGCGGAACAAGGTCAATCCCCGACCTTCTGATGCGGGTGATGGTGGCATTGAAAGTCGTCAGGTTTAGCGCACGGATACTTTTGTTGACAACCGATTTATTGGTCACTAACAGCCAGCTCACCTCATAACGCTGATCAAAGCTCAGGTCTTCGTCAACCGATCCGCCTGCCAGCAACTCCATCTTGGCAATCGCTTCTTCATTGCCCACCACTTTAATCAAATCATCGAGGTGAAGAACGGTTTTAGCAGTTGGTGCAAAAGTTATTCCTCCATGTTTAACGCGCGAAATCACAGCACCCGTCATGCCGCGTACATCCAGCTCTTGCAAAGTTTTCCCGGCAATATTATGGTTGCTGATTCTTAAATTCCTATTGATAATTCCAGGGTGATCTTCAAGGAGCTGGCTCTGGTATTGCTGCTCTTCTCTTATCAAATTTACCCGCATTAAGCCCGGGAATATTTGCACAAATAATATCACGCCAATCACTCCCACCGGATAGGCAATACCATAGCCAACAGCAGTAACGGCAGAGCCTGTAGCGTCAAAAGCAGCTGCCAAACCCGGTGTTGAGGTGAGCGCACCATTAAAAACACCGATGGCCAGATCAACTGGCAGATCGAACATCAAAATTGCCCCATAAGTAAGCAGTGCAGCTGACGCAATTAGCGTAAAAGCGATAACAAGCAATTGGTGGCCATAGCGTCTGAAAACCTCAAAAAATCCCGGCCCGGCCTGAATGCCAATCGTGAAAATAAACAACAACAAACCCAGCGTCTGAAATTCTCCCGGAATGGTAAAACCAAGATGTCCAAGTAGTAAAGCCACAAAAATAACGGCACTCGAATCCAATGAGAAGCCTTTAAAACTCAAATCGCCAATCATCAAGCCCAGTGCGATGATGGCAAATAAAATGAAATAACCCTCTTGTAAAAAATGATACATAGCTTTAAAATAATTTTACAAAGTTAAGGGCTTAATTGATATTCACGTTCAATAAAATACAATTTAATATAGACTGTATTCCTACGAAAACAAGAAGAAAAATAGTTTTCGTATTTAAAATTTATTTTAAGTTTGTCCCTTTAATACACCAACAATAACACGATGAAAAGACTTTTTTACTTTTTGTTAATACTGCTCTTTCCGGTATTAACACATGCTCAATGGAGCAGCAACCCCGCTGAAAATTTACAGCTTTCTAACCTGCCAGGCGAAGATGTAATTTCCAAAACAGCACTTTGTCCAAATGGCGATGTTTATGTAGGTTATTTTGCCTTAGGAAGTGGAAATTATAATATCCGTCTTCAACGGCTTGATCATCAGGGGAATATCCTTTGGGATCAGAACGGAATTCTTATCAGTGATCATCCGAGTATGAGCTGGCTTACTGATTGGGATATGACAGCTGACCTTGAAAATCATGCCATTATGACCTGGCAAGATATCCGCAACGGCGGCAACAACAATATTGTTGCTTACCGTATTTCTCCCGAAGGAGATTTTGTTTGGGGCGAAGATGGTTTAAGCCTCTCAAACAGCACAGCCTTTGATGCTGCACCAAAAGTAACCGTTACTGCCAGTAATAATACCGTTATCGCCTGGCAATCTGAAACGGTAATTATTAGGCACAAAATAAGTCCTGATGGATCGTTACTTTGGGGCGAAGACGGCATTACCATGAGTGGCCTCAACCAATACACCTGGCCGCAACTTATCCCGGTGGGCGAGGATGATGTTATCATGAAATATTTTGAAGACAGCGGCCCACCAAATGCACCAACACGCCATGTTTTTGCCCAGCGTTTTACTTCTGATGGAAGCGCGGTTTGGACTCAGCCAGCCGTAATTACTAACCAAGGAGGTATTTCTGCCTGGACACAAATCTTCCCGATGATAAATGACGGCAACGATGGTTTTTATATCAGTTGGCACGAAGACCGCGCTTATACAAACCTGTATAAAGCTTACGTTCAGCATATTGACCAGAACGGCAACGCCATGTTTGAAGAAAACGGCCAGATTATCTCCTTCAATACAACCATGAATCATTTCTACCCACAGTTAGCAAAACCCGAAAACGATCCGCATATATATGTGTTGTGGAATTTAGTAAATATGGATCAAAATCAATGGGGATTGGCTGGCCAAAAAATTTCTCCGACAGGTGACCTGAAATGGGGCGACAACGGTAAGACGCTGATACCATTGAGCACAAAAGCTTTGCAACCACATAAAGGCTTACAGCATGGCGAGGACATCATCCTAATTTATGAAGACTATTTTAATAGCATAGAAACCTCACTCAAAGCCATGCGCCTTGATGCCAATGGCGATTTTGTTTGGGAAAATGAATCGGTATTTATCAGCAGTGTGCAATCGACGAAAATACACTTAGATATTTCTGACTGGCATCAAAATCAATGGGTAATGAGCTGGGAAGATGAACGTGGAGGTAATCCCGATATTTATGTACAGAATTTATTGCCAAGCGGCGAACTCGGTCCGGCAGCTATTAACGGCACTTTGAGCGGCACTATCAGCCTGGTAAACGGCACTGCCGACCTAAGCTTAACCGAAATTTCTATTGGCGAAAGCAGCACTTTTGCTGATGCCGATGGCAATTACAGCATTTCTGTTGCTGCCGGAACTTACACGGTTACGGCTACTCATCCTTACGCAGAAATTATAATTGTAGAAGATGTCGAAATTACTGAAAATGAAACTACTACCCTAAATTTTGAACTGAATGTGAACCGCACTGATTTGATAGTGCGTGCTGTAGATCAATACGGCAGCCCTTTGTTTCCGCTTGGCGGCTTGCTCCAGGCTGATTTTAGCGGTCCGGAAGGAACTTATTCGGGAGTTTTTGATGCGGATACACTCGTTTTTGAACAAGTACTTTATGGTGATTACGAAGGCACTGCATTTTTTGAACTAAATATTGATACCGTTGAGGCTTCAGCCACTATCGATGCTGAAAACAATGAACTGATCTTTGTTTTTATCCTCGGCTCAGTTGAAGAACAAAATCTAAGCGTTTCGCTTAAAATTGCACCAAATCCACTGCAACAAAGCTCACAACTATTTATTTACAGCGAAACACAACAAAAGCTAACCTTGCAGCTGATTGACCAACAAGGCAATCAACTCACAGAAGCTGTTCGGCTAAACCTAAATGCGGGTAACAACAGCTTTGGATTTTATGCACTGTTTCCGGCTCAAAAACTCAAAAAAGGCGTTTATCATTTAGTTTTTAACGCTGATAGCTTTAGGAAAAGCGTGAAGTTTATTGTTAGGTAGTCAGGGCAAGTCAGGGCGCTGTGGTTGCAAGTCAGGGTGCAACTAATACGGCGATGCTGAAGAAGTCGCACCCTGACTGAAACTGAAAGTCAGGGCGCTGTGGTTGCAAGTCAGGGCGCGACTAATACGGTGATGCTGAAGAAGTCGCACCCTGACTGAAACTGAAAGTCAGGGCGCTGTGGTTGCAAGTCAGGGCGCGACTAATACGGTGATGCTGAAGAAGTCGCACCCTGACTGAAACTGAAAGTCAGGGCGCGACTATAAAACCTCGTTAATCAGCTTTAAAAAGAAGCTTTCGATGCTGGAAAGTTTACTTACTTTAGCAGGCTAAAATAAATTTTTCAGTACGATGAATCTTCCAAAACAATCCAGGTGGAAAACTAAGTGGTTTCAAATTATTTTCAGACACGACACCAAAAACGGCCGTTTGTTTGATGAATTGTTGCTGGTGATGATTCTGCTTAGCGTATCAATCGTGTTTGTGGATTCGATACCTAAGATTCACGCCAAATACCAGACACCATTGTATATTGCCGAATGGTTTTTCACCCTTTTATTTACGGCAGAATATATCGTTCGTATCATCGTTTCTCCCAAGAAAAAAAGCTATATCTTTAGTTACTATGGTATTATAGATTTCACCTCCGTTATCCCCACTTATTTAAGCCTGGTTTTTATTGGATCTCAATATCTTATCATTATTCGGATTTTACGGCTTTTGCGTGTCTTCAGAATCTTAAAATTAGTCAGGTTCACCTCAGCTTCTCTTTTTTTATTGCATTCGCTGAAGCATTCCCGTGAAAAAATCCTTGTCTTTTTTGGCAGCGTGCTCATTTTGGTTACCATCATCGGCACCTTTATGTACTTGATTGAAGGGCCAGAGCACGGTTTTAAAAGCATACCCTATAGTATTTATTGGGCTATAGTAACCGTAACAACAGTGGGATACGGTGACATCAGCCCCAGCACAGCTTTAGGTCAAATAATTGCCTCGATGCTTATGCTCACGGGTTACGCAATTATCGCTGTGCCAACCGGAATCATCTCTTCCGAAATGACAAAAAACCAACGTGAAGACAAAAAGCGACCACGTACAGAATGCCCCAAATGCGGCAATGAGGAAGTCTCCAAAGAAGATTTCTTTTGCAGTCATTGCGGCTATAGCCTTAAATCTTATGAATAATCAGCTGCCTTCTTAGAGAAGAATAAATTACTTTTGCAAAAAACGTAACGATGTCGGAAAATTATACAGATGATAGTGTCAGGACGCTTGACTGGAAAGAGCATATCAGGCTGAGGCCTGGTATGTATATCGGCAAGCTGGGCGATGGCACCTCGCATGACGATGGTATTTATGTGCTGCTCAAAGAGATAATCGACAACAGCATTGATGAGTATGTGATGGGAAATGGCAAAACCATCGAAGTGAACGTGCAGGAAGAACTCGTAACAGTTCGGGATTTTGGCCGCGGAATGCCATTGGGTAAGGTCATCGACTGTGTGAGCAAAATCAATACCGGCGCCAAATATGACAGCAAAGTGTTTAAAAAAGCCGTCGGCCTGAATGGTGTCGGTTCAAAGGCAGTAAACGCCATGTCGTCCTATTTCAAGGCGCAATCCATCCGCGAAGGCAAAACAAAAATTGTAGAATATCGCAAAGGTTTACTCGTTAACGATCAGCCGTTAGAGACCAATGATAGCAAGCCCGGAACGCTGATTAGCTTTGTTCCTGATGAGGAGATTTTTGGCAAATACCGCTACCTGCACGAATATATTGAAGAGATGATGTGGAACTATGTTTTCCTAAACAATGGACTCACAATCATTTTTAATGGCCAGAAATTTCAGGCTAAGAACGGACTTCTCGACTTGCTCGAACGCAATATCGCTGGCCCCGAACGCATGGTTTATCCGGTGATTCACATCCGTGAGGAAGACTTTGAATGCGCTTTTACCCATGCCAACAACTCTTATAATGAAGAATACTATTCTTTTGTAAATGGTCAGCACACAACCCAGGGCGGCACGCATCAAAACGCTTTCCGTGAGGCACTTGTGAAAACTATCAGGGAGTTTTACGGCAAAGATTACGACACTTCCGACATCCGCACTTCACTGGTTGCGGCTATCAGCATCAAGGTGCAGGAGCCTGTTTTTGAATCACAGACAAAAACCAAGCTTGGTTCGCAACATATTGAACCCGGTGGCCAAAGCGTACGTAATTTTATAAGTGACGCCATTAAGCGAAATCTGGATAACTACCTGCATATCAATCCGGAAACTGCTGAAGCACTCCACCAAAAGATTGTGCAAAGCGAACGCGAACGCAAAGACATGGCCAACATTAAAAAGCTGGCCCGCGAGAGCGTAAAAAAAGCAAGTCTGCACAACAAAAAGCTCCGCGATTGCCGTATACACCTCAATTCCAATCATGAAAAGCGTTTGGAGACAACATTGTTTATCACCGAGGGCGATTCCGCATCGGGCAGCATCACCAAAAGCCGCGATGTACAAACACAGGCCGTGTTTAGCCTCAAAGGCAAGCCGCTCAACGCTTATGGACTGAGCAAAAAAATCGTATACGAAAATGAGGAGTTCAACCTATTGCAAGCAGCCTTGAACATCGACGAATCGCTTGAAAATCTACGCTATAACAATATCGTGGTAGCCACCGATGCCGATGTTGATGGTATGCACATCCGTTTGCTTTTACTCACATTTTTCTTGCAGTTTTATCCGGATTTGATCAGGAGCGGACACTTATACATACTGCAAACACCGCTTTTCAGGGTGCGTAACAAAAAGGAAACGATCTATTGCTATTCAGAAGATGAGCGCGTGAAAGCGCTGAAAAAGCTGGGTGCAAATCCCGAAATTACCCGCTTTAAAGGATTGGGTGAGATCTCACCGGATGAGTTCAAGTTCTTTATTGGCTCTACGATGCGGCTGGATCCTGTAATCCTCAAGCGTGACCTCTCTATTCCTCAGATTTTAGGATTTTATATGGGCAAAAACACCCCCGACCGTCAGAAGTTTATTATTGACAACCTGCGCTTAGAAGAGGATTTGAAAGAAGATAAACTTATCGCCTAAGCGCATTATAAAGCTTTGAATGCTTCGGAAATATTAGAAATAATATCCGAAGCAATGATAGATTCCATTCCGAATTTTCCGGCAGCCAGATCTCCGGCCAGGCCGTGCAAATAAACGCCTAACATGGCTGCCTGTGCAGGGCTGTATTGCTGCGCAAGCAAACCTGTAATCATACCCGTCAACACATCACCACTGCCTGCCGTGGCCATACCAGGATTGCCGGTAGTATTAAAAACACATTGTCCGTCAGGAAATGAGATGCAAGTATGTGCACCTTTCAGCACGACAATTACTCCAAACTTCAGTGAAAGCTGCCGCTGCAACTCCAGCCGCTCAAAGCTGTCTGTCCAGGAGCCTGCCAGCCGTTTAAACTCACCGGGATGCGGTGTAAGAATACTATTTTTGGGCAAAAACGCCAGCCAGGTTTTGTTTTCAGCCAAAATATTCAAGGCATCGGCATCCAGCACCAGCGGCGATGTGGTTTGCTGAATCAGCAACTTCAAGGCCTTTGCCGTTTCTTCGTGTGTGCCTGTTCCCGGCCCGATGGCAACAATACTAAAAGGTGTTAGATCAGGAAGTTTACTAAAGTGGTTTTGATCCGGATCTAAACTTATCATGGCTTCCGGGAAGGCAACTTGCAAGGGGATTAGTGCCTTCTCGGGCAGGTGTACGTGCAAAAGTCCAGCACCTGAAATCAAACAAGATTTTGCCGCCAAAATTGCTGCACCCGCCTTGCCCACCGAACCTGCGATAAGCAAGGCGTGACCAAAGCTTCCTTTATGCGAAAACTTTGCGCGCTTATGTAAAAAACGATTTACAGTGCTTTTTTCAAGCATAGAAAAAGGCGTTTGCACACCCTGAATATAACGCGAATCTAATCCGATATCTACTACTTCCCAGCGGCCTACAAAACGGTCATTTTCAGGCCATAAAAACGAAAGCTTAGGAAATTGAAAACTCACTGTGTAATCTGCTTCAACCACTGTATCCCGCTTAGGGTCAATTGCTTTATCGGCATATAAACCTGAGGGAATATCAATTGAAATCACAACATTTTTTTCGCTGTTTATTAAATCTATCGCTGCTTTTGCAAGCCCCGAAACCGACCTGTTTAATCCCGATCCAAAGAGTGCGTCCACAAGAATTGTTCCTGCTTTAACTTCCGGGAGGTCAGCTTCCTGATAAACATCTTCAAGCTGCGACCCTGCCAAATCTCGAAGACGGTCGTAGTTGATTTCACAGTCGGTGCTAAGTTTTTCTGAATAGCGTATCAAGCTGGTCGTTACCTTGAACCCGTTTTCTATTAGCAAACGCGCCAATGCCAGCCCATCGCCGCCATTATTACCGGTTCCGGCAAAAATCAGCACCTCCGACTGCGGCTGAAGCCTTTTTCGCATCCATTCGAAAAGCTTGGTGGAAGCGCGCTCCATAAGATCAACACTCAAAATTGGTTCGTGTTCAATTGTGAAAGCATCGGCTAACCTGATTTGTTCAACGCTTAATATTTTCATAGGACTGATTTTAAGACAAATTTAGCAAATATTGGCTAGTGTGCAAATCGCAAAAGTCAGTGCTATTAGCCACCAATTCTGTTAAGAATTTGTTAACTTTGCTTTGAAACTTAAATCAAATTAAACATGAAAAGAATCTATTTACTGATGTCCGTTGCTTTGCTATTTATAGGCCTAACAGCATGCAACAACCAGCCTAAGCAGGAAAAAGCATCACAGGAGCAAAAAAATCTTTCGGAAGCCGACCGCCTTTTAATTGAGACTGCCAATCGTTTTTTTGACCAGCTACCGGAAGCCGGTGATCCCAATACAGCAGAAGCTATTTTAGGGAAGAAACTGTATTATGACGAACAGCTTTCCGCCAATGGCGAAATGAGCTGCAACACCTGCCATCCTATTGCCAATTATGGCGTTGACAATTTACCCACTTCGCCCGGACACGACGGCACACTTGGCACACGCAATAGTCCGACAACCTTTAACGCCTGGTTTCATACCACCCAATTTTGGGATGGACGCTCGCCCGACCTGGCAGATCAGGCCAAAGGGCCTATTTTAAATCCTATTGAGATGGGCATGCAAAGCGCTGAAGATGTAATAGCTACGCTAAAAGCTGATGAAACATATCAAAAAATGTTTGTCGAGGCTTATCCTACTGACGAAAGCCCTATCAATTTCGACCGTTTCGCTGATGCCATTGCTGCTTTTGAAGGCACGCTGGCAACACCTGCTGCTTTCGACGCCTTTTTGGCCGGCGTAAGCACCTCCATGACTGCTGATCAAAAAGAAGGACTAAGTCTGTTTATTGAAACCGGCTGCATTGCCTGCCACATTGGTCCCGGCCTTGGTGGGACGATGATGCAGCGTTTTGGTCTGGTGCATGGCCCTTATTATAATTACACCAAATCAAGCCAAATAGATAAAGGAGTAGCAGCAGTTAGCGGAAAAGACAGTGACGAATACGTTTTCAAAACGCCTTCATTGCGCAATATCGAAAAAACGGCTCCTTATTTTCATGACGGCAGTATCGAAAGCTTGCACGAAGCCACTAAAATTATGGCTTACACTCAGTTAGGGCGAGAGCTCACGGATGAGGAAACAGCTAAGCTGGTTGAGTTTTTCCGCAGCCTAACAGGAACAATCCCTGAATCTGCTTTATAAAAAAGCATGGTTTTGACCTGCATGCTGATTGATAAAAAAAAGCGCTTCGAGGATGTCGGAGCGCTTTTGTTACTTTGGCAGCTTAATTTACTGAACTGATTCAGCCAGTTCGCTACCCGGTTTAAACTTAACAACTTTTTTTGCTGCGATATTGATTTCTTTACCAGTTTGGGGGTTACGACCTTTTCTGGCAGCTCTCTTTGAAATAGAAAAAGAGCCAAATCCTACTAAAGCAACTCGATCACCATCTTTTAGTGCTTTTGTTGTTGCATTAATGAAAGCATCCAATGCTTTTTTAGCATCAGCTTTTGTCAAATCGGCCTCTAGGGCCATTGCATCAATTAATTCTGCTTTATTCATCTTCTTTATTTTAAGTTAGAAAATTGGTTGAATACCGCACAAATATAGCTTTTTAATAAATCAATGCAAGTTTTATAACAAAAAAGTGTTAAAAATGTTAATAAAAAACCAAAATTGTTAATAAATGTTGCACAACAAATCAATTTTTGAGTGTTTGCAAGCCTTACAGACTAAAAAAAAATAAACTTAAAGGTTGGTATTTACCTGCCATTTTCCTTCAAATTTGAAACCATTCAGCAATTCTACTATTTTCAAAGGTTTTTTGCCCGGAAATTGAATCTTTAGCAGATGAAGGTAGCCCTCAGACAATGCAACTTTTAGGTATGTTTTATTGTCTGTCAAAAGGCTAAATAGGTTTTCTTGTGTCCCTCCCTCCTCTATCGCAGCTTCAAAAACTTTTATCCGTAATTCCCTGCCGTCCTCACTCACAAAATCTGTGTATGCTGTTGGATAAGGTGAAAGTCCTCTGATCTGGTTATACACCTTATATATAGGGTTCTCCCAACGAATCGCACAATCCTCCTTAAAAATCTTGGGTGCCACCTTGTCATCACTGGATTGCTCTTGTATCTGCAGCTCAACTTCGTTAGCCATAATCAGACTGATCGTATCGTTGATAAGTGAATTTCCGGCCAGCATCATCCGGTCGTGCAAGCTTCCGGCATTTTCTGTTGTGCCTATTTTCAGTTTCTGCTGTAAAATAATCATGCCTTCATCAATTTTTTCATTGATAAAGAATGTGGTGAGGCCGGTCACTGTTTCACCATTCATCAGGGCATGATTGATGGGAGCAGCACCGCGATAATCAGGCAATAGCGAGGCATGCAGGTTAAAAGCGCCAAGAGGAGGCAACTCCCACACGAGCTTGGGCAGCATACGAAAAGCAACTACCACAAAAATTTCAGCTGCTAATAATTCAAGACTTTGTATAAAATCAGGGGCTTTTAAGTTTGTCGGCTGAAGCACTTTAAATCCCAAAGACAGCGCGAGTGACTTTACCGCGGACTGCTGAATTTTTTTACCTCTCCCGGCTGGTTTGTCGGGCGCAGTAACTACTGCCAATACCTGATGTCCGGCTTTTGCAATAGCATTTAGTTGTGAGGCGGCAAATTCGGGTGTGCCAAAAAATACAAGCCTTGCTTTTTTATTCAAATGTGTCATTAGGGCAAATTTATTCATAAATTGCTGATGGGTGTATGATTTGCGTTTTTCTCCAAATTTTAAGGCAAAAAAAAACCTGACTCCCGGAGGAATCAGGTCACTAACACCTTAAATTTATTATTTTAAAGCAGCTTCTACCCTTGCGATATATTTCTCCATCAAACGTCCTTCTGTGGTTGAAGGATATTTTTCATTGATTTCCTTAAATATTTTTAAAGCCTTGTTGTTGTCACCCATCAACTCATATGTTTGTCCTGCTTTAAGCAAGAACATTGGGGCGGTCAATTCGTTATTTTTGTAACGTGCGGCTTTTTCATATTGGCTGGCAGCTTCTGATTGTTTGCCCATTTCCAGGTAAACATCACCAAGAACGCCCATCGCCATGGCTGAAATGATATGATCGTTGGCACTGAATTTTTTTAACTGCTTGGCTGCTTCTTCGAATTCGCCTTGTTTGAGCAGGGAAACACCGGCATAATAGCGTGCCAGATTACCAGCATCCGTTGAACCGAATTCATCGATAATATCCATAAAACCCAGGTTGTTACCATCCCCGTAGAGGGCCTTATTTAATGAGTCGGATTCAAAATAGGACTCTGCCATAAACATCTGTGTCTGAGCCTCTTTCTCTTTAGGCTGTAGATAATATTTGTTTACACCAAAATACCCCAGCACTATCACTACAACAACAACAACCACTACGGTAAGGGTTTTTTGGTTGTTTATAATAAACTGCTCCGACCTACTCAGTGCTTCTTCAACGCTTTCCAGACGTTCATCGCCTTTTTCAAGGCCTTTTTTCTTTGCCATAACAATTCTAATTTTGAAGTGCAAAAGTAGCTTTATTTCCTTAATTAAAAACCCGTATTCAGGAATTTTTTACATTTGAGGCGTTCTTGCTTCGCCTTAATTGCTTTGATGAGCAACTTTAGTCTATAAACACAAAAAATGAAACAGCATAATCTCCTTATTTTCAGCCTCTTGATGGTAGTTATAGCCACTTTTTTTATTTCGGCAAAAGCAACAGCTGGCTGGCTGATCATTGAGCAGCAAGACGACGGACTGGGAAATTTTGGTAGCCAGGCCGTATTTATTCAGGGACAGCTGTTGCGTATTGAAAACGAGAAGTCGGTTTTTATCGTCAACCTTGAAAGCGAACAAATCACTCTAATCTTCCCGGGCCAACAACTTTTTTGGACTGGTCATCCCGATAGCCTGAGAAAAGCCATCAGCGACAAGCTTGAACAGCAGATTGATGTCATGCTGGCGCAGATGCCACCGGGCATGCGGGAAGAAAACGATAGCAATTACAGTGCTCAACTGGCGCGTTTTCGTTCGGGTGAGTTTGTTCCCGACACCAGTTTTCAGTTTGAGGTAATAAAACTGCCGGAAACAGACAGCGTGCTGCATTATCCGACAAATAGGGTGGAGTTTTATGCAGATAGTGTTTTGCTGGAACGTATCTGGATAACGCAGGCTGTAAATCCTTATGCCGAGATTGACAAGCAAAAATTAGCGAGGCTTTTTTCACTTTTTAATCCACCTTCGCGCGTTTCGGCCCATCGCTCCAATAAAGAGTATCAGTCGATTACTTCCAGCCGGTTTGTGCTAAAATCGCTGATTCCAACGCCTTATGGGAGTAGCATTACCGAAGTTACAACGCTGGTTAACAGAAATATTCCGTTAAGCTTGTTTGAACCCACCGAAGATTATCGCCCTGCAATGCTTGAGCGCATCCTGGAGATTACAATGGGAGAAGACAGAAAAGAGAGCGGAAATCCGTTTAAAAAACCGACAGATAACAGTCGCAAAAGTCCGGTGCCTGAACTGCCACAACGTCCTCAATAATTATTTCGTCCCTATTTTTCTTTCAAATTAGGCGCAAAAATGCTATTTTTGTTGCTGTCAATGCATTGCTCTATGCATTGACGAATAATTTATAACACAAGACCCACTTAAATCAAAATTATGTCAAGCAGAATAGCCAATCGCAGCACTTATTTGCGCTATATTTTTGGATTTCTTTTTCTGATCGTCTATCATTTTGCGCTGTCGCAGGAAAATAATGAAAAGTATTTCGCCGATAGCTGGTTAGTTATTGAACCTCAACTGATTGTATGGCCGGCTTTTAGCAATACACCAGATGTAAATGGCGATACAATGGCATTTAAACAGCTTTTAAACGGTGTTTCAACAGATGAAATTGATTGGGCAAAAGCGGGTAAAGCTGTTTATCCTCCAGCCAAAAACGGACTTCTTTGGCAGAAAAGCAATGCCAGCAAATCAGGTTTTTTGAACTTTAAGCTTCCAGCAAAGCAACAAACTGCCTGGGTATTTGTAGGAGGATTTATAGAGACAGATCGTTTTGTAGCGTTGGAGCTGGAGCTAGAAGCTGGAGGATTGGCGGCGCTGATACTTGAGGGAAAACAGCAGCTTTTTGTGGAAGAGGCAGCCAAAAAGGGCGAGACCAAAAAAAAATCCACGAAGATAAAACTCACGCCCGGGAAACATTTTATACTGATAAAAAGCCTCTACGACCAAAGCTTTGAGTGCGACTGGAAAGTCAGTCTCAGCTTCGATAACAAGCCTGATCAGCAGTTGTCGTGGTCTATCAATCCGGAAAAAACCATGAATATGGAGTTACTGCTGGATGGCAAAAGGCTTGAAGGCGTTAACCTACATCCAAATGGCGAGCTGCTGATGCTGAGTTATAGCGAGACCACAGCACCCGATGGCGACAAAAGTAATTGGACAGAAATACGCATGCTTCCAACACAAAAATTGGTTTATAGCAGCCGACACTCGTCACAAAAACAGCTGAAGTTTCATCCTAACGAAGCCGCTTTTTTCTATCGTATAAACCAGAAAGACAAGTCAGAGATTTGGCTGCATTCGCTGGAAAATGGAGAAGACAGACTGCTTGTTGAAAATATTGAATCGTTAAGATCTTACCGGGTAAACAAGCAGGCGACAAAGCTTTTTTACAGCAGACAGTTTAAACCCAAGGCGGAAGAAAAAACCGGATTGAAGAAGCTTGAAGGCATGCCCGACCGCTGGCCTTGGTGGCGCAATCGCTCGCAGCTGTTTTATGTTGACCTCAAAACAGGATTACATCAGCAGCTTACAAGCGGTAAACTTAGCACCAATTTGGAAGATATTTCACCAACATCTGATCTGATTTTAATAAGCCAGTCGCAGCCCGATTTCAGTCAACGCCCGTATAGCAAGCAATGGATGATGTTGCTCGATCTGACAACGATGAAAGTTGACACGCTGTGGACCAGCAACTTCAGCGGGTCGGCAAGCTTTAGTCCCGATGGCAAAAAGCTATTAGTAAGTGGTGCTCCCTTACTTTTTGGAGATATCGGTAAAAATGTTCCTGCAGGTGTGATTCCTAACGATTATGATACGCAGGCTTATATTTATGATCTGCAAAGCAAACAAATAGAGCCTATTACCAAAGACTTTGATCCAAAAATCCTGAACGCGGTATGGAACCATTTTGACGGACAAATTTATTTCTATACCGAAGATCAGTCTTATCAAAGAATTGTGAGATACAACATTCACAGCAAAACCTTTAGCGTCATAAAAACCGATGTTGATGTAGTGAATAGCTTTGATATGGCTACCCAAAAACCACTGCTAATTTATGAAGGATCAAGTATCAGCACCCCTGAGAAAGCTTACTTGTATAATATCGCTGACAATACACAATCGTTGATCGACTTTCCGGAGGAAGAGGACTTTGAGTTGGTTCGTTTAGGCGAGACCAAAGACTGGAACTACACAACCACAGCGGGAAACGAAATTAGTGGTCACATCTATTATCCACCCTATTTTGATTCCAATAAAAAATACCCGCTAATTGTATATTATTATGGTGGCACTAACCCTATCGACCGCAGTTTCAGGGGACGTTATCCCAAGAATCTTTTTGCCGCCCACGGTTATGTCGTTTATGTGCTAACACCTTCTGGAGCAACGGGTTTTGGTCAGGAGTTTTCTGCCCGCCATGTCAATAACTGGGGCAGCACCGTTGCTGATGAAATTATAGGCGCCACTAAATATTTCTACCGTAAGAATACGTTTATCGATAGCACAGCAATTGGATGTATCGGCGCGTCCTACGGCGGATTTATGACGATGTTATTGGCCACCAAAACTGATATTTTTGCCGCCGCGATAGCCCATGCAGGTATCAGTTCTATTTCATCCTACTGGGGAGAAGGCTATTGGGGATATTTATATAGTAGTGCAGCCACAGCGGATAATTTCCCCTGGAATAATCCGGAATTATACACCAAACAAAGTCCGCTTTTTAATGCCGACAAAGTAACTACTCCCCTACTGCTGCTGCATGGTGGAAGCGATACCAACGTGCCAACCGGCGAAAGTATTCAGATGTACACCGCCCTGAAATTACTGGGTAAGACCGTTGAATATGTCGAAGTTGAAGGTCAGGATCACCATATTATAGATTATAAAAAGCGTAAACTTTGGCAACAGAGTATTTTGGCCTGGTATGACTATTACCTTAAAAACCAGCCGGAATGGTGGAAGTCGCTTTATCCGGAGAAAAATTTTTAGCACTTATTATTTGATTTCAAATGCAGAACACTTCAGATAATTTACAAGAAAATGCCTTATTGGATTTCCTGCTCGAATATATTACACCTGAACGCAGAGCGAAGTTTGAGAAAGTTCTCGATAAGCGCACCCGGCATATCACGCTCATCCTCGAAGATATTTTTCAGGCTCAAAATGCCAGCGCCGTGCTTAGGAGCTGCGACCTGACCGGCATACAGGATGTGCATATAGTCGAAAACCAATATGTTTACGACATCAATCCCGATGTGGTGGTGGGCAGCACCAAATGGCTCAACCTGTATAAGTATAACCAAAGTAGCTTCAATACCATAGAGGCTTATGACAGCCTTAAAGAAAAAGGTTACCGCATAATTGCTACCAGTCCGCACGAATCAGGTTATACTCCCGATGACCTGCCGCTGGATAAACCAATCGCCTTGGTTTTTGGCACTGAAAAAACCGGTCTATCCGATAAGGCCCTTTCAAATGCTGATGGTTTTATCAGGATTCCGATGGTAGGTTTCACAGAAAGCTATAACATCAGTGTATCTGCGGCTTTGCTACTTTATACGCTAACAAACAGGCTGAGACAATCGGATTATCATTGGCAACTTAAACCACAGGAACGCAAGCAGTTGATGTTACAGTGGTGCAAGAATACCATCAAGCGTGTGGGGGTGCTGGAGCAGGAGTATTTCAAAAGGTTTGAGAGATGAAATGATTCAAAATTCAAGATTCAATGATTCAAAGATTCAATGATTCAAAGATTCAAGACCTGCCTGCTGCCTGCCTGGCCGTCAGACAGGACCGTAGGAAGGCTGGTTTGAGGATTGGCCTCACTTTGAGAAATCAATTTAAAACTTTGAAATAATTATTTACATTACTGATATAGTGCATATATTAAAAATCTGTACCAGTTGACTAATAAAGCCATATTGAGTTTTATATATTGTGTTTTTTAAACCAAGGTTTTAAAAAACCTTTGAGGTTTAGTTGAAAGTAAAGCCTTGTAAACACTGATCTTTGAACGTTAAGAAAGACTTCAAAGTATCGGTACGAATGCCATTATCAAAACAATCAGGACAAAAGCCCTTTTTATACCATTTCAATTAAGCTATTTGGTTATTATTATTTCTCAAATTCCTCAGCAAGCTGTTTAAAGCGCTTTCCACGTTGCTCGAAGTTTTCAAACTGGTCGTAGCTGGCAGCTGCGGGAGAAAGCAGGCAGGTGTTGCCGGCTTCGGCTTTTTCTTTTAGGTGGGTAAAAGCTTGCTCTAAGTTTTCGATAGGAATAAGTCGGCCGATGTAATTTTGCTGTTGAAGCATTTCAGCTATGCGGCGACCGGCTTTTCCGACATAAAATACGGTATCGACAGGTTTTACAAGCAGAAAACTAACGAGACTTTGGTAGTGAATGCCACGATCGAAGCCACCTAAGATCAGGAAATTAGTTTGCGGAATAGCTTCCAGGGCAGCTATCACGGCTTCGGGAATGGTAGCGATGCTGTCGTTATAAAAATGCAAACCACCTCTCCGACCAAGATATTCCAAGCGATGAGGCAGAGATGTGAAGCTATCCAAAGCTGCCAAGCCTTCTTCTTTACTGACTCCAAAACAAGCAGTAGCCATCAGTGCAGCTTCAATATTAAGCCGGTTGTGGGCGCCAAGCAAAGTCATTGGAAGCGCGAAACTATCATCTTGCGGAAAATAAGAAATGTTTGCTTGTAATCCGTAAACGTATTGATGCAGCGTATGATGTAACACGGCATAATCGCCCTTCCCGGCAAACCGGACAAGGTTGAGTTTGGCATTTCGATAGTCGATCAGTTCACCAAAATAGTCGAGGTGTTCTTCAAAGATATTCAGCAAAACGCTGACGTGTGGGCTATGTCTGACAAATTGTAACTGATGCGCAGAAAGCTCAAAAACAACGATACTTTTCGGTGTGATTTGGTCGATAATATCAAAAGAAGGGATACCCATGTTTCCGGTGAGCAAAGCTGGTAATCCACTATTGATAAGGATGTGATGGGTGAGCGAGGCGGTGGTGCTTTTGCCTTTTGTTCCGCTGATACCGATAATTTGCGCGTTAAAAGCCGAAAGAAAGAGATCAGTTTGTGAGCTGATTTGCAACTTTTCAGGAAGCGGAATTTCCAGTATAATTCCGGGAGATTTCAGAAGGAGATCAAAGTTTTCGAGCTGCTGCAAATAGTGTTCGCCGCCTAAAAAAGGGATTGTCGGATCTATGACAGCCAATGCTGTTGCACAGTTTGGGTTTTTGTCGGCTACAGCAACTTCTGCATCAGGAAGTTGATTTTTAATGAAACGCAAAGACGACTTCCCTTCGCGGCCAAAGCCAGCGATTAAGATACGTTTGCCATGCAGTTGTTGGAGCAGTTGCTCAATCATAAAGTGCTTGTTTTAAGGTTTGTGTAAAGCAGGCTGGCAAAAAATGGTCTGACTGCCATTCGCTTAGTAAGCTTTTAAATAGGGAGTCATTTATATTTTCCTGCTGCAACTGTGACTGAATATGTTTTAATAAAACAGGTAAATCTTCCGTTTTGCTTTGTAGCAAGAGTTCCAACAAAGCAGCCTTCACCTCAGAAATTGTACCCACGCATTCAAAAGGCTTCACCGCCGATTGTCCGCTAAGTTCGTTGAGTATGGTGATAAGCGCCAGATCAGCAAGCAGGTTTTTGTTGAAAAGTCCTTCCAGCTTGGGCTGCGCGATAAAAGGGGAAAGTATAATCCAGGTGAATAAACATTTAGGGCATTTTCCGCACCAGCTATCCGTTTTACTACCGACGTTACAACTCCTGAAAACAGGATGATAAGCCGTGAACTGACTAAAAAGTTTGGCGATCTGCAACTCGTTCAGCGGACGTAAAAAGCTGAAATATTTCATTTCTGGATGAATATATTGCGCCACATAATTCCTGAAATCCTGCTCAAAGTCGAGCGACTTGCTGTATTGGTGATTGATTTGCGTTCCGGGAACGGTAGGTTCGTTGGCGCTTGATTCATTGGAAAGAGCGATATAGCGCAAACCCGCGCCAGCAGCCACCAACAGACTGACGAAAGCCAGCAAAGCAGAAAATGGCGTATGTCCGTTAAGGAATCCCTGTTCGTTAAGTTCCAGCAATAATGGGTCGAGCTTTCGGTTTACTACAGCGGTTTGCTCGCTCGAAAACCCGCCTATCAGCGCGCAATTGCTGCTGGCCGGCCGTGGGTTGATGATAAAAGGGATGACTTCGTTTTGTCCGCGCAATAATTCCAGACTCACCACAGAATCTTTGCCGCCACCAACAGGGACAAGCACTTTAGGTGCGAGCGGAAAATCCATTTTGGAAAGTACTTTTTCAACTTTCGATTGAATTGATACAAAATCAGATTGAGAAGTTTGAATCTCATTCAGGTAGAAAAACTCGCCTAAGCCATGGTAATAAAGCTTTTCCCAGAAGGCAATTTGCGTTGCGCTTAGCTTAAAAGGTTGAATGACAATCGTTGGTGAACAAGCAAGTTTCCAATAACTTACAAGCTCTATCATACCGATATGAAACACCAGGTTGTCCATCTGTGCAGGCGAAAGGGCTTCCCAATTGTAAAAACTGCGTGCAGGAATTTCCAGTTCGGGCTCAAAAATATATTTATCAGAGAGAGAAAACTTAAATTTCAGAAAAAGTGTGGCCTTTTCGATACGAAAAGTGTAACTTTGGTAAACGAAAAGGGGAAATCGTTCCCTGAGTTGAATAAATTTTGTTTGACTATCAAGGCTTTTCAAGCTGTGGTATATTTTTTGATTAAGTTTGTAAAGTTAGCCTTTTGCATAAAAAGAAGGCAAAACAAACAAAAAAACTAATACAATGAACATCAATAAGCTACTTCACATCCAATCTAACACCCTGACAGCGACAAAAGGCAAGGTGCTGCTTTCCGAGCCCTTGATGGCCGATTTTTATTTTGGCCGGTCGGTAGTGCTACTTGTTGAGCACGAAGAAACTGAGGGCTCTTTTGGTTTGATAATGAACAAGAAAATCGATAAGAGCCTGAATGAAATCGTAAAAGATTTCCCGCTGTTTGAGGCACCGGTTTTTCTAGGCGGACCGGTACAAACCAATCAGTTATTTTATTTGCATACGCTGGGCGATTTGATTCCCAACAGCTTGCAGGTGATGAATGGGCTATATTGGGGCGGTGATATGGAGGTGTTGCAGTCGATGATTGAAACGGGCGTGATCAATAATTCACAGGTTCGGTTTTTTCTGGGTTATGCGGGCTGGGAAACCAAACAGCTTACGAATGAGCTAAAACGCAATTCATGGCTGGTTTCTGATGCGAGTGTAAGCGCACTTTTTCGCACGAAGTCGCAATTTATGTGGCGCCATTTCGTCAGGCGGATGGGCACCAATTACGAGAAATGGCTGAAGTTGCCGGAGAATTATAGTTTAAATTAATTTTGGGAGCACCGAATCCGTTTGCCGTCTGGAATGGAGGAAATTCATAAATTTCCTATATGTACGTTTTTTTACTGTAATTAATGTGGATGTCTAAGACGAAAATCAGTACTTCAGTGGTGATTTGTATTTTAATTAGCTAATTTCGTTGTTGAAACGGCTTTATGAATAGAGCCTGTGGAGGTGAAGACTGATTTAAGGGATGTTACAGGTGTTTTGTTCAAAACAGCAATCAAGCTTAAAGTGCTTTCTGTGTACGACTTACTGAAAGCCGATGGGACTGAGAAGGCGAAAGCGTAAGGGGTATGAGTTACAAATTGTCATTAAGTAAGTCCTTATTGTTATTTTGCAACTCATAATAGTCGTTGAGCAAGTCGTAATACACGATTTTGTGTCTCGAACTGGGATTCGGCAAGCCGTAAAAAACTATTGTAACCCCAACAAGACAGTCAACAGCTCCTAAAGAGTATTTTTGTGGTAGCTGCTTTTATTTGTGCGTAAAAGGAATCCACGCGACCATAAAGGGAGCTTTTTTGATCGTAAGAGGTAATTCGAGCGTTCTAAATGGGAATGTTCCAAAATTGGGAAGGATTTGTGAGGCTGACGGAAAGGATTAAGTGATTGATCACCGCGGTGGAAAAAATAGGTACGGCTAGCGTTAACACCACCATGATGCAAGAGACGTGAGTCCATTCGCCCCAACTGCATGAAAAATATAAATATTGATTACAAACAGACCTGACAAAACGCTATATGTTACCTGCCATATAAAAAAACATAAAAATGGAATACAAATACGACATAACATTATCTTTCGCTGGAGAAGATAGATAATACGTTGAAAAAGTTGCAGAGCTACTAAAGCATAATGATGTAAAGGTATTTTATGACAAATTTGAAGAAACTGAACTTTGGGGGAAAGACTTGGGAATTAATAACAGATTTTGGAATTCAAGGAGTAGCAATGGGTGTTACGATTACTAATTTAACAAAAGAATATAGATATTATAGCGAACCGTATTTTGTACCGAACGTGAGCAGCAATTAAAACAAAAGCAGAGACAAAACTATGAATGTATAAGCTGTAGCATTCTCAAAATTAACCAACTCATAACTAAACAAAATTGGAAAATATGAATAACGAAAAAAAAATAGTCTTAGGTTCAGCCTTTGGTGCTGCAATCGGAAGTGTAATAGGTGTTTTGACAGACAATTTAGCCCTATGTATTAGTCTTGGAGTTTCATTTGGAGTTTTAGTTGGAATCATTCTAACTAAAAATCAGAAAAAAGGTAATAGCGATAATAACTGATTATTTGAAAATAGTTAGGAATATTAGTTAAACTGAAAAACCATTCTGACTGCAATTGTCGAAACTGAAAATGAGGATTTTTGGATTGATTAATAGTAAGTGTAAAAATGAAAGCAGTTGAAAAAAATGTTTGACAAAAATTGAGTTATACCAAAACTTGAAAATTAAGTTTGAAACTTAAAAAAACTGCTAACAATGTATATAAAAAATAGGCGAATTAGTAGTAAAACCAATGCTTTTGGCTCGTATCAAGCTTTGTACTTAACTGAAAGTTTCGTGCTTCGAGATCGCCTATGTTTCCTATCCCAGACCGTTAGCGGTTATGCCAACTATCATAATTAACAATAAACAATGACAAAAAAAATGGAAAAATATTCTTCACACGAGCATCAAGAACATGACGAACATTCCAATCATGAAGAACACCATAACCATGCAGAACATGTTTCCGATTATCGAAAACGGTTTATAATCTCTTCGATAGTTTCTATTCCTGTGCTTGCTCTATCACCCATGATACAGCAATGGTTAAGATTTGAATTAGCATTTGCAGGAGACAAATATGTTTTAGCCATTCTTTCCACTTTCATTTTCATTTATGGCGGTCATCCTTTTTTAAAAGGATTATATGATGAAGTAAAAGACAATGCTATTGGTATGATGACGCTGATTGGTGTAGCAATTACCGCGGCTTGGGCATATAGCGTAGCCGTCACTTTCGGCTTGGAAGGAATGGACTTTTATTGGGAAGTAGTAACCCTGATAGACGTCATGCTCATTGGTCATTACTTTGAGATGAAATCGGTCATGGGGGCTTCCCGTTCGTTGGAATTACTTGTCAAAATGATGCCTTCAACTGCTCACCATATTAAGGATGGACATGTTCACGACATACCGGTCAGCGAATTAAAAATTGGAGATATGGTAATGGTGAGGCCGGGCGAAAAGGTTCCTGTGGACGGAGTTGTAACTGAAGGTGAGAGTTATGTGGATGAGAGTATGCTCACTGGCGAGAGTAAGCCCGTAAAAAAAGAAAAAGACAGCAATGTAATTGGTGGGGCAGTAAATAACAATGGGTCTCTGACAATTAAAGTAGTCAGCACAGGCAAAGACAGCTATTTGAATAAGGTAGTAAAACTCGTTGAAGATGCACAAAAAATAAAATCTAAGACACAAAATTTTGCTGACCGTGCCGCAAAGATTCTAACTTTTGTTGCCCTGGGTGGTGGGGTAACAACTATTGCTGTTTGGCTTCTGTTAGGTTTTCCATTTGTGTTTGCATTGGAAAGAATGGTTACCGTAATGGTTATTTCGTGTCCTCACGCTTTGGGGTTAGCCGTACCTTTAGTGGTAGCTATTTCAACTTCTATTTCTGCTCAAAAAGGTTTACTTATTCGTAACAGGACAGCTTTTGAAAATGCACGCTTAATTACAATCATCATTTTCGACAAGACAGGAACACTGACAAAAGGTTCACATGAATTACAGGAAGTGAAAGTATTGCGTCAAGAATTTGATGACAAAGAATTGCTTCGTTTGGCAGCGGGCATTGAACAGCATTCGGAACATTATATCGCAGCAGGATTATTAAAAAAAATAAGAGAATTAAAAATTGAAATTCCAAAATCAAAAAACTTTAATTACCTGCCAGGAATGGGATTGGAAGGGAGTGTGGAAGGAAAAGAAATAAAAGTAGTAGGGCCGAATTACCTGAAAGAACATAATATCAGCCTTGCGAAAGCTACAGATGATTTCATTGGAACATTAGTCTATATATTGATAGACAATGAAATAGCTGGGTATTTCACTTTCTCTGACCAAATAAGAGAAAGTTCTTTTGAAGCCATTCAAATACTTAATGAAGCGGGAATTAAAAATTTACTACTCACAGGGGACAATGAAAGGGTCGCAAAGAAAGTAAGTGATGAATTAAAAATGGACGGCTTTTTAGCCAATGTATTGCCTCATCATAAATTGGAGAAAGTAAAAGAACTTCAGGAAAAAGGAGAATATGTTGCCATGACAGGTGATGGGGTAAATGATGCACCTGCCCTTGCGCAAGCGGATGTTGGCATTGCTGTTGGTTCAGGAACTGATGTAGCAGCAGAAACAGCAGATATTATTTTAGTAAATTCTGACCCGAAAGACATCGCTAACCTGATATTGTTTGGTAAAGCTACTTACAACAAAATGATACAAAACCTTTGGTGGGCAGCAGGATACAATATTCTCGCAATTCCTTTAGCGGCAGGTATATTATATAAATGGGATTTTATATTAAGTCCAGCAATTGGAGCTGTGTTGATGAGTTTAAGCACCATTGTGGTTGCACTAAATGCCCAGCTATTAAAAAGACGGTTGACTTGACAGATTTTAATCTAAATGGACAAAAAGAGAAAAAAGCACGAACCGTTAACATAGTATAAGCGTAATATGGGCTAACATGCTAAATTTAAACAAATTGAATATTAACAAACCTCTCTATAAATTGAAAGTGAAGTACTTCTAAGACCTGCACTACGCTTATACTTGACCCTTATCTGCAAGCCAACATAACAATCCCGCTCGGTTCTATTTTTGATGTTTTGAAACTATTTATACCCGTTAGGTTTGATTTGCGAAATATTCATTATATTTATACCCGTAAAGGTATAGAAATATGACGAAAATAGCTTCAATATAGTAGTCTATTTCAAGAGGTTCGAACCGATGTAGATGCGCTAAAATGAACGCTCTCGCAAAACAATGATTTTCATGATTTATTCATAAAACGCTAAAAAATAACGTTTTAAATTTAAACTTTTTTTATGAATAATGCAGGTTTACTGCAAAACTTGCTGTACCCAAAAAAAAGATGTTATGAATAAGCACAAAAAATATTTAACAGCTCTAATTTTTGGATTTTCAGGCATTACTGCATCAGGTCAAATCACAATTCAACCAAAAAAAGCTGAAAAAATTGTTTTGGAAACAGAAAAGCAAACAACTATTCGGATAAAAAAAGCACCCGAGCCTTATAAACCCGATTCAATTTTTGTAAAGGGAAGGAATTTTGAAGTCTTTGATTCAACATTAGTTCCTTCACATAAAGCCTTAGGCGGTAATATATTTCTTGGCCACGGAATTTACAATGGAAACATTTCCACCTATTTTTCAAATACTTATTTTGTTGGAATAAATATAGAATTTTATAGAAAAAATTTTATAATACAAATTGATGATTATATTGGATTTGGGAAAACAAAACGAACCTTAAAATACCCGGATCAAAAAGAATGGAGAGAGAATAAGGCTGCTTTATCTTTTATGTTTGGTAGCAATTTTAGTTATTCTGTGCTTGATACCAAGCATATTACGCTTGTACCTTTAGTCGGAATTAATGTCAGCTTATTATCAGCCAGCATTTTCAAAACATCTGAATCTGAAAAAGTAGAGAACGGACCCTTTCTGCCTTATTATAAAATTGGTTTTTACATTGATTTTAAAACTATTGTATTATTACAAAATCATTTACGTCTTAACAAAACTGATCTATATTATAATAGTTTGCGCTTAAGTTTTGGGCTTAATTCACCTATTGGAAATCCAAAACATGCTGAGTTTTATGAAGGCTCTATGTTTTACGTAACTATTGGAATGGGTGGGTTAACCAGAAATTTTTCGAGAAAATAGGGTACAATTCACCATGAAAAATTCCTCTTCCAATAATCAGCAGTCAGTACAAACCTCCGGTGCAAAGCCAATACAAAAAGAAACAAATTAAGGCATTAATTGAACGATAAAGACACATCTTAGACTGATCTTTTCGCCTTTTATGAAAATAATAATCCTATATTTGCACAGCTGTTTTTAAAACATATTGAAAAATTGAAAATTAATTTTTAGAACTCAAATTAAACAAAAAACTTAGTTATGTCAAAGCTTACAAAAGAAATGAAAGAGATGATCGGAAGCCAACAATGCTTCCATGCTACCGTTAGCAAAGAGGGAATCCCGAATAACGCACCAAAGCGATCCACGCGTGTATTCGATGATGAAACCTTGATTTTTACAGAAGGGATAGGCGGCAGAACTTATCAGAATATTCTGGATGGTTCAAAAGTTGCCGTAGCAGTTGTAAACCGTGAAACCGTTGATGGATATAGGTTTATTGGAACAGCTGAAGTTTTAACTCATGGAGCGATTTATGATAAAACTGCAGAAATGTCACTTCAAGCAGGCATGCCAAAACCTAAGGCGGCAGTTTTGGTAAAAATTGATGAGATTCATAGTCTAAAACCTGGGCCAATGGCCGGTAAGAAGATTGGGTAGTAAATACCCTAGTTGAACTAATCAAGCTTGATAAGTCAATACTTTCAATTTGATTTAATTTTGTAATATCCAGGAGAAACTTCTGTGAGGTATATAAATAGGCTTATTTGTAATTATTCAAGGCGTTAAAATTATTTTTGATATTCGTTAATGTTTTACTTTTCGTTTCAGCTTTTATACTGGTTAAAATCTGGTCAGAAAAGCAACAAGCGAACCTCAATAGTTTTTCGCTCTGGCACGGGTCTTCGAGTCCTTGCCAATCCGTATCAGTATAAATCTTTGTAACCGGAAACCTATGCCATTGACCATTTTCTAACATCAATCAACACTCCAATACTCCAGCATAAAAAACAGCTTCACTCTTCCACCCATCAAGAAAAAAGTTATCTTTGATAGAGAATATAAACTTTAAAATCAGACCAGCATGAAATGGATAAAAAAGAAACTCACAACCAGCGCAGGAGCGCCAGTAGTTGACAATCAAAATGTAATGACAGCAGGGCCAAGAGGTCCGATGCTTCTGCAAGATATTTGGTATCTTGAAAAATTGGCGCATTTCGACAGAGAAGTAATCCCAGAAAGACGTATGCATGCCAAAGGCTCCGGAGCTTTTGGAACTTTTACGGTAACACACGACATCACGAAATATACAAAAGCAAAGATATTTTCTGAAATCGGTAAAAAAACAGAAATGTTTGTGCGTTTTTCCACTGTAGCCGGCGAACGTGGTGCTGCCGATGCAGAAAGAGATATTCGTGGTTTTGCCATGAAATTCTATACCGAAGAAGGCAACTGGGATTTAGTAGGAAACAACACCCCCGTTTTCTTTATGAAGGACCCAATGAAATTTCCGGACTTAAACCACGCTGTAAAACGCGACCCCAAAACGAACTTGCGTAGTCCGAAAAACAACTGGGACTTCTGGACATTACTTCCCGAAGCCCTGCATCAGGTTACCATCACCATGAGCGACAGGGGAATTCCAGCATCCTATCGTCACATGAATGGTTATGGAAGTCATACCTTTAGCCTAATCAATAGCAAGAATGAAAGAATCTGGGTAAAATTCCATTTGAAAACACAGCAAGGCATTAAGAATATTACTGACCAAGAAGCGGAAGCGATAGTTGGAAAATGTCGAGAAAGCAATCAACGTGATTTATTTGACAGTATAGAAAAAGGCGACTTCCCAAAATGGACTATGAAAATCCAGGTGATGACCGACGAGCAAGCAAAAAATCACAAGCATAACCCTTTTGATTTAACAAAAGTATGGCCACATAATGATTTCCCGCTCATCGAAGTTGGCTATTTTGAATTGAATAAAAATCCTGAAAACTATTTTGCTGACGTTGAACAAGCTGCCTTTAATCCGGCCAATATTGTTCCAGGAATCAGCTTCTCGCCCGATAAAATGCTTCACGGAAGACTATTTTCTTATGGTGACGCCCAGCGCTACAGACTTGGTGTAAATCATCATTTGATTCCGGTAAATAAATCAAAATGTCCTTTCTTAAATATGTTTCATCGCGACGGCCAGATGAGGACTGACGGCAACTATGGCGCAACGTTAGGATACGAACCCAACAGCTACGGTGAGTGGCAGGAACAGCCCGACTTCAAAGAACCACCTTTGGAATTAAGCGGAGCCGCCGACCATTGGAACCACAGAGATGATGATGCAGATTATTACTCACAAGCAGGTGATTTATTCAGGTTGATGAATAAAGACCAGCAACAAGTGTTGTTTGAAAATACAGCAAGAAACATGGGCGATGCACCCAAGGAAATAAAGATCCGCCACATCAAAAACTGCTTGCAAGCTGATGAGGCTTATGGAAAAGGTGTTGCAAAAGAATTGGGAATAGAAGTATCGGAAGCTGTATAATGAAAACACCAAAACCCTCAGCGCTTAAATGTAATAGTATAGACCTTAGTCTTATAGAATCCTTTGGATGACCCAGGTTTAACGTAAATAACAGAAAGGTAGCCCGCAAGTTGGCTACTTTTCTTGTTCTTGTCCTTAGCGGTCATGCTCTGTTTAGTAGGCTTAGCCAAACAGTCAAAACAAAAAATAAATAACGCCTGCTCATAAAATTAATATTTCGCTAATCGGAATAAGCTGGGTAAAAAAAGAGAAAACAAGATGAAAAAAATAATGCTTTTGATACTTTTAATTGTGTCATCAATTGCCCAAAAATCTAATGCACAGCTTCTAAAAGATGTTGGAATAAAGACTGGAATCTGCTTCTCAAATCAAAATTGGACTTATAAAATTTCAGATAGGACATATGAAAAAGATTATAGAACAAGTTTGAACCTTGCCCTTAGTCTTGAATGGTTTGATAATGAGATTATTACACTTGTAACTGATGTTAGATACATTCAGAAAGGATTTCAAGAAGAGAAAATAGTGAGGGAACCAAGAGATCCAGAGCATGGACGCTATAAAATGTATAAAACACGGTTTGACTATCTTACTTTTAGCCCACAACTTAAAGTCAGGAAAGAAATTAATAAAGTAATTCCTTATGTTTATATTGGACCAAGAATAGATTACTATTTGTCTTATGAATCAGATTATGATTTGTCGCCACTTGAGAATGATTTTAAAAGAATAATAGTTGGCTTAAATTATGGTCTTGGGATTTCATACCGTATAAAAGATATTGGCATAAGTGTAGAATTTACGCACTTTTATGACTTTACAGATGTTTTAAATACCCAAACAAATGCAAATATGACTGGAATAATAATAAAAAACAATGCCTACGCGATAGATTTGGGGATCAATTACTTCTTGAAGCAAAAAGAGAAATAACTATTTTTATCAAAACACAGTAGGAATTAATACGCAGATTGCACTAAATACGAAAAGTCTAACATCAAACAATCAGTGTGGTACATTAAAAACTTTAGAAATAGCAACTTATTCTTTCATGGCTGACTGCAATTTTATCCACTAAAATGATAGTAGAACCTAATAAAAGAAGAAATAAAGCTTGTAGCCAAAGCCATGAATTGCATTGTGGAAACCATTGATACAAATGATAATTTCGCTGCGCTGACCGTTTTGGTGCCAATGGATGTAGCCGTGAAGCCATTTATCGAAACCACCATAAAAAAGTGCAACAAATTTGGCGGCTTTGTATTAGAACATTATTACGTGACCAACATGAATATTCCTGACGAATTAGAGATTAAGGACATCATCAAGAAAGTAAAAGAATAAACAATTGTCGGCGTTTGGCATTTCATATTTTTACAGCTACTTCTATTTGACTAAAAGTCTTATATTCAATAGCATAAGTAAACACAGATAGCAAGTGATATCTTAAACGATCCGTCATAATGCAATTTTTAGCTTTTACGTAATCAAAATAGGATCAGCTTTACAATAAATCGAAAACATGAAATAAGTTAATAGATACTTTTTCCCACAAACCGAGCTTCAGACCTAACGATCAAATAAGAAAATCACAATTTATCAAAGAATTACATTTTTGCTACTTGAATAGTGTATTTTTGCGCCCTAAAACTTTTACTTTGAACAAAATACTTTTTAAAATATTACCGGTGTTTTTGTTATTATTTAGCATAACATCTCGAGCTCAAACCGATAGTTTGATCCTAAAAAACGACTCAATAAATCGCGTTGCTTTAGAGAATTACAACCTAAAGCTAAAAGAAGTTGAAAGTCAGATAATTGCCGATTCGATAAAAAAAGCAGAGTTGGAAGCACAATTGTTGAAGCTTAAAACAACAGACAATCTTCAAAAGGAAGATTTACTAAGACAGCTTAAAACAATTGAGGAAAGTGATAAAAATAGAATCGCTAATAAAAAATCTCAGATTGATTCTTTACGCCAAACCGCTAAAGGATACCCTGTTAAAGGAGTTTTGGAAGACACGCTCTTTTTGATATACTCAAAAATCGGTGCTTCAACACCAAGTGAAAGAGCCATAAATATAAGCCGGAAAATCAGAAAACTCTATGAAGATGACTTCTTAAATGCAGACTCATTGCTGGTTATGAGATCAGAAAATACTTTTGACCTTGTTTACAAAGACATGATCATCATGAGTGTTTCAGAAAATGACGCCATTTGGTATGGAAAAAGCATAGCTGAATTGGCCGGCGAATTTAACGAAACTGTAAAAAACTCTATAGTTAAGGCAAAAAATGAAAATAGTTGGCTAAAACTTAGCATTAGGATTGGCCTGGTATTGGTTGTTATCATAATAGCCTGGTTCATTATTTGGTTAGTAGGTAAAGTATTTTTAAGATTTTTAAGATTTATTGATGCCAAAAAAGACAAATGGGTAAAGGATTTATCCTACAAAGATTATACTTTTCTGACGGCAGAACAGGAGATGCAGGTGATACTATTTCTGGTAAAGATTTTCCGATGGTTAGTCTATGTGATACTTCTATATATCTCTATACCAATCATTTTCAGCATCTTCCCGTTTTCACGTAATTGGGCTGATGCTCTCATCAATCTGATTTGGTCGCCTTTTAAGATCGTTTTATTTGCCATATGGGATTACCTGCCAAATCTTTTCAGTATTTTGGTTATTTACTTCGTAATGAAATACTTTATCAGATTTGTGAGGTATATATTTCACGAAATAGAGGCTGAAAAACTAAAAATTTCCGGATTTCACTCCGATTGGGCTATACCAACCTACAGTATAGTCAAATTTCTGTTGTATGCCTTTATGTTCGTTCTGATATTCCCGCATTTGCCAGGTTCCGATTCTAATATTTTCAAAGGAGTTTCGGTATTTATCGGAATTCTATTTTCATTGGGTTCATCGTCGGCAATAGCCAATATGGTAGCAGGATTGGTTATTACGTATATGCGGCCATTTAAAATTGGTGATCGGATTAATATTAGCAATGTTACCGGTGATGTGATTGAAAAGACCCTACTTGTAACACGCATTAGGACAATTAAAAATGAGGTTGTTACAATCCCTAATGCATCAGTTCTGAATGGCAATACCGTAAATTACAGTGTTGAAGCCAAGGAAAAAGGCTTAATCATATACACTACTGTAACTATTGGCTATGATGTTCCATGGAAAAATGTACATCAAGTATTGATTGATGCAGCGCATAGAACAGCAATGATAAACAAAGAACCGAAGCCCTTCGTTTTGCAAACAAGCCTTGAAGACTTTTATGTATCCTACCAAATTAACGCCTACACAAACGAAGCCAGTAAGCAAGCTTTGATTTATTCAAATCTGCATCAAAACATTCAAGACCTTTGTAACGAGAGAGGTATTGAAATCCTTTCTCCTCATTACCGTGCTGCGAGGGATGGTAATATGACTACAATTCCTGCAGATTATTTACCGGAGGACTATAAAATGCCCGGCTTTAATGTAATCATTGAAAATGACAAAATTCCTTGATAGTTCTTCAGGCCAATTGTTGAAAACAAAAATACTATAATAAAGCAAAACACCATGTAATCATACCATAGCGGTGATTTTATCTATTGCACAAGCAGCATGTTTAGAAAAGCTAAATAATTGTACAACAAAACAAGAATGACATTGAACAATAGCACATTAAATAATTTTACTGTAAAGACCACTTCATTTGCCATAATAGTATTCAAAGGTATTGGTCAAATAATGCTTCAAGAAAATGCCGCTACTGGTTTTCTCTTTTTGCTTGGCATATTCTATGGCTCTTTCGTGATGGGTGCTGCCGCGCTTTTTGCAACGGTAAGTGGAACCGCTACGGCTTTATTGCTTAACTATAACAAATCAGAAACTGACAAAGGACTTTATGGATTTAGTGCAGCTTTAGTAGGTGTCGCAGTGATGCTATTTTTAAAAGCTGTAATTTTAAGCTGGGTTTTTGTCATTATCGGTGCATCGTTGGCTACCATCATACAACACTTTTTTATAAAGCGAAACCTACCCGTATTCACACTTCCTTTTGTGTTAGTAACTTGGCTGATAATTTTATTAGCACGCTACTATTTCACTGATATTTTGATAGAGCCATCACCTGCTATTGCATCAACAATTGATTATTTTACTTTTGGATTTAACGGCTTTGGACAGGTGATATTTCAAGACAATTTGGTAGCCGGATTGCTGTTTTTTATCGCTGTATTTATCAGTTCTCCCATTTCAGCATTGTATGGACTTGCAGGAGGAATACTTTCCGCAATTATCGCAATTCAGTTTGCACTGCCAATCAATGATATAAGCATTGGACTATTTAGTTATAATGCCGTATTATGCGCCATTGTTTTTGCAGACACACAAGTTAAGGCAGGTATTTGGGCATTAGTTTCGGTATTGCTATCACTTTTCGTAAGTATTTTAATGGCTAAGTTTAATATTATACCACTTACATTTCCGTTTGTTTTGGCAGCTTTTACTACACTTATTCTAAAAAGGATGTCTAAGTTTTTGATTTAAAAGAAGATGGCTTGAAATTAGCACAAGAATATTTTGCTTCACTGGCGGGAAGAACACCTCAAACGCATGGGGAGCATTATAAGTATATTGCCAACTATTTGAAGTTATTTCAAATCTGAAAAAAATTTGTTCCTGCCTATCCTAATAGAAACGCCAAAGCTTGTGAAAATAATAATCTTTAACTATTTGTTTTCGAATAGAGATGTACACATTAAGAATTTCTCATTAAAAGAACTTCATTGACTGATTTTAAGCTAAGTTCTGCTTATGACCTGTTAAACAGCAGCCTACACATTGAGGACAAAGATTTTGCTATAGATGATCGTCCTTTACCGAAAAGTTTAGCTCAAGGAAAAATTAATCAACAAATTAAAATTCTATCAGATAAGGCAGAGATTAATACAATAACACACAACGACATACTAAAAACGATGTTAAATCAGAAGGCATTAGTTGAGAAATTAAGCTTTCCCTATTTTTAGATACCAAGTCTCAAAGAAATTGTTTTCAATCTTATGAAACCCGTCTTAAAAAAGTTAGGAAACCATGAAGTGCTGGGATTACTAAATAAGGCTTCTTATTGATTAAGTAGCATCTCGCTGCTGACCAAGCGTAATTTTTAGACTCAGTGTATCATTATCATTGAATTTTTTACGATATTTGAGCTATAGTTTAACTTTTATAAAAATAAGTGGCAGGAAGTGATGTATTTGAGTAAAATAACAATTGATAAACGGCATGTCGGATTAATCTTTATTTGCTGCGAAATGTCCTATGTTTCTTATGGGTACCTTAATCTACTAGCCTAAAAACAGTACAAATATGAAACTTACTGATAAACAAATTGAAGAAATTGCTGATGAATTAGAAGCTGGAATGAGCTGTTTTTATAATCTCAAAACAGGAGAGATTAAAATTATTCTGGATTTTGATAACTGGATTTATACTGACGAAGAGCCATGGGAAGAAGACATCAAAGAGCTAGATGAAAATTGGTGTGATTACTTTCAATTCGAAGGGATGAATAGTCGTGATTCATTTAAAATAATGGAAGACTTTACTGAAAATGTGGATGATAACAAAACCCGGGAAAGGCTTATAAAAGCCCTAAATAAGTCTAAACCCTTTAGCAATTTCAAGTGGCAAATAGATAATTCAGGTGAATATCGAAAAGCTTGGTTCGCCTTCAGGAAAGCGCGCTTTATAGATTGGGTGAAAGAACAAATTAATGCTTATAATCTTAATAAAGCTAAGTAATACAACGCAAATCCAAAATTTATCAGGCAGAGTCCAAATCCAAAACGTTACATTCACAAAAGAATAGTAAACCAGCAATACAATAAAAATCCCATCCACCAGACCCATTAAATCATGCTTTCAGAAAAAAATCAACAAGAAAAAGCAATGCTGCATCCTCGAAACAAAAACCGGGAAAGCTATGATTTAAGGGCATTAACGATGGCTGTCCCTGAATTAAAAAAGCATGTTTCGATTAACAAATTCGGGATAGAATCCATCGATTTTTCAAACCCGATCGCTGTTAGACTGTTAAACAAAGCACTCCTTAATTATTATTACGGAATTAAATACTGGGAATTCCCTGCTGAAAATTTATGTCCGCCAATTCCCGGAAGGGCCGATTATATCAATCATATCGCTGATTTATTAGCCGAAAACAACCTTAACAATATCCCGACAGGCGATAAAGTCACTTGTCTTGACGTTGGTGTAGGCGCCAGTTGCATCTATCCAATTATTGGTGTTACCGAATACGGCTGGAAATTTGTTGGATCCGATATTGATTCAAAATCAATTGCCTCAGCGCAAAAAATCGTCAATTCCAATGCCTCACTTCAAGGGAAAGTTGACTGTCGATTACAGAAAAATGCTAAAAATATTTTCCAAAATATCCTCGACAAAGCGGATAAAATTGATTTGACCTTATGTAATCCACCTTTTCATGCTTCGGTAGAAGATGCTCAAAAAGGAACGCGAAGGAAAATAAAAAACCTTACGGGAAAAAATCCGAAGACACCTGTACTCAATTTCGCAGGTATCAAGCATGAACTAATAGTTGAAGGTGGTGAGTATCAATTTATTCAAAATATGATCAGAGAAAGCAAAAAGTTCTCACAAAACTGTTACTGGTTCACCACTTTGGTGTCCAAACAAGCTAATCTTAAAGGAGTTCTAATTGCTTTAGACAAAATTGAAGCAAGGCAGGTCAAGACGATTGCCCTGGGTACGACGAATAAATCAAGCCGAATCGTAGCCTGGACATTCCTTTCCAGGGAAGAACAAAAAGCGTGGAGAGAAGCCAGGTGGAATAAATCGACTTAGTAATAGCATATAAAGTGTTAAAATATAATTATTATGAAAATAAATGATTTTAAACTCGAACGGTATTTTGCCAGGCATGAATTTACTGCTAAATACCTATTCTCCAGCTCCGACTGTGATGGATATGCAATGAAATACCTTTTAGATTGTGCGTCAAAAGAGGAATTGGCATTATGGGAAAACATCAAATTGGGTTATACTGAGAGTGAAGGAAATCCAATACTAAGAGAAGCTATTCTTGAATATTATAAAATCAAAACTATTGAAAATGTTGTAGTTGCCTCTCCGGGAGAGCTTAATTTCATCAGCATGAATGTGTTGTTAACTTCCAAAGACCATGCGATCAGTGTTTCACCCTGTTATCAGTCCTTGTCCGAAGTGGTAAAATCTATCAAGTGCGAACTTTCCTTCTGGGAAGCAAAACCGGAAAAATGGGAGCTTGATACAGCTGAATTAGAGAAGCTGATTAAGCCAAACACGAAACTGATTATCTTAAATTTTCCACATAATCCAACAGGCAACTATCTAACAAGAAAACAGTTAGATGAAGTAGTAAATCTGGCTAAGAAACATGATCTGTATATATTTTCAGATGAAATGTATCACAAGCTGATTATTGAAGACATCGAGGAATTGCCTCCTATTGCGGATATTTACGAAAAGGGTATCAGTCTGTGGGGTACTTCAAAAACTTTCGGACTCGCTGGCTTAAGAACAGGTTGGCTAGTTAGCTCCGATACGGATTTTCTTAAAAAAGTTGTCGCCTTCAAAGACTACCTAAGCATCTGTAATAGTGCGCCAAGCGAAATACTCACCATCATTGCACTGAACCATATTGATAAATTCCTGCTTCCAAATTTGAAAAAAATCAGAAAGAACATAGGCCTATTTACAGCATTTGCAGCGCGTCATCCCATAATATCATCTTTTACGCCACCTAAAGCCGGTTCTACTGCTTTCGTGAAATTAAATATTGAAACATCAGCACTGGAATTCAGTGATCGATTGGTTGAGGAAACAGGCATAATGACAGTGCCTGCTGAAATGTTTGAGCATCAAGGCAAATATATCAGAGTAGGTTTTGGAAGAAATAATTTCCCAGAGGTGCTGGATAAACTTGACGGGTATTTGAATGCGATGGAATAAGTCCGTAATAAATTGTTTTCCTTGTGATTAGCTGGTTTATGAGATGGTTATTTGCCTTTGCTTATTGTTGTTCAAGCATATTTTTAACCCTGTCTAATCCATCAACGACAAGATTATATATTTGTTAACAGCAACTGATTTTTTCAAGACGTTTGCTATCTAAAATTTTTATGCTTTGTGCTGGTTAGCCTTCTGCTGATATGGAGAGATTTAAGATACTTCCCCGAAGCATCCTGCACATTTCTACTGGTTGTTTTGCTCGCCAACTTTGTTAAAAATAATCGGTATGACACTGCTATGCCTGCATTTGTTGCCCCTGCCAGCAGCAGACCAGATTATTGGCAAACAAAATAACTGCCTATAATCAGTACACTTTATTTCGGAATTGACCTGCTTATTATTTGTTAAACAATTTATCCTTCTCCCAATTTGGTGGGTTATCTATTATGTATTGCGAAATGTTCCGGTACGATTGTTCATTGCGTATAATATGTTCCCAATAATTGCCCTGCCATAATTTTTTATCGAACCGTTGCCAATTATAATTTTTTACACCGCGAATATATTCATTGGTGGTCATGGTTTTAAACTAACCCATCGCATTGCCCACGGTGACATTGTGTTTTTGGTTGTTTATGCCGTAATCGGGACGCCCATCGTTATCGGGATGGTTGTCGTTTTCGGAACGCCCACGTTGGGACGTCCATACGTGGGCGTCCTGCGTGGCGACACGGTCGTCCGTTTGCATGGCGATATGGGCGTCTGGGCCGTGCGAATTTTCAATAATAAAATGAAAATGGTTGGGCATAACCACCATTTCATGACATTTTTTATCTGGATATTTATTTTCCAATTCGTAATACCATTTTTCAATCATTTTCCCTGCATCATTTAACAACATTTCACCATTAAATATTTCACCAAACAGGCACAATCTATTTTGCACACAAATGGTGATATAATACAATCCTTGTTGTGCATAATCATATCCTTTGAGACGTATGCTGCGACGGTGGTGTATCTTTGGATTATACATGCTGTTTGATTTAAAATTCATTTTAAATTGATTGTGATAAAGCATCTATTTTACCATTCTTTTAGATAAGATTCAGCGTGTCAATGCATAACTTTATAAATTGATCAAAATTTGATTTTATTACAATGTTGACCGGAAAAACTTTTGTTCAAAATATGATTCTTAATTTGTCTGCTATCAGGCAGGACTTCAATTCGTTACTTAAATTTTTTTTAAACATTAAATTAACAGAAATACAAAATAATTTTCTCCGAACTTTGCCAAAGATACACAAATAACTTTTTTTTCAAAACTTAAACAGCATCTTTGATAAAACGATTCTGCTTCGTAATCCTATCTTTAAATAATTTTTCTTGCATAGTTTACTAAATCGTTTTAGTTTTGTTGCATGAAACCCAAAAAAGTAACTTTATCGTCGATTGCTACAGAATTACAAGTGTCAAAAACCTTGGTTTCCCTGGTACTCAACGGAAAGGCTGATGCCTTGGCTATCAATAAATTGACACAACAAAAAGTACTGGATAAAGCGCGCGAACTCAACTATAAACCCAATCAAGTAGCACGTGGCCTGCGGATGGGACAAACCAAAACGCTCGGCCTGCTTGTTGCGGATATTTCCAATCCATTTTACGCCCGCATCACGCGCACCATCGAGCATGAAGCCGAAAAAGCTGGTTACAGCCTAATAGTCTGCAGCTCTGACGAAAGTAAGGAACGCGAAATACGACTACTGAAAACCCTACTCAATCGGCAGGTTGACGGCATAATTATGACTACCACACTACACGATCCTAAAATACTACAACAGCTTCTCCCCCACCGCTTTCCACTGGTTTTAGTTGATCGAAGCTTAGCTGGTTTTGAAAGCAATTTTGTTGGCGTTGATAATGCCATATCAGCTGAAAACGCCATCAATCACCTTATTGAAATTGGCCATAAAAATATTGGTTTCCTCACGCTTACCCCTGACTATATCAGCAGCCTAAGCGAACGTAAAGCTGGTTATTTACACGCACTTGAAAGGCATTCTATTGCTGTTAATAACAACTATATCTTGCAGTTAGATTACCTTAAAATCAAAAATAAGGATTACAGTCAGCTATACCAATTTCTATTGGATTATCCTGAAATCACAGCTGTTTTCTCAGCCAATAATAACCTGGCGGTAGCTTGCCTTAGCATCGCCAAAACATTAGGCAGAAAAATCCCAAAAGACTTGTCTTTAATCACCTTTGATGATGTAGAACTATTTGAATATACGGCGCCTTCCGTCAGTAGTATTGCTCAACCACTCGAAATTATCGGTCAAAAGTCTTTACAAATACTTTTGCAACAGCTAAAAAATGATAATTTCACACTGCAAAAAGAAATACTCTCAACCCAGTTAAACCTAAGAGAATCGTCATGTGGCATAAAATAATACTGTTTCTGTTGGTATTTTCGGGATTGCAGGTTGCTGCACAGCAACAGATAGAAGGAATTGTGCGTTCCAAATCGGATAAACAGCCGCTGCCTTTTGTCAATATCATCGGTCTGCAAAGTGGAGTTGGAACAAGCACAAATTTAGCAGGAAAATTTACTATTTCTTTGCCTGACAATGAAACCCTACTGGTTTTTTCGACTGTTGGTTTTAAACAAGATACACTAAAAATTCAGGCTGGTTTTATGGAAGTTTTTCTTCAGGAAGAAATTGCAGATCTTGAAGAAGTAGTAGTTACTGCGCTGGGTATCAAGCGGGAGAAGAAATCCTTAGGCTACGCCATGACGGAAGTAAAAAGCGAAGACCTTGTAAAATCCAATGACGTAAGCGTTATCAACAAACTGAGCGGTAAGGTTGCCGGACTTCAAATTACCTCAACTAACGGAGGGGCAGGTACTTCGAGCCGGATTATTTTGCGTGGAAACAACTCCATCACCGGCGATAATCAAGCCTTGATTGTGGTTGACGGCGTCCCGATAAACAACAGCACCAACAGCAATTCGGGTGATGAATGGGGAGGCCGCGATTATGGCAATGGCGTTTCGGATATTAATCCCGATGATATTGAAAGTATCTCAGTGCTAAAAGGAGCCAGTGCATCAGCACTTTATGGTTCGCAAGCCATGGATGGCGTGATTTTGATTACGACCAAAAAAGGAAATAAAAACCACAAATTCGGATTGCAATTTAGCAGCAACACCTCCATTGATAAGGCTTATATTCATTACGATTTGCAAAATGTTTACGGCGCAGGCCGCAAAGGCAAGTTCATTGGTGCATGGGATATGGTTGACGGCATCCCGACCTTTAATTCCAATTACGACTTTAGCAAAGGCAGTTGGGGTCCGAAAATGGAAGGACAGCAAATTATTGACTGGGATGGCAAAACCCGCGCTTTTGAGGCTCAGCCCGACAATTACAAAAATTATTTTGACACCGGAATTACTACTAATAATGCGCTCAGTATTGATGGCGGTAGCAAAAACCTCAGCTATCGCCTATCGATAGCCAATGTCAGCACCAAAGATATTATTCCGGCATTGACCTATAACCGAACGAATATTGGCGTAAATATCTCAGCCAATATCACCAAAAAACTCACCTTGAATACGTATTTTAATTATGTAAACAGCAAGGTAAAAAACCGCCCCGGACTTTCTGATGCACACGACAATCCCAATCGAAACTTTATCCACATGCCACGCCATATACCGGTTTCATCGCTTAGCGACTACTCTCAGGACGCTGATGGACAAGAAGTTACCTGGTATGAAAACTGGAACTGGATGACCAATCCGTATTGGAATATCAACTACCAAAAAAACCAGGACAGCCGCAACCGCTATTTTGGGCATATCTCGCTCGATTATAAATTCAGCGAACGACTGAGGCTGATGTTGCGCACGGCTCCCGATATTTCCAAAACTGATTTTTGGTCGATTGATGCGATGAAAGGCATGATATACAGTCCAGGCAGATACAGCGAATCAAGCAATACACAACAACTTTTCAACAGTGATTTTTTAGCGACTTATAATGACAGTTGGACTGAAAATATCCGCTACACCATTAATATAGGAGGCAATGCGATGTATTACCGAAACGAAAATAAAGTAGCCAATACAGAAGGCGGACTCGTTGATCCTTACGTTTATACGCTCGAAAACAGCCTGAACCCAGTTTATCGGCGGGAATATCTGAGCGAGGCGGCCAAAAACTCACTTTACGCCTTCGCACAATTGGAATACAAACGCTTTCTATATCTCGACCTCACAGCCCGAAACGACTGGTCTTCAACACTTCCGGCCAACGACAATTCCTTCTTTTACCCTTCGGTGAGCTTGGGATTTGTTTTCACGGAACTGATGGAAAAGCACGACTTTCTCAGTTTCGGAAAAGTGCGTGCAAGCTATGCCGGCGTAGGCAACGATGCCGATCCTTATCAATTAGAAACCACTTACGAAATCATTGATAACGAGGGATATGGCGATATGGCATTTATCGATCGCACCATTCCAAACTTGGGCTTATTGCCCGAGCTTGTCAACTCATTTGAAGTCGGCACCGAGCTAAAATTCTTTGGAAAACGCATTGGACTTGACGTAACTTATTATGATACCCGCTCGCACAATCAAATCACCAATATGCCGGTATCAGCGGCTTCCGGCTACTATTCAGCTATCGTAAACGCTGGAATTATCCAGAATAAAGGTTGGGAAGTGCAATTAATTGCCACGCCGCTTCAAAGCAAAAAATTGCGTTGGGATTTGAACCTGGCCTACGCCAAAAACAAGTCACAAATCCTGGAACTGGCTCCCAATGTGGAACGCGCAACCCTCTATGACCATTGGCGACTAACTATTGAAGCACGCCCCGATCATCCTTATGGCGATATTGTTGGATATGGTTTTTTACGCGATGAAACCGGCAATGTGCTGGTGGACAAAACCGGCATGATGATGCGCGATGAAACACCAAAAGTACTTGGTAACTTTACGCCGGATTTCAGCCTGTCGCTGAGCAGCAATTTCAGCTATAAAAACTTGAGTGTGTCGTTTTTGCTTCATGGACAGTTTGGCGGCGAGATGTTTGCCGGAACCAATATGTACGGCTATGGCTATGCCGGAAATTTCGAAGAAACCCTTGAAGGCCGTGAAGGCTGGTACAGCTCAGAAGCAGCGCGGGAAGCAGCTGGCGTAGCAGCCAACGAATGGACAGCAACCGGTGGCTTGTTGTTGGAAGGCGTTTACGCTCCCGGAACCACCATCAACGGCATTGATGTTAGCGGACAGCCCAACCAAAGCTTCGTTGATCCTTACCAATATTACCAAAAGCTAAGTCTTTGGCAGGAAGAAATTCACGAGCCGTTTATCTACGGTGCCAGCTTTATCAAATTGCGCGAATTGAGCATTAACTATCAATTGCCTAACACTTTAGCACAAAAATTACGGCTCAAAAAAGCTTCGGTAGGCGTGTTTGGCAACAACCTCTGGCTGATTTACAGCGAAGTGCCAAACCTGGATCCCGAAACCATGCTCACCAATGGTAATGGGCAAGGCTACGAATTGTACTCCTATCCCAATAAAAGAAGTATTGGTTTTTCAATCACTATAAATATATAAGCCGATGAAAAAGATATACTTAATATTTATTATTGTTTTATCGACAGCATTGTCCTCCTGCGTAAAAGACCTGGGCGAACTCAATAAAGACCCCAACAATTCTACCGTTTCCAATCCTGATTTATTGTTTAAATACGCCATCAAGCGTGGTATGGGCAGTTATATCACCAACTCCAATATAGAATATAACGGCCTGCACCAGTGGATGATGTATTTTGCTAAGCGTAACGGCGTAGAGCCGGGCAATGAATATCCTTCGCCCTCGGGCGGCGATGCCTTTTGGAACGAAAGCTATATCGACGCCATGAATAATGTCGAAGTCATTATCCGGGTAGCCGGAAACAAAGCTGAAATGGCTAACAAAAAAGCAGCCGCTATGGTCTGGAAAAGCTTTATCGTTCATCGCATCACCGATTTGTGGGGCGATGTTCCGTATTCGGAGGCACTTTCGGGAAATCCGAACCTGGAATTTACACCGACATACGACAGTCAGGAAAGTATTTATACTCAACTTTTTCAGGATTTAGCCACGGCTGAAGCTGCTTTTGATGAAGGAATGCCGTTTTTCACTTCAGAATCTGACTTGCTTTTTGGTGGCGACCTCAACAAATGGAAACGCTTTGCCAATGCCTTGCGCTTTAGGCTGGCCATACGAATTTCTGTCGTAGATCCAGTACTTTCGCAACAGCAACTTGCTGGTATTGATCCCGATATGCTTATCAATGATGAATCACAAACAGCTGCTTTCCAGTTTAATAGCGTATTTAACAAACCACTTTATGAAGCTGCTGTAATCCGCTTTCAGGAAGGCGAGCAGTACATCAACCCGAGCAAGTTTTTAACGGATTTGCTGACAAACAGCAATGATCCACGCATCAAGTACATACTCAAAAAAACCAGTCTTTCGGAGGCTTTTCCGTTTATCCAGACCTATCGTGGCGTACCCAATTTACTACCTTACAATAGTGAGGTTTGGAACAACTACAACCTGGACGCACAGTTGGGTGATCCGCTGGGCAAATGGGGCGATGTGTCGCGCATTGGCGATTGGTACCTCAATAACGACAGGCCGATGCCGCTGTTTTCGTATGCGGAGATGTGTTTCCTGAAAGCTGAAGCAGCACTAAATGGAAACTGGCCGGGCGACCCGATGGAATACCTGAAAGCCGGAATCCGTGCAAGCATGGAAGTGATGAACGCTTATGCAGAAACTCCTAAGATCAGCGAAATGGAGATCAGCAACTACCTGAATCAGTTGCAGGCAGCCGATCTGGAGACCATCATCACCCAAAAATACATTCATTTTACCTACGAAAACGTATTCGAGGCTTACGCCGATTACCGCCGGACAGGATTTCCGGTTTTGCTGGATTATTATGGTGAATCCATTGACCAGACCATCTTCCCAAAACGTTTAAAATATCCTTATTCAGAATTTACTTACAACAGGGATAATTATTTACAAGCTATTGAACAACAAGGTATTGATAGTCAATTAACACCTATTTGGTGGAATAAGTAACAACCTAAACTATATATTATGAGAAAATTTTTACTTCTTTTTGCCTTCATTTTTTCGGTCTGGACATTGCAGGCGCAGTCCACCGACAACAAATGCTGGGCTATCGACTACGAAACCTGGAACACCACCGGGCAGCCCAGTTTATTCATCGACTGCGGCAACGATGAGGCTTTCAACCTGAATGAAGAGTTGAGCTTAGAGGTGTGGGTGCGTGCTTTTACCTTTGCCGAAAACCGTAAAATAATGGGCAAAATCTTCTATCAGGATCCTATCAACAATGGCTATGTGCTTGGTTTTGAGAACCTGCATGTGTATGCTGAGTTCTTCAATCCGTCGGCTCAGCAAGTGCCTCGTCCTGGCGATGGCCCGATAGAACCTGATTCGTCTTTTGTACATCTGGTAACGACATTTTCGGTGAGCAGCGGTAAAATCAAAAACTATGTAAATGGTGTGTTATCAGGCGAAACGAGTATGTTTCCCAATGCGCCTATCAGTCCCAACGACAATCCTTTTATCATCGGCAATGCGCCCTGGGACATGCTTTCCTTTCAGTTTTATGGCGATATGGATGAGGTGCGCGTTTGGAATAAAGCCCTTAGCGCTACTGAAATAAATGCCGCCATGCACCACGAACTCAGTGGAACAGAGCCCAATTTGGTAGCCTATTACAATTTCAATGAAGCTTCCGGAAGTACCATACCCGACAGTGGCCCCAACGGTTTTGATGGCACTTTGAGCAATTCAGAGCACGAAAGCACCGGTTTTGTTACTTCAGGAGCGCCTGTGGGCAACAGTATTATGGCCGATATGACCGACATCAAAGCTGCTTGGTACAGAAACAGCGAAAACCATCACCGCATCACCTCTGACTATGGCATCACTTTGATTTCCAATATTCAAGAGAAAGAATTTAGGAAATATCTCGTGGTTGGGCAAAATGAATTGGAAGGCGTGAGCACAGATTTTGCACCTGAAAATCCGCCAAACGGATTCATGCGTAGCAGCAAAGAATTTTATATCAATGCTGCCGGCAATGTTGGTGGAAGTCTTACCATTATGCTCGAAGATGCCGTTGCAATGGATATTCCGGCTGAGGCCGATATCAACCGCTATGCCTTGCTTCATCGCGCCAATGCAGACGATAATTTCACCGCCGTGATGCGTCCAACACGTCCATTGGCGGGAGTCTTTCAGTGGAACGACATCACTTTTAAAGATGGCTTTTACGCCATTGGCTATGCCGAAGAAGAATTTCCAATTCAGGGTTGGATTGCTGTTCAGGAAAATGCCTTCGCAAAGCTTATTTTAGCACCCAATCCCGTGAAGGAAAGCCTGCAACTGAAAGGAATTCCGCCCAATACTACTTTAAGTATTTACGCCCTTTCCGGCGCGAGAATTAAGACATTAAAACTTGATTCCTTTCAGCAGAATATTGACCTTTCTAATTTAGAAAAGGGAATATATATTGCTGTATTTGAATCAGATAAAGGAATTACCACTAATAAAATTATCAAACAATAAAGCTTTAATCCCATGAAAAAAATCAATACTATTTTAATTGTGCTTCTGTTCTCCTTTTTGGGAACAAGTCTTTTAGCACAAAATTATGCACTGCGTTTTGACGGCATCGACGATAAAGTTGGGGTACTCGACAGTCCCGAACTAAACCCGCTGAACGGCATGACCGTTGAAGCCTGGATCAACGCCGCCCAATGGAATACCAATATTTGGGGCGGCGTAATTATTGGAAAACAAGGCACCAATCCCGATAAAGGCTATTGCTTTACCGCCGGCCAAAACGGTAGAGTTGAGTTTACGGTTTCCGTTGATGAAGGCTGGAAATCAGTAGCATCGCCGCCACTTTTGGGCACAAATGCCTGGTATCATATAGCGGGCGTTTACAACGGAACCCAGGTAATGCTATACATAAACGGTGAATTGGCAGGCACAGAAGATGCCATTGGAAATCTTACAGAAGGTACTGGCGTTGTGATGAATATAGGCGATAATCCTACCTGGCCAGGTCGTTTCTGGAATGGCCGTTTAGATGAAATCCGGATTTGGGAAATGGCACGCAGCGAGGCTGAAATCCAGGCTACGATGAGTACCGAACTTACCGGAACAGAAACCGGATTGGTAGCTTACTATAATATGAATGAAGGCACAGGAAATATATTGAACGACCTGAGCGGAAACGCAAATGATGGCCAGTTGGTTAATATGTCTGAAGATGCTTGGGTAGAAGGTTTTCAGCCTGTTACAGCAGATATGGGCGTGATTGGTATTGCCTCACCATCAATTATTGGCAGTAGTTTTAGTGCGGAAGAAAAAATCCGTTTAGAAGTGAAAAACTTCGCAGCAGAAGAAGTTACAAGTTTTGAATTAAGCTATCAAATCAATGATGGCGAAACACTTACGGAACTTGTTGAGGCAACAATTTTACCTTTTGAAAGTTATATCCACACTTTTAGTGAACAACTGGATTTATCTGCCTTTTCAAGTATTGAAATTACAGCAAGTGTTATGCTGGAAGGCGATGGCAACCCCGAAAATGATATACTCACCGAAACCATCACGCCAACGCTAAACCTGATGCTTTTTGATCAGGAGCGACATAATTACGGCGGTTACGGCCAGACACATACGCGCACCGTATTTATGCCTGAAAACCTGAACAATTACAGCGAAATCTATCTCCATCTCGACCTGAACTGCCCTACTGGCGGCTGCGACCCCTGGGATCAGCCGGCTAAGCTGATGATTGTTAAAGATGGCGAAAACTACGAGCTTGCCCGCTATATCACACCTTATGGTGTAGCTTGCGGCGGCTGGACCTGGGACATCACCGACTTTAGTTCTTTGCTAACCGAAAGGGTTGACTGGGTGAGCTATGTGCAGGTTTGGGGAGCTTCGGGATGGCTGGTATCGCTTGAGCTTGAACTGATTGAAGGAGCACCGACTTATCCTTACTCCAAAGTGACCAAGCTATGGGCAGAGGACAACTGGGTGTATGGCGATCCTGGTATTTCTTATGATTTCCCTGAAATTCCAGTAGTGATGCAGAACGAGACGATTGCAGCAAAACTTCGCATGACCACTACCGGACATGGCCAGGGCAATACCTTAAATGCTGCTGAATTTTCAGAATTTACGCATCATATTCATATTGATGGCGAGGAAGTTTTCGCACAGCATTTATGGAAGGACGATTGCGCATCGAATAGTTGTAGCCCACAAAGCGGCACCTATCTTTATAGCAGGTCGGGGTGGTGTCCCGGACAAGATGTGCAGCCTTGGGAGTGGGATTTGAATGGCCATTTCGCGCCAGGCGAAACCATGACTTTGGATTATGTATTGGCCGATTATACTAATCTGCTCAATACCGGCTATAACGGCAGTTCGCACACCGAACCGCATTACCGCTGCCACGCTTATCTGATTGAATATGGTGATGAAGATTTCGTAAGTGTGGACGAAAAACGGCTGACAAAAAAATACATTGAAGCCTATCCTAACCCAACAAACGGTTTGTATTTTATCCGCGCTTTAAATGGTGAACATATTCAGGAAGTAGCTGTATATCTGATGAATAGCCGACAAATTGCAACTAATACACTGAATGAGGTTTCAGAATATAAACTTGATTTGAGCAGTCAGCCCAATGGAATTTACCTGATTAGCGTGCGTACCGGAAGCAGTACCGAAGTGATTAAAGTGATAAAGACAGAATAGTCATATAATCCAATAATAGAAACCGCCTTATCCTTATAAGTAATTGAACTTATTGGGATAAGGCGGTTTTTTTATGCCTTCAAAAGCTTGGCGCAGCGGCACTAAGCACTAACGGAATATGTTTTCCGCCAAAAGCATCTTGCTTGAAATTTGAGAAAAGCTCCCTATTTTGAAATCCGGCTTCACGCAATAAATCGAGTAATTCCTTGCTTTTTAAGGCCAATAAGCTGGTTTCGTTCACCACGGTTTGATTTTCCTTTTTCAGGTACAGCTCCGTATAAAAACGAATTTTCGGACTGTTTTTATTGAAGCGGTATTGGCGTAAAAACCTGATATCGTCGGTTTCAATCAGAGGAAGTTCAGACAGCTGCTCACCCAGGATATAATCGTAGTTCAAGATTTGAAGCAGCAACTTTCCGCCGGGTTTGAGTACTTGCATCACGCCTTTTAGCATTTGAGCTACCAATGCTTTGCTTTCCAGGTGCACCAGCGTATTTCCAAAGCACAACACCGTATCGAACTGCCCTGCTTTGAAATCAATTTCAAGCTCCAGCATATTTCCAGATTGAAATACGGGATTAGATGCCTCACCGCGCTTTCTTATGGCCTGATTCAGTAAATCCTTGTTCAAATCTATTCCGATAACATGGGCATCTTCTGCTGATAATTGAAAACCTAGTTCACCGGTTGCGCAACCGATATCCAGTAGTTTTTTCTCATTCAAGTTACCTACCCTGTTTTTCACAAACTGCAATTGCATAGGGTTGTGCGGAAATATTTCGGAATAATAGTTTGAAATGGAGGTGTAAAATTTATTTTGTTCATTGCTCATTGCGTTAGATTTTAGAGGTTATGATTTCCGGACAGTCTTTTTAAAAAGTGTGTTGTTTTATGTAATTTTCCTGGCATAGTGATACTTACAACTGTAAATCAAGATTTCCTCGTCTCGCACTTGATAAACAAGACGATGTTCCCGGTCTATTCTTCTGAACCAAAATCCTGACAAGTCATATCGTAATGATGCTGGGTTTCCAATTCCTTCAAAAGGTGTTTTCTGACAAGCACTAATTAAATACAAATATAAGTACTTTTAATAAACAATGGGTAAGTTTTAAAAGTCTATTTTTCAGCGAACTCACCTACTCTTCTTCAAATACCTCCAAAACCGGCAGTGCCCGATTATTAAAATCAAATACTGCCTGGTTTTCCCAGGGAGAGGCGTTGGTGGCTTTCGGGCCTTTCCAGGCAATAAGTTCGGCACCCCAATAGCAAAAGCCAATGCCGCCATCAATGCCTTGTGTAATTGATTTAATTTCTTGTAAATAGTTACGCTGTCCTATTTCGCTAGCCGGAAAATCAGGTAGAATCAGCTGTTCGGGCAGGCCTACAATATTATTTGTCCAGTCGTTCCAGCCTAAAGTGAAGGGATAAGCGGTCTCAGCTATCACGATTTCTTTATCATAAGTTGTTGTTAAGTATTGCATTTTCTGTTTCAACTTACCCAATGATTTACCATGCCAAAGCGGATAATACGATAAACCGATTATATCGTAATCTATTGATTTGGTTTGCTCGAAAAACCATTCAGCATGCTCGAATCCAGCATAATGAATGACAATTTGTGTGTTTTCATTCGTTCTTCGTACCGCATCCACACCGGTTTGCAAAAGCGCTTGAAATTGCTGCAGGTTTTGCGAAATACTACCTAAAGGAAGCAACAAACCTGGGTTGATCTCATTGCCAATCTGAATATAATCCGGCTGTATTTGGCGCACCACTTTTTCTGTATAAGTGGCTACGCTGTCTTTTAGCGTTTCAAAAGTAAGCCCAGCCCAGCGAGCAGGAATCTCCTGATTTCCAGGATCGGCCCAAGTGTCTGAGTAATGTACTGTTATCCATATCTTAAACCCTGAGCTTCTCAGTGTTTCAGAAAATGATTTTACTTCTCCAAAGCTGGCGTGTTGGCTTGCCGGATCAACCCAAAGCTTTATCCTGACGGCATTTACGCCGCTTTCCCTAAGTATCTCTAAAAAGTCCTGCTCATTACCAGATGCATTATAAAAAACCGGGTTGGCTAGCATTATTTCAGGAAAAGCAGAAATGTCAACAGCACGCAAAAACTCCGGCTGCAGTACTGGAATTGTTTGCTTTTCGTCCTGCTTTGTGCAGGCAAGAAGCCCGAGCATGACAACAAAAAAACAAACAAATACCCATATAGGTTTTTTCAAAGCAATCAACAAAGCAGTTTTATAGTGCAATTATCCAAACAACTGAAAAATAAAGCCTTCCACAAAAGAAGGTTTTATAGCTATGGTAAATGCCAAGCCAAAAATTGCACCGAAAAAGTGCGCATTATGGCCAATATTGTCGGCTTCTTTTTTGCCCATATAGGCCGAATAAACAAGATAAAGCACCCCAAAAAGCCAAGCCGGAACCGGAAAAGGTATTGGAAAAATAAACAGGCTGTTTACCGGTTCCAGCAAAATACTGGAAAAGAGTACGGCTGCCACAGCACCTGATGCACCTACGGCATTATAATAGGGATTGGCCTTTTGTTGGTTAAAATCATAGAGCGTGGAAAACACAACGCCTCCAACGTAAAGCAGCACGAAGTAAAGCAGCCCCTGCCCTATTCCAAATACCTGAATAAAAGCCTGTTCCACAAAACGGCCAAACGAGAAAAACACAAACATATTTACGAGCAGGTGCATCCAGCCGGCATGAAGCACGGCATAGCTAAAAAACCGCCAGCTTTGCTTTTTCTCTTTGATCAGCCAGGCGTTGAATCGAAAACGCTGAAAAAGCTCTTCATTGTTGAAGGCTGCAATAGAAATGAGTACGGTTAGTATAATGATTGCGTAAGTCATGGAGTAGCTTCTGTTTTGGGTTGATTTTCGAGTTTGGTATAGTCGATTTCCGAGCCGAGTGCACTGTGCGGAATAAGGTAAATGGCCAGCATCACGAAAGTAGCAACAGCGGGCCAAATCCTGTTTTCACGATTTTTGCGCAACACCAGCCAGGCTATTGCCCAAAAAATAAAGGCGACAATGGTTTTGTTGTCGGTCAGATCGTGACCCCATGGCCAGCCCGTCCAGAAAGCATCGAAGGCATATTTTTGCACTATTGGCCCCAAAATCAAGCCACCCACCAAAAACAACAGTAAAGTGGCAGAGGTAAACATATATGTGTTTTCGCCTTTTACAAGCACTTCCAGACCGGTGCGCAAGCTAAATACCATGGCAAAAAACATAAAAAAGATATGTGGTATCAACACAAAATTTGGTACTGCACCCTTAAATCTTATGATCACAGGATCTGCTGAAAGCGGGATATAACTTTCGCCATCGAAAATAGCAATTTGGTATTCTACTTTACCGGCAGGTGGCTGCATCGGTATGGCAGTCTGCAACTTACCCTCATTTTCATGCAACTCTACGGTTGTCCATTCATCATGGCTTTTGAAGCGTTTGAAGCGGAAAATACCTTTTGTTCCTTCAGGAACTTCCATCTCAAATGGCGCGTCAATATGCGAATCTTGCGACCTTAACAACAGATATTTATAGTTTTCGCCGTTGAGTTTTATTGAACCGCGTACCGGATAAGTGGGTCCTGTAGTGCGCTGATATATAGCAAGTGCCGACATTAGCACAAAGGACAAAACCCATAAAAATGTTGATCTCATAATGTAATATTTATTTATTCTAATTTTTTAATTAATTCCTCGTCAGCACAAAAAGCCAGTTCGGCCTGAAGCGTTACATGGTTTATGCCGTATTTATGTTCTAAGCCTTGGCTGATTTGTCTGTAAACGGGTTGGCATTCCGAAATTTTCAAGTCTTCCAAAAACTCTATATGTGCTTCAAAATGAATTTGTTGATCTGTAAGACTCCATACATGAACGTGATGTATGTCTTTGACTCCTTCAACGGATTTCACGAAGGTTCGCAGCTCTTCCACCTTGATACTTCCGGGTGCCGATTGCATTAAAATCCGGTAAGTTTCTACCAAAATATGATAGGTTTCTTTGATGATATAAAGGCTTATAAGCACGGTGATAAGCGGATCGACCCAGTACCAACCAAAATACATCATCAGAATTGCTCCCACAATCACCGCCACGCTCGACAGGGTGTCGCCAATTAAATGAAGGTAAGCCGCTTTGATATTCAGGTTTGCGGCAGAAAACTTATGAAGCAACAACACGCTTATCAGATTAGCTATCAACCCGATAACAGCCACAATTAGCATGGGTGTTGTTTTTATAGTTTGTGGATCCTGAAAGCGATCGTAAGCCTCGAAAATCAGAAAAATACAAATAACCACCAGGGTTACCGCATTAAAAAGCGCCGCGAGAATTTGAATACGTTTGTAGCCAAAAGTATGTTTCTCGGTGGCTTTCTTTTTGCTCACTTTCAGTGCGATATAGGTTATGAGCATGGCTGTAGCGTCGCTCAAATTATGCAGTGCGTCTGAAATCAGCGAAAGACTATTGGAGAATACGCCACCAATCAGCTCGGCTATGGCAATTGTAAAGTTAAGCCACACTGTAATAAACAGGTTGCGGCTTTCATTTTTAGCTGATGGAATAGATTTTATCTGATGCATCATGGCTAACTTCCGTGTTCGCTGTTTTCAATGGCTTGATAGAATAACTCATGGATTTTGGTCCTGATATTCAACTTCATCAATTGTGGATTAGCACTGTCAGGATGAACTCTGTTTGATAAAAACACGACGATCAACTCGTGTTCAGGATCAGCCCAGGCAAATGTTCCGGTGAAGCCGGTATGTCCAAAACTATTATTTGAAGCACTTTTCCCGGGTGTGCGGTATTTGTAATTCGGGTCAACGGGAGGCATATCGAAACCGACTCCCCGGCGGTTATCCTGTTTTTTGTAACGTGCTGTAGCAAAATATTTTATGGTTTCAGGTTTAAGATATTGGATCTCGTTAAAGCTACCTCCATCCATAAAAAGCTGCATCAAAAATGCTGTTTCAGTTGCGGTGGAAAATAGTCCGGCATGGCCCGAAACACCGCCCAACATCGCCGCTCCCTGATCATGTACATCACCGCGGAGAAGTTGCTGTCTGAACGTCATATCAAGTTCGGTAGGTGCTATGCTGTCTGGCGGAAAACGATTGAGCGGTAGAAAAAGCGTATGCGTGAGACCCATCGGCTCATAAAAATTTGTCGATAGATAGCGTTCAAAAGCCTGATTGGTAATTAGTTCAACAATTTGAGGCATGAAATAATATCCAATGTCACTGTAGCGGTATTCCTTTTTCTTGAGCTTACTATCTGCAATTTGTTGAAAAATAAGATTCTTGAAATATTTGTTCATATACAAGTTGTTGGCCACCCGAAAAGGAAACTCAATATCAGGATTAACTTTGTAAACCGAAAGCATTGGACCATTTGGCGAAATGGTTTCCAAGTAGAATGGAATCCAGCCGTCGAAACCAGATTGATGCGTTAAGATCTCCTCAATCCGAATATTGCTTTTAGTGGTTTTCGTCAGGTAAGGGAAAAACTTTCCAAGTGAATCATCAAGCGAAAGCAACTTGTCTTCATAAAGTTTCATCAGGGCGGGTACAGTAGCCAAAATCTTTGTCAGTGAAGCCAAATCGTATAAGGTATTGTCTTTCACTGGCTCTATATTATCGTAGGTGAGGTAGCCGAAATTCTTTTTATAAATCATCACGCCCTTATGCAGCGCTACAATTTGACAGCCTGGGTATGCCTTACGGCTGATGCCATCGCGTGCGATAGAATCTATTTCGCGGGTATATTTGTTTTCAATAAAACCCTGAATCAGGTTGCTCTGGCTCACATAAGGCGCGAGCATAATGCCCTGACCAAGTTTGTAGTTAGCATTGACATTCACAGGTAGTTTTCCGCCAAAACTAAGTTTGCCCATAATGGCTTTTGCAGCAGATTGCTGGGCTTCAACTTTGTCTTGATAAGCCAGAACAACGGCTGCGGTTTTTTTAGTTTTTTCAAAAAAATCAAGTGCGTACGGACTGGCGAACAAAGTCAAGATAACATCAGTCTTTGCGGAAAGTTTGTTATAAAACGCGATGTGATCTGCCTTAATTCCATATTTACGTGCTGCCAAAATATTGGTATTTTGCACACTGACGATGACTAAATCATAGCTTTCTAAATTTTTTAAGAGCGTGTTTTTTTGTTGTTCACCTAAATTTTCAGGAAGCACAAAATGAATAGCATCCAGCCCTAAAGTGTTGAGGCTGCGCTGAAAAGTTCCAGTTTCAGAAAGTCCTATCGCCAAGGTAGCCACTTTTTTATCGCTCAGGTTGGCAGCAAGCAAAGGAATAATTGCCTGCTCATTATCAAGCAATGTAACAGCATGATTAAAAAGCTCTTGCACCAGTAATTTGTATTCAGTTTTGTGCAAATCCTCCATCAAAGCTTCCGGAAAGACCGGACGGTATTGGTGCAGACCAGCCCTGTATTTGTACTTCAGTATCTTCCGGCAACTTTCTTCCACACGTTTTTTTACCAGCGAGTCGCGCATTGCCGCATCACGGATTGCTGCAACCGCTGCCGGGATATTTTCAGGCAACAACAAAATATCATTACCTGCCATCAAGGCATTGAGCGATACATTTTGATGCTCAACATGGGCCGTAGCACCTTTCATATCAAGGGCGTCCGTAATAACAAGCCCGCTAAAACCCATTTGCTTTTGTAACAAATCAGTAACAATATTATAAGAAAGCGAAGACGAGAGATTGTGACTTTCGGCCAATGCCGACATATATAAATGCCCCACCATAACAGCTTGAATGCCCGTATCAATCAGATGTTGAAAAGGAATAAGAGCACCCGCTTTCAGCTCGTCTAAGGCTTCGTCAACCACCGGAAGTGTATAATGCGAATCGGTTTGGGTGTTTCCGTGGCCGGGGAAATGTTTTACTGACGGAATGATGCCATTTTGCTGCAATGCCAACCCATAAGCCGCGGATTTTATTCCTACCTCATGCGGATCTTCGCCAAAGCTGCGCATGCCTATCACCGGATTTTGAGGATTACTGTTGATATCCGCCACAGGTGCAAAATTTACATGAATGCCCATACGCTTGCATTGTTCAGCGATTTGAGCGCCCATCTTCGCTATCAGGCTATTATCCTGAACAGCGCCCAGCGTCATTTGCAGCGGATAAGAAATCGTATTGTTGACACGCATCCCAAGACCCCATTCGCCGTCTATGGCAACCATCAGTGGTGTTTGCGCCATCTGCTGCCAGCGATTGGTTTGGATAAGCTGCGCACGCGCGTCACCTTTAAAAAAAGTGACACCACCGATATTATAAAGCCGGACATAAGCGTCAATCTGATCGTTATAAGGCTTTCCGGATTGGTTAGCACGCACGTTAAGTAACTGACCCACACGCTGCTCCGAGCTAAGACTCCGAAACACAGAATCAACCCATTGCGTTTCTGACTGAGCCTGAATAGGCACTATGTTTATCAACATAAACAGCGCAATACTAACCGTTTTAAACAGGATTGAAGTCGTTTTTATGAAAAAATTCGTATCAGTATATATCATGGGGGGAGTTAGTTTTTCTCTTGTTTTTTTTCTACAAAAAGCTGCAATTCTTTCAGGCCGGAAGGTTTCGACACGATTTCCTGCTTTTGATTCAGCACGAATAAGCTTGGCGTACCAAAAATGTTGTAAGCCTTTGCCATCGGGCTTTCCCAGCCTAAGCCGTCATTTAGGTGAATCCAGTCGTAATTTTCGGTTTCAACAAAATCGTGAAGTTGCTGATCATTTTTACTCAAAATGACAGAAACAAGCTGATAATCGGGATTGTGAGCCATAAATTCTTTCAATTTTGGCAGCATATCCAGGCAATGCGGACAAGTAATTGACCAAAAAACCAACAAGGTGTAGGGCTTTTTAATTTGTGCAAGAGAAAATTCCTCTCCCTTATAGTCTTCACTGATGAGATCAGGAGCTTTGGTACCAATAAGTGTGCTTCTGAAAGGCCCTACAATCTGCTCCAGCTTCATCAAGCTTTCGGTTTCCATGCACACGTCGCCAAAATGTGGCAAGCTGCTGATGAAATCGGTTACAGCAGGCAAGCCAAGATGTGCAAAGCCATTGATCATATATTCCAGCACAAAAATATACATGGTTTCGTTAACCGATGCATACTCAAAAAGCCGGTCGAGGCCTTTGATAAACTCAAATTGTACCGCCTGCATCGACTGATCTTCAGCTTGATAAAGTGATAAAAAATCAATCATTTTTAGTGTCAGGACATTGCTGCGGATAAGTAAGGTATCGCCGAAGTCCGTTTGCGCAAAAAATTTGTCTTTCATATTTTCGCGCTGTGCTACAAAATCAGCTTCAAGATTGATTTTCGGACGCATATCGGTTTTGATATATAAAGCCGCCAGGCTATTGGGATATTGATCTATCCATGAATTTGCATGCTGAAAAAGCAATTGCTGCAAGCTATCAAACTCCTGAACGGCAGCACTATGGAAAGCTGAAGGCTGTTCATAATCACTGATCACCGGCTTGAGCAGGCTTTGCAGGTAAAACACCTTATCGCGCAACATGATATACTCGCTCCAAGCCTTATTATCAATTGATTGGATAAACTGTAGGCTGCCTTTTGACCGTGGATCGTCGGTTACAAACTGCACGGGCTCCTTGTTAAACAAAATTGTCAGGCTATTGCCTAACGGTGTAGTAATCTGATACATGCCTGGCGCACCAACGGTTTCAAATTGAAAGCTACCTGAAATATCTGTTAAAACAGAATCGATGGCCAATTTTTGATCACCACGAATTACTTCAAGCTTAATCAGCTGATTACCAAATCCCTGTATAGTTCCTGAAATCGTTTGCTGTGCCAATAGGACAGGTGGCGTGCTTATCAGTAATAAAAAAGCAAGGCAAAAGGATTTTATTCTGTCGGTACTCATAAAAGTCATCATTAGTATTCAGGCAACAAAGATAATGTTTCGGCGCAACCTGAATGTTTAGAAGCTAAGAGAATGTTTTTCTTCCACCTCTTGCTTTTGCAATCATTAAATTTCTAATTTTAACCTTTTATTAACAGCAAATAGAATCCAAAACCAATTCGTTGCTCTAAAAAATAGTAACATGAAAACAATTCTTCGTCCAGTAATTTGGTTATTTCCAATGCTTTATCTGTTGACAAGCTTTTCCCTTTGGGCACAAACGCCAAGTATTTCACCCAAATCTTTACAATTTAATCTGTTTGATCAACACATGATTGAAGGCCGTTTTCAGCTTTTGGCCGCACTTAAAGTGCATCCGCAACTGGATTTTGAGGTTTCGGAAACTGCCGGAACAATTGTTATTAAAGGCGACCCGGGTATGGATTCGCAAAAGACTGTTATCGTTTTTGAGCAATTACAAAATCAGCTTGAGGAGCAATTTAATCAGCTTTCAAAATACGAACTGGCCGATGCTGCAGAGCAATGGAAGTCGCAACTCAGCAAGCAAATCATCGATTTCGCATTGGCAGATCAACAAAATTTACGTGGTGATTTTTGTGCCGAGTCTGATCCATTTTGCACGGGAGAGATTTACAGTTTCCCCGCCGGGGTAAATAATGGGACAGCCGAGCCAGGGCCAAACTACGGATGTTTAACTACCACGAAAAATCCTGTTTGGTATCATATGCGCATTTTGCAGGCCGGAAATATCACCATTCAAATGGTCGGCACCAAAACAACAGGCGGCAATCTTGATATTGATTTCGCCCTTTGGGGTCCCTATAGTGATCCTGTAACTCCCTGTCCTGGAAGTCTTACTGCAAACTGCACCTCCTGCCCCAGCAATACAAGTAACGGTAATTTCTACCCTTCCGGAAACCTGCATGATTGCAGCTATTCAGCTGGAAATATCGAAAATGCCCATATCTCCAATGGTCAAGTTGGTCAGTATTATATTTTACTTATTACCAATTACGCAAACGTGGCAGGCAATATTACGTTTCAAAAAACTGCAGGCACGGGCGAAACAGATTGCTCTATTGTACCTCCGCCAATTGGTAGCAACAGCCCGGTTTGCGTAGGCGAAACTTTGCAATTATACGCGGATAACGTTCCAGGAGCTTCCTATTCATGGACAGGGCCAAATGGCTTTACTTCTACCCAACAAAATCCAGTGATCAACAATGCAACAATGGCTCATGCAGGTGTTTACAGCTTGATTATCACTGTTGGCGCCAGCCAAAGCGATCCTGTTACAATAGAAGTAGTTGTAAATCCAAAGCCAATTCCTGATTTCAGCTATACAACAGCTTGTTTTGGCGAAGAAACCGTGTTTACAGACCTTTCAACAGTGAATCCACCAAGTGCTTCCATTACTGCCTGGCATTGGGCTTTTGGCGATGGCACCGAATCGAATCTCCAAAACCCGAGCCACACGTATGCGGTAGCGGGAAATTATCAGGTTACGCTAACTACCTATACCGGGCAGGCGCAGTGTGCCCAAGACATCACCAAGCAGGTGATGGTAAAAATGGCTGCCACCGTAAATGCCGGCCAGGATCAAACAATATTTAACGGCTGGACTGCAGCATTGGCAGGCACTGCAAACGGCGGATCAGGTAATTACAGCATCCAATGGACACCGGCAAACCTGTTACAAAACCCGACAAGTCTGCAAACCAATACCTTACCGCTTACTGCAACCAAAACTTTCACACTTACAGTCACTGATAATTCCGGAGGATGCGTAAATGAAGACCAAGTTGTTATCATTGTTCAAGGTGCAGTTTTCGCCATCAATGCCACTGCGGGAGACGAAAATATTTGCCCCGGCGAATCCACTCAGCTCCATGCCAATGCAACAGGCGGTTCAGGTAATTATACCTATTCCTGGACGAGTAATCCGACAGGTTTTACATCCAACGTAGCTAATCCAACGGTAAGTCCTGCTGTCAACACCACCTATTTGCTCAGTGTTTTTGACGGTCAAAACACACTTACCGATGAGGTATTTGTGCAAGTTGGCCCCGTGTCAACATCCCATGCAGGAAATGACCAAACCATCACCACCGGCTGGACAACACAACTTAACGGCAGTGTTGAAGGCGGTTCAGGAAACATTACTATAAACTGGCAACCGGCCAATAAGCTGGAAGTCAATAACATATTGAATCCAACGACTTTAGCACTTGATAACACGACTGTTTTCACGCTGACGATAACCGATAATATAAGTGGTTGCGTAACTTCCGATCAGGTTACAATCTATACTACCGGTGGCGTTTTAAGCGTGAATGCTACGGCTAATCCGGCCACAATTTGCGCCGGAGAAAGCAGCACATTGAATGCCACTGCCTCTGGAGGATCAGGTAATTACACTTATTTATGGACCACCGTCCCGCCATCATCCTGGCAGGCTACAACGGCTCAGGTCAGCGTAAATCCAATAACAAGCACCACTTATAATATTGTATTGAATGACGGTCAAAACATCGTTGAAGATCAAGTTACCCTAACAGTTGGCGTAGTTACCGTTGCCAATGCAGGCCCTGACATTACCATTCCGGAAAACACCACAACGCAACTGCAAGGCAGTGTTAGCGGCGGCTCGGGAAGCTATAGTGTGCTTTGGTCGCCAGCTGCTAAACTGGTTAACGCAACAGTGCTTCAGCCTCAAACGCTGGCTTTAATGGAAACTCAAATCTTTGAGTTAAAGGTTACGGATAATGCATCGGGCTGCTTCACCGAAGACGAAATGACGGTTATTGTTTCGGGAGCAGTACTTGCTGCTAATCCCACTGCAAATCCTGCCTTTGTCTGCCCCGGCGAAAGCTCCCAACTGAACGCTAACGCCACCGGCGGTAGCGGAAATTATAGCTATTCCTGGACTTCTAACCCATCAGGATTCAACAGCCAAGAGGCCAATCCGGAAGTGACATCAGCAGTAACGACTACCTATAATTTAAGTGTTTCCGATGGCGAAAACCAGGTTCAAGGCTCCGTCACAGTAACGGTTGGTGCGCTTTCTATTGCTGACGCCGGCCTCGACCAAGAAATTGATTATGGTTGGACTACCATGCTAGCCGGATCAGTAAGTGGTGATCAGAATTACACTTTTAGCTGGATACCCGCCAACTTCCTCAGCAATCCAGAATCCCTCACGCCTACTACGGTTCCGCTTCAGCAAAACCGAACTTTCACGCTAAATGTTAGCAATGTAAGCTCCGGCTGCTCCACCAGCGATCAGGTGCAAATCAATATCACCGGTGGGCCACTCGGCGTTCAAGTTACTGCGGATGCCAATGTCATTTGTTCGGGAACGCAGGTTCAGCTCACCGCCAATACCTTTGGCGGATCAGGTGAATATACCTACAGCTGGAGCTCGTCGAATACAACTTTCACTTCCACTTTACCTAATCCAGTGGTGGAACCAATGGTTTCAACCACTTTTACGCTTGTGGTTTCCGATGGCATGAACAGTGCGCAGGATCAGATCACCATTACTGTAAATCCGTCGCCTGTAGCCAATGCAGGTGCAAATCAGGTGATAAACGTGGGCACCTATACAACACTTAATGGTAGCGCAACAGAAGGCAGCGGCAACTTTATCTATATATGGTCTCCTGCTGATTCCTTGCAATATCCTGAAGTCGGGTTTTTACAGCCACGGCCACAGACCAAACTACTTTATGAAACCACCAGCTTTACGCTAAACGTGAACGACCTGAATGGCTGTACTGATGTAGCCACAACCACTGTAATAACCGGTGGCGATCAGTTAGACGTTTTTGTGGAAGCTGACGATATGACCCTTTGTCTGGGCGAAAGCACTACACTTCACGCAACTGCTTTTGGCGGTGGCAGTAACGCTTACAGCTATTCTTGGACGGCTAACAATTCGAGCTGGCAATCTACACAAGTAAATCCTTTGGTGACACCTGAAAGCAACACCACTTATCAGGTGGTTGTTCATGATGGCTTCTCGAATGTAAGCGGAGAAATTTATATTCAGGTGAAACCGCTACCGCAGATAGATATCGTCCCGCCAGGATTTGCAGTTACCGACAACACCATTTTCGTATGCGTGCGCGACAGCGTAATTTTAAATGCAGGGCCAAACCTAAATTATCTTTGGATGAACGGGGCGGTTACCCAAAAACAAAAAGCCTCAACCAATGGCAATTGGATTGATGTGCAGGAATGGTCGATTGAAGTTACAGACCCGCAAACGGGATGTAAAAACCAGGATGATTTGATTGTGTTTTTTGACTTTAACACTTGCAATATCGGACTGGAAGAAGCAATCCATAGCCATCAATTAAATATTTACCCCAATCCAGGTACCGGACAGTATCAACTGGTATTTAAGGACTTGGAGGCAAAAATAAGCTTAATCGTTATGGCTTCCGATGGTCGGTTTGTGCTGCGTCAGGATCAGTTGCAGCTGAACAAAGCAGGAACAGCACTTCAGCTTGATTTAACCAATCAGCCTGATGGCTTATACTTTTTAAACATCACTGATGGACATAAAATGATTTCCCGCAAACTTTTGAAAGCGCGATAAATTTTATTACCGTAAACGATTCAATTTAAAAAGCTTATAATAAACACTTTACAGCCTTTTGCGATGAGTGATTGGGTGGATTATCAGTTACGGAATACTAAACTTATTCACAGCTATTTTATTTTTTGCGGGGTTAATCACAACAAAATTTGTAATTTCCCGCCCTGAAAAAGGATGTCTGAATTTTCTAATACAGTTTTCTAACTTTATTGGAACGAAAAAAAATATTTTCGTTTCAATTATAGTATAAAACGCATGAAATTATAGCTATGAATAGTCGTTTTAACCGTTTTCTTATGAAATCATTTTCTTTTACCATCACGCTCTTATTGCTATTAAGCAGCGCTGGAATAAGTCATGCCCAAATAGCTCCTAACGAAAAAATCCAAATAGACCTTACCGATATTTCCGGCCTCAGCGCGCGAGTTCAATTTTATGATTTTCTGCGTCAGACTTCTCCTGACTTAAAAGAACCTCAGTCTGGAATTATTGAAATTGAAGCTGAAGCTACTCAAGCTGATGCACTCCGAACGGGTTATTTCAAGGCACTTGATTCTATTCAGGAGTTGGAAAAGACGAGAGACAAATTCACCTCTTCTGATATCATGCTCAACCTGAGTGATATTTATGGTGAAAACCTCTTAAACAGGGTGATGGGCAGAGATGATGTAAGTGATTCCTGTCATAAGTCCTTTCCGTTTTGCACCTCCAATGTTTATACTTTTCCGGCAGGTGTGAACTCAGGCACCGGTCAGGCGGGTCCTAATTATGGCTGTTTGAATTCAACGCCTAACCCAGCCTGGTATCACATGAAAATACTCACTCCTGGTCAAATCACTATTAAGATGGAGAGTACTCCCTTAAGAGATATTGATTATATTGTTTGGGGGCCTTTTACAGATCCTGTATTTCCATGTAGTGGCCAGCTAACTGGTAGTAAAATAGTTTCTTGCAGTTATTCTCCAAACCCAATTGAGTATGCTAGCGTACCAAATGGTCAAACAGGTGAATATTATATCCTTCTTATTACAAACTATTCCAATAACTCTTGCGAAATCACTTTCTCCAAAACCGGTGGAACAGGCGAGACAGACTGCACCATCCTGCCCCCACCAATTTCGAGCAATAGCCCGGTTTGCTATGGCGACGACCTCTTTTTAACCGCAGAAACCTATCCTGGTGCTACTTACAGCTGGACTGGCCCTAACGGATTCACCAGCAATCTGCAAAATCCTGTCATACTAAATCCGGGATTGGCAAATAGCGGCACGTACAGCCTGGAAATCACGGTGGATAATATCACCAGCGATCCAATAAACATGGAAGTTGTAATAGCACCGCTTTCCAATCCCGACTTCACTTTTGAAGAAGTGTGCTACGGCAATCCAAATCAATTTACGAGTACAAGCACAGTTAATCCTGATGGATCTGTTATCAGTGCCTATAACTGGAACTTTGGTGATGGCAACACTTCTAACCAGCAAAATCCTGCACACACCTATAGTAGTCCGGGCAGCTACGAAGTAAGGCTCAACACAAGTACCGGAATGGGTTTTTGTGTACGTAGCATCACCAAAACCATCGTGGTGCCGGAATATCCGTATGCCAATGCCGGAGCGGACAAGGAAATACCCAACGGATGGTCTGTTCCGCTTAACGGTGATGCCAGTGGCGGCACCGGAAACCTGAGCTATTTATGGACACCGCAAGAACTGGTTGTCGATCCTAACGCTTTGGTAACGAATACTGTAAACCTGAGTCAAACGACTGTTTTCACGCTTACCGTAACCGACAATAACAGTGGCTGTGTTACCTCCGACGAAATGATTGTTACCGTAACCGGCGGCGCACTCTTTGTGCAAGCCGTAGCTTCTCCTGGAATTATCTGCCTCGGAAAATCCACACAGCTTACTGCCACACCAAGCGGTGGAGCCGGAGATTATACTTACAGCTGGTCATCACCAGCCGGATTTAGTTCCGACATTAGAAACCCGGTTGTTTCTCCCACAGAAACAACTACCTACACCGTTGCTGTTTTTGACGGACAAGTAACCGTAAACAGCTCCGTTACCGTCGAAATAAAGCCTGTTCCGACAGCCAACGCAGGACCAGATCAAAGTATTAATGTAGGAACTGCTATTGCACTTAACGGTTCAGCCAGCGGAGGCTCAGGTTCTTTTAATTATACTTGGTCACCAGCCGATTCTCTGGAAAATCCAGGAGATAATAGCCTACAAAATCCAATGACGAAACTGCTGAATGTACCTACCACTTATCAGTTGGTTATTCTGGACAACAACGGCTGTTCAAGTCATGCGGATGCCACAACCGTATTCACAGCTGGTGATTTCCTCGCTGTTTACGCCCAAGTTTCAGAAGCAGTAATTTGCCTGAAGGAAAGCACAGAACTTTCGGCCACAGCATTAGGTGGAAGCGGTTTCTATGATTATTCTTGGACAGCCAACAACAGCGACTGGACTTCCGATGAACAAAACCCGGTAGTAAGTCCGGAAACGACGACTATTTATACCGTGCTGGCCGACGATGGTTTTAAAATCGTTAGCTCCACTGTTGAGGTTAAAGTAAACAGCCTTCCCCTTGTAGCGATAAAACCCGCTTCTATCCCTTGGTATTCAACAGATAGCATCAATGTTTGCGTACGCGATTCCGTATTGTTGGATGCCGGTCCAAACATGAATTATTTATGGTCAAACGGCAGCAGTACCCGAAAAGTGCTTGCTAAAACCAATGGAAACTGGATTGATTTCCAGACCTGGGATGTGCTTGTAACAAATCCTGTAACAGGCTGTAAAAACACAGACACATTAACGATTTTCTTCGATTTTAACGCCTGCAATATCGGCCTCAATGAATTAAATAATATTTCAAATTTATTGGTCGTAAGTCCCAATCCGGCAAGCACTGAAGTGAGACTTGTAGCCAAAAAAATCAAAGCGAATGCCATCCTATTTATCTATAGCAATACAGGCAAACTGCTATTTCAGAAAACCATTGCAGCCAATAAACAGCGCGGCATTGACCTCATTATCCCCACTTCGCAATTTCCTTCCGGCACTTATCATATTGTGTTGACAACAGCTCATAACTTTGCCAGCAAAACATTGATTATTAACCAATAAATAATTAAGAGGACATGTCTGTTTTCCATTTCCAATTTAAACATGCGTGGGTTGGTCTGATCGTAGTAATTTTTTTGTCAGCCCCTATTAAGCTCGTGGCGCAGGACAAAACTTCCTGTGATTATGCTATTCCGGGTGAAGTACTCAACTGGAATTTTGGCGAAAGAGTTCAGCTTCAATTTTCTGAGGAAACATTTTTTCCCATTCCTACAGCAATGCCCGGTAATATTGACCTCCCCAAAGGGGTAGGCTCAATCAGTGATGCCGATGGTCGGCTCTTGTTCTTCTCTGATGGAAGACAGGTTTTTGGGAGTGGTTATATGGAGTTACCAAACGGCGGTGATCTTGCAGGACACCCATTTTCAAGCCAATCAGCACTCTTTATTCCCTCGCCCGGAAATCCAAATCGTTACTTTTTAATCACTGCCGATTTATATATTCCTCCTGTTTTCACCAATGGTATACGCTATTCAGTGATAGAAAAGCAGGGAGCTACCTGGAAAGTTCTTGCAGATAAAAAAAACATTTTATTATTGGAACAAAACGCCGCCAAACTCACTGCTGTTCAGCATGATGACGGTGAGGATTTTTGGGTCATTACGCACGGATTCGGTGAGGAAAAAGGCGGAAGTTATTTCAGTTTTCGTGTTATGAAGGATAGCATTTCGCATACACCCATTGAAAGTACAGTAGGTGTTGTGCATCAGGGCGGCTCCAATTCAAACAATAACGTAGGCTATTTAAAAATTAGTCCCAACGGCAAAAAGATGGCCTTAGTGCTGCCCGAAGATGGCATTGTGGAAGTAGCTGATTTCAATGCCACCACCGGGCTTGTAAGCAATACAGTAAGCAGCATTTTAGAAAGTTATAATTATCCTTTAGGTGTAGAGTTTTCTTCAAATAGTAAGCTATTGTACGTCACGACAAACCCCAAGAACAACACGCTTAATATGTTGTATCAGTTTGATTTGGAACAATTAGATATCAATAATCCGGAAGTTATTACCTCTTTCAACCCCAATGATGGCAGGCAGTTTGGCGCATTGCAGCTTGCGGCAGATGGTCGGATTTATATCAGTATTTTCAGACAATCTTTAACAATCGACGATCACCTCGCTGTTATATACAACCCCAATCGCGCCGGCACTGCTTGTAATTTCAATATGCTGGATGGCAGTTCAACAAATGGATTAGCGCTTCAGAATGGCTCAGGAAGCAAGGAGGGCCTTCCAAACTTCATTAGCAGCTACTTTGATATTCCCCATTTCTGGTGGCAAAATCATTGCGAGAAATCGCCCACTATTTTTAGGCTTCAAAATGAAGCTAATCCTGGTGATCTGACATGGACTTTTAGTGATGACAATACCACTGTTACCCAACTTCGCGGCGAGCACATTTTTGAAAACGCAGGCAGGTACACTGTTACTGCAACGGAAAATTACAACGGCCAACCTCCTTATATCTATAGTCGGGAAATCGAGATTTATCCACTTCCCCTCGTCGAGATTGGCAACAATACAGATACTATTTTCATCCTACCCAATTCTTCCATCACCTTGGATGCCGGTGAATACGACGAATATCTCTGGTTTTTTGAAGACAGTCCAATTCCAAATGCCACCCAACAGACCCTCGATGTGGAAAAAGAAGGCCGTTACAAAGTGGTCGTCACCGATACAAATTGTTGCGTAAACGAAGATGAAGTAGTGATTTGGTTCGCCAATATATACCTACCCACTGCTTTCAGGCCCAAAAGCAATATCCCGCGCAACCAAACTTTTAAGCCATTGGGAGCCGTTGCCGCCCTCAATAAGTTTGAGTTGTTGGTTTATAACCGTTGGGGCCAGCTTGTTTTCGAGAGCAATTCGCCCACAAATGGCTGGGATGGAACTATCAACGGCCAGGATGCTCCAATGGCTGCTTATGTTTGGCTGATGCGTTACGAAAGTTTGGAAAGCACATTCCAGGCTGCGCAGGAAGTCGTTCAGCGGGGCGTAATAAATTTGGTGCGCTAGGATTTCTGGCCTAAAGCCGAGGCGTTTTGTTGTATTTCTGCTTAACTTAGCCGATTCAAAGCTTAGCAGATACAATGACAGAAACGACAGACTTTTCTACGCAAATTTCCAGGCAGCTCAACATCAGCTATCAGGCTGTAAATAATGTGATTAAGCTTTTCAGCGAAGGCGCAACCATTCCATTTATTGCTAGATACCGCAAAGAAATGACTGGTTCTCTTGACGAAACACAAATTGCAGCTATCCAAAAAGCTTATGAACTCATAGACGCGCTGGATAAACGCCGGAAATTTATCCTGGAATCCATTGCCGAACAAGGAAAATTAGACGACAAACTGAAAGCAAAAATCGAACAAGTCGCTGATATTGAAAGCCTTGAAGACCTTTATCTTCCCTACAAACCCAAAAGAAGAACACGCGCTGCCATTGCCCGCGAAAAAGGCCTTGAGCCATTGGCAGCAGTTATTATGCAACAGGAAATTGCTGACCTGGAAAGCCTTTTACCCGAATATATCAATCCCGAAAAAGAAGTAAACAGCAGCGAGGATGCACTTGCCGGCGCCAGTGATATTATGGCAGAATGGATGGCCGAAAATCCGGACAGTCGTGAACGTGTCAGGAAAATGTTTCACAAACAGGCTGTAATCAGTGCCACTGTTGCCAAAGACAAAACTGAAGAAGCAAAAACCTACAGCCAATATTTCGATTGGAATGAGCCGCTATCCGCCGCTCCTTCACACCGCCTACTGGCACTTTTAAGGGCAGAACAGGAAGGGTTACTTAAAGTGAAAGTAGCTATAGATCAAGACGATGCGCTAAGCAGACTCAAACCACTTTTTATCACCAAAAACTCAAGCACAGCAACTTATTGCGAAGCCGCACTCACAGATGCTTATAAACGCTTGATAGCACCTTCCATTGAAAATGAAATTCGTACTTTTTACAAAGAAAAAGCGGACGAAAAAGCAATAGAAGTATTTACCGAAAACCTACGCCAGCTATTGCTAACACCACCTTTGGGTGGAAAAAAAGTGCTGGCCATTGATCCGGGTTTTCGCTCTGGTTGTAAAGTGGTTATTTTAGATCAGCAAGGCAAACTGTTGCACAATGAAACAATTTTTCCGCATCCGCCACAGCGTGAAGCAAAACAGGCTATTCAAAAGATTAAAAGTCTGGTAAACGCCCACCAAGTGGAAGTTATTGCTATTGGAAATGGCACAGCTGGCCGTGAAACCGAAGATATGATCCGCAGTATTCGTTTTGATCGTGACTTGATGGCGGTGATGGTAAACGAGAGCGGCGCTTCGATCTATTCTGCTTCAAAAATTGCACGCGACGAATTCCCGGATTACGATATCACCGTGCGCGGTGCAGTAAGTATTGGTCGTCGGCTGATGGATCCGCTGGCTGAACTGGTGAAAATTGATCCAAAATCTATCGGCGTAGGCCAATACCAGCACGATGTGAACCAAAAAGCTTTGCAGGAAAGCTTGAAACTTACGGTAGAAAGCTGTGTGAATGGTGTTGGCGTTGAGTTAAATACAGCCAGCGAACAACTGCTTTCTTATGTGAGCGGATTGGGGCCGCAGCTGGCTTCATCAATTATCCGCTACCGCAACGAAAATGGCGCTTTTACAGGACGCAAACAATTGCTAAAAGTTCCGCGCCTGGGACAAAAAGCCTTTGAGCAAAGTGCAGGTTTCCTGCGTATCAGAAAGGCTAAAAATCCTTTAGACAGTAGCGGCGTCCATCCCGAAAGCTATTATATCGTTGAAAAAATAGCAAAAAGCATAAAGCATCCTATTGAAGCCTTGATCGGCAATAAGCAGCTGCTACAAAATATTGATCCAAAGGCTTTTATCGATGATAATGTGGGCATTGAAACCATCACAGATATTTTGGCAGAGCTGGAAAAACCAGGACGCGATCCACGCGCAAGCTTCGAAGCTTTTACGTTTGATAAAGACATCCGAAATATCAGCGATCTGAAAGTAGATATGACGCTGACTGGAATCGTTACCAACATCACTGCTTTCGGGGCTTTTGTAGATGTTGGCGTGAAACAGGACGGATTGGTGCATATCAGCGAAATGGCCGATAGATTTATCAGCGATCCCAATGAAGCGGTCAAATTAAATCAAAAAGTAAAGGTAAAAGTATTGGCCGTTGATGTGGATAGAAAACGTATCACGCTGAGTATGAAAGCGGCATTATAATATAATTTAAACAGCTTTTAAACGTTATTGAAACATGAATCGAAAGTTGATTTTCCAAGCACTGATTTTTACTGGCCTTCTGCTTTTGCTAGCATTTCCAGCCAAAACGCAAATAATTAAAGGTGAGATCATTGCAGGCTTCAACCTGAGCCAGGTGGACGGTGATGAAATTTACGGCTATAAAAAGGCCGGCCTGCAACTTGGGCTCGGCGCAATGATACCAATAGCAGACAAATGGGACCTCTCAATAGAAACTCTATACAACGAAAAAGGTGCCAACGAGAAAGCCCAATATCCCATGCAGGCCGATTCTACCACGGGCGCCTATAAGGTTAACCTCAACTACTTGGAAGTGCCTGTGCTTGTTCACTTTACCGATAAAGAATTCATCACTATCGGCACCGGATTTTCGTGGGGCAGGCTAATAAGCGCCACGGAGTTTGAGCATGGCAAACAGACCAGCACCAATGCTGAAAATGGCGTTTACAATGATAACGATTTTAATGTGCTGGTAGATTTACGTATGCGATTATACAAGCAGTTAAAAATCAATTTCAGGTACCAATATTCCTTAGCACAAATCAGGGAACGTGAATACACTTCCTCGCAGGGAAGCACCTGGAAAAGAAAACAATATAATAATATGCTCACCTTTCGACTGGTGTATATGTTTAATGAAGAAAGAAGCCAACGCAACCTAAAAACACCTGAATTATGACAGTAAATTACTGGGTAAAAAAGTTGGGATTAGAAGCCCATCCCGAAGGCGGATTTTATAAAGAAACTTACCGCGCTGACGAAGAAATTCCGGCCAAAGCTTTGCCACCCCGTTTTAAAGGAAATCGCAGTTTTAGCACCGCCATCTATTATTTATTGGGAGAAGGAGATTTTTCTGCCTTTCACAAAATACTTGCTGATGAAACCTGGCATTTTTATGCTGGCGAACCGTTGCAATTATTGATTATAAAGCCCGATGGAAAGCTGCAAGAAATTACACTTGGCATCGGCAAAAGCCAACAAACACCTCAATTTACAGTACGAGCCGGAGATTGGTTTGCTGCCAAAAGTACCGGTGCTTATACCCTATGCGGCTGTAACGTGGCACCAGGTTTTGATTTTAATGATTTCGAGATGGGTAAGGCAGCACAACTGAAAAATGAATTTCCACAACATGAGGAAATTATTGACGCTTTTAGTCGGGAGTAAATTTAGCGCGCTTGCTTATACTCCAAAGCAGCCTTTAAAAACAATGCTGCCAGTGGTTTAGACAATTCTCCGGCCAAGGGTTTCCATTCGGGATGCCATTGCACGGTAAGCAAGAATCCTTTTTCAGGATTTTTAAACACAATAGCTTCCGGTAGGCCATCTTCGCTGCGGGCCACTACCAACAGGCTTTCCGCCAGCTTGTCAATTCCCTGGTGGTGGTTGCTGGCAACAAGGTGCGCTTTACGCGAAAAATCTGCCAGCGGAAAAACCGTCTTTTCAGGAAAAATCAGGTGCTGTGTCCAGCCGTGCCCATCAGTACGATGTAGTTTTTCGCTATCGGTTTCATCATCCAGATCGATATACAGTGTGCCGCCTTGGTGAATATTGATCAGCTGCAATCCACGGCAAATTCCCAGAACAGGCAACTGCTTTTCCAGTGCATAAGTTAGCGCAATCATTTCTAGCGAATCGCGGCGTTGATTGAAAATGCCACAGCGGGCGGTGTCGGCTTCGCGGCCATAAAGTCCGGGGTAAATATCATTACCGCCGCTGAGCAACAGCGCATCACAGCTATCCAAAATGGCAGGAATTTCATCGATTTCATAGTCATAAAGCACAACAGTTTGGATATTGGCGTCAGCCTCCAAAAGCCAGTTGGCATATTGATGGCTTTCGGGCGGGCGTTCCCAGGAAACAGCAATGGTAAGTGCTTCATGCTGAGCTGATAATTGAAAAGTAGTGATCCATAAAAGCAAAAAGAATCCGAGCTGAAAATAATGTTTAAATGTGCGCATGACAGTAGTTTTGGTTGGTTCAAAGTTAAAAATTTTTGTTGATTTGAAAATAATTCTACCCTAAAGTCAGAACGCGACTGTTGCTTGTCGCAATACAGTCGCACCCTGACTTGTATGTACCGAAAAAGGTGACCAAAACTTCTACCGTTTATACACCCAATGCAATCGCTTACAAGATAAACGCCCCTTTCCTCAAATAGATGCTGCGCTATCGGGTTTTTTGTTTAATTTTAAAGCTGTAAATTTTTGATCAAAAAATGAATACAACCAATTGCATTATCATAGATGACGAAATGAACGCCCGCGAGGCACTCAAAGGGCTTATTGAGCGTTATTTTAGTGATAAAATTACTGTTTTGGAGCTGTGCAAATCTGTGCAAGAAGGCGTTAAAGCCATCAATAAACACCAACCTGATATTGTTTTTCTGGACATAGAAATGCCACATGACAATGGTTTTGAACTGTTAAAATATTTCAAAAATATCAATTTTGAAGTTGTTTTTACTACTGCTCACCGAAAATATGCTATCGAAGCCATCAAACTCGCTGCCTTTGATTACCTGCTGAAACCTATCAATATTGTTGAATTGCAGGACGTGCTCAATCGCTTTCGGCTCAACCGTTTAAAAAAGCAAAAAGACGAGCGACTGCAACGCTTGCTCACCAATTTGGCAGGTTCCGGAAGCGGATTTTCACGGATTGCCCTGCCCACACTCACCGGATATCAACTCGAAAACTACCACGGCATAACGCATTGTGTAGCCGAAGAAAATTATAGCCGGATTTTTACGGTTGACGGCAGGCAGATATTGGTTTCTAAAAACCTGGGGCTGCTGCAGGAATTGTTGCCCGAAAAGCTTTTCTTTAGAATCCATAAATCCTACCTGGTAAACCTTAACTATGTAAAGACTTATAGCCGATATCAGCGGCATTTTATTACGCTGGAAGACGGCACAGAGTTGGATGTTGCCAAGCGCAGAATTGATGATTTTGTGCAGGCTATTTCATCTTATACTAAAGCATAAATCAAATGATAAACAAGTGGTTATTAGGATTAGTATTGCTTTTTGCAACATTGTGTTTGCAGGGACAACGCTATTCGTATAACCAATTCACTGCGCTTGAAGGCTTGCCGTCTAATGCTGTGCGCTCCTCACTGATTGATTCGCGCAATTGGTTTTGGGTAGGTACTGATGCGGGCGTGGCACGTTATCAGGATGGTAGTTTTGTGAGCGACCCACGCCTAGACACACTCAATGGAATGCGGGTGTGGGCCATTGCCGAAGACAATGAAAACAAACTTTGGTTTGGCACCTATGGCCATGGATTAGCTTGCTTTTCCGGGGACAGCCTGAAATGGTATAACAAAAAAAACAGTGCTTTAGCAGACGATTTTATCAGGATTTTAAAATTCCTGCCAGAACATAAACAGCTACTAATAGGAGGCAGTAATATATTTGCTGTAATGACGGAAAATTCAATACAACATTATGAGATTACAGCTAAAATAAATCCGTTTCATGTAGTTGATTTTATGCTAAATAAGGGAGAATATTATATATTGATGGGTGAGAGGGACAGATTCGTCAGCTATAATCCTGAAAGCCGTAAAATACAATACATTCAGCATAGTTTCAACTCAAAATACCGCTTGTGGGCTGGAATAGTTACACGGAATAATGAAACTTACTTTGGAATTGATCGCGACCGTTACGCATATAAATCAGCCGAAAAAGAATTCGTCCAAGAAGGCCTTGGACAGGTGTTTGAATGGCTTGAAGATCCCGAAGGCGATGTGTGGGCTGCCGCCTGGAAAGCAGAAGGCCCCGGCGGCCTCTTTCGTTTTAGAAATGGTGAAATGACTGATTTTACCAAACTTTTAGGCCTAGAAAACGTAAATGGTTGGGGACTGGAATATGATTCTACCAATTCCTGTTTGTGGTTTTTAACACTCAATATGGGACTTATTCAGATTCCCAAAACAAACTTTGAATATTATGAATTGCCAGATTATATCCCTTCCGACGAAAGCATTAAAGCCATTCAATCCGATTTGGAAGGTACGATTTGGATTTGCACGGAAACCAATCTACTTAAATACAGCAATGGCAGCTATCACAAGATGAAGGAAGGGGAATTCATAGAGGTGTTTTTAAATTATATTAAAAGCAATTTTTCAGAATTATTTAATTTTATAAAAACCACTTCTGATAGATTAATCGAATCTAGGTTAAACCAATTTAAAAATGATAATTATGATCTATATTTATTATCATACCTCAATAATTTATTAAATCTTAATATGACAGAGAAAACTAAAGGTAGCGAGGCTTTATACAATCAAATATGGAAGGACATAGCGCAATACGATTTAAAAAATTATGTTGGAAATCCTGCTATTAAATTTTACGCTATACAAATTATAAACAAAAATAACCTAATCATTGCTAGCTCATTGGGTTTGTTTGATTACAATATAGAAAACAATAAGCTCATTTACTCATTATCAAAATCATTTGATTATCAAAATTTAAATCTAACGGAAGACAGCCTTATTTTACAAACAGGAAGCTTCATAAAGTTCATAATCCGTTCACAATATAAAGCCGGTAAGCTCTTATCGCTTCCTAAATTAAGTATTGAGAACACCCCTGAGCTTCCACAAAATATATTTATTTTGAACACTGTTGGCAATCGACACTGGTACGGCACGCTTTACACCGGTTTATATTCAAGCATAGGTAATGAATATACCCACCTCAATAAACAATACCCAAAGTTGCCTCAGCAAATTTCAGCTATTGCATTGGCTGATGATAGTTTAGCGATCGTAGGTGGCAATAATGGTAAGGTTTATATTTTTTCAAATAATGCGGAAAAACCACTATTATTAAAAACTATTGGGGCGCAAGATGGACTAAAAGCAAAAACAATTATGTGGATGCAAAATGACGGTCAAGGATTCCTATGGGTGTCAACTAATGAGGCTTTGTATCGAATTGCGCTAAATTCTATACTAAAGCCCACTATCAATATAGAAGTTTACGACAGAAACGATGGCTATAAGGCCTATAAATATTATAAGTCAACCACCGATTTGGATGGCAATATTTGGACAGAAGCAGACCATGCCCTATTAAAAATCAATACTAATCCAGCTGATCAGCTACCTCCTGATAAAATAAAAGTAGAACTAAGACAGATCGACCTATTTCACAAGCCGGTAGAGTGGAACAAGCTAACGAATACCAATGCTTGGACACAACTACCACAAAATCCGGTATTTAATCACGATCAAAACTATTTTACCTTTCATTTTATCAGCAATAACCGCATCAATCCCCAGCAGGATTATTACAGCTATCGGCTGTTGGGCCTCGACACAAGCTGGTCTGTCGCTAGCACTGAAAAAAGGGCCATATTTACCAACCTTGATCCTGGTAATTACACTTTTGAGCTGCGCCTGCACAAACCAATTAACATCACACGGCACACACTTTCGTATCCTTTTAATATTTTAAAACCTTGGTGGCAGCAATGGTGGTTTATCGTGCTGGTTTTGGCTGCTTTTATCGCTTTGCTATACACCGCAATGAGTTGGCGCTTTCGCTTTTTGCGTGAGCAACAAAAAAGAAAATATATGGTGCAGCAACAACTCACGGAACTAAAGCTGAAAGCACTGCAGGCACAGATGAATCCACATTTTGTATTTAATGTGCTTACTGCCATACAAAATGCAATACTAAAAAACGAGATTGATAATGCCATCAACTACCTTGCCGATGTTTCGCGCCTGATCCGACGCACCTTGGATTACGCTTCCGAGAAATATATCAGCTTAGAAGATGAAATAGAATATGTTGAAAACTACCTGCGCCTCGAAAAAATACGAATGAACAGCAGGCTAAGGACAACTATTGAAATTGACTCAAAACTTGACCCACAAACAGCCATGATACCACCAATGCTTTTACAGCCACTGATTGAAAATGCAATAAAACACGGTCTCAACAAAAAAGAAGATACCGTAGATATTTTAATCCGCTTCGAGAAAATTAACGACACCAAATACCACTGTATTGTAGAAGACAAAGGTGAAGGCATCAGTCTGAAAACCAACTCAAGCCATATCTCGCGCGGCCTCGATATGATTTACACCCGCATCCAACTGCTCAACGAAGAGTTTGGCGAACAAGCTTTTGCCTTTATTATTTCTAATAAAGTGAAGCCGGAAACGGGTGCAAGGATGGTGGTGGAGATGAGGATTTGATGAGGCTTCTTGTGCAAGTTTTCTTCTACTATCTCCTTAAAAATTGACAGTATTAGACCATCTCACCGGCCCCGTGCCAATCCATATCAGTATAACCTCTTATCGGTTTTAGTCAGGGCGAGATTGTTTGTCGTCGCCGCATAGTCGCAACCTGGCTGGCAGAAACAGGTCTGTTTTTGTAAAACAAAAGATGATATTTATCATTTAACTACCTGGGAATAAATATAATACATTGGATTAAAACACACTAATACAGTACCTTGACGCCAAGAACACCTTAGCATTATTTCTTTGGATTAATAATTAATTATGTGTAAGTTTGAATCGTTTTTAAAACACCAACTCATGGAAACCAAGCTCCTGAATTTAATCGATTTCGATAAAGTTGAGCCACTTCTGGAGAGCTTCAACAAAATAACAGGATTTGCAACAGCGATCATAGACCTCGAAGGAAAAGTTTTATCCAAATCGGGCTGGAGTCAATTATGCACTGACTTTCATCGTATTCATCCGGAAATCTCAAAAAAGTGCCGCATCAGCGATACTGAATTGGCAGGAAAACTAACCAAAGATGAAAGATTTCATTGCTCCAAATGTTTAAACGGCTTGGTTGATGTTGCGATTCCCATTGTAATCAACAGTAAACATATCGCCAATCTGTTTTCAGGACAATTTCTTTTTGAAGAAGCTAATCGTCAGTTTTTTAAAAAGCAAGCCGGAAAGTATGGTTTTGATGAAAAAAAGTACCTGGAAGCACTCGATAAGATTCCGGTAGCTTCTGAAGAAAAAGTAAAAACCGCTATGGACTTTTTACTCAGTATCACCCAAATGATAAGTGATATCACTGAAAGAAAGTTGGCTGACGAAAAATTTCAAATATCATTCAAGTTTAACCCTGTACCTCAGGCCATACTCAGCCTCAATGGTGCATTTATTGAGTCCAATCAGGCCTTTGCCAAATTGATAGGATTTTCCAATGAAGAAATTATTGGCAAAACAGCATTAGATTTGGGATTATTCAGCCATGAGAAGCAAGATAAATTGGCAAGTTATGCAAGCGCATCAGGTGGAACAGTTAAAAATGCTTTAGCCAAATTTAAAACTCGGGATGGCAGTTTACGTGACATCCTCTATTCTGTTGAACCAATTGTTTTGAACGGGGATCCGCATCGTTTAGTGATGGGAATTGATGTAACAGAACAAAAGTTAGCAGAAGAGCAGGTTCGCTTTCAGGCCAACTTGTTGGAGGCTGTTGAAAAAGCTGTAATTGTAACAAACCAGGATGGAATAATCAGCTATTGGAATCCCTTTGCTGAAAAGCTTTATGGCTGGCTTGCAAAGGAAGTTATCGGACGTAATATTGTTGATGTAAATGTTCCACAACTTTCGCGAGATCAGGCGTCCGGGATTATGGCTCAGCTTGGAGCAGGCAAAAGTTGGGCTGGTGAATTTCCCGTTCAAAAGCGCGACGGGACTATCTTTCCGGCATTCGTAACAAATACACCAATTACTAATACTGAGGGAGAACTGACCGCTATCATAGGAATATCAACAGATATTACTGAACGCAAGAAAATCGAGAGTTCCTTGAAAGAAAGCCAAAAATTCAATGAAACTTTGCTTAATACTTCACCAGACATCATTTATATATACGATCTTATTGAAAATAGAAATGTATATAGCAATGAGGGAATACAAAGAATTTTAGGCTATTCCATTGATGAACTCCAGGAAATGGGGAATGAACTTATTCCATCCATAATGCATAAAGAAGATTATGAGGTTCATTTAACTAAAACCTTGCCTGTCTATCAAACTGCGAAGAACGGAGAATTGATTGAACACGAATACCGTATGAGGCATAAAAATGGTGAGTGGCGGTGGTTGCGCTCGAAAGAATCAATTTTTAAGAGAAATCCTGATCATTCTCCAAAACAGCTGTTTGGTATTATTAGCGATATTACTCATTCAAAGGAAGCGCGTCAAAAGCTGTTAGAAGAAAAAAACAAAGCCCAACAATACCTGGAAATTGCAGAAGTGATTTTACTGAGTATTGATTTAGATGGAATAGTACAATTAATAAATCCTAAAGGCTGTGAGGTTTTAGGATATACAGAAGAAGAAATACTAGGACAAGCCTGGTATGATAATTTTGTTCCTCAACGAATGAGAAAATCAATTAAGAAAGTTGTCAAGAAAATTTTCTCCGGAGAAATAGAATCAGCAAAATATTTTGAAAATGAAATCTTAACAAAATCGGGTGAAGAGAAATTAATTGCATGGAATAATTCAGTTCTAAAAGATGAAAAAGGAAAAATAATAGGAACACTTAGTTCGGGTGAAGATATTACTGAGCGAAAAAAAGCAGAGCAAGCTCTTATTGAAAGTGAAGAGAAATTCCGAACATTCTCAAAAATATCTCCCGTTGGCATATTTGTTACGGATGCAAATGGTAAAACAACCTACTTTAATGATAAACTAGTTGAAATTACAGGAATGCCCATAGAAGAAGGAAAAGGAGATGGTTGGGTTGAAAGCATTCATCCCGACGATAGAGAAATAGTGAGCAGGGTATGGCACAAAAGCACCGAATCAAGATCCAAGTTCGACCTTACCTATAGGTATAAAAATAAACAGGGCATGATAACCTGGACTATCTGTCAGTCGGTTCCGATGCGAGACACAAACGGAAAATTAATCGGATTTGTTGGCAGCGTGGTTGATATTACCAGCCTAAAGCAAGCCGAAGATGAGCTTGAAAAGCACAAAAATCATTTAGAGAAATTAGTGAATGAGCGGACCAAAGACCTGGAAATGAAAATATCGGAAATTGAAAGGATGAACAAACTCTTCGTTGGGCGCGAATTAAGGATGAAGGAATTGAAAGGGATTATAAAGGTTTTGGAAGAAAAACTGAAAAAGACTTAAAAACCGGATATTGGATGAAAAATAAATTAATCGACATAATTGACTTTGAAAAAATAAATGTTTTATTGGAAGGCTTCAATAAAACTACCGGCTTTGTTACCGCAATTCTCGACCTGGACGGAAACATACTTTCAAAATCAGGCTGGCGGCAAATTTGCACCGAGTTTCACCGTACTCATCCCGAAACCTCGAAAAAATGCACCATAGCCGATACTGAATTGGCTGGAAAAATGAATGCCGGCGAAAAATATCATTTTTATAAGTGCTTAAACGGATTGGTTGATGCTGCCGTTCCGCTTATCATAAATGGAGAGCATATCGCAAACCTGTTTTCCGGGCAGTTTTTTTTGGAGCAACCGGACAAAGATTTTTTCATCAAACAAGCTGACACTTACGGGTTTAATCAGAAAAAATATCTCGATGCCCTGGAAAAAGTGCCTGTAGTTTCTGAAGAAAAAGTAAAAACAGCCATGGAGTTTCTGTTGCATATAACAGCAATGATTGTTGAAATAACGCGGCAAAAGTTAGAGCAAATTGAACTAAATGATGCTTTGAAGATCAGTGAACAGAGGTTTCGTGCATTATATAATAATTCTCCCGATATGTTTATTTCAGTATCAGCTGTAGATGCCACTATACTGTTTTGCAACGATACAGTTCTCGAAAAGACTGCTTATTCAAAAGAAGAAGTTATTGGCGCACCTGTATTCAAAATGTATCACGAGGATTGTATGGAAGATGTTAAAGCAGCTTTCTCGCAATTCACAAAAGCCGGAGAGGCAAATAACAAGGAGTTAATTCTTAAAAGAAAAGATGGCAGCAAGATAGATGTCAGCCTAAATATATTTGGGATAAAAGATGAAGCCGGAAAGTTACGCTATTCTATTTCATCTTTGAGAGATATTACTGCGTACAATCAGGCAAAAAAAGAGCTCATTGAAAGCAAATCGTTTTTCGAGCAGATATTTATTCAGTCGACAACAAGTACGCAGTTACTCGACCGTGAAGGTTGGTGTGTAAAAATAAACCCGAAACTTTCGGAACTCTTTGGCGTGTTACCGGAACATATTGAAGGGAAAAAATACAATATTTTAAAGGATGAAGAAATAATCAGCACCGGTGTAATTAGCCAGCTGAAAAAAGTATTTGAAAACAAAGAAACAGTTAGTTGGGAAGTTAATTTCGATATCGGGCATGCTTCGGAATCGACCGGAGTACAAGTTTCAAAACCTGAAAAAAAATGGTTTCACAACAGTGCGTATCCCATACTGGATGCGCAGGGTGAATTATCGCATGTAATTGTTCAGCACGAAGACATCAGCAAACGCAAACAATTAGAAGAAGAAATGAAAAAGAGCCTTAGCCGGGAACAGTTCCTGGCCGATATTGTACGGGAGTCTTCTGTTGGATTTGCTATTGGCTATCCTGATGGACGACTTGGTATGTGCAATGCTGCTTATCAGAAAATTACAGGATATAGCGAGAAAGAGCTGCAAAGCCTGGATTGGAATAAGCAATTAACACTGCCCGAATGGGAAGAATCAGAAACGGCTAAACTAAAAGAACTCCATAGGACAAAGAAAGCTGTACGCTACGAAAAGGAATATATCAGAAAGGATGGATCAAGAGTTCCCGTGGAACTTTTGGTAAATCCACGATTTGACAAGCAGGGTGAAATTAAATTTTATTTTGCTTTTATTCAAGACATTAGCGAACGCAAACGAGCCGAAGAACAAATCAATATCGTAAATAAGAACTTTGCAGATATTTTGGAAAGCATGTCAGATGCCTTTGTTGCATTAGACAACAATTGGTGTTACACTTATATGAATAAAAAAGCGGGTGAGATTTTTGATAGAAATCCGGAAGCCATGATCGGCAAACATATTTGGACCGAGTTTCCGGAAGGCGTAGGCCAGCCATTCCATAAGAATTATGAAAAAGCCATGAAAGAGCGCGTTTATATAAAATTCGAAGAATATTACCCGCCATACGATAAGTGGTTTGAGAACAGGATAAACCCAATAGAAAAAGGAATCTCGATATTTTTTAGTGATATCACCGAACGGAAGAAGAGTGAGGAAGAAATCAAAAAACTAAACGAAGAATTAGAGAAACGGGTAGCTGATCGGACAGAGGACTTGAACAAAAGCCAGGATGCACTATTAAACCTGGTGGAAGATTTAAACGAAAAATCGCACGAGCTGGATAAAAGCGCGAAATTACTTGAAGCAAAAAACAAGGAACTGGAAACATTTACCTATTCTGTATCGCACGACCTTAAAGCTCCACTGCGTGGTATTGATGGCTACAGCAAACTATTATTGGATTTGTACGAACCAAAGCTGAATGAGGAGGCCCAAACATTTATTAAAACCATACGAAGTTCTACCCTTCAAATGAACCAACTAATAGATGACCTGCTCGAATACTCACGCTTGGAGCGCAGCCAGTTACGTATTGACCGGGTGGAAATAAAGAGTTTGATACAAGCTGTTTTATCTATTTACAATAACGATCTGGAGACCGCTAACTTTAAAATAAATATAAATATTGCGGCTACTGAAATCAGTGCTGATGCCAAGGGACTCACAATAGCAGTCCGTAACCTGATTGAAAATGCCATTAAATTCACAAAAGCCGAAGCCGAACCTTCAATTCAAATAAAAGTTGAAGAAAACGATTCGTCATGGATAATAAGCGTTAGCGACAATGGCATTGGTTTCGACATGAAATATCATCATAAGATTTTTGATATCTTTCAACGCCTGCAAAAGGCCGAAGACTATTCCGGTACAGGGATAGGCCTGGCAATGGTTAGCAAAGCAATGCAAAGAATGAACGGCAAGATATGGGCCGAAAGCTCTGTTGGCGTTGGTTCAACTTTTTATCTTGAAATACCTAAACATCAATAATATGCGAACAAAAAACTCAAACAACCCCATCTTACTTGTTGAGGATAACCCCATCGACCTTGATCTTACTTTGCGGGCATTTGCCGCGAAAAATTTGTCGAACCCTATTCAGGTAGCCAGAGATGGTGAAGAAGCATTGCAATACCTGGAACGTTGGGAGCAGGGAGAGCCATGGCCTGTCGTTATTTTACTCGACTTGAATATGCCGAAAGTAAATGGATTGGAAGTGCTGCAAAAAATAAAATCTCATCCCGATTTTAAAGCAATCCCGGTCGTCATCCTGACTACTTCTTCAGAATCGTCCGACTTAAAGTCGGCCTATCAGGCAGGAGCTAATTCGTATATTATTAAACCGGTCGATTTTGAAAAATTTCTCGAAGTAGCAAATCATATCGACCTGTACTGGAGGGTACTCAACAAACCACTATAGCCCGGAATTTAATTTTTAAAAACAAAGTTTTATGAAAATCTTATTTCTTGAAGACAATTCCACAGATGCTGATTTAACGATACGAAGGCTTATAGTGGCTATTCCTGATTGCACTATTGAGCATAGCACGACATTGGAGCAAGCGAGAAAATCACTAAAAACTGAAACCTCTTTTGATATCGCGCTGCTTGATGTGAATTTGCCCGATGGCAGTGGCCTTGAATTTCTTTTGGAGATCAGGCAAAGGGCATTGAATTTCCCGGTTATAATACTAACCGGTATAGGCGATGAAGAATTAGCTGTTGCCGCCCTAAAATCCGGAGCAGACGACTTTATCGTGAAACAATCAGGCTATATTTCGCAGCTCCCCAATATTATTAATATAGCCATTGCTAATTTCAAGAAAAACGAGGTTTACAAATCAGAAGTAATCAATGTGCTATACATTGAACACCATAAAGCCGATATCGATTTTACAGTTCGCCATCTGTTAAAATATGCCCCACATATTCAGATTGAGGTGCTTGCCACAGCGGAAGAAGCATTATTAAAAATAGATACACTAACAGCAGAATCAATTAACTATCAGGTAATTCTTATTGATTATCGTTTGCCGGGGATGGATGCACTGGAATTGATCAAAACAATACGGCAGCAATTAAAGCTCTGTGTTCCTATCATCCTGGTAACCGGCCAGGGAAATGAGGAAATAGCCGTGCAAGCCTTAAAAATAGGGGCAACTGATTACCTCACCAAGAGTGATAATTATTTATTCAGACTTCCTATTATAATAGCAAACTCCTATCAACATTGCCAATTAGTAAGAAAACAAGAAGCCCTGACAGAAAGCGAGTCAAAATACCGGCTTCTGGCCGAAAATTCAGCCGATGTCATCTTTGTTCTCGATATGAATTTAAACTATACCTACATTAGCCCTGCCGTGAAAGCATTGAGTGGTTTTGAAGCCGAAGAAGCAATAAATCACAAGTTAAGTGAGGTGTTAACGGCAGATTCCTACCAAATCGCCGTAAAAGCCTTTACTGAATTTCTGTCGGATATATCAAAGGGTATAGAAAATCCTGCTCTGCAGAAAACATTAGAGTTAGAATTGATGAAAAAGGATAAAACCAGCGTTTGGACTGAAGTAAAAGCATCGCTTATCATGGATGAGGATAATAAGCCTACCGGGATTCTTGGAGTTACAAGAGATATCTCTGAACGGAAAGCTATTTTGGAAGAACTTACTGTGGCAAAAGAGAAAGCGGAAGAAAGTGATCGGTTAAAATCAGCATTTTTAGCCAATATGAGCCACGAGATAAGAACACCCATGAATGGGATTTTGGGCTTTGCTGATCTGTTAAAAGAACCTGATATCTCAGGAGAAAGCAAGCATGCCTATCTTGATATAATTAAGAAAAGCGGCCTGAGAATGCTTAATATCATCCAGGAGATTGTCGACATTTCTAAAATTGAATCGGGGGACATAAACATGAAATACAGTACGGTAAATATTAACAAGAAAGTCGAAGAAGTTTATAATTTATCAGCACTTGATTCGGCACAAAAAAGCATACATTTCTCTTATAAAAACAGCTTCTCCGATGCCGAAGCCAAAATTAAAACAGATGGTGAAAAGCTGCTTGGCATTCTTACAAATCTTGTGAAAAATGCCATTAAATATACCAATATAGGCTTCGTAGAATTTGGATATAAACCAAAAGGGAATTATCTTGAATTTTACGTAAAAGACACAGGAATTGGGATTCCAAAAGCCAGAGAAAAGGCGATTTTTGACCGATTTGTGCAGGCCGATATTGTTGATGTGGCAGCAAGACAGGGAGCAGGCCTTGGTTTATCTATCGCCAAAGCCTATGTTGAGATGCTGGGTGGAGAAATTTGGGTAGAAAGTGAAGAAGAAAAAGGTTCTACCTTTTATTTCACCATTCCATATAATCCTGTATATAAGGCAAATAGACTAATTAGCAAGGAAAGTACGCAATTAAATAAAGATAACCCAAACAGCATGCTTAAAATACTAATTGTTGACGATGATGAAGCATCACAATACTTGATTTCCATTATTGTTAAAAAATATGCCAGAGAAATTTTAATAGTCAGTTCTGGCTTCGAGGCCATTGAAGCCTGTAAGAATAACCCGGATATGGATTTGATTTTTATGGACATACGCATGCCCAATATAAACGGCTACGAAGCAACCCGACAAATTCGCCAATTCAATAAAAATGTTGTTATAATAGCTCAAACAGCTTTTGCCCTGGCCGGCGACAAGGAAAAGGCAATAAACATCGGCTGTGACGATTATATTTCAAAGCCAATACGAGAGCGTGATTTGATAGGTGTAGTACAGCGGCATTTTGAAGATGCTTAAATAGGTTGTGTAAAAATGAGATTCAGCCCTCAACACTCTGTTATACAGGGTTTTCCAGTCGAATAGACATGACGCCAACTAGGTGATGCAGCGAAGACAAACTTGCAGCTTTTTATGCTGTAAGAAGCCCGGGACTTGCGCTGCAGAGGGCTAATACATTGCATCTCATCAACCAAGAAGTTAATCGCCCGGCATGAGTTATCAACAATATTTGAAAGTTATGAGTTTTCATAAAACCCACTCTTTTCAACAATACAACTATGTTTGTATTAAATACTGTCCAGTAGAATTAGACCATCTCATGAACAAGGCGAAATCTGACGTTTCATTTGCGTAAACTTTTTCAGAAAGCCTATTTAACCAATAAAAAAATACTTGCGCCCAGCGTTATCAATAAGATAGATTTTTCAAAAACGCTTACAGGCAAAAATTGATTGATTCGTTTGCCTATATATGATCCAATAAAAAGAATTGGTAAAAACAATGCGGTTATTTGTAGCGAGTGCATAGTCAAAATTCCAGTAAAAGCATAGCCTACCAATGCGATTATGGAAGTGACAATACTAAACCAGGCAAAAATTTCACGAAATTGCTGGTTGTTCACCTTTGCCGAATGAAGGAAAAGTGCTAGTGGCGGCCCACTGATGGAAATACTTCCGGTTAAAAAACCCAATATAGCTCCTGCAAGTTTATAGATAAAAGGCGTTTGTTTTATGCGGTATTTGATGCCAATCAGTGAGAGGACAGATAGCAACATAAAAAACACACTCATTATTTGAATAATCAATCCTTCTGAAAAGTAATTGAGTGCCAGTACGCCTGTTAGGGTAAATACAGCACCATAAATAATTAATGTCCTGAACTGCTTATCGATAAGCTTTTGTTCTTTCCGTTGCAGCACGATAATTATTGAGGCAACCAAATTACATAATATAAGCACCGGAATCAGTTCTACCGGCGAATACCAAATTAACAGCAGCGGCAATGAAACAAGCGCAAAGCCAAAACCTGTAATTCCTTTTATCAGGCTTGCAAACAATACGATTAATACTATCCAGAATATTTCCATGATCATTATAGGTTAGCGGTAAGTGCCACAAAAGAACTTACGCCAATGATTAACCAGAGCAAAACACCTAATCCAAAGCTTTTTAGTCCGGCTTCTTTGGCATCGGCAAAGGAAATATTTGCACCAATTAGAAAAAGTGCGACAACCATTCCGCGTTTGCCTAACCAACTGAGATGTGCATATGTAGCTTGTCCTGAAGGAATGAGATATGCAATAATAATACTCAGTACAAAAAAAGCAATAAACCACGGAATTTTCACTTTCCCACCTCCTTTATTCTTCTGTGTTAAAGCAATAACCACTGAAAGTGGAATAATCCAAAGCGCGCGAATCAGTTTCACGGTGGTGGCAATTTCCAGTGCTTCAGTGCCATAACTGGCTCCTGCTCCCACTACAGAGCTGGTGTCGTGAATGGCAATGGCAGCCCAATTTCCAAAAACTTCTTGGCTTAGCTGAAAATGATGTCCGATAATCGGAAAAATTACTAAAGCAACAGCGTTAAGCACGAAAACTACGACGAGCGCAAATGAAATCTGCTGATTTTTGGCATTTAAAACCGGTGCTACTGCTGCTATTGCGCTGCCACCACAAATAGCAGTACCACTCGAAATCAGCAGGCCGATATTCTTGTCAACTTTAAATACTTTAGTGAGCAAAAGACCTGCTACCATAACAAAAACTACGGAGATTGCTGTTTCTAAGAAACCTGTTTTTGAAGCACTTATCACCTGTGTTAAATTCATCCCAAAGCCCATTAACACAATTGACCCTTGAAGGGACAAGGAGGTATATTTGGAAATATTTGGATGTTTCAGCCCGACCAGCGAAAGTAAAATACCTGTAGCTAAGGCGATTGCGGGCGACATAAAAGGCATAAAACACAAGAAGATAATTATGCCGTAAAGTAACTGTATTTGCTTTTGAGTTAAGTTCATGATTTTATTGGTTTAACTGGCAGCAAAATTAAAGCACATCTATAACTAATAAAAATACCAAATAACTATTGACTATAATTAATAGTTATACCGAGAAAGGAAATCGACAAATAAATTAGTAAGTGAAGCGTGATGTCCTTGTTTTAGCGCGATTCTAAATTTGCGGTGAAAGCTGACCTGCTGGATAGTCAGTTTCACGATTTCTTTTAGGCGCAATTCTTTCTCTATAGATTTTTCAGAAACAAGGGCTATTCCGTCAAAATCACGTAAGAAATTTTTGATGGCTTCAGTGCTGCCCAGATGAATAATGGTATTGAGTTTTTCAAGAACAATATGCTGTTTGAACAACACCTTATTGATCACTTGTAAAGTACCCGAACCTTTTTCACGCAGCACAATAGGAAGCTCCTGCAAATCGGCTACTGACAATAGTTTACGCTTTGCATAAACACTCTCGCTTCCGGTAACAGCCACAATTTCATCATCCAGAAAGTCGATATATTTGATATTGGAATGCGAAGCTTGGTTTTCGACCAGGGCTACTTCTATTTCGTTTTCTAAAAGTTTTTGTTCCATCTCAAACGAATTTCCATTGAGCAGGTAAAGCTCTATCTCCGGATAACGTTTATGAAAAGACGCAATCACTTCAGGAATAAGATATTGTGAAATAGTCGAACTTGCGCCAATACGTATAACACCTTTATAGGCATCATTCAGCCGTTGCAGATCAAATTCGAGTGCGCTATAGGATTGTCTGATTTTTTTGAGATGGTTATACACAAGCGCTCCAGCTTTTGTGAGGTAAATCTTATTGCCTTTTCGTTCAAAGAGCGCCACTTTCAACTTGGTCTCCAGCTCTTTAATATGATTGGTAACAGCAGGTTGGCTGATAAACAACTCTTCCGCAGCTTTTGAAAAGCTCAAATTTTCGGCAACACTCAAAAAAACCGTATCTCTGTAATCCATTTTTTCATGCAAAAGATAAACATCTACGTACCAAAATTAAACTTTTTAGGCTTAAGGCTTAGTACTATCAATACCCCTTATCGGTAATCAAACCGTAAAATTATATGCTTAAACTAAATAAACGCCTTCTGCAAAAAGCACAAAAAACTTAATGATATGCACTCGATTGGTTAACTACCACCCCTTTACAAGGTCAAAACCAAAAACGACCTCCTCAAATTTCTACCGATTCTTTCATGAAAAACCATCAATTCAACTGTACTCTTTTTTGCCGGCTTCTGCGCACAAAATAACTGATAAAAACTAACAATAGGGTCGTTAATACCGCGGGCAATGCCAAAAAGAGCAAACCCAGTCCCGGAGTGTTTTTGCCGGTTACCGGATCATAATTAAAGCAGGAAAACAAACTATTCTGATTCGGCAGGCGATAGGTAGGCGAAAAAATATTGTTCACACTTCCGATCAATAGCTCCAGATCGGCCTGTTCCCTCAATCCGATAAGTTTTTTGGTGATATAACCTTCTTTATTGATTCCCACCAATAGGGCATCATGATCGAACTGCTGTCGCAAGCTATCCCAAATCGGCTCAAAACCAACGGATTGGTTGAGTCTTGAAATGCTGTCAGTCGTTGCAAAAGTCCATTGTTTGTTATCTTCCAATCCCAGGTTTTGGGCAAGCCGCCGCATATCGCTGATACCGTCTCGGGAATCGAAGCTTACAACCAGCACCTGGAAGGGATTTTCCTGGGTCTTAAACTGTAGGTTTTCCTTTAACTTCACTAAAAATGGATTACAAATCCCGGTGCAGCGGGTAAAAATTAATGCTAAAATTACCGGCTTTTGGGCGTATAACTCATCAAAGCTTGCTGACTGTCGGTCAACCACTTGCAAGGGAACATCGAATACTTTTTCATAGATATTCGTCTCCTCCTTCAACGCATTTGAAGTAGTTTGCGCCTCCGCGAAATTGCAAAAACCAATAATCAGGAGGAAGAGGAAAACAATATTTTTAGACATCTTTTAGTGATATTATAGAAGAGTATCAATATGGGAATCAGGTAAATAGTAGCAAAGGCAGCACCAAAATTGGCCAGGAATTTTGCAGAGGTAAATTCTGCAGGGTAATTGCTAAAGCGGCGTGGAATTGAGTCGGCTCCACCAATATAAAAGGCCAGCAGAAAGCCGGCACCGCCTATAATGAGCAGCGAAAGTATCAGCTTAGAGAATCTTTCACTCACTAGTTTATCAGTAAACTGAATTGAAAACCAGTAGAAGAAGCCTAGGCTGAACAACACATTCCCCATCACATTATAGGTATGGAAATGCGCCGGCACCCATAAGGTGTTGTGCAACACTATATTATTGGAGATGGTGGCGTCAATTACAGCACCAAAACCACCAATCACCCATCCGGCCACACCAATAAAGAACAGCAGATTGGTTAATGTCCATTTTATTTTCACCCGGTAAACGGCCACCCACACGCTGAACACAGTAACTGCCGCTGCCGGCAAGCTTGCCAGGTAAGAAGCCAGCTGTCCTACAATTTGAAAACCTTCGGGCTGCACGAAATCCATATATAAATGATGGAAAAACGCGGTAAGTATGAATATCAGTGTAAAATTCCAGGCCAGTGCGACGTACCAGGTCGTTTTCCATTTTGGCCTTCCTCCCACTTCTGCAAATAACTCGTAAATGACGGCCAGGCCAAGGTAAAGCATCTCATTAGCAATGGTATGACCAAAAAAGTAGGTAAGGTTTTTCATCAAGAGTGCATCATTCACAAAGCTGCCCCCGGAAAAGTATTCGGCGAAATACAAGGCCATCAGCACCACGGCAACAAACAAGCAGGTGATTACGCCCACCAAAGTGATCATTGAGATAAGGATAAATGGTGGGGTTTTTACTTCCGGATCCTTTTTAAAATGCTGCCAGGCAAAGGCTTGAGCGATAGAATATTTCTTTAACACCTGTGTCATCATGCTGATGCCCCAGATAAGCCAGCCGACCGAAAGAATGGACATGGCCACGAGGAAAGTCGGTGTAGCCCACTTTGCCCACATTACCTTTAACGGCAGCGGGTAGAGAAACGTCCAGGCTGTATGAAACTTCCCGATTAGGGTAACTGCCCAAAGCAGCAACACACCGATAACGGTGAGTATTAGAGCGATTAGATTCGCGGTATAGCTTGTTTTAACATAACGCTCCATCAAGTAATTGATGCCGGCCATGCCTGCCACAAACCATATCCCAATCATGGTGATGCCATGAATGGTCATATTGGAATAAAAGGTGATGGGCGTCTGCTGCAAAACCCCGCCCTGATTGAGGCGCATAAGAATACCCAACACAATAGATGCTACAAATAGGGTGAGTACCGTTATAATCCAAATTGAAGTGATCTTTCTTATTTTAATTGACTCCATGACTTTTGTGTTTTTAGGGATTTCTACTTAACAGTAAATGATGAACGCATAACTTGATGTGCCATACCACAATACTCCAGACATAGGATATTGTACTTGCCGGGTTCATCAAATTGATACCTGAGTCGGTTTACATAGCCGGGCATGGCCTGCGTTTGGGTAATCAGCCGGTTTGATTCGTCGTAAATGGCAAAACCATGATTCACGTCGAGACTGGTTACCCGAAATTCAACTACCTCATCTACTGGCAGTTCTATTTGTTGTCCTGAAGGTTTTTCCGGATCAATGGCATTTTCTGACAGAAAAAAAGAAAATTGCATGGCCGCCACATGAATGACTTTAGCTGGCGTTTTATCCGCGAAAGCAAAATAGGGCGACTTAGGAATGGTAACTGATGCAAATATGCCCATCATAACGGTAAGAATGAGAAAAAACCAAAATCGCTTTTTCAAGGGATTAGTCATTCCCTGGTCTGCCTTTTTGGAAGATAAATACACGTAGGTGAATACAATAAGGGCAATTCCCATCAGGAAAAAAAATAATAGTAAAATTGAACTTTGTTGCATGAAAAATTTGTTTTTAGGAGTTGAAATTCTATTGTGTTTTCATATTTTTTCGTGGCTAAATTTTAGCTCGTATCTTTTCGTGATGCCATCATACTCGTATTATTGTTTCCAATTTGGAAAATCTTCCGCGATCAGTATTTTCATATCGGCCATCAGCCGGTCAACCTCGTCAGGATTAGTTCCATCATAAGCTCCGCGGATTTGCCTATCCGTATCTATCAGCAGGAAAACACCGCTGTGGATAAATCCGCCGGGAGCAGTACTATCTGCAAAAGCAGTAGCAAAATAGCTGTCGCTTGCCATCGAAAAAATACTATCCTTGTCGCCAGTAACAAAGGACCACTTCGAATGGTCGATCCCAAGTTCATCGGCATAAGCCTTTAGTCTGGGAATGGTATCATTTGCCGGATCGATGCTGTGCGAAAGAAAATAAACGTTTGGATTAGATGCATAAAGGTCATATACCCGCTTTAACTGGTGTGTCATTACAGGACAAATACCTTGGCAGGAAAGGAAGATAAAATCAGTGACATAAATCTTACCGTCGAACGTCTTTTCTGTGATGGTGAGGCTATCCTGGTTTACGAACGAGAATGGCCGAATAGTTGAATGAAGGGTTTCGTTACCGACTATAGTCGTTTTGCCAAAAACAGGGAGTTTTTCAGGCTGCCTCGTACAAGCTGCAAGCAAAAATAATGACATTAGTAAAATGAATAACTTTTTCATACGAACTATTTTTTTTTGGATTAAAGTATTCACATTCAATGTCCTTGCGGTTGATAACTTCCAGGAGGTGTGCGAAAACTAATCGCGAGCCGGTTCCAGCCGTTTATAGCTACAATGGCCATGGTCAGTGCAACCATTTCAGTTTCATTAAATTGTTTGCGGGTTGCTTCGTACAAAGCATCAGAAACTTCCTCTTCCGAAATCAGCGTCAGTGCTTCTGTCCAGGCCAGTGCAGCGCGTTCGCGTTCGGTGTAAAAAGGGGTTTCCTGCCAAGCGCTCAAAGCATAGAGCCGTTGTTCAGTTTCACCTCCTTTTCGCGCATCTTTGGTGTGCATATCAAGGCAATAAGCGCATCCATTTATTTGTGATGCCCTGGTTTTCACGAGTTCGTATAGTGGCCGTTCAAGCCCAGACCCATGAACATAATTTTCGAGTTCGAGCATGGCTTTTAGGGCCTTGGGAGCTACTTCCGCGTAATTTAATCGTGCTTTCATGATAAGCTTTTTTGTTTTTTAGTTAAGATATTGTTCAGGCAAATGAATCTCAATTATTGAATTTCAAAGATTAATACTTCAATAGTAGAGGCTTCAAGAAAAGCCCGATACTATTTTTTTGGCTTAATTTTTTTCATTTCATCTATGGCTAAGGCAGAATGGGCCATTGCTCCTCCCGCCCTCATTTCGGCAGCGACCCAGATTGCTTCCATGATTTCTTCTTCGCTCGCTCCTTTTCGCATGGCCATTTTGGTATGCGACTTGATGCAATACGGACATTGGGTTACATGTGCAACTGCCACAGCGATAAGCTGTTTTGTCTTTTCAGGAAGCTTGCCTTCCTCAAAAACAGTGTCGCTGAAGTTTTGCCATGCCTCAAAAGTTTTGGGAGCTAAAGCTGCTCTTTTTTCGACAATTTCCCTTGTCGGTTTAGGATATAAGCTATCGTTTTCCATGATGTTGATTTTTATTTGATAAGTAACTATTTTATGTATCCTACCATCCTCTTACTAAAAGTACACCTAAGTATGCTGCCAACAAGGCAAGCAGAAAACCAAACCGACCCATATGGCGCGAGAGTTTTCTAATCTTTAAAGTTTCAGGATGTTCAGGCTGACTTTTCCAGGCTTCAATAGCACGATTACCGATATAATGGTCGTGTATCAGGCTAACAAACGTGATAAGAATAAACACGAGAATTTTCAGTCCGGCTATCCTGCCAAACGAACTCGAAGTGAAATAATCCACCGTCCATTGTATGCCTCTGTATTCAAGCTGGTAAATGCCGGTAATAAGCAAAAGTGCCAGCACTACCATTCCGACTTTGCTGTATTTTAGCGATACTTTTCCAATGATATTTATTTTATCAGGATGATTTTTAATGCCGGGAATAAAAGCAAGTATCAAAAATAGCATGCCTCCCAGCCACAAACTTGCTGATACTATATGAATATAAACAGATAATATATAAATACCGTGACTCATCTAAAGTTCATTTTTAGGCCTGTACTATTTATTTTTTCAAAAACTGTCTTAATACATATTGCAAAATTCCGCCATTGCGGTAATATTCAATTTCTATTTGAGAATCCAGGCGAGCAACAGCCTGGAAATTAATCACTTTACCAGCCTCATTTTTGGCAGTTATCTCTACTACTTTATGCGGGCTAATATTATTCTCAATACCTGTTATGGAAAATATTTCCTTACCTGAAAGCCCGATACTTTCTGCATTTTCTCCCTCTTTGTATTGAAGCGGCAACACACCCAGGCCTACCAGATTACTTCTGTGAATACGTTCATAGCTTTCGGCCAGCACACCTTTTATTCCCAACAGGAAGGTACCTTTTGCCGCCCAGTCGCGCGATGAGCCGCTGCCGTATTCTTTTCCGGCCAAGACCAATAAAGGAGTTTGTTCCTCTTTATATTTTACCGAAGCATCATAAACCGACATCTCTTCTCCCGATGGCAAGTGGTTGGTGTAGCCTCCTTCTTTCTCGGCCAGCTTATTTTTTATGCGCACGTTGGCAAAAGTACCGCGAACCATCACCTCGTCGTTTCCTCTGCGTGAGCCGTAGGAGTTAAAATCTTCTTTTTTCACGCCACGTGATAAGAGGTATTTTCCGGAAGCAGAATGTTCGTTGAAAGCCCCGGCGGGCGAAATATGGTCGGTGGTGACACTATCTCCCAGAAGCAATAAGGCACGAGCATTTTCGATATTTTTGAGTGGCTCAGGGTTCTCAGAGATATCCTCGAAAAATGAAATCTCTTTGATATAAGTTGAATCCTTATCCCAGTCGTACAGCTTGCCCTCGGCAACTTCCAGGTTTCTCCAGATTTCGTTGCCATGAAAAATTTCGCTGTAGTTTTTCTCAAAATCACCCGGCGAAAGCACGCGGCTCAGGATCTCGTTAATCTCGTCATCGGTGGGCCAAATATCTCTCAAATAGACCGGTTTTCTATTGAGGTCGTAGCTTATCGGCTCGTTAATCAAATCAATATCAACCCTTCCGGCGATAGCAAAAGCCACCACCAGCATTGGCGACATCAGGAAGTTCATTTTCACCTGCGGATGAATCCTCGCCTCAAAGTTGCGGTTGCCCGAAAGCACTGAAGTCACCACCAAACTATGTTCGTCCACAGCTTTGGCAATATCCACAGCCAGCGGACCGGAGTTCCCGATGCAGGAGGTGCAGCCATAGCCTACCAAATGAAATTTCAGCGCTTCCAGGTCTTTCATCAGGTCTGCCTTTTCAAGGTAGTCGGTAACTACCTTAGAGCCTGGCGCCAAAGACGTTTTGACCCAAGGTTTTACGTCTATCCCGTGTTCCCTCGCTTTTCGGGCTACCAGGCCGGCGCCAATCATCACAAAGGGATTGGAAGTATTGGTGCAAGAAGTGATGGCAGCAATAGCCACAGCACCATCGGAGAGCATAAACTTCTCCTGACCTCTGGTTATCCATATCGTTTTCAGGCCATTACTCTCTTTCGCTTCGAGTTCAATCGCGAGCTTGCCTGTTCTCGATTTGCTTGCAAGCACATCTCCACCTTCATTATCGAAGCGCGTAATAGATTTTTCCAGCTCACGTTCTTCCTGTGTTACATAGGTTCTGCCAAAAGCTTTGTCCAACAGATGAATAAAGGCATTCTTAAAGTCTTTCAGCAGGATTTTATCTTGTGGCCGTTTTGGGCCGGCAACAGTTGGTTCAACAGTTGAAATATCCAGTTCAAGAACAGCTGTATAGTTGATCTTATCTTCATTTTCGCGCCATAGCATATTTGTCTTACAATAGGTTTCAACCAGCGCAATTTGTTGCTCGGAACGATTGCTTTTCCGCATATATTCCAAGGTTTTATCGTCGATTGGGAAGTAAGTTATCGTGCTTCCAAATTCTGGCGACATATTACCGATAGTTGCCCTGTCTGGCACAGAAAGATGATCGAGGCCGGGGCCAAAAACTTCTACAAACTTCCCAACCACACCATGTCTTCTGAGCAGATCAGCTATGGTAAGCACCAAGTCGGTCGCCGTTGAACCCAACGGAAGTTTGCCGCTAAGTTTCAGTCCAATCACTTCGGGCATAATAAAATAGAGTGGCTGACCAAGAATAGCAGCTTCTGCTTCGATGCCGCCAACGCCCCAAGCCACCACACCGATGCCGTTGACCATTGGGGTATGGCTATCAGTGCCGACAAGAGTGTCAGGAAAAACTTCTCCGTCTCTTTCGATAACACCTTTGGACAGGTATTCCAGGTTTACCTGATGGCAAATGCCCATCCCGGGAGGAACTACGGTAAAATTATCAAAGGAGTTTTGTGCCCATTTCAGAAATTGATAACGTTCTTTATTGCGGACATATTCCTCCTCCATATTGCGTTTGTAGGAATAGCCTGTTCCAAAGAAATCCACCTGTACTGAGTGGTCAATAACCAGGTCAACGGGAATGAGTGGGTTAATGGTATTCGGGTCTTTGCCTTTGCGCGCCACTTCTGCCCGCAGCGCGGCGATATCAACCACCGCCGGAACACCGGTAAAATCCTGCATCAATACGCGGGCAGGCTTAAACGGGATGTCTTTATCGGAACCTTTTGGTATCCAGTTTAAAAGGGTTTCGATATGCTCACGGGTAACTGCAAAATCATCGTAATTGCGTAAGGCATTTTCCAACAGAATCCGTATGGAAAAGGGTAATTTATCAATGTCGTATCCTTGCTTTTGCAATTCGGGAAGACTGTAATAGTTGTAGTTTTTCCCTTCGACTTTAAGTGGTTTCTTGATGTGAAAAATGTCCTTGCTCATAATGATTTATTTTTAGATGAATTGATAATCCATAAAACCGAACCAAATTCTCGAAACTTCCCTGCTTTTCAAGCACCTTGACAGGAGCTTAGAAAACCAGCATCAACGTACTACTTTAATCATGGCTATTGAAGACGAAAGATAGTCATTATTCAGTTTCTCTGATATCTAAATTAATTTTGTAGCTGCATAATAAACAGCTCAAAACTCTTCTTTCACAATTAGTTTTGTGTCAACACCCAAATTATCCAACTGCTTTTCAACGCTGTCCATCATCACTTCGGGGCCGCATAAATAAATAGGAGCTTGGAAATTTGAAATATTTTTTTTCAAAAACACCTCATTGATAAAGCCAAAGTCATAGCCATCCGTTTTTTCGTCAGACAATATATTGACAAAGTTTTTGCCAAGTATTTTGTTAAACTCTGCTTCGTTGATGATGTCGGCCTTTTTTTTATTAGCAAAAAGGAGTTTATTATCCCCAATTTGATTATTGAAATACAGCTGCCTGAAGATAGCAATAAATGGTGTTACTCCGGCTCCGCCAGCGATAAAAGTGCCTTCACCTTTGTAGCCAATTGTACCCCATGACTTTCCTATGATCAGCTCGTCACCAGGCTTTAATGTTAACAACTCATTAGTTACCCCTTTATGTGTGGGATAAGTTTTGATGGTAAACTCCAGGTGATTCACTTCGGGAAGGCTGGTAAAGGTAAAAGGTCTAAGCTCGTTTTTCCATCCATTTTTATTTATGGCAAGCTCGGTAGCCTGTCCCGGACTGAAGTCATACTGCTCCGGTCTTTCCGTCTGTATCCTAAGCACATCGTGGGTTGCTTTATCAACAGACTTCACCTTTATGTGATACTGTTCCATTTTATTTAGGTGTTAATGCTTATCTCTTTAACTATTTTCTGTACCAAATTGTTCACTTGCATCCCTCCTACCTGACTGATCATATTCAAAGTCGCCACCTCTTTCATGGTGTTAAAGATAGCAGGATTTTCAAGTTTGTCAAATTCGGGAGATAGTGAAACCAGAAACGCTTTAATAAAAGGGAAACGCTCAAGCAACGGGCCAATCACTGTTTCGGGGCTTATCCCGTAGTTATTCTCAGCTCCATCAGCCTTCGCTGATTTTTCTTCCTTGTCAGTTTTATCATCCTCCCAGGCAAGCAATCTCCGGCTTCCTGTTAGGCTACGAATGCGGCTTACTTCCTGCATAGATTCGAGCGTGCCTTTGTAATTGCCTTTTTCGTCGCGCAAGGCAGTAAAAGTGATATAGATAAATTTTTCGCCTTTGTCGATCCAGAATTCAGCTTTTTCTTGTTCTCCTTTTCTAAATGCGTTGATAACACCTTCGACCAGGTGCAGGCTTTCGCGCGGATGGCAGTTTTGTACCTTTCGGCCAATAACACCGGCACTGCGCGGGAATATTCTGTGCTTGGTATCGGTATAAAACCTCACCTCGTCATTTTCATCAACAAAGGACAAATCGACCTGTAAATGTCTATATATCAAATTTATTTGTTCAAGAGTTAGCCGTCCGGTGCTTACGTCCAGCAAATCGTCTTTAGAAACGGAATTTGCTATCCCATGTTTTTCAAACACGGCTTTCAGGTCGTTGAGCAGGCTTTCCTCATTTCCGGTTTTGCCAACAGCCGGCTCAGGTTTTGAGTTTTTCTTCAAGCCTTTGTATGTCGGTGGATTTTCAATCAGACAATAGCCGATTTCGTCGTCACTTATGCGCATTTCCACAAACTCTTCGTCGCTGATAAGCTTTAGCGAGGTAGGGTAAAGCACATCGCTTTCTTTTTGTAAAATATCGCGCACCAAGTGAATAACATGTGGTTGTGCGTCAAGGAATTCCTTGTCTTTGTCGGCGTTTAACAGTTCAAAGGCCGCTTTGATGGCATCCCTCACTCTGTCGTCGAAGGTCCACATAATTTTTGAAGGCCTATCGAATCCCTTGCGTTCGAGGGCCGAAAACAGCTGGTGTTGCTTACGGCTAAAGTGTGTATTGATCTGGCTTAGTTTGGTGTAGCGTTCGAGCCATTCATTCTTAATGAATTTAGCTTTCAGCTTTAATTCCATTTCCGTAACCAGCTTTTTAAGTACGGTTGCTTCATCGGCGTATGTTTGGATGGGGTGACCAGCGGGAAGATTCAAGTCGGAGGTCACCAAAACATCTTTAAAAACATCCAAAATATCGTCCATGCCTTCAGCCATGATTTCGTCGGTAATTCCGGCATCATAGAGATGCTGCTCGCCATACGCGAACTCTTCCGCAGTGATGCTATCGAAAGTTTTATTTACCAGCGCCCTGGCTTCATCAGGAGTGAGCTCGCTGTTGAAGACTTTCAGCTTGATATCGAGCATTTTCTTAACACGATCGTTGTCGATATCAAGATATTTTTTCATTTCGATAGATTTTGCACCGGATGTGAATGCTTTAAAATCTTTCATTTCACATAAATTTTTTGTTAACTATTCTTGAAGCAGTTCTTTTTCCAACTCAATTGATTTAGGAAACAAGATGTTGTTTTCCAAATGGATATGCATATGCAAATCTGCTTCAAATTCTTTGAGCAGGCCAAATGTTACGCGGTAGGTATTGCAACCATCAGCCGGTGGAGTGTAGCCATTGGTCAGTTCCTCGATTCTCCGAAAACGGTCGCCTTCGACGTTGTGTTCTGACATCATATTATTGATTGGATTAGCGATTGTTCCGAAATGAGGCGGCTCTAGTTTTGTTCCATTTTGTTTGGCGGCAACCATTTTACGGATAAATGGAAATAATACCAATTCTTCTTTTTTCATGTGTTGCGCCAACATGCCGGCGCCGGCCAGAAAATGCTCATTGATCTCGTGCAGCTCAGGATGGCGACCACCATGAACCTTACGAATTTTGTCGAGATAAGGTTTAATTTCCAGTGATTTTTCCTCCACGTAGCGGTGGTGTTTTTTCACGATATAATCTACCAGCAAGTCCAATGGCCAGGTTTGATAGTCGGTGGTGCCACTATTAGAAGCCTGCATGGCAGAATTCAAATCGTTCAGCACCAGACTAGTATCAATACCTTTCTTGTCGCAGGCTTCGTTGACCCTTGTGCTGCCCTGACAGCAGAAATCTATTCCATACTTTTTAAATACGGTGGCGGTGCGATAGTCCTGGGCCACCAGTTCTCCGATGATTTGATCTTTTTGAATATTCATTTTGTGTGAATTTTTAATTGTTAGTGGGTAATGTTTAAAATTTATTTTTTGATTAGTTAATTACTCTTTTATCGGACAAATTTGTCCACTTTAATTTCAAATTTTTATCGTTTCAAGAATGTCAGGCTTTCTGACAATCCCAGGGTTAATGATTTAATTGTTGTTGTTTCGAGCATTTCCTTTAGCTCATCGCGGATTATTTTGAATTGATGATGTGCAGGACATGGTTTGGCACCATCACATTTTGGCAAACCTAAACCGCATCCCTGGTAAACCTTATCGCCGTCGATGGCAAAGACAATTTCGTTGAGCATCACCTTTTCAATCTGTTGTGGTCCAATTAAATAGCCACCATTAGGACCTTTTTCGGAGCTAACAATCTCATGGCGCGAAAGCTTTTGTAAAATCTTAGATGTGTATGCCTCAGGCGAGTCAATGGCATTGGCTACCTCCTTGAGGCTCACCTTCATACCCATCAAGGAGCGTTCGGCGATAAAAATCGAAGCCCTTATACCATATTCACACGCTTTAGAAAACATATTGCTTATTTTTCAACAAAGATAAGTTGTTATTTTTAATAGTGGATAGTTTTATCCACTATTTTTTTGAAGGTGGAGTTTTTTACGTCTTTTTTAGATTAGGGATAGTATGTTTTGGTCAGCAGACAGGTTTTTTTGAAGGTGGATTAATCCCGCAATTTTTTATTTTCTAATTTTGAAGTAACTAAATTTAAAAAGACAAGAGTTGTTACTATTAAATCACGCTGAATGCTACAAAGGATGTTGATTAAAGCAATAAATAGATAGCAAAATGCAGGTATGACAGCAGGGACAGCGCCGCAGTTCAAAACATGAGTTCATTTTTATTGTTTTCGACTTGATTTGACTTTTATATCCTACTCCTAATCAACATCTTAAATTCTTTACTTTTTGTGTTAAAAGTAAAAAATTCACAACCAACACCTTTACGAACACCAGCTGGTTCAGACCAATTCTAAATTAGCTAAAAAAGAAGGATAATTTATAAATCACGGTTTTTATCAGAAAAAGATTCTAAATTTACCACCCAAAGCAGTAACTAAACAAGGGAAGCTGCGTATAAGCCAACAAACTATAGAAAAGACTATGCGCTAATTTGTACATATAACACCCATCAATCAGCCCACAACACCCGGCCACTACTCCCGAACCACTCCGTAATGGCTTTTGAATATAAACAACAAGTACAAATCGCTGCATACTTCGGATTTATAGTTTTGAAACTAAGATGTTTTCATTGTAACAGCATGAACCAAAAGCCGTAGCAGCATGAATAGTAGATTTTTAGCTCCAAAAACCAGAAGACTAACCAAGCCGTTTTTCTTGTTGTCATTATTCTTATTTGTACCTTTTTTAGCGGAAGCGCAGTGTCCGCCGACAATAACTGTTACAAATGCACCTGGTTGTAATTTGACATACACCCCTCCAATAGCTACTTTATGTTCGGGAGATAGTTGCACCTTAACTTCGTCAGCTGGCACTGGCACTTATCAGTGGTTCAAAGGCGGCACACCAATTACAGATGCAACTTCAAATGTTTATTACCCTACTACAGCTGGATTTTATACAGTAGAGGTTGGGGGCTGTATAACCCCATCAAGCCAGATAGAGGTAAAAATAAATCCTAAACCTTTTGGTTTTATCAATTTTTCGCCTACCTCACCTGTTTGTGAAGGCACTACAGTTACTGTTGAGCTTGAACCTGACCCCGGCTCACCCTATGATGACATGAGTTGGTGGAAACCTGATGGAATAGTGGGAAATACAAACCCGTTTACTCAAAGATTTTATACAACAACAACAATAAGAGCTATAGTAAGTAACAACATAAGTGGTTGTACGAACGTGGTATCAAACACATTGGTTGTCCAATCACCTATAAGTCCTGGCGCTATAACTGCAAATCAAGCAATTTGTTCCGGAACCAGTCCTTTAGAATTATCCGGCCCCGCTGCTACTGGTGGTGATGGTATTTTTACCTACCAATGGCAATCATCAACAAATTCTGGTGTTACCTGGTCCGATATACCTGGCGCTACCTCACTTAATTACCAACCTGGAATCCTTACTCAAACGACATTATTTCGTAGAGTTGTTTATAGCAACTCGCCCTGCCCTGCTGTTACACAATATACACCTGTTACAATTACAGTCAATGAGATTCCTACCATAACCAGCCCGGCTGCTGTTTCAATTTGTTCAAATAGTGCACTCAACTATACCCCAACTTCAAATGTATCCGGAACAACTTTTGCATGGACTGGCGTAAACACTTCCGGCACGGTTAACGGAGTTTCTGCTAATGGAACAGGCGCCATCAATGATGCGCTTTCGATTGCCGCTGGTAGCGCTGTCTCAGGCACTGCTACCTATACCATCATTCCTACAGGGCCGGCTCCAACTTTCTGCGTAGGAGACCCATTTTACTTAGTTGTAACCGTAAACCCACTTCCCTCCCCTACTATTACTGGTCCAACACCGGTTTGTTCGGGAAGTTCTGGGAATCTTTATGCTACAGATCCGGGAATGTCAAATTATATTTGGACAATATCTCCCGGCGGAGTAATTAATTCAGGCCAAGGCACCTATGAGGTATCTGTAACATGGACGACGACAGGTTCGAGGTGGGTTCGGGTTATATATACCGGTGGAAATACTTGTTCCCCACTTTCTCCTACTCAATATAATGTTACGGTTAATCCGCTACCCGATCCTGTAATTACCGGCCCCAACGCACCCTGTTTAGGTGCATCAGGTAATGTCTATTCAAGCACTGCCGGAATGACAAATTATATTTGGAATGTTTCGCCAGGCGGCACTATCACAGGAAGCGGAAGCCCAACTGATAACACAGCTATCGTTACTTGGAATTCTATTGGTGTACAATGGATTAGCTTAACTTATACAGATGTTAATGGCTGTACAAATACAACTCCTAAACAATACCTTGTCAACGTTTCCGCACCAACACTTACAGGGCCTCAATCTCCCTGCCTTGGTTCTACCGGAAATGTTTACACAGCCGGAAGTGGAAATACGGACTATGTTTGGACCGTTTCACCGGGAGGCACAATTACATCAGGCGGTGGTTCAACTAATAATACGGCCACAATTACCTGGAACGCAACAGGAGCTCAAACAGTTAGCGTCAACTATAAAACAGCAGCCGGATGTACGGCAGCTTTGCCAGCCACTTTAAATGTTGATGTCAAGCCATTACCAACTCCTACTATTAGTGGAAGCAACAGCGTATGTGCTGGAACCACTGGTGTTGTTTATACCACTGAAAGTGGCAAATCCCTCTATACATGGACAATATCAGCTGGTGGGACTATAACTGCGGGAGGGACTCCCGGAAGTAATACGGCTACTGTTACATGGAATAATGCCGGTCCTCAGCAAATATCAGTTAACTATACCGATTCAAATGGCTGCTCAGCAGAGAGTCCTACGGTTTATCCAGTTACTGTAAACCCACAACCTACTCCAACTATAACAGGAAGCAATTCGGAATGCGTTGGAACCACAGGTGTTGTGTATTCTACTGAAATAGGGATGTCCAATTATGTTTGGACGATTTCAGGCGGTACAATCACTTCTGGAGCCGGCACTAATTCAGTTGTGGTAACATGGACAACAGTTGGTTCACGGTGGGTTGCTGTTAACTACACAGGCGCCAGCGGCTGTAATGCAACAGCTCCTACACAATATCCGGTAACTGTATTGCCATTGCCAGCGCCCACAGTCACAGGACCAAATGCTGTTTGCGTAGATGCCACAAATGTTGAATATAGCACAGAAATAGGAATGTCAGGCTATCAATGGACTGTACCAACCGGAGGAACAATTGTAGGATCTTCCACAAATAATACTGTTTACGTAACTTGGAATACAGTTGGATCACACACCGTATCTGTTACTTATACAGGAACAAATGGATGCGCAGCCGCTACTCCTACCAATTACAATGTAAGTGTTAATCCGCTTCCTACACCTTCAATTACCGGACCTGCTGACGTTTGCAGGAATTCAACTGCAAATATTTACACTACACAACCAGGTATGACGAATTATGTCTGGAGTATTTCTGGCGGAACAATTACATCTGGCGGTAATGGTAACAATTCAGCAATAGTAACTTGGAATACTACTGGCAATCAATCAATCAGCGTAAACTATGAACAAACCGGATGTCCGGCAACATCACCCACTGTCTATCCGGTTTTTGTAAATCCATTGCCGATCGTAGATGCAGGATCTGCTCAATCGATTCAAAATGGCACTTCAACAGTGCTCAATGGGACAGCATCAGGAGGAACGGGAGCTTTATCCTATCAATGGACTCCTGTTAATTTAATAGCATCGGGCGCAACCAGTTTAACGCCAACAACGGAAAATATTTACCTAACTCAGATTTTTGAGTTAGAAGTAACAGATAGTAAACTCTGCGCTTCATCCGATCAGGTTGTGATTACAGCACTTGGAGATCCTTTAAGTGTTGTGGCCTCGGCCACGCCAGAAGAAATTTGTAATAACGGTGCGACAGTGCAGTTAGGAGCTACAGCAAACGGAGGCAACAGCTCAATTCAGGCAGACTATACCTGGACCTCCACACCTGCAGGATTCACATCTAACGCACAAAATCCTATAGCCAATCCAACTGTAACAACAACATACAATGTTTCTGTATGGGATGGTTTTAATGCCGCGACAAACACGATTCTGGTAACAGTTCATCCCCTTCCAACAGCATTTAATGTTACGGGCGGAGGAGAATATTGTAGTGGAGGAACAGGAGTTTCAGTTGGGCTGAATGGCTCACAGACAGGAGTTAATTATCAGTTATTGTTGAACGGCGCTGACATCGGGGCTCCAATTGCAGGAACCGGAGGTGCTATTACATTTACGAATAATACAGCCGCTGGCGTTTATACCATTCGAGCCATACATGGAACTACTTCTTGCGAGAGAAACATGGCAGGAAGTGTAACCATTTCAATAAACCAGCTGCCAACATCTTTTGCAGGAAACTCGGAGTTAATACCTTATGGAACAAACACGACATTAACAGGTGTTGCCGGAGCAGGAACACCACCTTATGATTATTTATGGACACCGGCTGCTAGCATAAACGGCTCAAACACCAGCCTTACAGCCACAACAACCAACCTATTTACTAACACTGCTTTTACCTTCAGAGTTACCGACTCTAAAAATTGCGTGGCCAATGATATTGTAAATATCACACTTGACGGATCAGCGCTAGCAGTTACTGCTACTGCTGTGCAGGATATTATTTGCAACAATGGAGAAACAGTTCAGTTAAACGCATCAGCAACCGGCGGAAATAGTGCAACACAAGTGAATTATTCCTGGACTTCAACACCGGCGGGATTTACCTCTACAGAGCAAAGCCCACAGGTTAACCCAACACAAACTACTATTTATTACATATCAGTTAACGACGGTTTTAATACAGCAACTAATTCTGTTACTGTTACTGTTAACCCACTTCCAACCCCATTTACGGTTACTGGAGGTGGTGAATATTGTAATGGAGGAGGCGGACTGGCCGTTGGTTTGAACGGCTCCCAGGTTGGAGTAAATTATCAGTTGTTAAGAAATGGTTTCAATATTGGCGCTCCAGTTGCAGGCACTGGCGCAGCCATTTCCTTCGGAAATCAAACAAACGCAGGTTTATTTACGGTTCATGCCACAAACGGCACAACCACTTGCGAACGAATTATGACGGGTAACACAAGCATAGCTGTGAATCCTTTACCTGTTGCATCAGCAGGCGTTGACATATCGATAAATCACGGCACTTCGACTACTTTAAATGGTTCGGCCAGCTCCGGAACAAGTCCTTGGGGCTATTTGTGGTCTCCTGCCAATATGATTAATTCTGGTGCTAACACTTCAACCCCTGTTACTGAGAATTTATTTACAACAACTGCTTTTGATTTGACTGTAACTGACGCAAAAGGCTGCACGGATACTGACCATATGCAAGTGATTGTTTTAGGAAATCCTTTGAGCGTAAATGCAAGTGTCAACAACAGCACATTATGTAGTGGTGCTGCCGCACAGCTTACTGCAACAGGATCAGGAGGGAACTTGATATACACCTATTCATGGAGCAGTAATCCTGTAGGCTGGACTTCAACGGAACAAAACCCAGTAATAAACCCAACGGTTACGACTGATTATACAGTTACAATAAATGACGGATACAATACCGCAACATCAAGTGTTAATGTAGTTGTGAACCCACTTGCCGCCGTCTATGATGTTACAGGCGGTGGTTCTTATTGTTCAGGAGATGCCGGTATAGCCGTTGGACTTTCAAATTCTGAGATCGGCGTAAATTATCAACTTTATCGGAATGGAACATCGGTCGGTTCTGCTGTAAGTGGAACAGGTTCTCCAATTTCATTTGGCCTACAAACAGGAGCCGGTAGTTATACCGTAAAAGCTACAACCGCTATTACCGGATGCGAAAATGATATGGCTGCAACGGTTAATATTAATATCCTTCCTTTACCCACTATTTATACTATGACCGGCGGAGGCTCTTATCCTCAGGGAGGAATAGGAGTAATCGTTGGTATCACCAACTCACAAATTGGGGTAAACTATCAATTGCTTCTAAATGGCAGTGACATTGGAGCGCCTGTAGCTGGAACGGGAAGCCCATTGGATTTTGGCTATCAAACCGGAGCCGGCGACTACACTGCAATTGGAATTGATGCAGTTACGGGCTGCGACATCGAAATGTCAAGTACAGCAACGGTTATTATAAACCCTTATCCCTCTATATTCCATGTATATGGAGGTGGTTCAATTTGTGCTGGCTCTTCAGTTGAGGTAGGCCTGGATGGTTCTGAAATAGGCGTTGCTTATACTTTATCTCGTGATGGAACGAGTGTTTTGGTTGACGTTCCGGGAACTGGCGACTCGCTTAATTTTGGAGTATTTTCAACACAAGGAATTTACACCGTAAGGGCTAAAAATATCACTACCGGTTTGACACGAAACATGGATGGCAATGCTGAAATTATTGTAAACCCCTTGCCCATTCCGTATTCACTCAGTTATTTTCAACCTGGGGATAATTGTGCACCCATAATACCGCGTCTCGGTGGTTCTGAGATAGGTGCTGTTTATGAACTAAATTATGAAGACTTTAATGGTTTCTATACGGCAGCTATTGAAACGATAAACGGAACGGGTAATCCATTTAATTTTAGCAGTCAAACCAATCCTGGTATTTATACGGTATCAGCCTATATTGATTACACCAATGTGATATGCAGCATCGATATGATTGGCAGCCTGGTCGCTGACTCCTTGCCTAAAGAATTTCAAATTACGCCTCAAGGCCAGTTATGCGAAAACGATCAAGAATTGTGTCTGGCGGGCTCAGAAGCAGGAATTAACTATCGCCTCTGGCTAAATGGTCAGCCTGTTGGTGCTATTGTACCGGGTGATATAAATGGAGGGCCTATTTGTTTTGGAACTCTTAATGCTCCTGGCACTTACCGCATTAATGCCATAAATACCATTACAGGTTGTGAAATTTTTTACGCAAATCAAGTCGTTGTTAATCCACAACCAATCAAGTATGTAATGTTTCCTGTGGCTGATTGCGCTGGCTCAGAAATCATCTTAGAGGATTGCGAGCTTGGAATCGATTATTATTTGTACCACGAACCGGCTACTAAAGAATTTATTGAGGTTCAAGGCCCTTTAACATGCGCCGGAAGCGGTCCACTTAACTTTGGCCCACAAGTTGACGAAGGTGTATATCGCATTAAAGCTGTAAACCCAGCTACAAATTGCTGGACTTGGATGGATGGTTCTACTACCCTATATCCAAATCCTGAGATTTTTGATATTAGTCCTCAATCAGGGGGATGCGCGCCATTAGCAATCTATCTTGAGAACTTCGAAACAGATGCTACCTATTATTTATACAGAGGTGCCACACTCGTTACATCAATAGCAGGCTCAACTGGTTCAGTAAACTTTGGTTTGCAAAGCGTTGCAGGCACTTATACCGTAAAAGCCAAAATAACCCATCCGGGAGGTCTTGAATGCTGGAGTGATATGTCGGGTGAAGTTATTATTTATAATTCAGCTGCAGTTTTCACGCTCACGCCCCAAGGACCATCCTGTCCTGATCCGGCTGTAACTTTCAGACTATCAGGCTCCGAGCCAGCTGTTAATTATACCTTATGGCATGATGTTTCAGGCATTAAAGAAACCATCGTTGGAACTGGCTTAGCTTTTAATTTCAGCCCTCAATCCGAGCCGGGGCAGTACTGGGTAATCGCCTCAACCGGCAATGCCTGCCAAACACAAATGAATGGCATTGGCGTTATCCACGAAATGCCTGCATCATATACAATTACTCCATCAGGACAATTTTGTTCAAATGACAATCTTGAGATAGGATTAAGCAACTCTGATTTAGGAGTTACTTATTATTTATATAGGGCTAATACAGCTATAACACCGCCAGTAATTGTTGCCGGAACAGGAAATGCGATCAGTTTTGGCATTAACAACTGGATAGCAGGCACTTATACGGTGATGGCCATTGATGATGCAACAAGCTGTGAAAGATTAATGGATGGCATATTAGTTTTAAGCAATCCACCAAACATTTATGCTGTTATGGCAAATGGAGTTATTGCTACTTCCGGATTGTACTGTGCACCCGCTACCATTGGGTTAGCACTCTCTCAACTTGGAGTTGATTACACACTTCATTCTCCTGACGGTAATAATATTACGTTAGCCGGAACAGGATTTCCATTGGATTTTGGCCCATTCAGCTATCCGGGCGAATATTCAATAACAGCTTTTAATTCAGCAACAGCATGTAGCTCAAATATGACTGGGACGGTGAATATTTATGACGGGCCTGAAGTGTTTGTTTTAGTATCGCTTACAGATCCTTTATATTGTTTTGGTGATAATTCGGCTATCGAACTCGTACTCAATTATTCACAAATAGGTGCCCGCTATCAGCTATATAGAGATACCGACGCCAACCCAGTTTTTGCAGCTCAACCCGGAACAGGCGGATCGTTAAGCTGGACTGCCGTTTCTCAGCATGGCCCGGGCGATTATTACGTCAAGTCCTCTTTTATTGCTAATCCTACATGCAGCGCTGTAATGGATGGTGTAATTCCTGTTGAAGAAATTGACCTACCCACTGCTGCTTTATCAGGAACTGAAACTATATGCTCTAGTTACTGCACCGATTTGGTTTTTAATATTACTGCTTCAAAAGCTTTCACCCTAACTTACACAGCAAATAATCAGTTGCAGGCACCGGTTTCCTTCAATCCGGGAGACGATTTTAGGATCCAGGTTTGTCCTACTGTAAATACCGAATACGAAATTCAAAGCATTGAATACACTGAATTTCCCTATTGTGTCGGAACAGCTATAAGCGGAACGTTTGACGTAATCGTTGAGCCACTTCCTGCTGTTACTGTCAACAATCCGGGAACCACTTGTATCACAACGCCATTCACAACTAATGTAACAACTTCCAATACAAGTACTTACGAATGGATTATCATCAACGGAAATGGAAGCATTAGCCCTAATAATACCGAAAACATTACTTACACACCAGCAGCCGGCGATGAAGGCACAACTGTTATCTTGCAATTAACCGCATTTGGGTTGAATACGTGTTCGGCTGAATCAGTTTCTGAACTTGTTGAAATAAATGTTGAGCCTATACCTCAAATTGATATGGGACCAGATGGCTTGATTTGTGAAACAGGAACCTTCACCACCAATACAACGATTGATTTTGGCTCAGCCTATCTTTGGGAAATTATTTCAGGAAATGGAACAATTAACCCTAATAATCAGCAAAACACCACCTATACAGCTGCGCCAGGTGATGGCGGCACTACTGTCCAACTAAAGTTAACGGTTACCGGCGAAGGCACTTGCGTGAACGAGACTGTATCAGATTTTCTTGATATTGTAGTGGAAGAATTACCAACAGCTGATGCCGGGGCAGGAGGAATTATTTGCGAAAGCGAAACCTTCCAGCTCAACGGAAGCGCGACAAATCATACTACGGTCTTTTGGGAAGTCATTAATGGTATCGGTTCGTTTGATGATGCAACGCTATTAAACGCCGTCTTTACGCCGGGAGATATCAGCAATTTTACTGCTATGACCCTACGACTTACTGTTGCTGGTGCAGGATCATGTAACGGCGAAACTGCCACCTCAGAAGTTATCATAGAAGTAGATCCCCTTCCCGAAGCCGAGGCTGGTTTAGGAGGCATCATCTGCGAAACACAGGGATACCATTTTGCCAATGCTTCAGTCCGAAACAATTCGGGTTTTGTATGGGAAATCCACGATGGCACAGGTCATTTTGATGACCCGCTTCATCTGTCACCGGTATTTTATCCGGATCCGGTAACTCAAATTACTGATATGACCTTACGCCTTGTGGCTTATGGCATAAACAATTGCAGCACTACTACTGACACTTCTTTTGTAATAATCACCGTTCATCCCCAACCGGTCGCCTATGCCGGTGCAGGTGGTGAAACATGCGTAAACACGCCTTTTGCTTTGGCTGATGCAACCGCTCAACATCAAAGCTCAGTACTTTGGGAAGTTATTTCCGGTGAAGGCTCTATTGATTCACCCCTAAATGTGAATCCAAATTATATTCCCAATGCAGCAGATGCCGGAACTGTCGTTACGCTAAAGCTAACTGCCTTTGGCGCAGGCCCATGCAGCTCGATTAGCACAAACGATTTTGTAAATATTTTTATTCAAGGCCTACCAATTGTTGACGCCGGCCCAAGCTTGCAAACATGTTTCTTAGACCCGATAACGATTACCCAGGCGAGTGCATCAAATTACGAGCAGATTATATGGACTCATGACGGAAATGGAACCCTTAATAATAGCAATACCATCAGTCCAACATACATACCCGCAGCCGGTGACGAAGGAAATACAATAACACTTACGCTGTCAGCTGAAGGCTTGGACTCGTGCATAGGGGAATTGGCTACAGATCAAACCACAATTCTTGTCGCACCGCTACCTACAGCTTTTGCCGGCCTTGATGCTACAATTTGCGAACTCGAGAATTATACAATCCTTGACGCTTCGGCAACATTTGAAAGCTCAGTAGTCTGGTCAGTAATCAGCGGTTCAGGCAGCATAACTCAGCCATTTCTGGTAAACACAACTTATATTCCCGCTGCATCAGATGCTGGAACAACCGTTCGCTTGAGACTAACTGTCTATGGAAGGGGCAATTGCGCCGCTTATAGCAGCTTTGATGAAATAAATATTTCTGTCGTTGAAAGTCCGATAGCACTGTTTAGCGTCGATACGCCAGTCTGTGAAAACGAAGTGGTCTCATTTACTGACCTATCTTCTACAACTGCCGGAATCATCGAACAATGGGTTTGGGATTTTGGAGACGGTAGTGCACCTATTACCATAGATTTCCCGGACAATCCGAATGTTTCACATCTCTATACGCTTCAGGGAGCTTATACTGTTTCTTTGCTGGTAACAACTACCAATGGCTGCACGAATCTTTATTCGACAGAAATAAACATCAGTCCTGCACCGGTTGCAGCATATGATTACAATGGAGGATTATGCGCTGAAAGTGAAGTTAATTTCATCGACCTTTCGCAAGTAAACGGCGGTGGAAATATCATGTCGTGGAATTGGGACTTTGGCGATGGTACTTTTTCAACAGAACAAAATCCTTCACATATTTTCAATGCTGCCGGAGACTATGTTGTTTCCTTAACGGTTACGAATATGGCAAACTGTGTTAGCCAGACCTTCGTCCAAACTATAACTATCGGCGATCCTATCACAGTTACTATTGATGATACAGATTTAATTGCCTGCCTAAATGATCCACATCAATTCGATGGTATATCTCCTGAAGCTGTTTGGTGGAATTGGGACTTTGGTGACGGCGCTACCTCCACACTTCAGAATCCAACACACACCTACACTTCTGTTGGTAATTACACGGTAACGCTGACAGGCAGCGATATCAATGGCTGTCAGAATGTTGATGTGGTTATGCTTACGGTAAGTCCAAATCCTATCGCATTCTTTACAGCTGATCAATCAGCTTGTGCAAATGAAGAAATCAACTTTATTGATGGTTCAATCTCGCCTAACGGGCAGATAACTGAATGGCTCTGGGAGATGGGAGACGGAACAGTAATTGGTCCTATAACAAATCCTGCCGACAGAAATGTTGTTCACCAATACACGTTCGCAGGAAGTTATGAAGTCACATTAACAGTTACTGATATAAATGGCTGCACGGATGATTTCTCAAGCATTGTAATTATTGAAAACGGCCCACTTGCAAACTTTACCTTTCAAGCTGCCTGTGAAGGTCAAGCTGTTATTTTCACGGATCTTTCTACACCAAATGGCGGCTCAGACCTACTCAGCTGGCAATGGGACTTTGGTGATCCACTCTCGGGAACGAATAACACTTCGAACCTGCAAAACCCATCCCATATTTTCATCGGCCCTATGCCTGCTGGAGGATACACCGTTTCTTTAACCGTTACAAATACGCAAGGCTGTTTCAACACAATCCTATTACCGGTTGAAGTAAATCAGAACCAAACTATTACAATTACAGCAGATACAAACCCCATCTGCCTCGGCAACCCAATGCTATTCAGTTCCGATGCAACAAATGTTGTCTCCTGGCAATGGAACTTTGGCGACGGCAGCACCTCTGCGCAGCCTAATCCCGCGCATACTTATCAGTTTGCGGGTAATTACAATGTAACACTTACTATTCAGGATGGGAATGGATGCACCGCCACAGCGAATCTACCGATTGAGGTAAATGAGCTACCAACAGCTAACTTCAGTAATACCACTCCGGGATGCCTCAATGAGCCGATTTCCTTCACCGACCTTTCCGTTTCGCCTAATGGCGCAATCGTTGACTGGCTGTGGGATTTTGGCGATGGAAACACCTCCACTGATCAAAATCCTACTAATGAATATTTAACAGCCGGAACTTTTGTCGTTTCACTGAGCGTTACCGATGCCACTGGCTGTGCGGATACGTATCAGAAAACCATTACCATCAAAACTGCACCAATAGCTAACTTCGCTTTTGACGCGGCCTGTATAGGACAACCGGTAATATTTACCGACCTCTCTTCTGTCAATAACGGCAGCAATATCATTGGTTGGCAATGGAATTTTGGTGACCCCGCATCAGGAACAGCTAACAATTCGACGGTGCAAAATCCGACCCATATTTTTGTGGGCAATATGCCTGTAGGTGGATTTACGGTTTCGCTCACGATAACCAATGTGGAAGGCTGTACCGATCTCTTTGAGACACAAGTAGAACTCAATGAGGCGCAAACGATCACCATCACGACCGACAACGACGTCCATTGTCTGGGCGAAATCGTGCAGTTTAACTCCAATGCCACCAATGTTGAATCGTGGCTATGGAACTTTGGCGACGGCAACACCTCAACACAGGCCAATCCGACACACATTTATCAGTTTACGGGCAATTATAATGTAACGCTTACTATTCAGGATGCTAATGGATGTACTGCCTCAGACGCCCACCAGATTGAAGTGAATGAGTTGCCAACGGCCAACTTTAGCAACTCTACCCCCGGTTGTCCCGATGAGACGATCCATTTTACAGACCTATCTATCTCGCCAAATGGCGGAATAGTAAACTGGCACTGGGAGTTCGGCGATGGCGACGAGGCAATTATTGATGCTCCTGACGATCCCAATGTGGATCATATTTATGCCAATCCAGGCACTTATAATGTTACACTAACCGTGACCGATGTTACAGGTTGCGAGGACAGCTTTACGCGTCAAATCGTGACAGAAAATGCACCGCTGGCAAACTTCACCTTCACCCAAACCTGCTTTGGCGAGCCGGTGCTGTTTACTGATCTTTCGTCGCCCAACGGTGGTTCCGACCTCTTTAGCTGGGAATGGGATTTTGGCGATCCGCTTTCAGGCGTGAATAACAGCTCTACGCTTCAAAATCCTTCGCACCTGTTTACTGCTGCGGGAGTTTACAACGTAAGCCTCACAGTAACAAATACGCAAGGCTGCTCAGACACTTTTACAGCTGAGATTACGGTTAGCGAAACCGTTGACATCGACTTTAGTTTTGCTTCCGCAGCATTCTGTCCGGGCGAGATAATTGATTTCACCCCGACTGGAGTCGATATAGTTTCTTACGATTGGAGCTTTGGTGATGGTGGCACTTCCATACAACAAACGCCAACTTATATTTACACCCAACCCGGCACTTATACCGTTTCGCTGCTTGTCACAGCCATCGACGGCTGCCAGGGTTATGTAGAACATGATGTGGTGATCAACGAAGAGCCAATAGCAGCTTTCAGTACCAGCAGTCCAAGTTGCAGCGGTTCACCAACACAATTCTTCAATGCTTCCAGTTCGCCAACAGGCTATATCACCGAGTGGATTTGGAACTTTGGCGATGGCAGCCCCGAAGTGGTTGTTGCTTTCCCTGATAATCCGGATGTGGAATACACCTACACTGTAATCGGCACCTACAATGCCACACTCACAGTAACCAACAGCAACGGCTGCTCCAACAGCATCAGCCATGAAGTTATTGTTGCTCCAGGTCCCATTGCCGCTTTCGACCACAGTGGAAGCTGCGCCGAAAGTCCGGTCAGCTTTACCGATCTTTCGCAAGAAAATGGCGGTGGTGTAATTACAAACTGGCAGTGGAACTTTGACGACCTCGCTTCCGGCACGGCAAATACTTCAACGCTGCAAAATCCTGTACACAGCTTTACAGCTCCCGGCGATTATAACGTTGAACTTATTATCACCAACATCAACGGATGCACCGCCTCGGTAACAAACACCATTACCATAGATGATGCACTGGTAGTAGATATTACCGTTGACAACGAAACACCTTGTTTAGGTACACCTGTCAACTTCAGCGGAACAGCAGCCGGAGCAGTAATTTGGCTTTGGGATTTTGGAGATGGCAATACAGCCACTGTGCAAAATCCCTCACATACATATATTACAACAGGCGCATTCACAGTTAGTCTGACTGCGGAAACAGCTGAAGGCTGCAGCAATACCGCTACATTAAATGTTGTGGTAAATCCAGCTCCGGTTTCCCGCTTTATCAGCACCAGTCCGGCCTGCTCATCCGATAGCGTACATTTCGTCAATCAGTCCACCACGCCCAATGGCTTTATCCAGACCTTTATTTGGGATATGGGCGATGGCAGTGAACCTATTACGGTTGAGGATCCAGGCAATCCTAACGTTGCCTATCTGTATACTTTGCCAGGAACTTATGAGGTTAGCCTAACAGTTATCGACGACTCCGGTTGCGAAAACACCAGCAGCAAACTCGTGCAGGTTGAAGCCGGCCCTATTGCTGACTTCACCCAAGACGAAAGCTGCTTTGGAACGCCAACCTTGTTTACCGACCTGACATCGACCAATGGTGGTTCAGATTTATATAGCTGGCAATGGTGGTTTGACGATCCCAACTCGGGCATCAACAACACCTCTACGCTACAAAATCCTTCGCACCGCTTTACAGAAGCCGGCACCTTTACAGTTACACTAATAGCTACCAATACCTCCGGATGTAGCCACACCATTGAAAAAGAAGTAATTGTAAAAGAATTGCCAGCAGTTGATTTCACGATTGTCAATGACCAACTCTGCTTGAATACAGCAGCAGAGTTTACCGGAATAGGTGAAAATATCAACACCTGGTTCTGGGAATTTGGTGATGGCGGCACTTCCTATGGACAGAATACTACCTATTTGTATGCTGAACCCGGCCAATATACCGTAACGCTGACCGTTACCGGCATCAACCAATGCCAGAACAGCATCAGCTATCCCATTTTTATCAATGATGCGCCTATCGCTGATTTTAGCGTTGACAATACTTGTTTGGAAGAGAGCACACAATTTTTTGACCAAAGTATTAGCCTTTATGGTTTTATAGAAGCATGGGAATGGGATTTCGGAGATGGAAACAACGCGACAGAACAAAACCCGGAACATGTATTTGAAAACGCCGATGATTATTTGGTGACCCTCACGGTTACTGACAACTTCGGTTGCTTTGAAACGATCAGCCGTTGGGTATCTATCTATGAAAAACCCACCGCAGCATTCAGCTTCAACCAGGTATGTGATCCAGTTGGAAGGGTTTTCTTCTTCAATGAATCAGAAATCAGCCCCAACGGCAGTCCTATCCTGGAATACGAATGGAACTTCCACGATGGTTATTTCTCTAACGACATCAATCCAAACCATACTTTCCCGGAAACCGACACCTGTTATGTGGTGAGTCTTACCATTACCGATGCTTTCGGCTGTGAGTCAATAGCTACTGACACCATCTGTATTTGGGAACCTTTAACGGTCGATTTCACGGCAACAGAAGTGTGCCTGGGCTTTCCTACATTTTTTGAGACTAGCTATTTACCTGCTGATGACTCTATCGTAAGCTATGCATGGAATTTCAATGATGGATCACCTATTTTCTTGACCTATCGTGATACTACCAGCCATATCTTCCCGGTGTCGGGTACATTCTTTGTGGAACTTACCACAACCAACCTGAATGGCTGCAAAAACACCATTTACCGCGAAGTGAAAGTGAACGGCTTACCACTACCTGATTTCAGCTATTTACCAGGCTTATGTGATGATCCGGTTGCCTTCACCGACCTTTCTGAAGGCAATGGTGCACTGGTACAATCCTGGTCATGGGACTTTGGCGATCCGGATTCCGGTGGCGATAACTTCTCCGATCTACGTAACCCAAGTCACTTGTACAGCGACCAGGGCGGAACTTACCAGGTAAAACTGACTGTAACCAACTTCAACGGCTGCGTTGACTCCATCACCAAAGAGGTGATTCAGGATCCTTGTGTGCAGGCTTCATTTATCGTTCCTAATATCACGCTTTGTGCCGACGCCACCATCTGCTTCATTGATGAATCACATATTACGGTAGAAGACGGCAGCATCGACCGCTGGATTTGGAACTTTGGCGACAATACGCTTGACTATGTTTACACCGAACTGGAAAATCCGGTTTGTCATGACTATTTAGATCGCGAAGGCGGCGATTTTGTAGTCACCCTAACCATTGAAGCCACCGTAAACGGCAGTCCATTCAGCCATACGCATACAGAAACCATCACCATTTATCCAAAACCTACAGCACGCTTTATCCCTGCGCCGGTTTGTCAGAATACCAGCGCGCAGTTTACAGATAACTCTCTCGGAAATGGATCTCCGATCACAAACTGGTTCTGGAATTTCGGCGATGAGACAACAGTGCACGACACCTCATCAACTCAAAACCCAGCCTACCGTTATCCCGATTTTGGTTTGTTTGATGTGCAATTGGTGGTGAGTAATGAATTTGATTGTTCGGATACACTCATCAGTGAAATAGAAATTTATCAGCCGCCAACAGCCGACTATATTGCTGTTGACAGTTGCGCAACCTATATCACCTATTTCAATGATCTGACCGTAGCAGGCGGTGCTCCAATCAACAATTACTTCTGGCACTTCGGTGATCCGGGAAGTAATAATAGCGACGGCAATCACTGGACTGACTCTACTTCCACAGATCGTTGGGCAGAGCATATCTACAACAACCCCGGCACTTATTTTGCCACACTGGTTGTGGAAGACGGCAATAGCTGTCGCGATACATTGCGCCAAAGCCTACCCGTGCATCCAATTCCTGCCGCAAGCTTTACTTACGAAGACCGTTATCAGGGAAAACAAGGCCAGGTATTATTTGAAAACACCAGTGATGCCACGGCCACCAGTTTCTTCTGGGACTTTATGACGGCAGAAGGAGACTTCTCGACTGAAGAAAACCCGGTCTTCCAGTTCAGGGATGATGGCATTTATGATGTAATGCTGGTTGCCTATAATAACCATATGTGTCCCGACACAGCTATCAATCCGTATGAAATTGTCTTTACGGGGCTTTATTTTCCCAATACGTTCGCACCCAATAGTGAAGATCCTAAAGTAAACAACTTTAAGGGACTGGGAGAAAACCTACTGACATACCAGCTTGAGGTTTATACTTCCTGGGGGCAATTAATCTGGTCGAGTACTGCGCTCATAGACGGCAAGCCGGCGGAAGCCTGGGACGGCACCTATAACAACCAGGACTTGCCCATCGGCTCCTACATCTGGAAAGCCTCGGCTAGCTTTAAAGACGGCACCATCTGGGAAGGTTCGGATAATGGTGACGGCAATTTGAAAACTTACGGTATCTTAAACTTAATCCGTTAATAGAAAGGAGGACAATATGAAAAAGACTGCTAAATATTTTATTAACGGAAATGCAAACCGCAACGCCATGAAACCTGCTGCAATAGTTATACTAATCCTGACAATACTCAGCTTTTGTTTTTCACCAACCGCTTCGGCTCAGGATCCGCATTTCTCTCAATTTTTCAATAACCCTACATACTACAACCCGGCTTATACCGGCTTATCGCTGGGAATGAAAGTGAGACTGCACGCCCGAAAAATGTGGATGGATTTGCCCGGTGAGAACTACCTGACAAATTTTAGTATGGATATTGCTGACCGCAATATCCCCGGTGCCGGAGGTATCGGTGTGTTGTTTAATCAGACCAGCGAAGGCTTGGGAACTATCAAAACCACCACCAGCGGTTTTATGCCTGCGGTACGCATTCCCCTATCGGAAAGTGCTGTGATACAGGTTGGTGCCATGGCTGCATTTGTCAGCAAGGAAGTAAACTGGGACGGCAAACTGATCTATGGCGATCAGTTGGATCCCCGCTGGGGCTACATCGGTCCATCGAGCTTTTCTACGCCGGCAGCAAGTAAAGTGGTATATCCCGACTTCTCCTTTGGAACTGTTTTTCAGTTTGAAGGCAACAACGTAGTCGGAACACTCGGTGCTGCCGTGCATCACCTGATGGAACCCAGCCAAAGCTTTTTCAACCTGGATGCTCCTTTAGCCAGAAGATATGTGGGACATTTTGACCTTATTATCGATGTTTCAGATTACGAGGGCTACTATAACCGCAGCAAAGGTTTTAAACTGAATCCGGGTGTGCTGTTTCAGCAACAGGCAGGGCTTTCCAATTTTAATATTGGATTAAACCTGTATATGTCGCATATATACCTGGGCTTGTGGTTTAGCAATAATGCTTTGGAATATACCGAACAAGCCACCATGATTTTTCTGGCAGGAATCAATATTAGCATGAGCGAAAACTCCCGGTTGAAGCTCGTTTATACACACGACATGGCCATCAATACCACCAATAATTTTGCCGGTCCTTCACACGAGATCAGTTTGATTTTGGAGTTCGACAGCCTCAGATTCTTTAAACAGACGGAAATAATTAAAAATGTAAACAGGCGTAACTTCTCGCCTATCGAGTGCTCTCCTTTCTAAGAAAAGCAATGCTAACCTAAAAGGCCTACTATCTGTTGGGCCTTTTTTTGTGCGTTATTGTAGCTTTAGATCTAAATTCACTGAAAAACTAAATTTTAACCTTTACAGCATATATTCTTGCAGTAATCCATATTGATAAAAGTAAATTCAGATATCCTGACCCATTATCAGATAATCAGTTTGCTAACAGTTTTTGTTCGTAAAATACAATTGTCGTTGATAAAAAAGTTAGCAGGTCTTGCTGAAGATATTATTTCGCTTTTCCTTGATGAAAAGCTAGCAAAAATCAAGTGTGTGCGAAGCTATCCTCCCACGCGCTAAAAAACAGCGGAAAACTATGCAAGGTTGGGTATAACGCAATGCCTTTATATGCTGTGCTTTGAAAATATTTTCGGGTATTAAGTTTCTATTCAAACTTTTTGTGGGCATTGCATTATACTAACAGCCTTTTGGGCTGCCTTGCATGTTTTCCTGCTGTTTTTCATCGCCCAGGCCAAGCGCACGCTCGCCGCACACACAAGGCCTCCGCTCCCGACCCATTGTGAGATGGGCTTTGGTTTTTTGGTGAGTGATGTTTTGTGTATTTACTTCATTGCAAGCCTCAGAGAGGCGTAATATTTATAGAAAAGGATATAGAATACGAAAATAGAGCTCCGTAGGTGCGACGCCATAACGGAAAATGTTGGCAGGGCTAAAGCCCGATTTGTCCTTAAAAACTTTATTTGTGCGACAATATAGTTCACGAAAGGTCAGGAGTTCTGAAATTGATGAAAACACACGCTTGAAATCAGTGCTTTAGGATAGAAATATAGTATCTTGAGTTTGGGCTATAAGTTTCTATAGTAAGTTAAAAATAGCATTATAACATGCGTTTGCTTGAGGCCGCTTCATCACTAATAGGTTAATAATTGCTTTTTCAAAAATAGGAATAAAAGGATCGCTTGAATGGAATTGTTACCACAAAGAACACAAAGGTTTATCGCTTCTTCACGCTGATTTGTCTGCGCTTTGTGATACTTTATGCCAATCTTTTCCTTCGCGGCACTTCATGAATATTTTGTGATTATCCTTCCTTCGTGCTTAATCTTCGCTTCTAATTCAACCTGAAATCATCCAAGCCGTAGATGCTTCCGTCATTGTTTTTCTGTGGTTGCCAGGTTCTTACATAGATCGTTGGATTCAAGGAATCATTCAGGTCGATCATCAGAAACAGATAGCCGAAGTCGCTGTAATTGGAGGAATAATAATGCTGCGAAATCTGAATCCCATATATTTTCTTATCTCCATTCATTTTCCTTACTTCGGCCTCATCAAAATCAATATTGATAAACTCTTTGCTGTTGAAGGCGTTTTGCAGTCGAGTGATGTATTCCTTCTTAGTGTATCGCTGATAATCAACACCAACTTCTCCAATATTTTGATACAAGCCGTCAATAGGCTTTGCCAGTTTTAAAACCGTACCGACGATAATTAGGGCATTTTCTGAGAAAATCGATTCAATATAATCAAGTCGTTTCAAATTATAGGCTGTCTTGTAATATTCCATGAATTTTATAAGTGTGTATTTGTCGGTAATACTACCATAATTTTCACCTCGATTTACAATACCATCAATCGTAATGTCGCTGATGGCAAATGAAATAGCACTGATCAATAGCTGGTCATTAAAAGTAAAAACCACGTTTTCCATAAACCGCTTATTACTGTTCGGAAAATAAAATGTCATCGGAACAGACCTGACCTGAGTTTCATCTATTAACCTGACAATTTTAAGTGTATCTGTCAGAGGACCAATGGAAACCTGACCATATTGGATAAGCTTTTGAAACATATCAAGTCCTTCTGGTGTAAAATAGGGATAAGCATCGCTATATTTCTTCTCGGCAATACTTACCAGCAGCCTATCAATAGTTTTCGTGTAAAACTTTTTAGGGTCTTCGAGTTTGTTAACACTTTCAAACACAGGCTTTATCATCTTTTTTGCAACAAATTTCTTAGCTTCATCAGCAGGAACAAGAACACTTTTGGATGCGCGGCTAAACGCAGGAATCTGAATCGCTTCAAACACACTGACCAACTCCTTATCCTGATAGCATTTTGTAAGGTATTTATACTCAATGTTTATGTCGAGTTTTTCTATGGCCTGTTGTTCTATTCCATACAAATAAACCTCAGAACGTCCGCCACTCACTTCATGGAGCGGCGTTACACTTCCCCCAATATTGCACCTGAAATCTAAGTTTTTAACATTTTCACCCTTGTAATTGGATGAAATTATAAGCCTTGTTTTATTACCATCCTCGTCTTTCAGACGATCCGTAATTTTAAAATCAACAGCACTCAATAACGCGTTAATACGATCATTCAGTACCGTGCCAACCATCAACTCCCTACCCTCCTCGGTCAGCCTGATGTCTGCACGATATGGATGACTCAAATAGAGCGCATAACTCCAATAATAATAACGCAAGGCATCGCCAATTCTGGCTTCCTGACGGGCTTTTTCGCCCAGTTGAAGATAATCACGTAACTTATTTTCCCGACGCTCGAAAACCTTTTTCAATTGTTCTTTTTCAATATACCTTAAAATGCTGTAAGTCCCTCTACGATAGCTCTGTAACTGCATTACATCGGTAAGGTTAGCACTTGAATAGGTGCTTATAACAGACTTAGAGTAGGTTTTTAAATCGGTGTTATCTTCTTGTGCCACATATTCAAACTTACTTTCTACACTCACAGAAATCTTTCCGATCAAATCGTCTAAAGCCAATTTCGTTGCCTGATCATAATCTTCAGAAATACCTAAGCCCCAAATATATTGATCTGATGCTTTAATCTTTTCAAATTCAGAAGTTTGTCCAAAACCATTCAGATTAAAAAGTGTAAAAATAAATAAAAGTAAAAACTGTCGCATCCTATTTAGTATTCAATTATCTGGTAAAAATCATTTATTCTAAACTTACTATATTATTTAAAAACAAGGCCAATCCCAAGCGTATATTGTGGACCAGCTACTTCCAATAGATTTGACACCCAATAGTCTGCAGACAAATAAAACTTGCCTACAGGCAAGGTTAAACCAACACCAAAAATAGGCATATTAATTTCTTCTTTTCCATTAACGTCTGCAAATATATCACCTGAATAAAGATCAAGGCTTTTTGTTGATTTGTAATAGCCGTCGGAGACATAAACTTTATGGCCTGTGTAAAGCGCATAGCCCCCATTGATATGCAACTCCAAAAAAGGTTTGTAAATCACCAAACCAAATCGCAGGTACATGGCATGAGCTTTTTGAACAATAAAGGCTTCTTCTTTCAAAGTACTCAATTTGAGACTTGTATAGTCAGCTGCATTCCTAAAATCTACATCTGGATATACTGTTTCCATCTCGTCAGTCCATCCGTAAGAATAACCAAAACCGGTGAGAAAGCGCGGCGCCTTTTTGTAGGTCCAACCCAATTCAACACCTAATTTCGGCAGGTCATATTCACTAAATTTATAGGTTGCAGTTGCTCCCAAAATAGCACTTAAGCGTTTGTGCATAGACCAACTAACTGTTTGGTTGTTTTCCAATTTGAACCGTTTACTTTTTCTGGCATAACCTTGCATTGTTGTACTAATCGTATAATCGCCAAAAGCTAACATTTGTTCGTACGGTGTTTCTCCTTTAGTCACTCCATCAATTTTTACGTCTGCGCCGGACGGTTCAGTCAAAACTTTTAGCCTGTATTGTTTCTTTTTCAAGGTATAATAATAGTCATCTGTTGCCTTAACCACCAGATCCTCTTCGATGAGTTCGTAATTTTCCTTCTGGATACTGATATGGTTTTCTCCAGACATAACTTTCAGTCGCATAGGCGTTTTGCCTTCATATTTACCATTGATGCGCACTTCTGCTCCCGAAGGATTGCTCTTGATGCTGATGCTGGCATGTGTGCGAAGTTCAAAATTCAATAGCGCCTCCTTATCCCTGACGAGGGTAATTTCTTTTTCTTCAGTGATATACCTTTTCTTTGCGACTTTTATGGTGTGCGAACCAACTATCCAGTTTTCCGCCTGATAAGGACTCAAGCCCACATAATTACCATCGATAAACACCTCAGCTTCTTCAGGAAAAGTGTTGACAATCAATGAAGTGGTTATGGGAAGCAGTTCAATTTGTTTGATCAGCGTATCACCCTCTGCAATGCTTATTTCTAATTGTTGCGGGTAATGATTTTCTTTGAGGACAGCTAACTGGTAATCTCCCGGATCGAGTCCTTTAGCTTCACCGATAAGTCGCAGCTCGGAATCGGTTTGGGTTTGGCCGTTGATGGTAAAATCAACCTCCTCTTTGTTGGTAAAAACTATCAGATTACCCCATTTAGGCTTCAGGCGGATTTGTATCTGCTTCTGAAGCTTGTCTTCAATCGTGATGATGGAATCGAAGGTGTGATAGCGGTTTCTGGAAAAAGTAAAACGGTAATTGCCTATCCGGTAGTTTTCAAAACTGCATGGCGTTTGTTTTTGTAAATCAGGGAAACCATCGAGGCCTACTTTCACAGCTTCCGGATTACTGGTAATGAGCAGCGTACCTTTTCCGGTTTCTACAATCCCTCCTGTTTTAGACGAAAGCGTTAGGATATAGACCTTCGCTTTTTCAATCCGCTCCGGAAAATTATACGATAATTTGATAAAGCCATCAGCGAAAACGCTCAATTGGCGCGTACCTCCTGAAAGGTAAATCCAATACTCACCGTTTAACCACTTTATGTCGCCAACAACCGGATTTGAAGCCGTAAACAGAAGACCTTTTAGGTCGCTGCGCACTTTGATGATAGCACAGACTTCATCATTATCATCCAAACGTTTATAATCCAGACTAATCGCTGATATATCACCAGCTGCTTTTTCAAACGACAGAATTTTAAATTCATCCGCAAATAGCTGAGCAACAGGCAATAATAAAAAGAAAAGAAGTGGAATGATTTGTTTCATCGGTTCGTTAATCGTGGCCTTTGTTTGGTTGTACATTGCTGTTTATTTACAGCTTCGCAAATATAATGAATTATGTTAAATGGAAGTTGATTTTTTTACCACAAAGAGCACTAAGGATGGCACTAAGGAACACTAAGGTTTATTTCCGCCTTTGTGATACTTCGTGATTTTTTTTACCACAAAGTCGCACTAAGGATGGCACTAAGGAACACTAAGGTCTTTTCCTTTGTGATACTTTGTGCGTACTTCGTGTCCTTCGTGGTTAAATCTTTACTTCGTGGTTAACTCTTTTACCACAAAGGTCACTAAGGATGGCACTAAGGAACACTAAGGTTTTTTCTTTGCTATAAACTTTTTCCTTTGTGATACTTCGTGCGTACTTTGTGTCCTTCGTGGTTAACCTTTTTTACCACAAAGAGCACTAAGGATGGCACTAAGGAACACTAAGGTTTTTTCTTTGCTATAAACTTTTTCCTTTGTGATACTTCGTGCGTACTTTGTGTCCTTCGTGGTTAACCTTTTTTACCACTAAGAGCACTAAGGATAGCACTAAGGCACACTAAGGTTTTTTCTTTGCTATAAACTTTTTCCTTTGTGATACTTCGTGCGTACTTTGTGTCCTTCGTGGTTAACCTTTTTTACCACAAAGAGCACTAAGGATGGCACTAAGGCACACTAAGGTTTATTTCTTTACTATAAACTCTTTCCTTTGTGATACTTCGTGTGTACTTTGTGATACTTCGTGGTTAGCTTTTCCTTCGTGGTTAATCTTTTTTACCACTAAGAGCACTAAGGATGGCACAAAGGTGCACTAAGGTTTATTTCCGCCTTTGTGATACTTCGTGTGTACTTTGTGTTACTTCGTGGTTAATCTTCTTTGTGATACTTCGGGGTTAATCTTCTTCGTGTCCTTCGTGGTTAATCTTTTTTCTTTATGATTAATTTTTCAATATATCACACGTTTAATTCCATGCTTTAAATGTTTCACATTAAAATTCACCAATAAACCTAGCTTGCAGCCGGACAGCTTCAAATAAGTGATTAGCTGAGCCAAATGAACATCTGACAAAGCCTCTACAGCTTTAAGCTCAATAATTACTTTATCCTCAACCAATAAGTCCACTCTATAGCCTGCATCTAACCTCACTTCTCTGTAAACCAGTGGCAGTCCGACCTGCCTTCTCACTTGCAAGCCTGATTCAATAAGCTCATAGAGCAGACATTCCTCATAAGCATTCTCTAATAATCCGGGACCAAGTGCCGAATGGACTTTGAAAGAGCTGTCTAATACCATTTTAAAAACCTGTTCAACATCCATAATTCATTTTTTATTTTTTCCTGAAAGAGCATCAAAGATGCAACTAAAGTACACTAAATTTTATTTTCCCTTTGCGATATTTTGTGTGTCCTTCGTGGTTAACTATTTTACCACAAAGAGCACTAAGGATGGCACTAAGGAACACTAAGGTTTTTTTGAAGTACTTTGTGAACGACTTTTTCCTTTGTGATACTTCGTGTGTACTTTGTGTTCCTTCGTGGTTAGCTTTTCCTTCGTGGTTAATCTTTTTTTACCACAAAGTCGCACTAAGGATGGCACTAAGGAACACTAAGGTTTTTTCTCTGCTATAAACTCTTTCCTTTGAGTTACTTTGTGTGTACTTTGTGTTCCTTCGTGGTTAAGTTTTTTTTACCACAAAGAGCACTAAGGACATCACTAAGGCGCACTAAGGATTTTTCCTTTGTGATACTTCGTGTGTACTTTGTGTTCCTTCGTGGTTAGCTTTTCCTTCGTGGTTAAGTTTTTTTTACCACTAAGAGCACTAAGGATGGCACTAAGGAACACTAAGGTTTTTTCTCTGCTATAAACTTTTTCCTTTGTGATACTTCGTGTGTACTTTGTGTCCTTCGTGGTCAACTATTTTACCACAAAGAGCACTAAGGATGGCACTAAGGAACACTAAGGGTTTTTTTTGTGAGACTTTGTGTGTGCTTTGTGTTACTTCGTGGTTAGACTTTCTGGCAGTCTCATCCTCTTAGCTCAAAAGGTATGGCCTCCGCTACCCACAAACTAGAGGGAAACAACCAACCGAAAACCGATGCCGTTGCTGCGGTAGTCGGGAAGGCTGCGGTTGCGGTTAGACACGCGGCAGTACCTGGCGCTGATGATCCAGCTGCCGCCGCGCAAAACACGGTAGAGGCCAGACGATGCCCCCTGTGGATTCCGTTGACTACTGCTGCTATAGTCGCCATACCAGTCGTTGCACCATTCCCATACATTACCGCTCATATCATAAATACCTAATTCATTCGCTTTTTTTTGACCCACGGGATGGGTTTTACTCCCCGAATTACTATCATACCATCCTACATCCCCAAGCTTATTGCTGCCACTGTATTTGTAGCCTTTGCTTTGGTTGCCACCCCGGGCAGCATATTCCCATTCGGCTTCGGTGGGTAAACGGTAGTTTTTGCCGGTTTTTTGGTTCAGTTTTTTGATGAATTCCTGTATATCATTCCAACTCACCTTTTCAACAGGACAGTTGTCGCAGTTTTTGTTCTTGCTTGGGTTATTGCCCATGATAGCTTTCCATTGTTTTTGGGTTACTTCGTACTTGCCAATATAAAAATCACTCAGTGTAACAGTGTGTATAGGTTTTTCGTCATCATCACAATCATTTCCCTGTTCGCTGGTGCAGCCCATAGTATAGGTGCCTCCCTTTACAAAGACCAGTTCAATACCCGCCACAGAAGAAGTAATTGTTTGAGGGGCAATGACTTCTAATTCTAACTGTATTTTATTGGTTTTAGTAGTGATTGTTTTATTGATTTGTAGTTCTTTATAATCTTCCTTTTGCAATTTAAAGCTATGGCTTTCAAAACTTAACAAAACTGTTTGTGGCGTAATTCCAATATATACATCATCCACATAAAGCCTTGCTCCAGTTGGCTTGGAGGTTATTTCAACCTGAATGGTACTTGGCAGGGTTTCGTTAATGGTGGTGGTTTGATTTTCGATTATCTCTATTTTCTTTTCGATTGTTGCATGGCCTGTTTTCTCCAGTTTGAGGGTGTAGCTGCCAACCATCAGCTCATTAATAAACATAGGACTCTGGCCTTTTAAGCTATTATTGAGGTAAATATCGGCACGAATGGGATTGCTATTTACACTCAAGATTCCGGTTATAGCCCGCAATGCAATAGCCTTTTTTATGTTCTGTCCTGCTTCCACAGTAAGACTCAAAGTTTCTGGATAGTGGTTTTGCTTTTTAACCTCCAGCAAATGCTGGCCCCTGCTCAGGCGGCCACTATAGCTGCCGGTTGCAATTTTTTGGCGGTCGATGTAAATTTCATCTCCTGCACCGGCCTCTATTTCAATAGTTCCAAAAGCTGGTGATAGCGAAGCCTCAACAAGCGTTTTCTTGGCGTCTGTAATTTTGAAATCAGCCGTATATGTTTCATACATGGCTTTGCGCAGGCTAAGCTGGTGATCTCCCGCTGTAATAAAGTCAATAAGCCCGGGCGTTTGCTTGCCCGTATTCACATTATCTATAAAAATCTCAGCACCATTTTCGGGTAGTGATTTAACTTCCAGGCTGCCATAGTTTGGTTTTAAAGCAAACTTCAATTCCGTATTTTGGTTAGCCGTGATGGTAAATTCCCCCTCAAAATCGTGGTAAAGTCCTTTTTTAAGGCTAAACCGATAATAGCCTTCATTGAATGGCCGCGAAAAAGGGGTTGTTTCTCCGCTCTCCTTGTTTTCAATCCAGACAGAAGCTCCGGATGGCTCACTTTCTATCACCACAAAACCCATGGTATTGCCAACAGTAGCCGCATCGGTTCTGCGGTATTCGAGTTCGAGCAGGTAAAACGTTCCTTTTTCAGGTGACTGCGAAAAAGTATATTCAAGTGTCTCAAATCCTTTTTTAAAAAACTTTATCATACGTGTGCCAGCCGACACATGCACTTTATAATCACCTTCTTCCCACTTTACATTGCCAACGATGGGCGTCGAACACGAAACTCCCAGTTCAACCAGCGAAGTTCTGACCAAAATGATGGCACACAATTCGTCGTTATCGTCGTACACCTTTTGATCATTGGTAAGTATTTTATTGTCAATCTTCTTGAAGGATTTCACAATAAACTCATCAGCACGGATGGAGGTTGTAAAAAGTAAAAAGACAAAAGTTAAAAGAAAAAAGTGTTTTAGTTTGGTTTGTTGCTTCATTGGTAATGGGTTAAAAATGCTTTTTCAAAAATAGGAAATAAACTGATAGGTAATACATTTTTTTACCACAAAGGTCACTAAGGATGGCACAAAGGTGCACTAAGGTTTATTTCCGCCTTTGTGATACTTCGTGTGTACTTTGTGTTACTTCGTGGTTAAGTTTTTTTTACCACAAAGAACACTAAGGACATCACTAAGGCGCACTAAGGATTTTTCCCTTTGTGATACTTTGTGAGTACTTTGTGTTCCTTCGTGGTTAGCTTTTCCTTCGTGGTTAAGTTTTTTTTACCACAAAGAGCACTAAGGATGGCACTAAGGAACACTAAGGTTTATTTTTCCTTTGTGATACTTTGTGCGTACTTTGTGATACTTCGTGGTTAAGTTTTTTTTACCACAAAGAGCACTAAGGACATCACTAAGGCGCACTAAGGATTTTTCCTTTGTGATACTTCGTGTGTACTTTGTGTTACTTCGTGGTTAAGTTTTTTTTACCACAAAGAACACTAAGGACATCACTAAGGCGCACTAAGGATTTTTCCCTTTGTGATACTTTGTGAGTACTTT
>JALNZT010000041.1 GCA_023229135.1 Bacteroidales bacterium
TGCGTTGAGCACGTAGGACATATCCATAGGTGTTATATCAGGTAAAATTGATGGATCCAACCATTCTTCAATGATATATTCAACGCCATCAGCAATAGCAACAACACGCATGGTATAATTGCTATTATAATCGTTGATGTATTGTTTAAATGTAAGCTGAAGTGAAGATTGACCTTCAGTACTCATCATTGGCGTCATCAGGTAAAATGCATCCGTTCCTGAAGGACTCCAGTTGAATCTCATCTCGGGAGCAGTACCTCCGGCATTATTGGAGGTTTCTCTAACACCCCAGTTTGTTGTCTCGGGAGACTTTGTCCAGCCTACAGGAAGTTCACCATTTAATAATCCGTCAAATGATTCCAAGAACGGTGTGAAAGCCCCTCCACCACCGCCACCACCTAAATCCCAGGTAGCAAAAGCTGTTGGGGTAACATAAAGGTTAGATGGACTGCTTAACAATTCTTCGAGCAACCAGGTAAATGAAGCATCATCAAAGATTTCAACAGCAGTTTCTGTAACAATGGCATAACCGGGAAGCATCACTTCGATGTCGTAAACACCACGGCGGAATTCATCCCAGGCGAAAGCACCCGAGTTGTCTAATGTAGCATTGTAAACCAGCTCAAGACCCGGCTCTGACATATTGGTGAAAGTAACCGATGTGCCACCGGGTGCTTCATTTGAATTGAGGCTCACGGCTACGTCAACCATTACTTCCATGTTTTTGTCGAGCGTGTTAGAATAGACCGCGGGAGAAACCTGACCAGCATCATAGTTTACATTAACTGCCCAGCGATAGACTCCCCATTCCATGGTTTCCCAATCAAAATCAACGAAGTTTTGTTGTGAGGTGTTTCCAATTTCTGCAAGCGCAAGCGGACGATATACTGTTTCACGCGAAACTGTATAGTCAATTATCCCTCTATCCCCATTACCTGCGTTTTCCGGCTTGGTTTTCCAGACAGGATGTGGAACAAATGAAGGATACGAACGGATCAGCGCAAGGTCTGCATTTTCGACCCTGGGTTGTGGTTCATCAGAAGCAACATAAGACAAAACAGCGTTTTCAACGCCATAAGCTCTAATCAGGTAATTAACCTCGAATCCAAAATCTGCAATATCAGAGAAAGCCCCGCCAGTATAATCACCAGTGAAAAACTGTGTACCCGGAACAAATGCGTAAGGATCATCTAGTCCATCATCAGTTCCAATGCCAAGGAATCCATTGTATGCAGCACCAATGAAAAATCCACCTGGTGCTTCAACAGGTGCAGGCAATACGTGTGTATTCCAAACGCCATCAACGTTAGATACGGTAGCAGAATACAATACGTTGCCACCATCAGGAGTACCATCTGCTTTCAGCCCCATCACATACAACTTAATGGTAGCATGAGGTCCACCTGCATCAACAGCATCACTAAGCAACCAACTAAGCTCTTGAAGTGTTGCGTTTACAGGGTGAGCAGCCCCTAAAACTGTATTAAGATCTCCTCCACCTGATCCAAGTTGGGCAACACGTACACCGTCATCATAGCGGAAGGTAACTGGCTGTGGAGGTTCAGGACCTGAGCCATCCCAAGAAATCTGAACAGCATCATCCGATAACTCAAAAGCAGTAACCTCGCCAACAGGTAGTGGCACTTCCATGAGATGTATATCATTGCTCACGGTGACCCCATGGGATACCACGACACCATTAACAACTTTGTTGGTGTATCCACTGGCACTGGCAGTAATCGAATAAACGCCGGCATAAGCCAAGGTTGAGTAAACACCATCAGCTCCGGTTGTAAGGCTATAAACACCGCTGGTTCCTTCGACCAGGACATTGGCACCTTCGATAGGATCTCCAGACAGGTAATCATAAATTACACCGTCAGCCGTTCCAACACCTTGTGTCGTAACAGAAACAGTGTTCGAAGCAGCAGATTCGCCCTCATCATATACGTTTGTTACGTAGTAGGAGTAGGTTGTGTTACGGGCTAGACCAAGATCGGTAAAGCTAGCGTTTGCAACAGGTGTGGGTGTAATCTTAACACCATCGCGATAAACATTATAGCCAACAAACGCACGGTTCGTAGGGCCTGTCCATGTCAAAGAAGCACTAACAGTAGCCGAGCTTTCACCGGGATCATTGACAACAGCCTCAAGATCGGTAGGCGATGATATGGTGGTCGTGAAACCCCATACGTCGCCATTTGTTGTACCATTGTTATTTCTGGTATCAATACGCCAGAAATACTGTAGGTTAGGATTTAACCCAGCCAATGTATAAGAACCGTCTGTAGCTGTATTTGCTGTTGCCCAATCCTGAACTACCGTTGCGGGTGGGTAAGTTGTACCCAAGACAACGCGATATTCCAGAGTATTTGCACCCCAAGACCAGGTAAGCATATCACCATTCTCGATATCAACAGCACCATCAGAAGGTGTGAGATTGGTCACTGCATCAGGCGCTGGCATAACCGTTGGTGTATAGTCAAGGGTAAAATCAGCACCAGTAGCACTAACAACCAGGTAATAAACACCTTCAAACAGCTCGAGGCCGGTAATGGCTGTGGTAGCAGATTCTAAAGCATTATCCATATCAGGACCACCTACACCGTCAAAGTCAGCTGGGTAAAGGGCCATTTTAGCATCAGTACCTGTAAGATCAATATCAACGATAATATCGCCGGCGTCAACATCTATCTTATATACGGCGTCCCAGCCATCAGCGGTTGCACCGGGGAGATCGTAGTTATCCACAAAGCTGCCCATAACCACATTATCAGGGAAGGCAACAGCATCTGCATCAAAAGCCATTTCCCAAACATCACCGGCAACCGGTGTGTATGCGTTTCCGGTATAATCGGCAGTTACAACAGCGCGACTACCAAAGAACATGGCAAACGAACCACTAAACGGACCATCGCCAACAGGAGCTTCAGTGGTTTTAATACCGAATTCATAGGTTGTTTCGCCCGAAGGTAAACTAAATGGTAGTGCTGGTTTTTCGACAGCGAGAAAACCACCGAAAGTTTCATCGATATCGGCTTCATTAATGACAATGTCGCCTGCTCCCGGATTATTTACAATCTGAAAAGCAGCAGGTTTCATCCAGGCACCGATAGGACGGTCTTCCATATCCAGGATAGCATTTACGATTTCAAGCCCTGGTACTGAATACAATACTTGTAGGTTGTCGATCATTGCCACATCACCACCATCAAAGTAATACAGGTCATATTTACCTGAATTTTGAAGCGTGATTTCAAAACTGGCCAGATTCTTAAATGCAGAGAGATCAAATGTCAGATTCTTCCAGGGATCGCCTTCAGGAGTAGATGGATTCCAGTAAGTATCTCCATTAAGATCAGCCACAGGGACACCATCAACTAAAACCCTAAACCATTCATAAGTGCGGCCAAAAGAATAATTCTGACGCATATCAAATGACAAGAACAAATAACCGGGATTACCAATATCTGGCTCGATGATCATCGAAAGTTCCGCAATATGCGTTACATTGTCAGTAAAAGCATTGTCATAGGTGGTTGACGATGAACCCCCTATCCAGCCAGTAGAGCTACCGCCTTCCAAAATTGCTCCAAAGGCAGAACCGTTACCGGCAACACCTGAAACATAAGCATCTGATTCTGCATTTGTTACAGGAAGGACATAAACATCACCGGTAGGTGGAAATGCACCACTTTCAAAATCTTCTTCGAAAGGGAAAGCAGTAATGGCTTGCAAAACTGGTGGCGGTGGAGGTATCACAATAAACAGATCCAAAACTGGAATACAAGTTGGAGTCGGCCAGGTATCAGCCATTACATAATAGGTACCTGGGGCCAGAATTGTATTGATTTCTCTTGGATCTAATGAGCTACCTGTTACCGTTTCAATCGAGTTACCCGAAGAACTTGGGCAGGAATTGAATAAGCCCAAACCAGTCCATGTAGTCCCGTTGGGATCCATTGTAATTACCACCTCGGTTTCAGCAGTAACGATTAACTCGTAGATAATGTCCTCGCCCCCGTCATAAGAACCAAGGTCAGAATCTTGGTAAGTGTTGCCTCTGCCGCAGGTAGTATTCCCCACATCTGCATAGGGCAGATCAGCGGGAATATTAACAACGATAGGCGTTGTACAGTTGTCGCCAACAGCGCGTCCGTCCGATTGCGGCACTTCAACTGTTGGACCGTGCATGGCATCTATGATAGCTTGCTCGCGTTGGGTTTCCTGCGCAAACAAACTAGCTGAACTACCAAACAGGAACAAACCCATTGCAAGTAGTAGAAGCCATCGTGAATAAGTATGATAACTTTTCATAATGATAAAAATTGGTTAATAAATAAAAATGATTTGATTGAACTATTGATTGAGAATGGCTGCCTTTGTCAGAAGCAGCATACCATAATTCCTTGGATAAGAAAAGTCGTTGAGTGGTTCGTTGTTCAGTGGTATACATTGGTAATCCGGTTAAAACCAAACAACATCTTAAGCGTTTAAAAAAGTTTTTTGTTATTCAGAACTATAAGGATTGTTTTTTACATAGAAACGTCTGAAATTTAAAGCTTTTCAAACAAAAATCAAAGGTTGTTTAGTGGTATAAAATTGGTTAAACGTTTTTTGAACATCAGTTTATCTACCATTGCTCACTGTTTCATAGACAAAGTCAAATAGGTTTACCCCTACTCTGTTACTTCAAAAAAATCCGTTGAAATCAAATTTTTTATGTGTTTTTATTTTAAAAAAAACTTAATAGGCACCTAATTAACAACTTAGCGAATTATCCACTTTATAAAAAAGTAAAAAAAAGCGCATAAAAAAACCCTGGCCATCAAAATTATTGATGGCCAGGGTAGATATAGTTCGAAATAGGTATCTATTCCGGTATTAAAGTTTAGCGTACGATACTCATGCGTTTGGTCACTAAACCACTTTCGGTGTTGATACGAACCATATAAATTCCAGCCTCATAAGCTGCAGTATTCAGTTGGATTGTTTCAGCGCTGATTTCGCGGTCGTAAACAACCTGACCTATTGCATTTACTACAGTGATGCGGCTCATGTTTGAAGCCTCAATGGTAACATTATCAGTTGCAGGGTTAGGGAATAAGCGTGCCTCGGCAGCACCCAATTCATTAACATCGGTTACGAATACGTAAACGAAGTCGTCTTCCGGGTTGTTAAGTGCCATAGCAGGAGCTGATTCACATTCTGAACCATCTTCATACACATAATGCGCATCTACTTGATAATAGAAATTACCAATTCCTGATTCGGTGTCGTAGTATGAATATGCATTTGTTCCTGATTCGAATGGTACAGCAGCAATCATTTCGTAATCCGTACCATTTTCGCTGCGATACACATTGAATACGGAAAGCTCACGGGTGCTGTTTGAAGCTAACACTGGGTTTTCGCCGGTTCCCATTCCTGAGATAGTCAGCTCAGCGCGGTCGCCTGTGTTGTAATCATCCTGTGGCTGATCCATCGGAAGAGCAGCAGTAGCACCGGCCATTGTAGTTACATAACCACGCAGGTTCCAGGTGTAAGCCAATCCTAAGTCATTAAGATGTTCCCACAATACACCGTCAAGTGTAATCAGGTCTCCGTTAGGATTGCCTGTGTAGTTGCCGCAACCGGCAGGGTAGTTAGCACCATCAGTGGTGTAAACTGCAATCCACAGTTGCTTGGTTACGTCAAGCAAAACAGGTGAGGTCAAAGCTACTTCTTCCCATGTTTCTACACCTAATCCACTGAGGGTTTGGGTATGTAGCAGGGTTGCAGCATTAGTACCTTCGTAGATACGCAGTTCGTCAGCAGAAGCTAATCTGTTGTAGATTTCGATTTTGGTGAGTGATGCACCATCGAAATCTGCCAGTTGTGCCGGGTCAAATTTAACAGCCCAGGTAAAGGTAGCAGGGCCACCGATTCCATCAACGTTAACGCCATCATCATAGAACAACCACTCAGCAACTGGTGCTGCGCCGGCTTCCCATTCGATCAATGCGCCAAACTCAGGGCTTCCATTGTTGTATTCCCAAACATACTCACCAGTGAGATTTTTAGGAGCTTCGCAAGGAATAGCAACATCTAAACAGTATGCGCCTTCGCAGCTCATAGCACCACTTTCATATACGTAACGGATGCAATAGGTGAATTCGCCACCATTTACATTTTCGTCAAGATAGAAAGTATCCTGAACCATTTCAGCAATCATCATTCCGTTGCGGTAAACATTTACGCCGACGAAAAGATCTGTGTCGCGAGATGCAACAGCATTTTGTGAAATAACAGGAGCTTCAGTAGCCGGGTTAACGGCTGCTTTGGCCTGTGCAACAGGAGCTTGTAGGAGGTCGAAGTTTACCGGAGTAGCTCTAACCGGACCGTAAGCTGTGTAGATGTACATTTCCTGTAGGAAATTACCAATAGTAGATGAACCAATGGCATTTACATCATTTAATGGTCCGTAGATTGAACCTTGTGGGTTAGTTGCATTATCTGATGAGAAATCAGGATAGGCATCTGTTGGTGAATTGCTCAGTGGCTCTAACAAAAGAGCAACAGTATTAATTCCTGCAACATTGATGTCGCCAAGTTCAACACCCATTTCCCAGATATCGTTTCCGGTTGTGGTTATTGGACCAACAGTTTGGATAAGGGTTTTAGTGTCCCAGTTATACACATGAACGTTAAATTGCCAGGTACCTGTAGTTCCCCATGAAGCATGGTAGAAGTCGAGGCTGTTAACCAAAGCATCAGGATAAGCGCTCAGGTCGTAAGCTACACCATATCCCATTCCATAGCTCTGGAAGTAAGCATTCGCAGGGGCTCCAGGATTTTGAGTAATCTTGATGAGTGACATAGGCTCTACGTCTGACCAGGTGAGTAATACATCGCTTTCGTCAATTACTTCGGCAGTATAAACTTCCGGTCCTGCGTAATCTTCGCAAGGAATATAAGTCCAGGTGTATTCCATTTTGGCTGACATACCGTTGGTGTACATTGCTGCAACTTCTGCGAGGTATGACTGTCCGGGAACAAGGTTTTCAGTAGCATATTGGTAGAATGTTTCTTCGGTATCTGTAATGAAAATACCATCTAACCAAACTTTGTAGTTCTGCAATTCGCGGTCGGCATAACGGTCCATATTGTCAGTAACAACTACGTTGTCTACCGCAACATACCAGTTCCAGCTGTTTGAAACATAATTAAAACGTACCTGGAATTCTTCGTTAGCATATTCCGTAACATCAATTGTTTCAGTAATTGTCGGTCCCCATGGGTATGGGCCTGAGTCAGCTTGAGTGCGGAACACTTCCACGAAGCTAGCTCCATCATATACATCTACTGAGAAGTGCTCGTTACCAATGTATTGATAAACATAATCAAAGCTCAGGTATAGTTCGTCTGCATTATCGGCATTGATCATCGGAGAAACGAGTTGTTCGTCCATCGTTGAGCCACTACCGGCAGCATCTGAACTAGCAAACATAAAGGGTGTTCCATCAATGCTGTTTCCATTGTGAGCTGGGGTGTTGTACCAGGTAAACCCAGGGGTTCCACCGTCAATAACTGTCCAGGTATCAGGTAAACCTGCATCGAAGTTTTCCATAAATGGTTCAAAAGGAATTTCGCCACCGTTTCTCCATGTTGCAAAACCGGTAGGTGTTACATACAGGTCAGCAACAGGAAGCAGCAACTCTTCTAAGATCCACTCAAAAGCTTCAGGACCGTCAATGGTATAACCAAGCAGTTCGACCGGACCAAATCCGTTCTTTTCAACGAAGATGTCATAATCGCCTTTGCGGAATTCGTCCCAGGCAAAGAAGCCTGTATCGTCAAGTTCTGCTTCATATTCCAGACCAAGACCTGGCTCTGATACATTGACAAACAACACATCCGTTTCGGCTGGGCTTTCGCCACTGTTGGTAGTAACGGTAACACTTACCGTAGTAACCATGTCTTTGTCAAGACAGTTGGAGAATACCACTTCTGATTCGTTGTTGTCATACTCGGCAACAACGCCCCATTTGTAAACGCCGCTTGTTGCAGCACCCCAGGTGTTGTCAGTAAACTGCTCGTCCAGTGTCATTCCTAAGAAAGTAAGGGCACCGGTTTCGCAAGTGGTGCGATATACGCTGTAACCAACGAGTTCGCGGTTGCTATTGTTAGCGTAAACTGGGAATTTAGCGTTGGCTTTGGTAGCAGCAATCATGCCTTTACCACTTGAAACTGATTTAACAGTTGAGTAATCTTTGTGTCCGGTAGTTGTGTAATCTCCCTGACCTAAAGCAACTTCGCGACCAGTAGAGGTGGTAACAAAACCACGGAGCATCCAAGCCTGGTCTGTGATGCCATATTCGCCACTGATTGATGTCCAAGCAGCACCATTATAGGCAAAAAAGTCATAACGGCCCGAAAGTACTTGAAGCGCGCCGGCTGTAGGTTCGTTAAATATATCAACACCGGCAGGTCTTTCAACATACATTGCAATCCAGAGATTTTGAGTGTTATCAAAAGCAACAGCTTGGTCAAGTTCAATAACATTCCATGAATCGCCGACCAATGTACCGGTTACGTCTTGTGAGTATAGAACGGTTTCACCGTTTTCACCGGTAAGGATTCTAACTTCAGTTAGGAGGTCACCTACTGATGGCAACTGGTAAACAGAAACTTTTGTTACAAAACCAGTACCATATTCTGTCAATTGTTCAGGCACAAATTTAGAAGCCCAGGTAAGGCTGTAAGCGCCAGCTTCGGCACCAATTCCACCAAAGCCCATAACATCATTGTCATAAACTAACCATTCTGAAACAACAGGTGCCTGAGCACTCCAGTCAACAAGAACTGAATTATCGGTTATTTCGGTAGCTATAACGCCTGAAACAGGGTAAGGGAATTCAAGTAATTCAAAGTCGTTGGTTACGGTTTCACCAAAGGTGATTGTTACGGCTTCTAATTCCTGTGATTCGAAAGTAGCAGCGGATACAAAATAATCATATACGCCATCAACAACTTCACCTTCGTAGTATCCGCTAAGGTCGGTTGTAAACTCAAAGCTGTAGTCATCATTGAAAATGGTTACAGAAGCGCCTTCGATTGCAGCACCACCGTCAAAGGCAGTAACCGTACCGTTTACGTATCCACCACCTGTGATAACAACATCCTCAGAACAAACAGCGTCAACACATGTTTCGGCACCGCTGGCGTAGATATAAGTAAGGCAGTAGTTGTAGGTCCCAAATTCGAGAGCCGCATCTACGTATGTTTCAACTGCACCGGCAGTAAAGTCGAGTTCTGTTAATTCATCGCCATTGCGATATATTCTCAAAGCATCGATTGTATCTAGAGCAGCAGCGTCAACGTTTGTCCAATCAAGAACTACGTCGAGTGTTCCAATTGTTTGCTCGGCAGTAAAGGCAGTAGGAGCATCGTAATTGTCGCAAGCTACATATTTCCAGGTGAATTCAGCAGTAGCTGATTGACCAGTAGTAAATACGGCAGCAACACCGGTTGTATAGGTTTCACCATCAACGAGTACTTCGCCGAAACCACCATGTTGGTATTCTGTATCGCCTACTTCGCCAAGAAGTGTACCATCAAGGAATACTTTATAGGTTTCAAATGAACGGGGAGCAGGATCAACATTGGTAACCAAAACGTTATCTATTCCAAATCCCCATACCCAGGTATCACCATTAGTTGAATACCAAAACTCAAAATATACTTCTGAAGGATCGGCATAAGTGCTTGGGTCAAACAAATAGGTCTTATGGATTCCACCTGATGGATCATCATCAGTTGCCCAGTCCAACTCTTCTTCAAAATTAGCAGCACCCGTTCCTCCTGAATAGGCACGAACGGCCATTTCGCCAGAACCAATATAATCCTGGAAATCGCGGTCATAATCCAAATAAATTGTTGTTTCACCAGTCAAATCAAATGGTGCTGTAAACAGGCCAACATCATATACAAGTGTGGAATTACCATCGCTATCTGCAACGGCGAATTTACCATCTGTATTGATTGGATCCTGAGAAGCTCCACAGTTGTCGCAGAATTCCCAGTAGCCATTTCCACTGTAAGTAACTTGTGACCAATCAGCAGGGATTCCATTGTCAAAGGCTTCCATTACCGGAGTAAAAGGAGTACCGCCGCCACCACCGGTTCCGCCTTCCCAGGTTGCAAAAGCTGTAGGTGTAACGTAAAGATTTGCAGGCATAGCCAGTGTTTCTTCAAGCAACCAATCAAAAGAAGTAGCATCAAAGATATCAACACCAACTTCATTAACAACACCATATCCCGGGTAGCTCACCATGATATCGTAAGTTCCTCTGCGGAATTCATTCCAGGTAAATGTACCAGTTGCAGGAAGCAGGGTAGAATAAACCAGTGCGGGTGATTCGTCAACATTGGTAAACTCAACCAGTGTTCCGGCCGGGCTATCTGCTGAGTTGAGGGCAACAGTTACATCAACAACCGTATTCATATCGTTGTCAATAGGATTTGAAGCTACCGGATCTGACTCATTCAAGTCATAAACAGCTACTACAAACCATTTGTAAACACCCCAATCCTGAGCACTCCAATCAAAGTCAACAAATTGCGACTGTGAAGTAGTTCCAACCAGTTCTATTGTACCTGGCAGATACGCTTTTTCACGCCAAACCTGAAATTCAACCAGTGCACGATTACTTGACTGTGCTGTAGCATCGAAATTATTTTCTTTCAAAAATTCATTCCACATTTTGGCAATGCGTTCTTCGCTCATACCAGCAGTTTCGAAAGGATACACCTGTGGTACAAAAGCAGGAACATCAAAGCTCCATTCGATCAGGATATTATCTCCAAATTCGCTGGCAGTAACAACTGCTACAGGATAAGGAGTTTCGTTAAGCATAAAGTTATTAGTAACAGTTGCGCCATAAGCAAGAGCTACACCATTTACTTCTGCATTGAGATAACCTTCGGCAGCTACTCGGATATTATAAGTTCCTGCATAAACATCAGCAGTATAATTTCCGGCGGCATCAGTAGTAGTGCTATAAGTTTGATCTTCGCCAAACTCATCAACACCAATCATAGTAACAGTTGCACCAGCTATATTAGCATTTGTATTGAGGTCTTTAACATTTCCGTTGAGCGTTCCTTCGCCCGTTACCTGTGCGGTGAAAACAGTTGAAAAACCTGATTCACCTTCGTCATAAACAGCAGTTACATTGTAGTCATATCCAGCCATATTATAAGCAGGCGCTGCATCAGTATAAGTAGCTTCTGTAAGCGTTGTTGTATTTTGCATAACGCCATCACGATACACATTGTATCCTAGGAATGAACGATCAACAGGGCTTTCCCAGGTTAAAACAACATCTTCTCCTTCATAAACTTCGGCATTACCTGCTAAGTTTGATGGAGGAGTGAGTGTGGTTGTGAAGCCCCAGATAGAACCAGGAGTAGTTCCATTGCTGTTACGCACGTTAACCTGCCAGAAATATTGCAAGTTAGGTTGTGTGTTTACTAAAGTATAGCTTTCGGAAAGGTTGCTTGTCCAAGGAACAACAACAGTTGCAGGTGGATAAGTAGTTCCCAGGATAACTTGATACTCTAATGTGTTAGCACCAAATGTCCATTCCAGATCGCTTCCGTTGATGATATCAACAGCGCCATCAAGTGGAGCAGTATAAACAACTGCATCAGGAGCAGGCATAGCTGTAACATTAATGCCACCACTCCATGTGTTAAGTGAGCTACCAACCATGTAGTAGGAACCGGCAAAAAGCTCGAAGCCATTGATATTATCAACACCTTGAACTAAAGCGTTGGTAGCCATAGGTCCTTCTTCACCACCGAAGTCAGCGGCATAGATTGCAAAATTAGCAGTACCAGCAGTAACAAAAAGGTCTAAAAGAACATCTGTTGCAGGTTGAAGCAAGTAAACATAATCATTGTCATTAGGTCCTGATCCAACATCATTGGGAAGTACATAATTTTTGTAGATTCCGCCATCTTCTCTGTTAGAAGCCATTGGCAAACTTGTTGGACCGGCAATCAGAGGAGCAATAATCAATTCAGCGGCAGTTTCAACTACGTCTTCATCAATTGGCGTGTATGCATTTGCAGTAAATTCTGTTACAACAACAGCACGGCTTGCACCCCATTGGGCTACAAAGTCGCCGGAGAGTACGCCAGGAGCGGCATCACCTGTTGCAGAAACACCAACCTGGGCTGATTCGCCTGCAGCAAGTGTAATCGGGAAATCACCAACTACTGAAAAGAAGTCAGGAGCATCTAGTTCCACATTATTCACGGTAAGTGAACCTGTACCTGAGTTTGTTAAAGTGAAGTATGCAGGCTCAGTCCAGGAGTTAATAGGACGATCACCAAGGTTTAATACCAAAGGATCAACTTCGAGACGAGGAGAAGCTGAAGGCACTACAACAGTACCGGCATCTGAATGAGGTGGGTCACCCCAAACATCTCCCTGAATGTTCCAGTTAATATTCATATTGCCTGTAAAAGCGGCATCTACAGTAACATTTACTGAGAAGTCAACATCACCATTTTCTGGGTCAAAATAAGTGTCCCAGCTAATGGTTTGACCGGCAATAACCGCATCTTCAAAGTCAATTTGCGTTGCAGAATTGATGGTCACACCAGCAGGAAATACAAGCGAGAATTCGTCTATATATTCCCAGTCTGGAGAATAGGCAGAAATGGTGAAATCCAGGTCTGATGTAGCACCGGCAGTGTACATACTGCTTGTGGTAACATCACCTCCGATTTCACGATTTTGGGCATAGGTTGTTGTGTTGAGGATAAATAATCCTGCAGCAAACAACATAAGCCATCGCAGAAATGTAGTTTTTCTGTTCATAGTTAAAATTGATTTAGTTAATAAATAATGATTAATTGATTGAAAAATAGGTTGAGACTGAATGCCTCTGTTAGAAGCTGCAGCCAATAAATCTTTGTTTAAGAAAACTCGTTGATAGGTTCGTTGATCGGGGTAATTCATGGCTTAGCTTGTTTTTAAAAATAACAGCCATAAAAAACGGTTTGAAATAGTACTGACTGATTCAAACGTGGTAAGGGTAGATCCCTTAGGGCGAAAGAGAAAAGTTTTAACGTAGTTTTAAACAGTTTTTTAGGTTGCTGAGTGGTTTAAAAATTTAAAAAATTCGTGCAGACACATATTGTTGGTTTATGTTTCTACAGCACTAAGACAAAGTTTTTGTGTTTTACCCCTATCTCTTATTTAAAATTGTTCTAAAATAGGGGTGTGCTTGTTTTACGCCGACAAAAATAGAAAAAATTACTTTTATTGAAACCTCTCTTAGACCAGGGCAGAAATATTTTTAGTAAAGCTTTGATTTACAAATACTAATAAAATATGTTTAACTAATATTTAACAACTTTTAGAGTCTGAAGTTGTTTATCCGACCGCAAAATAAGCAAATAAAAACCTGCTTTGTAGGCTTGCATATCGAGTGTATAGCTTGATGTTGCTGTATTAGCTTCAAAAGTCTTCACTTCAAGCAGACGCCCAAAATGGTCAAAGATGGTTATCTCTTTTAAATTCGTATGTTGCAAAAATAAATAATCTGAAACAGGGTTGGGATAGGCCATTATTTTTTCTGTGGATGGTAATTGATTGTTTTCAGTGAAAATATTTATTTTTTGATTTTCGATATACAGCTCCACTTCAGCCAATGGCCGATCGCCTGACAAGATAATAAGTGGTGACACATTTAACGGATAACCGGGGATTTCGGCCTGAATCCGGTAGCTGCCAAAAGGCAGGCTATCAAACATAAAACGCCCGCCATAATCTGTTAAAGTATAGGACAGAAGCACTTTAAAATCGGTATTATAAAGTATAATGCTCACATTAGAAAGGCCTCCATCGCAATATTGCAGCTTTTGTCCACGACTAAACCAATCTGCACAATAGACCTCACTATTGCTAAATCCATTTTCGGGCCAGGCAAAGTGGCCGTTAATAACAGCAGTTCCTGCCGGGAAATTAGCAAGTCTGTTGGCAAGTTTTATATCCACATCGTAAGTGGGCTCAATAAGCCTAAGCTTGTAGGCTGCCTCCCAGCCCGTTGCTTCAGCATAGTAGGCGGATGCAGTTAGTTTGTCGAGGGTGTCGGGCGCGGCCATCAACACATAATCACCCGTGAATAATTTCTCAAAATAAAAACTGCCGTCACCCGTGGTATGTTGGCTTGAAATAAAGCTATAGTCGTTATCTACCATTCGAAATGCCAGCACCATCGCATTTTGTATAGACTGATTTTCTCCGTAAACTTTCCCGGCAAGGCTAAATTCGTCAAGCAATATCAATTTTAGTGTATCAGCCGCCACACCACATTCTGAAAAGGCCTCCAAAATCAATAAAACCTCCCCGTTCAATTTATCCTGATCACCCGGCATATAAATAGTATTAATCAATTTCTGGTCTTCGAACACCCCATCACCGGTAGTTCGCCAATTGATTTGGTCAAAATAAGCTGCTGTTGCCATGTTTAACCGCAAATTACTATCGCTTCCGATCAGGGTATCATTGCCGGCATAAGCAAGCGGATCACTGGAAAAAGATAACATAAAACTTTCCACAAAAACTTCATCGGTAGTAGTTACCTGCAGTGAAAGCTTCACCTCTCCCCTATTATAATCCTCGACGCCGGGCAAATAACTTGTCCTGAGATTATTTGGTGCCGTAAAAAAACCATCACCAGATGTAGACCAGACCGACCGCAAATAAGTAAAAGGCGCATTAGCATTGCGAATCACAAAAACCTGTTCATTCTGACATATAGCGGTGTCGCCTCCTGCGTATGGCACTGCACGGGCAAAAGCATAAGGACTTTCAAACTTCCAAAACGTTTTCGGTCGTTCGCTCATATTACGCTCTGATGCCGTAACAGCAATAGTATCCGTAATTGCAACATCATCAAGATAAAAAACAGTATCCAAAATAGCTGGCAGCCTTTCCGAAAAGCTGTAGTTGACAAAATTCCTGAGGTAAACCACATAACTTCTTAAATGGCTTTCTTCGTTAGCACGCCAGCTTAGCTTCATCCGGTTATTCACCCATTGTTTTTTCACATCGAAAGGTGGTGCAAGCGGCGCTACGGTATCGGCCTCTTCCAAAAAAGGAACGTAAAACAACTCGCCAAGTTCGGAATCGTCATTCGCGTCAAAAATCTTTTTATCAATTTCCTCAGCAAGGGTTGTACCCCAATAGTTTGCCGTGGCGTTAATATTTTGGGATGTTGTCAGTTTAACCAGCGTATCGGTTATGCTATGCATAAAATTATTTTTCGACAAGGCATTTCCCACGGGTTCGGTAATGATTACGGCAGTCTTACGATTCTGGCTAAAGGTATTGTTAGTGATGGCGTTGCGTTTAGATCCGGCGGTCAACGGCATCGAATTGCCATTTTGGTAAAAACTATTCCTGTGGATGATGTTATTTGAAGAGTTACGAAACCCTATCGCGCTCGAATTTTGCCAGAAAATGTTTTGGGTCACCAAAGTGGAATCTATGGCCAGGTAAAGGCCGTATCCAAAACCATTTCCAGTAAGTAAAATTGCGTTTTTGGAAATGGTATTCCTTTTGGATTCAACTACGCCGCTGTTATCAATCCAAATTCCAATGAAACCGCCCTGAACCACGTTTTCAGTAATCACATTACGATACGCCTGACCACCTGACTCAGTGCGGATTAATACATTGGTTTCTAAATTGTGCAACATATTGTTTTGTATCACATTATCAGCTGCCACTCCTAATGCGCCAAGCCCCACAATTTCCAAACCCACATAATTGCCATAGATAGTGCTGTTTTTCAAACTAACGTTTGTTGAGTTTTGAATACTTATGCCCCGCCAGAGGTTATTTATAAAACAGCTGTTCTCAATTACCAGCTGCTTACTGTTCAACATTTCAACTGCTATTTCAGCATTGGCTACAACTACGTAGGAAAGCACAACATTATTTTCAGCAGAGGCGTTTCGCACCTGAATGCCTTTCCACTTCCAGCCTTGGGCAGGATTATAATAATTTGGTTCAAAATGTATTGAATCGACCTGTTCATCAATAATACCAATGGCCTCTAGCTTTGCTGATTCTATCACCAAACCTTTTCCCTGGTTAAACTTTAGCCTGGTACCGGCTTCAATTTTTAGTAAGGCACCATTTATAACCCGCAAATTTTCGGTGACTATATATAAGGAGTCATTTGTAAAAAACCGATCAGTAGCAATTGTACCTCCCACTTCGGCAATAGGCTGCGCCTGAATGCCGTTAGCAGAAAACCCACTCAACACAACCATTAGCAGGCCAATAAAATATGTCAGTAATGACTTTTTCACAATTTACAAAAGCTGTTAAAAATAATAAATCAATCCCAGATTTACACCAAACATCGACTGCTTGCGTTGAACCGGATAATTTTTATACATATTCCCGCTGTAACTGCGATAATAAATCTCAGGCACCAAATCAAAAGCATCCGTAAGTCGCATGCGGGCATTTAGACCAACCATCCACGAAAACTTGAGCGTTTCCATCTCAAAGTCCTTCATAGGAATGGCTTCGTAGTCGGGCGTAGCACTGATTGCCGTTCCTGATTTATATATCAAAGCCGACAGCCCGGCACCGGCTTTCGTAAAGATACGCACTCCCGGAAAGCTCATAATCTCAAAAGCTGCTGCAATATCCCAATTCAGGTAACCCATTTTATTGGTTCCGGAATATTCAAAATTTCTTTCATCCAGCGGAATCCAGCTTGAGTCAGTAATATGAAACCAGGTAGTATCCATATTGGATATTGAATAATAGGTGTCGAGGGTGTCAACATCAAAAAAACCACCGGTACTAATTTTACGTTTGTAATCAAACTTTTCAGCAAAACCTGTAAGTGCTAAACCCGATGTAAACGTCCATTTATTAGCATTAAAATGGTATTTGAATCCCAATGTTTGCGCTCTAAAGCCGGGCTCGACAGCTTTTTCCCAGTAATCTTGTAGGATAGAATTGCTTTGCTGCTCTGCATCAAACTGAACATTGGTAAATGCCCTACCATAATAAACTTCTACAGCATGACCCTGCTGTTTTCGGCTGGTCGTATTGAAAATATCAGATCGTACGCCTTTTCTTCTGGTCTTTTTGAAATTAGCAGCTTCCTTAAAAACTGTGATAGTATCTCTAAGCACAACCGTATCTACCCGAAAAATGGTGTCCAAGCGCACGATAGTATCCAATCTTAGCACATTTCTATTGATAAAAATGGTGTCAGTAATTTCTTTGGATAAATTTTCACCAGCATCAGGTTGTGGTTTTATTTCTTGTGGTTCTGATTCTCCATGCTTGAAGACAATGTATTGATCACCAATTTTTTTAAACCGATAGCCACGCTGCTTGAGCAGTGCTTCCAAAATTTGTTCGGGTGTACTTGCCGTTAAATTACAGGAAATAAGTTGATCAAATGCAGGATCAGAGGCATTAAAAGCTAGCTTAATTTGATGATTTACAAAAAGTTGGTCAAGAGTTTCGCCAAGGCTTTTTTGTTCTACCTTAAGGTCTAACAGCTGGCTGCTATCTTGCTGCGCTGATAGTGCGTTGACACAAATCAACAAGCAAAAACTCGCAGACAAATAGGCTAAAATTAATGAGTTAAGGGAAAACAAGCCCTTAGATTTAGTCATACTTTTGGTATCAGAGTTCAACAAACACGCATACAATTAGCGGTTGCTAAAGTACAAAAAACCTACAAGCAGGAAATGAAATATTTAATTGAAATAAACTTGGTTGCCTTCGCGGAGCAATTCAAACTCAAAAATAGTTTGCAAAGACTCGATCAACTGATCGGCTGTTTCACCTTCAAAGCGTGCCGTAAGGCGCAAAGTGTCGTGCTTTGAAGCCAGTTGGATGTTGATGTTATAAACCCGGTTAAGCGTTTTTATCACTTCGGGAAGTGGTGCATTAACAAATTCTAAAACACCCGTTTTCCAGCTCATGAAATTATTATCGGTGGTTTTGCTCCTGGATAGTCTGCCCGTTTCGGTATCATAAACGCCAGTTTCGCCGGCCAGCAATAACAGCTGCTCAAGAAGCTCTTCCGGGTTTTCATCAAAAGTAAACAGTCTTACTTTCCCGTGAATCAAATCTAAGGAGTAGGTTGACGAACCGGGAATGGCACGCAGGTTAAAACTGGTGCCTAAAACTTCAACGCCTAAATGATCGAGCAGGATTTTAAAAGGTTTGTCAGGGTTTGATTGCACATCAAAAAGTGCCTCGCCTTCAAAATCGGTCACAAAGCGTTTTTCATCGAAAGCAGCAGCGTATTGCAGCTGAGATCCAATATTCATATATACTTTGCTACCATCGGCTAGTTGAAGTGCTTCCGAAGATTTTTCGTTCATCACGAAAGCCTCAAAGTCAACAGCTTTATCTTTTTTAAGCATAAAGATTACGGCCAATCCAAGCACCAAAACCGCTGCTACTCCAGCAGCCCAAGCAGATACTCTGCGGGCAATGGAACGTTGTCTTGGCAAAAACTGTTGCTGCTGTACAATTTCACTGATTTTTTGATGAACCACAGCGAGTGCAGCTTCGGTTTCTATTGCCTCAACTGCGTTTGAAGTGCCAGCCAGTTTCCAGGCCAATTCTCTTTGTTCAAACCAACGTTGATTAACGTCAGATACGGCAAGCCACTGCTCCAGACGAAGCTTTTCGTCTTTGGAACAGTTCCCAGTCAGGTATTTCGCTGACAATATTTCGTATCTTTTTTTATTAATCACGGCTAAGTTAAATTTACTCTAACGCTATTAAGACAATCTCTTTCACGCTTTCCCCTATCAGGCTAAAAGAATTTTTATTTTTACATACACTTAATCCCTTAAAAACCTCCGAAGGCAATAAGAAAAACTAACCCAACAGGCAAATAATCTTTTAAGCTATTTCTCAGAAACTCCAATGCTTTTGTCATTTGGTTCTCTACAGTTTTCACCGAGATATTTAGTTTCTCAGCAATCTGTTTGTTTTTCAAACCTTCGTGACGGCTCATTTCAAAAACCCTACGTCTTCTCTCAGGCAAACTCAATACAGCGCGTTTGATCTCTTCTGCCAGATCAGACTCCTGTAGTTTGTCGAGCGGACTATTGCCGCCCTCTATGGTTTGAAAGCCGATATAACTCTTATATTTATCCTGAATTTTTAATTGATTGAGGTAGTTAAGTGCATGATTTCGTGTTGCCTTGTATAAATACGCTTTGAGTGAAATGGTAACACGTAAATCTTCACGCCTGATCCACATTTTAACAAACAAATCCTGCACAATTTCGCTAGCCATATCCTGATCGGGAATGTAGCGCAGGCAGAATCCGACCAACTCTTCATAATAGGCCCTGAATATTTCATCAAAGACCGACCTTTCGCCTGCTTTTAGTCCTTCTATCCACCTGAGTTGATTGTCTGTCATCTGCAACAATTAAAAATAACACTAAAAAAATGCTGTCTTTAGCAGCTTACTTTTGCTATTTCAGCACAAAAGTACTACTTTCAGTACAATGTGATTTCACAAGAAATTTTTATTACAGCTAATTGGTTGTAAAAAACTATTAAAACTGAAAAATTCAGCTTAAAAAAATAACTTTGCCTGCTTTATTCCTATTTGATATCTTATTAATATCTTAAATCAAATCAAGCGATATGTCTGCAAAAGATCCGAGAACACCTACAACAAAAAGCACAGGCAATCAACCTCTGCTGGCTTGGCTTATTTTGGCCGGACTGGTGCTTACTTGGGGAAGTTCGTTTATTTTGATAAAACGCGCCTTGGTTTACTACAGCGCTATTGAAGTAGGTGCTTTGCGGGTAGTGATAACTTTTCTTTTCTTGCTTCCTTTTGCGCTGCCACGCCTTAAAAAATTAGCTAAAAAAGATTTGATATGGCTGGCTCTTGCCGGCACAGTTGGTAGTTTTTTCCCTGCATTTCTGTTTGCCGCTGCACAAAAAGGTATCGACAGCTCAACAGCAGGCCTGCTCAATTCGCTAACACCACTTTTTACATTGATTATTGGTCTGATAATTTTCAGGATTAAAGTAAAAAAAATACAAATTGTTGGTGTTTTGGTTGGGTTTCTGGGTGCTTTTGGTCTGGTAAGCAGCAGTGGCGGCCACGATTTTAGCTTCAATATTCCCTACGCGCTGATGGTAGTTCTGGCTACTATTTTTTACGCCGTCAACGTTAACCTCATTAAAGCAAAACTTAGTCATATCAAGAGTATTACCATAACGGCCATGACCTTTTTTATTGTTGGCTTGCCGGCTGCCATCATCTTATTTGGTACAACAGATTTTGTACACAAACTCCAGCACGAACCTGAAGCCTGGACTGGCTTGGGCTATCTGGCCATTCTTGCCATTGTAGGTACTGGCATCGCCATGATGGGATTTAATATGCTTATAAAAATGACCACGCCAATTTTTGCTTCATCTGTGACCTATTTAATTCCAGTAGTGGCACTCTTGTGGGGCATTGTTGATGGCGAATACTTCCATCTGGGCTTCCTGATTTGGATAGGATTGATTATTGGTGGCGTGTTACTTGTGAACAGAAATAAGGCAAACCTCAACAAAATCAGCAGAAAACGCCCTGTTTAAAAAATTCTGAGACAAAAGTTTGTCGTATAGATATTTTTTATATTTTTGCGGTTCAAATTTTTGAGCAAAATCCGCAATTTCAAAACAGTATAATGTACGCAATAGTTGACATCGCAGGACAGCAGTTCAAGGTAACCAAAGGACAACAAATTTTTGTCCATAGACTTGAACAAGAAGAAGGAAGCCAGGTTGCTTTCGATAAGGTATTACTCGTTGAAAACGATGGCAACACCGTAATTGGTGCTCCTGTTGTTGAAGGCGCAAATATCGAAGCACGCATTGTTGAGCACATGAAAGGTGATAAAGTGATTGTCTTTAAGAAAAAAAGAAGAAAAGGCTATCAAAAATCTAACGGTCATCGTCAGTATCTCAGCAAAATCGTGATTGAAAACATTAACGCGTAATTAACCCGTAAAACCCTTAGACAATGGCACATAAAAAAGGAGCTGGTAGTTCTGACAACGGTCGTGAATCAGAAAGTAAACGATTAGGTGTAAAAATTTATGGCGGACAGTTTGCCAAGGCTGGAAATATCATAATCAGACAGCGTGGCACTGCTCATCGCCCCGGTAATAACGTAGGCATGGGAAAAGACCACACCATTTTTGCGATGGTTGATGGCACGGTTGAATTCCGTCGCAAGAGAGATGACAAATCATACATCTCTGTTGTTCCCACTGAAGTTGTAAACTAAGCCTGCCTTACAAAATATTTATTGCCCGGTTATGCATGCATAGCCGGGTTTTTTGGCTTCGGATGGTATGAAATGAGACTTTCACCGAAAAAATAAGATGTCTTTTCTGAATATGCTACCGGCTTTCGCACTCTTTAGCCCTATAAAAACTGTATTTTTGCAAAAATTAACTTTTACAAGATGTTATTAATCCCCTTTATCCGTGCCAACAAGGACTTGGTATTAGCCCGCTTGGCGATTAAAAATTTCAAACAGCCGGAACTCCTCGATGAAGTGCTGGAGCTGGACAAAAAACGCAAAAGCCTGCAACAAGAACAAGACGATCTGCTTGCCGAAGCCAATTCGTTGGCTAAAGAAATAGGTCTGCTTTTTAAACAAGGACAGGCCGCCGCTGCCGAAGTGCTTAAAGCCCGCAACAGCGAAATCAAAGAAAAAACCAAAGAGCTGTCAGTTCTGCTAAACGACACCAAGCAGCTGCTGCATGATAAACTGGTTGAGATTCCAAACCTGCCACACGAATCCGTGCCGCCGGGCAAACAAGCCAGCGACAATATTACGGTGCATCAGGAAGGTGAAATTCCTGTATTGCCCAAAAACGCTGTGCCACATTGGGATTTGATCAGCAAATACGATATAATCGACTTTGATCTGGGCAATAAAGTTACTGGTGCCGGCTTCCCGTTTTACAAAGGTAAAGGCGCGCGTTTGCAAAGGGCTTTAATCAATTTTTTCTTAGATGAAGCCGTGAAGGCAGGCTTCCAGGAGGTGCAGCCACCGCTGATGGTAAACGAAGATTCGGCTTATGGCACAGGTCAGCTTCCCGACAAAGAAGGCCAGATGTATACCATTGGCGCTGATAAATTATTTATGATTCCCACGGCAGAGGTACCTATTACCAATATATTTCGCAATGTAATTCTGGCCGAAAAGGAACTTCCCGTAAAAACTACTGCTTATTCCAGCTGTTTCAGGCGCGAAGCAGGTTCCTGGGGCAAACACGTGCGTGGCCTCAACCGTCTGCACCAGTTTGACAAGGTGGAAATTGTACAAGTTGCACATCCTGACAACTCCTACGAATTGCTGGAAGAAATGAAATCACACGTTGCTAATCTGTTGCGTAAGCTGGGGCTGCCTTTCCGCATTTTAAAACTCTGCGGTGGCGATATGGGCTTCACTTCGGCCCTTACCTACGACTTTGAAGTATATTCAGCGGCACAGCAAATGTGGCTCGAAGTGAGCTCGGTTTCTAACTTTGAGAGCTTTCAGGCTAACCGCATGAAGCTGCGCTATAAAGATGCCAACGGCCAAATACAACTCGCTCACACCTTGAATGGCAGTGCATTAGCCCTCCCACGGATTGTAGCAGCATTACTCGAAAATAACCAAACAGATGATGGCATTAACATTCCCGAAACATTACAGGATTACACTGGTTTTGCTGTTATCAGCTAAGTTTTTACTACTTTTCAGCATCACGGCCTGCTCACCCAATCCACATCCACAACAGGCTTTTCTTAACGTAATTGACTCGCTGCAAAACCAGCTTATGATAGATAGTCTAGCTTTTCAAGAGTTGCTGCAAAAGCCGCACGACAGCACCATTTCGCAAATGAAAAAGCTGCTGAGTCAAACCTCAGCCACCGATCCTTTTGCTGAAAGCAGAAGCTCAAGGCTCGAAAGCGGCTTGCTGTATTTTCAGCAATTGACAGCAGAAAGCGACAAGTTTCTGGAACAAATAAGCTTTGCTGCCGAACAACTGCGAAACCTGCGCCATGATATTGATCAAGGAATAATTACAGAAAAGCTGAAAGCCGGCGAATATTTGCGCTCAGAAGCAGCCGCTGTGGAACGTATCAAGGTTAAAAATCATTATTTTTTGAACAGCTACGAAGTAAACTTGTTGTTAATAAAAACGCTGGAAAAAGCCCATCAGACAGAAAAAGACTGATTACTATGAAAAAATGGCCTACTATTTTGTTATTCCTTGTGCTATTTGCGCTAACTGTGGCAACTCCTGTCAGGGCGCAGCTGCAGCGTGATGCAGCGCGGGAAAGACAAGAGCAACGCCTTGAAAAAGAAAGTTTGGCCAGTCAGTTCTACAGAAGTCAGGAATGGGAAAAGGCCGCTCCGCTCTACCTGGAACTTTATCAGCAATTCAATTCACAGCATTATTTCTCTTATTACCTCAACTGTCTGATACAGCTTAATGACTTTGAGGAAGCCGAAAAACAGCTCAAGGCGGAGATTGACAAAAACCCGGGAGCAGCAAATTTTATGGTTGATTTGGGTTATATTTACCAGCTCCAGGGCGCACAAAGAAAGGCTGAACGACTCTTTGACAAAATCATTAAAAACCTGGTTCCTGAGCGCAACAGAATCGCCATAACTGCCAACGCTTTTCGATCGCGCAACCTAGACGATTATGCCCTAAAAGTGTATAATTTCGGCAGCGATCAGCCTTCTGTTGATTATCCTTTTTACCTCGAAAAAGCCGGTTTGTATCAATATCAGGGTGATTACAATTTGGCTTTCGATAACTATCTCTATCAACTTGATTATCAACCACAACATATCGACCTGATTAAAAGCCGGTTACAAAGCGTACTGCGGATGGATATTGACAATAGCATGGCTGATTTGCTGCGCGCCAAACTCTTGCAAAAAGCACAACAGTCACCCGATAATATGCTCTACGGTGAGCTGCTTATCTGGTTTTCGTTGCAACAAAAAGATTACGATATCGCACTGATACAAGCCAAAGCATTGGATCGCCGACAAGGAGATCGTGAGTTACAAATCCTTGATCTGGCACATATTAGCATGAATAATCAGGCTTACGATATCGCAATTGACGGCTTTGAATACGTGCGTAGCAAAGGCAAAAATGGTATTTTTTATGTGCAGTCAGTTGTAGGATTACTACAAGCCAAATACCTGATTGAACAGCAAAAAAACACCCGCAACGAAGCCGTTTACCAAGCGCTTGCCTCCTCTATTAAAAGTACTTTTGAAGAACTTGGTTTTAACGCGGAAGTTTATCCTTTGACGCTCACTTTAGCGCGTATCTATACCTATGAACTAGCGCAACCGGATGAGGCTGTGGCCTTGCTCGAAAAAGCTTTAAAGCTGCCGCTAAATCCTGTTGAAACTTCGCTGATAAAGCTGCAACTTGCTGATATCTATCTTTATAAAAATGAAGTTTGGGAAGCCACCTTGCTATACAGCCAGATAGAAAAGCGACTGGGGGATGAGCCAATCGGCCACGAAGCCAGGTTCAGAAACGCAAGGCTGCGCTATTATATCGGTGAATTTGAATGGGCCAATACACAACTTAACGTACTCAAAGCCGCCACCTCAAAACTTATTGCCAATGATGCGATGGCGCTGTCGTTGCTCATCAAGGATATTTTGATGGAAGACACTACCGGCAGCACTTTGAAGGTGTTTGCACAGGCCGACTTATTGGCTTTGCAGGGATTTGATGCAAAAGCTGCTGCTTCGCTCGACTCCTTAAATGCTGCGGTTTCAAATGCCGTAATTACGCCTCGCATTTTGATGCGAAAGGCTGAACTTGCAGTTAAAAGAAATAGTTTTTCAACTGCCGACAGCCTTTATGCTGTCATTTATAACAGCTATCCAGATAGTTATCTAGCCGATGAAGCACTATACGAAAGTGCGATGCTAAATGCTTTTAACATTCAAAATGAGGAACTAGCGCGTGAAAAATTTCAATTACTAATCGACAAATACCCGGCAAGTGTGTATGTGGCCGAAGCCAGAAGGCGCTATCGTATGCTGAGAGGCGATAATATTTAACTTATGGTAAGGCCAAAAAAACACCTCGGACAGCATTTTCTAACGGATGAAAATATCGCGTTAAAAATTAGCGAACAGCTGACGGATACAGCTAATCTGGTGCTTGAAGTTGGCTCAGGAACCGGCGTACTTACCAAACACTTGATCAAACGTTTTCCCGAAAACCTCAAATTGGTTGAGATAGATTCGGAATCTGCTAACTACCTGCGCGAACATTATCCTGCCCTCCGCGAAAAACTGATTGAAGGTGATTTTTTAAAGCTTGACTTGAACGACTTCGATGCGAAAAACATCGCCATCATCGGGAATTTCCCTTACAATATCAGCAGCCAGATTTTTTTTCAGGTGCTGGATCACCGCAACCTGGTCTCGGAAGTCGTTTGCATGATACAAAAAGAAGTAGCTGAGCGTCTTAGCGCACCTCCAGGAAGTAAAACTTATGGAATTTTGAGTGTTTTATTACAAGCTTGGTATTCAATCGACTATCTTTTTACGGTGAGCGAACATGTTTTCAATCCGCCGCCAAAAGTAAAATCGGCCGTGATAAAACTGAGACGCAATGAAACGCAAATCTTAGGCTGCGATGAAGTGTTGTTTAAACGTATTGTGAAGCAATCTTTCAACCAGCGACGTAAAACATTGCGCAACTCACTACGCTCCCTGCTAAATTCGGATATCATTACAGATGAACGCTTTAACCTGCGTCCAGAACGTTTAAGTGTAGCTGAGTTTGTGGATTTAACGAATTTGATTGACCAAAGAAAAGCAGGGTATCAGGACTGATTCATAAATTTCGTGCCTTAAGATACAGTCGTAAGGCGGCCTGTGCTCGTCTGTATGAAAAACCCTAACTTTACCGCCAAATTTTAAATCCATGCAAAGTTTATATCCTTTCACGTTTAAAGCTGTTTTTAAAGAAAAGATTTGGGGCGGACAAAAGATCCGTGAAATATTGGGAATGGACTTTGGCCAGCTGCCAAATTGTGGCGAAACCTGGCTTCTGTCTGGCGTTCAGGATGACCCAACCGTGGTTGAAAACGGCTATCTATCGGGCAATGAGTTGAATGAATTGGTAGAAGTCTTTATGGGCGATCTGGTTGGCGAGGCCGTTTACGAACGTTTTGGCGATGTGTTTCCTATTCTGGTGAAGATAATCGACTCTAATGATTGGCTTTCCATCCAGGTGCATCCTGATGATGCTTTGGCACAGCGCCGCGGTATCGGAATGGGCAAAACCGAGATGTGGTATGTGATGCAAGCCGATAAAGATGCAGAACTTATCAGCGGATTTAACCGTCAATTGACCAAATCCGACTATTTAGAAGCTATGGAAAAGGGCGAAATCAAGGCGTTGATGAATTATGAAACGGTTGAAAAAGGCGATGTATTTTTTATACCTGCCGGCAGGGTTCATGCTTTAGGACCGGGAACTTTAATAGCCGAAATTCAACAAACAAGCGATACAACTTACCGCATTTACGACTGGGACAGGATAGATCAAGCCGGACAAATGCGCGAGCTACATACCGCCGAAGCCATTGATGCCATTGACTTTAAGCTTCCAGACACGGCAAAAACAGCTTACCAGAAAAAGGAAAACGAAACTACCAATATGGTAAAATCTCCTTTTTTTACAACCAACTATCTTCAGTTCAAAGCAGGCATCCGCAAAGACTACTCCCAGCTCGATTCTTTTGTAATATTGTTGTGCACCGAAGGCAGTTGCAACATCGACTGGGGTTTCGAAGATAAAATTGAACTCGAAAAAGGACAAACCGTATTAATTCCCAACACTATCCAGGCGGTCGCGCTATATCCAAACAAAAGTTGCACCTTGCTCGAAGTCTATATCGAATAGTGCAACCTCTGCCCTACTTTGGTTGTCTAATTTATCAAATCTGCTTGTCGCCCCGCGATAGGTTTATTGTAAATTTTTTGCCAAAATAAAATCTAAAAAAAGTTATGAAAGCAGTACTATTTCCCCTTTTTTCGATGCTTCTTTTCTTAAATATTGGGCTGTTTGCACAGTCGGATATTCCTCAGGTAACTATTAAAACCCTTGACGGAAAAAACTTTAACACCGCTGAAATTACAAACAGCGGCAAGCCTGTAATCTTGAGCTTCTGGGCTTTGTGGTGCAAACCTTGTCAAAAAGAACTCGATGCTTTTAACGAAAACTATGCTGACTGGCAGGAAGAAACCGGCGTTAAAATTTATGCCGTTTCTATCGACGACTCACGCTCCACAGCCCGCGTTATGCCGATGGTTAACGGAAAATCCTGGGAATTTGAAGTGCTGCTTGATCCCAATAGCGACCTCAAAAGAGCGATGAATGTAAACATGATTCCGCATACCTTTTTGCTTGATGGTGAAGGGAAAATCGTTTCTCAGCACACTTCCTACTTTGAAGGTGCAGAATATGAATTGTACGAAAAGGTGAAAGAAATCGCCGGAGTAAAATAAATATCTCCTAACCAGATTATCATGCGTAAATTATTAATTTTTGTGCTTTTGCTGGGCTTTTCTCACAGTTATGCCCAGGATTTTATCGACAAAGCTCAGGTCAATGGCAGCTTTCAAATTGACGGACAATATTACCAGCCCGACAACGCTATCGGCATATACGATTCCACCATCGACGGACGAAAAATGGGTGTGAACGGCTTTGGAAATATCACTTACACACTCGGGAAGTTTTCGGCAGGAGTGCGCTATGAGGCTTTCCTCACACCACTTGCAGGCTTCGATCCTTTGCAGGAAGGCAATGGTTTTCCGAATATGTGGGCCAGCTATCAAACAGATTTTATCGGTGTAACAGTTGGGAATTTCTACGAACAGTTTGGCAACGGCCTTGTGTTGCGTGCTTACGAAGAATGGACACTCGGCTACGACAATTCCATCAACGGAATGCGTATTGTACTGCGTCCTACTCCCGGAATTACGCTGAAAGGAGTTTACGGCACACAACGTTATTATTGGCAGAAATTTGAGAATGGAAACCGCGGTATCGTCAGGGGATTAGACGCCGAGTTTGACCTGAATCAAAGCATAAAAAGCTTGAACGACGCTCCGGTACGCCTGATTTTGGGCGTCAGCGGTGTAAGCAAATACCAAAAAGACAAAGACCCTTTGTTTAATTTACCCGAAAACGTTAGCGCATTGGCAGGAAGGATGAACCTGAGCGCGGGCAAATTCAACTTTGCAACCGAATATGCCTACAAAATAAACGACCCTTCAGCCATGAATAACTTTATCTACCGAGAAGGCCAGTCGATTTTATCTTCTTTGTCGTATTCGCAGAAAGGTCTGGGCGCTGTGCTTCAGTTGAAAAGGGTTGACAATATGAGCTTTAAATCTGATAGAGGAATCGATGGTAATGCGCTGGACATCAACTTTATCCCGCCCATAAACCGCACCCATTCCTACAGTTTGGCCGCCCGATATCCTTATGCTACCCAGCCCAATGGCGAAATGGCGATGCAGTTTCAGCTAAATTATAAAATCCCGAAAGGAAGTGTTTTGGGAGGAAAATACGGCACTGGAATCGCGCTAAACTTCAGCCAGGTAAATGACATTGTTCGCAGCCAGGTTAATGATTCTACTTTAGTGAATACACAAGGAACTTTTGGATATAATTCCGACTTCTTTAAGGTTTCTGATCATATCTTTTTCAGGGATTTTAACCTGGAAATCGACAAAAAAATCAACCAAAAATGGAAAGCCGTTGTGCAGTACATGAACCTCTATTATGATATTGCCACCATCGAAGGCCATGCCGGTGAAGAAGCCGTAAAAGCCAATATCGGATTGGTTGACATTACCTATAAAATTACTAACCGCAACAGTTTGCGCTTCGAAATGCAGGGGCTATTTACCGAGCAGGATGATGGCGACTGGGCTGCTGCATTACTTGAATATACCATTGCACCTACCTGGTTTTTCACGATTGCCGATCAATACAATTATGGAAATCCAGACAAAGACATGCAACAACACTATTATACCGTTTCGGTAGGCTATGTGAAAGAAGCCAGCCGCATCGCACTCACTTATGGCCGCCAAAGCGAAGGCGTGGTTTGCGTAGGTGGTGTATGCCGTCAGGTGCCTGCCTCAAGTGGTTTAAGTATTACACTTTCTACAAGTTTTTAAGCTGAAAATAACCTCAAATTGATGCTGATGAAAATTAAACTAACAATAGCAGTTCTTACTTTATTTACAGTCATTTTTATGGCCGGTTGTGATAAAATTGATCCGCCTTATATTAATGAGAGTGGCGGTGGTGGTGGCGATGATGCCGACGTAGTGCAAAAGGTACTGCTCGAAGACTATACTGGTCACACCTGTGTAAATTGTCCGGCGGCAGCTAAGATTGCCAGTGATTTACAAAAACTTTATGGTGAAAAACTAATCGTGATGGCTGTTCATACCGGCTTTTTTGCAGATCCTATGCAGCCCCCTTTTGATACAGATTTCCGAACAAATACCGGAGATAAATGGAGAACTGATTTCAGTATCGTAAGCTATCCCAGTGGCATGATAAACAGAGGCTTAGAAGGTGGACGCATTGCCGGAAAAGGCCAATGGGCTTCGCGGGTGGATGCCGCTATGCAGGAGACTGCAAAAGCAAGCCTAAAAATTGAGACAAATTATACCGAAGCAAACCGCCAACTTGCGCTGAAAATAGATTCTCGCTTCCTGCAAAATGCAAGCGAAAAATACCTTTTGCAGGTTTGCTTAGTTGAAGACAGCATTATGGCGCCACAACGTAACAACGATCCATCAGTTGGTGAAACGCCTACCATTACTGAGTATTACCACCGTCATGTGCTGCGAAAAGGCGTAAATGGTGTCAATGGAGAAACCATAAGCAGCACCTCAATTGTTGCCAATGAAACCTATACCCACGAATACAATATCCCGATAGATGTGGCCTACAATGCCGATCGCTGTTCAATTATTGTATTTATTTACAGAGAAGCTAACGGTGAAATTGTGCAGGTAGAAGAAGCGCATATTAAATAGCATTTCGTACTGTTTTAAACATAAAAACCCCGCTTAAACTTTGATTTGAGCGGGGTTTTTGCTTTTTTGCAATCAACTTAGGTTTTTATTTCCTCCTTGCCTGTCTGCTTTGCGCATCCAGCACGGCAATGGTAATCATATTTACAATTTCAGAAACCGAGCTGCCCATTTGAAGCACCTGCACAGGCTGATTGAGGCCGTTTAGAATTGGCCCTATAACTTCGAACTTACCCAATTCCTGCATCAGCTTGTAGGCAATATTGCCTGATTCCAGGTTGGGGAAAATCAGCGTATTGGCAGGTCCATCAACAAGTTTGGAGAATGTAAAGGACTCCGTCAATAATTCCGGATTTAAGGCTGTATTTGCCTGTAGCTCACCATCTACAATCATGTCGGGATAGTGTTCGTGCAGGTATTCTACCGCTTTTTTCTGTTTTTCTGGCACATCACCACTGGCAGATCCGAAGTTAGAATAAGATACCAGAGCCACACGGGGTGTAAACTTAAACTCGCGAACGGTTTCGCAGGTTTGAAGCGTGATTTCTACTAATTCCTCAACAGACGGGTTAATATTGACGGTGCAATCCGCAAAAAATACAGGTCCTTTTTTGGTATTCACGATATACATTCCTGAAACAATTTTGGAACCTTTTCTTTTTCCAACAACTTGTAAAGCTGGTCTTAGGGAATCCGGATAGTTACGTGTAAGTCCCGAAACCAGTGCGTCGGCCATGCCGGCTTCGAGCATCATAGGGCCAAAATAGTTGCGATGGTTCATCAGGCTGCGAGCTGCGTGAAAGGTCAATCCTTTGCGTTGGCGTTTCAAAAAAAGCGCTTCTGCAAACTGCTTGCGCCGTCCAATCTGATCATTTGCTGTCGGGTCAATAATCTCTACATTTTTCAGCTCCAGATCGTTCTCTTTAATCAATTGCCTGATGATGTAGGACCTGCCCAGCAATATTGGTTCGGCAATACCTTCATTAAGCACAATCTCTGCCGCTTTCAGCATTTTATAATTTTCGGCATCGGCCAATATCACACGCTTAGGATTATGCTTGGCACGGGTTTTAATCTGCCGTATCAGCGGGTTGCTCAGGTTTAAGCGCTTCCTTAATTCATCGATATATGCATCCCAATTGGTGATGGGTTTTTGTGCTACGCCACTTTCCATGGCAGCTCTAGCTACTGCCGGCGCTACCCTTTCTATCAGTCGCGGGTCAGTAGGCTTAGGAATGATATAATCTCGTCCGAATTTTAGATTATTTACATTAAATGCGATGTTAACCTCTTCGGGAACAGGCTCTTTAGCTAACTGTGCCAGTGCTATAGAGGCAGCCAGTTTCATCTCGTCGTTAATTTGTCTGGCCCGCACATCCAGTGCTCCTCTGAAAATGTATGGGAAGCCGAGTACATTATTAATTTGGTTTGGGAAATCGCTTCTGCCGGTAGCCATAATAATATCGTCGCGTGTTGCCATGGCTTCATCGTAAGCTATCTCGGGAGTGGGATTTGCCAGGGCAAACACGATGGGCTGATCAGCCATATCAAGCAACATATCGCGCTTCATTATGCCGGCAACCGAGAGTCCGAGAAACATATCAGCGCCTTTTAAGGCTTGCTTTAAACTTATCGGTTCTTTGTCAACCGCATATTTTTGTTTGGTTTCGTTAAGGTCGGTTCTGCCTTTGTGAATCAATCCTTTGCTGTCGAACATCAGAATGTTTTCCGGTGTTGCACCTAACTTAATATATAGGCGTGTGCAGGAAGTAGCGGCCGCTCCGGCACCATTCACAACAATTTTCAGTGTTTCAATCTTCTTTCCGTTGATTTCCAAAGCATTCAAAAGGCCTGCCGAAGTGATGATTGCTGTGCCGTGCTGGTCGTCGTGCATCACAGGGATAGGCAGCATCTCTTTCAGTTTTTCTTCTACCTCAAAACATTCTGGCGCTTTGATGTCTTCCAGGTTTATGCCGCCAAAAGTAGGTGCGATGGCTTTTATGATTTCAATGAGTTTTTTTGGGTCTTTCTCATTGATTTCGATGTCGAAAACATCAATATCGGCAAACACTTTAAACAGCAATCCTTTGCCTTCCATCACGGGCTTTCCGGCTTCGGGACCAATATCTCCCAGGCCAAGTACTGCCGTTCCGTTTGAAATAACGCCTACTAAATTCCCTTTCCCGGTATATTTGTACACGTCTTCAGGGGTTTTGTTGATGGCCAAACAGGGATCTGCAACACCGGGCGTATAGGCTAGCGAAAGATCGCGCTGGGTGCTATAAGGTTTTGTGGGAATAACCTCCAGCTTGCCGGGTCTGCCAGAGGAATGATAATACAATGCATCTTTGTTAAAAAGCTTATCCATGGTGTGGTTTTTTTGTAATCCATCAAAATTAAGGAATTCTTTAAAACATTAGAAAAAAACTTGCTCATAAACGATTATTTGTTTCAATAGCTAAATTGAATTTAGAAGTTGACGAGTTAAAAAGTTCAAGAGTTATACATCAGGTAAACTCAACAGCACATCTACAAATCAGCAAATCAACAAATCAGCACATCCTCAAATCAGCAAATCAGCACATCAGCACATCAGCAAATCAGCAAATCAACAAATCAGCACATCAGCACATCAGCAAATCAGCAAATCAACAAATCAGCACATCAGCACATCAGCACATCAGCATCATTAATTTCCGTTTTACCCAGTCGCTAATATTTGTATTTTTGCCGAAATCAACGAAAAGTTGAATTTATCCAAAAATAAGGCCTTCTATGTACGACTTTATCAAAGGGAAAGTTGTGGAGAAAAATCCCACTTTTGTTGTTTTAGAGAACAACGGAATTGGATATATCACACATATTTCGCTGAATACTTTTAGCGCTATTGGCGATCAGCCACACATCCGGCTATATACGCACCTGAGCATTCGTGAAGACGCACACCTGCTTTACGGCTTTTATGAAGAGGCCGAAAGAAGCCTGTTTTTGCAGCTTGTTTCGGTATCAGGGGTGGGTTCCAACACGGCCAGATTGATCCTATCGGCACTCACCACCACCGAAGCTATCGAAGCCATTGCCACCGAGCAAGTGCACAAGCTGCAAAGCGTTAAAGGCATCGGTGTCAAAACCGCTCAACGTATTGTTGTTGACCTGCGCGATAAAGTGTCTAAAGTGGTAATTGGCACCGAAAAAATGGGTGCTTCATACAATACCGTCAGAGCAGAAGCGTTATCAGGTCTATTGATATTGGGTTTCAATAAAGTTTCTGCTGAAAAAGTACTCGACAAACTACTTAAACAGCAGGAATCTC
>JALNZT010000078.1 GCA_023229135.1 Bacteroidales bacterium
TTTCTAAACTGCTCAAGAAATTTAGGGTAAGCAAAAATGATATTATGATTTCCGGCTGGAAATACCATAATTTCCGCGACTTTATGTCGCTGCCAAAGATAGGCTCAAAGGAGCTTTGGGCCGATGAACTTCCGCCACTTCGGCATCCTGACCTGCCACTTTACCGCAGCATTTTTAGCGTGATCAGGCAAAAAGACATCATGCTGCATTATCCGTATCAAACTTTTTCGCACCTGATCGACCTGCTTCGGGAGGCTGCTATCGACCCCCAAGTGCGATCAATAAAGATGACGCTTTACCGTGCCGCCAGTGATTCGAAAGTTATCAACGCTTTGGTAAATGCGGCTCGCAACGGTAAATCTGTGACGGTATTTTTAGAGCTTCAGGCGCGTTTTGACGAAAAGGCAAATATCAAATGGTCGGAAAAGCTGCACGAAGAAGGGGTGAATATAATTAAAACAATTCCCGGACTGAAAGTACATAGTAAGTTGTTGCTTATCCGGCGAAAAGAAGAAGGGAAGAACGTTTATTATTCCAATATCACCACCGGAAATTTCAATGAAAGCACCGCCCGTGTGTATGCTGATGACAGCCTTTTTACTTCAGATGAACGTATTGGTATAGAGGTAGATAAGATGTTTCAGTTGTTTAAAACGCCTTATGCACCACCAGATTTTAATGAGCTGGTTATTTCGCCTTCGGGCATGCGGAAGTTCTATATAAAATTGCTAAACACAGAAATTAGAAATGCCAAAGCCGGAAAAGAAGCCTGGGTCATTTTAAAACTCAATAGTTTGGTGGACGCCACTTTAGTTACAAAGCTTTACCAGGCCAGCAATGCCGGCGTAAAAATCAAGATTATTTGCAGGGGAATATGTGTTTTAATTCCCGGTTTGCCCGGGAAAAGCGAAAACATTGAAGTGGTGAGTATTGTTGACCGCTTTTTGGAACACAGCCGTGTTTGTATCTTTGCCAATGGCGGAAAATCACTATATTACATCTCTTCTGCCGACTGGATGGTGCGCAACCTCGACCACCGCTTTGAAGTAACAACACCCATCAAGGATAAATCAATACAAAAGGAGCTATTGGATCTGCTCAATATTCAGCTTAGCGACAATTGTAAAGCCCGACTTTTAAACACGGAAGTTGTGAATCAATACAAGCCAAAAACTAACTCGGATAAGCTTGTGCGCTCACAAATAGAAATTTATGACTATTTGAAGCGCAAAGGTTAAAAGGTTTGCCGGTTGAGCTATTATCAGTTTAAATTGCCTTGCTAAAAATTTTAGCGTTTTTTCGCAGAAATAGCGATAGCAGATTGCTATTTGTTGTAAATTGGCCTCCAATTATATTCAAATCGAACAATTTAGCTGTTTGATTGTCTTGAAGCTATCTATTTTTAACATATTTTCTATGAACTTCAATCGTAACAAACCTCAGTATTTCGCTATCGCTTTTATCATGCTTGTGGTGCAATTTTCTTTCGGGCAAAATTACCGCGTTCATAAAGGTGAGCGCCCGCCTATTGATTTAAAATCGCTTACAACTGATGCCTGGAATCCCGGTGTCCTGAAAATTAAGTTGACCTCAGCAGCTGCACAGTCCAAAATGATTCAACGTAATGCATATCAGCCGCAGCAAATCAGTGCACTCGGAATTGAAGCTGTGGATGCCTTGAGCCAGGCCGCCGGCGTGAAATCCATTTCAGAAACCTTCTATTCGCCGGCCTTTCAAACACGTGATGCAAGTCGTCATCAAGCTTGGGGCTTCGATCGTTGGTTTACGCTCAAACTAGAAGAAAATGCTGATATTCCCGCACTTGTTGCTTCTTTTAATAAACTGGAGGAGGTTGAACATGCCGAACCGGACTATCGCAAGCGCTTGTTCAATACATTGCCCGATGGCTCAGAACCTATGCAGCGCGTAGATGCCACCAAAAGCCTTGATTGGGTGCCGGATGATCCTCGCCTTGATGAGCAGTGGCATTACCATAACACAGGTCAGCAGGGCGGCACAGAAGGCGCTGATATTGACCTTTTTGAAGCATGGGAAATTGAAAAAGGAAGCGTTGATGTGATAGTGGCCATTCAGGATGAAGGTATTCAATTTTCACATCCTGATTTAGCCGGAAATATGTGGGAAGAAATTGGATTTAACTTTGTAAATAATACACCAAATATAAACCCCGGTGATCACGGCACACACGTAGCAGGCACAGTAGCTGCCGTTAATAATAATGGCCTTGGAGTGGCTGGCATTGCAGGCGGAAGTGGTGCTGATGATGGCGTAAGGCTGATGTCGGCGCAGGTTTTTTCCGGCAATACCAGCGGCGGTTTCGAGCTGGCACCAATTTATTCAGCCGATAATGGTGCTGCCATCTCGCAAAATAGCTGGGGCTACACCACGCCCGGCGTTTACGATCAAAGTGTGTTGGATGCCATCGACTATTTCAACCTTAATGGTGGCGGCGATGCGCTTTCCGGAGGTATATCTATTTATGCAGCAGGCAATGACGATAGCGATGGTCAATATTATCCCGGCTATTATTCGGGTACTTTCTCTATTGCAGGCACCAATAATCAGGACAAAAAATCGTGGTATTCTAACTATGGTGATTGGGTGGATATCTCGGCACCTGGTGGCGAAACCGAAGCCGTTATCGACCGTGGCGTGCTAAGTACCGTAATAGGAAATGGTTACGCTTTTTTTCAAGGTACTTCTATGGCTTGCCCTCATGCCAGCGGCGTAGCAGCTTTGGCAGTTTCGCTGGCTTTTGGCGATCTTACAGCCGAAGAATTGGCTGATATTTTACGCGCTACAACCGATGATCATTATGAGGTAAATCCCAACTTCATCGGAAAGTTAGGCACGGGACGGCTCAATGCCTATAATGTTTTGATAGAAGCACAGGCCTGGCTTGACGGTGTGCGTAATCCTTCTGGATTTAGTGCCGAAGCTTTAGATCAAAATAATATACAACTTAATTGGCCTCTCAATGATGCCGAAAATCCTGTTATTATTGCTTTTTCTGGAGAAAATCAATTTGGTGATCCAATCCAAGACAGTGCGTATGCAGTAGGTGATACGCTGATAGGTGGAGGTGTGCTGCTTTATGCAGGAAGTGACACAACTTTTTTGCACACAGAATTGCTTTCGGCCAGCCGTTATTATTATAGAATTTGGTCTTACAGCGATACTTTAGCCTATTCAACAGGTCGCACGGTTTATGCCGAAACTGACTGCGAATTGTATCATTTGCCTTTCAGCGAAGGCTTTGAAGATGAGGCCGGTGTGCCTTTCTGTTGGACACAAGAAATTATTGATGGCCCTAATTGGCTTGTGGGAAGCGGTAATGGAGAGAATAATCCGGCCAATGCCTACGAAGGTGAGAATAACATTTATTTTAGATCAGAGGGGTATTTTAATAATGGATTAACGAGCCGTTTGATAACGCCGCAGCTCGATATGAGTGAAATAGATACCGCTTTTTTGGGTTTTTATTATACCAATCCTAAGCAAACTTTTATTGTATTTAATTGGCAGGATGAGTTGAAAATCAAATATAAAGCTAATTTTGAAGACGAATGGATAACTTTAGAAAGCTTTAATACTGATGTCGTAAACTGGACGGAAGTTAATATTCAGCTTCCAAATTTGTCCGGCAGCTATTATATTGCATTTGAGGGTATCAGCAATAGTGGTTATGGCATTAGTATTGATGAGATTACAATCAATGGAAACCAACTTGAAGGCTTTGTTATTATGGCCTCAGCCGAAGGCAACGGGACGATAGACCCTGACGGAGAAGTGTTTGTGCCAGAAGGTGAATCACAGCAATTTGATGTGGAAGCCGATTTTGGTCATTATATTTCAGCACTACTCGTAGATGACGAAGCTATTGAAGAAGCTACTGACGAATCTCAGTTTGTATTTACTTTTGATGCCGTAAATGCTGCACATACTATTACAGCCCATTTTATGCCGAAAGCCTACGATCTTATAGTAGATATTGTACCTCAGGATGCGGGTTCAGTAAGTATTTCTGGTGAGTTATTACACGGCGAACTGATCGAGTTGTCAGCCACCTCCAATGTTGACTACAGCTTTTCGCACTGGGCAGTTGGTGGTGATTCTCTTGGTATTGAAAATCCTTTTGTATTTGAATTGTTGTCGGATACACTATTCGAAGCACATTTTAAATTGATAACCGGATTGGGCAACAGCTTGACCGAGAGCCTGCGTTTATACCCTAATCCGACAAAAGATAATATCACTATTGAGTTGCCCGCCGACGTTGTGGTGCGTATATTTGACCTTCAGGGAAGGCTACAGTACGAAGCTGCATTGCCAGCTGGAAAAGGTATAATAAATCTCAGTGGGTTAAATCAGGCGGCCTATATCATTAAATTACAATTTGAAGACCAGGTGATTACTAAAAGGATACTGCGGTATTAAAGCGATGATGAACCATCATAGGTTCGCGAAGTTTATGGGTTATTGAAGCTCCGGCTTTGCACAATTAGCCAGCTTCAAGAGAATAGTATAAAAAACTCCCGCCAGCCACAGCTAACGGCGAAGCTTTTTTTAAAGTTATCATTTCGTAGTCCAACTTTTCATCGTCCGATCCCGCAGTGGCAGGAGTGGACGTGAAAACGTTGAATTAAAAGCCGGAAATTCATTTCTTTCATTGACGTTTTGAAGTCCTTGCGGACGTTCAAAAGTCTAATTTCGTGTTGCTTTCCAATTTTGTATCGAAGACATCTTTATAGTTGATATGTCGTTCTTCAACTTTTCATCGTCCAAGGCATGAGGACATGAAAACGTTGATATAGAGAATGAAACTATTGTTTCTTGTTTGACGTTTTGAAGTCCTGCTGGACATTCAAAAGTCTGATATAGTGCTATATATAGTGGATTGTTCTTTGTGTTTAATGTTGGCTTATTCTATGTGGTCACGGTTCTGGAGAACCGCGCCAGCGGTGAGGACATGAAAACGTTGATATAGAGAATGAAACTATTGTTCCTTGTTTGACGTTTTGAAGTCCTGCCGGACGTTCAAAAGTCAGTTTTCGTGTTGTATTCCTGTTTTGTATCGAATACATCTTAATGTTGAAATGTCGTTCTTCAACTTTTCATCGTCCGAGGCACGAGGACATGAAAACGTTGATATAGAGAATGAAACTATTGTTCCTTGTTTGACGTTTTGAAGTCCTGCCGGACGTTCAAAAGTCAGTTTTCGTGTTGTATTCCTGTTTTGTATCGAATACATCTTAATGTTGAAATGTCGTTCTTCAACTTTTCATCGTCCGAGGCATGAGGACATGAAAACGTTGATATAGAGAATGAAACTATTGTTCCTTGTTTGACGTTTTGAAGTCCTGCCGGACGTTCAAAAGTCAGTTTTCGTG
>JALNZT010000047.1 GCA_023229135.1 Bacteroidales bacterium
CATTTCTTTCATTGACGTTTTGAAGTCCTGCCGGACGTTCAGGAGTCAGTTTTCGTGTTGCTTTCCTGTTTTTTATCGAAGACATCTTTATAGTTGATATGTCGTTCTTCAACTTTTCATCGTCCGAGGCATGAGGACATGAAAACGTTGATATAGAGAATGAAACTATTGTTCCTTGTTTGACGTTTTGAAGTCCTGCCGGACGTTCAAAAGTCAGTTTTCGTGTTGTATTCCTGTTTTGTATCGAATACATCTTAATGTTGAAATGTCGTTCTTCAACTTTTCATCGTCCGAGGCACGAGGACATGAAAACGTTGATATAGAGAATGAAACTATTGTTCCTTGTTTGACGTTTTGAAGTCCTGCCGGACGTTCAGGAGTCAGTTTTCGTGTTGTATTCCTGTTTTGTATCGAATACATCTTAATGTTGATATGTCGTTCTTCAACTTTTCATCGTCCGAGGCATGAGGACATGAAAACGTTGATATAGAGAATGAAACTATTGTTCCTTGTTTGACGTTTTGAAGTCCTGCCGGACGTTCAAAAGTCAGTTTTCGTGTTGCTTTCCAATTTTGTATCGAAGACATCTTTATAGTTGATATGTCGTTCTTCAAATTTTCATCGTCCGATCCCGCAGTGGCGGGAGTGGACGTGAAAACGTTGAATTAAAAGCCGAAAATTCATTTCTTTCATTGACGTTTTGAAGTCCTGCCGGACGTTCAGGAGTCAGTTTTCGTGTTGCTTTCCTGTTTTTTATCGAAGACATCTTTATAGTTGATATGTCGTTCTTCAACTTTTCATCGTCCGATCCCGCAGTGGCGGGAGTGGACGTGAAAACGTTGAATTAAAAGCCGAAAATTCATTTCTTTCAATGACGTTTTGAAGTCCTTGCGGATGTTCAAAAGTCTAACTTCGTGTTGCTTTCCAATTTTGTATCGAAGACATCTTTATAGTTGATATGTCGTTCTTCAGCTTTTCATCGTCCGAGGCACGAGGACATGGAAACGTTGATACAGAGAATGAAACTTTTGTTCCTTGTTTGACGTTTTGAAGTCCTATTAGATGTTCAAAAGTCAGCCAGTCAGGGGGCGACTGATTAACGGGGCTTTATAGTCGCACCCTGACTTTCAGTATAGCGTCGCGCTGCCCTGAATTTACAACAAAAAAACTCCCATCAGCCAATGCCAACGGGAGTTTCTGGGTTGGCGAAGCTCCAGCTTCGCGCAACTGCTAATAGTAAAAACCACTATTCTTCTAAGCCTTCTTTCTGATCTTGCCAGTAGCGATACACTTTGCGTCCGCCATAAGCTGCGCCCAGAGTGAGCAGTATTGCAATACCACCGCCGATGGGAGCAGGACCGCCGCCTGTCGGTTGGTTAGTGCTTCCGCCATGACCGCCGCCTGGAGGTGGTGGCGGAGCGCCGCCCGACTGTGCCGAAGCAAGCAATCCCCAACCCAAAAACAAAGTGAGTAGTAATGTTACTCGCACCATCTTTTCTATCTTTTTCATATTTAGTATTTTATTTATTTAAAGCCAATTAAATCCATTAATTGATAACCACCTTACGGCTGATCATACTGTTATTCAGTAGGATATGCACTACGTAAACACCCGGTTTTAATACCGTTGCGTTGAGTGTCGTGAGTGTGTTGCCGTTAGTTTTTCCCTGCAATACCAATTGACCGCCAAGGCTATACACATTTACGCTACTTCGCGTTTTCAAAGGCGTTTTAATATAAATGATGTTGTCGTAAGCATAAGCATTAACACCTTCATTGGTAGTGTTTTGGCCAATGCCAACTGCACCAAACGACAGCAGGAAACGTTCGGCATCATCGCCAGCACTTGAGGTGAAACTGTAAACAGGATTTTTGCTGAGGTTTGCCAGCTCGCCTGTTTGTTTGTCGGCAAGATAGACGGTGCTACCTGCTATGCTTTCTTTTAGCGTGATGGTAAATTCTGAAGCATCATTTTTAACAAAACCAAAAGGAATCACCATATCTTCTTCCAAAGCAGGAATGCTGTTGGTAGAAAGGTATTCATCGTCTGCCATAGAATAAAAAACAGGAGCATATCCGGCTAAGAAACGCGAATCATGCTCAAAATCAAAGCCTTTGGAAGCCTGTGGGTTGATGATGATTTTGCTTTCCTGTGCTGAGCCACCTTCGGTTTCGGCAGCTACCAACAGCAGTTGCTGATTCGTTGATTTGTAGAAAGCCTGGGCATTATGCACACGTGAAGCTGCTGGTATGGTGATGCTGTTTGAGGCATCACTTACCTGTATCATAAAGCCTTGCGCTGATGGGATAATTTCATTGGCAGCAATATCTTTATAACTTTTATTGGCTTCGTGCCATATTTTGGTGTTTCCGGCAACATTACTTAATGCCCAGTTTGTACCATCATTCCATGTAAGTGCACTTGCAAAAGGATTGCCCAGCAAATGCCAGCCGCCCTTATCAGTACTTTTACTCAAGTTCTCTTTGGTTATATTTTCTGTGTTGAGCGCACCAGTAAAAGTTTGTGTGCTTTTCGCCGCCTCATAAGAAATCATATAGCCTTGGCCGGCGTTGAAGTTAGTGCCGCCATTCCAGGTGTTGAAGAGAGGAGGTGTATCTTCTTTATAGTTTATCCACATACTTGTCGCTTCATCCCAGCCGTAAAAATCGTAACCATTGCCTACGCCTTCAGTTGCAAATGCAGAAATAGGCTGCGCTGCAACAGGTGAGCTAATAAGATGCCAGCCTGTATTCCAATCACCCCATCCACCTGTGAGGTAACGCTGAATTGTTGCACTTCCATTCACCGTCAGAAAACCATTGTCAAGCAAAGACGCTGTTTCGTAAACACCTGAATATATTGTAATATTTTTACACTGTGCGGGGCTGCTGATAGTAGGGTAGAAGGAGCGCGAGAGCGGGATGATTACATCGGTGCTTGCACCTGGCAGACTGTTGCTCCAGTTGGTTGGATCGTGCCAATTATCATTACTTGAACCATACCATACAGACTCGGTTGCAAAGGGCACGGTAGCGCAAATTTCGTTAGATTCAGCAGTAGTAACCCCTTCTTCGGGTGTTTCACTTATAGTGTAGCAATATTCCTCCCCGGGCAGCACATCCCTATCCGTATAAGTCAGATCAGGGGTTTGAGCGATTTCTACTCCGTTGCGAATTACGTTAAAGTAGGGAGCGTCCTCACAGGTCAATTCAGCAATGTAGTAATTAGAAGTGCCACAGGAATAGCCGAAGAAATCATTAATAGCAACAAAGTAGTAATAAGTACCCGGATTAAGTGTTTTAGTAATTGTACCTGAATTGTATGGCGTTGTGCTAACATTAGGATTAAAGCCTCCAGTCATATTATAGCAGCCAGCCTCTCCCGGAACATATTGCTCAAGAAAGCCTACAATAGCCGGAAATTCAGCAGTAAGGGTGAAGGTCACAATTTTTGGGTCAGTAATTACCAGCTCATAATAGTCGGTGTCTCTGTAATTATCATTGTTGAGGATATAGGTGCTGGCAGATCCCCAGATTACATCACCGTCTTCTATAGTTGTAAACAGGGGGTCAACCATATTGCAGCCACCGTTGGTAACGTCATCTTCGCCGTCAACAATACAGTCTTCGCCTTCGTCTTTAGCACCAGCGGGTCTCTCAAAAATGCGAGGCACGTATTTTTTCACAGTAAGTGTGAAGTCGAAATTATTTGGCTTAGGCCATGAATCAAGCATAATATAATAGGTGCCTGCTTCCAAATCAACCACCATGTTCTTTGGGCCTGAACTACCCGTAACATAGTTAACACAGCCATATCCTATCGGACATTCAGTTGTTATTAACATGCCTGTCCAGGTAGCGGTAGTTTGCATATCAATCTCAATGGTCATGGCCTCAGTTATCTCAAGTTGATAAACGATATCCTCACCGCCATCATAGCCTCCAAGGCAGGTTTCAGAGTATGTATTGCCACGTCCGGCGGTTGTGTTTTCGTCAGTGAAGGGCAATCCAACAATGACGATAGGGTTGCCGCAGTCGTCGCCAACAGCTCCTCCTGATTCAATTGGCAGCTGAACGGTCGGGCCGTGAGATTTCTCGACATTTGATTCCACATTAGAGGTCGAATAATAGCCTGAGGAATTGCGCTTAGTATCGGAGCGAGCAACAGACCATGCCAGATCGACCTTGCCAACGCCAGCAGTTGCGGATGCCAATACAGGAGCAACATACTCTTTCCGGGTAGTTGCATTGGCTGTGGGAATTATTCCGTCAGTTTTGTATTTGATTAGGGTACGGAAGCCGTCATAGGGGAAAATATTAAAGTAGTATTTTGTGCCTGCATTCAGCCCTGCCCAGTTATAATTTTCAACACCACTCAATATATTTACCTGACCGGTGCTATCACTCAGGTCAGTATCGTCTGATTGTACAACTCCATCTACCGGAGCGGTGAAGTTATCGATGGTACTTGCCATAATCAGAAAACCAGAGGCGGGAATTAGGCCATCGTTATCATTCCAATTCACTTTAATGTCATACCGTCCTTTTGCTGCTGCGAAAATACCTGAAACATGATTGCTGGGTGCGACAGGACGCTTGAGAATATTAAAATTGTCAAAAGCTAAATAATAAACACGCCCATTATTAAGATTTTGAACAGTACGATTCGCCTTAATTTTTATTTTTACGTTTTTACCAGCGTATTCGCTTAAATCAATAGATTTAAATTGCCAATCGGTTATGGTAGTATTGTCAATTGTTTCTTTAACATTATAACTTTTACCATAATCGGTGCTCACGTAAACAACAAAATTCCCATAGTCTTGTTCCCAAGCATCCGATTTATAAACATGAGCATAGTCAAAAGTGAGCAGCATACCATCTAAAACCGGCCCAATATTGACGGTTGTAAAGGATCGTGATTCGACATTACCCCATAAATTAGCATAAATATAATTGCCATCAATAGCCGGTATCGCAGGATTTACGTTTCTTATTCCTATTGTACAGTCGGTTGTATTCCAGCCTTCAGGTGTTGATTCAGTTGCAAAGCCTTCGAAATGGGGTGGCGAAACAAGTTTTTCGGTGGTAAATTTATGTGGACCTACCCAAAGACTTCCTCCTTCGCCGCAAGCTGCCTGAATATACCAGTCGTAGTCGGTAAGTGATTCAAGCCCTGAAAGTTCAGTAGAGGTTGTGTTTATGCTTGAAATAGTTGTGCCTTCGGTTTCAAAATCAAAACCAGCTTCACCATATTTAATATTCCAGGTGGCAGCACTTCCTCTTGCTGTCCAGTCGAGTTTTGCAGAGACGACTGTAATATCTGACACGGTTAATGCCAGTGGAGCCAGACAAGTGGTTGACTCGTAAACTGCGATGTCATCTATGCAAATATAATAGGTATCATCATTTGTTGTGCCAAGTATGCCTATTGAGTATGTACCAGTTTCATCAGGTTTAAAAGTTCCGGTAAGCAATTGATAGACGTCAGTATAAATTAGGGCTTCGTCTATAATTGTTTTATCCATATTTCCTGAACCGGATGAAGAACCATATTTAACCGTTATAGTGGCTGGTTGGGGGGACTGATAATAGTTGTCATGCCTTGCAAACATATCAAAGATGTATGTTTTTCCACCCTCAAGCGAAAATGACTGAAACATCCATCGTTTGTTAAAATATTGTAAAATGGAGTTCCACGAACCAAATCTAGGGGCTCTCCTGGCCTCACCAGTCATAATATTATTGGCACTCCATGGGGAATAGTCAGAATAACCAGGTTCGTCAATAATCGCTTCCTGAACCCACTGATTGGCAATAGGTTCTCCGTATTCATTCCCATTCTCAAAGCCTTCAATATAAGGAATGGTCTTGGGGCCAAATTCAGTGGTAAATGTTTTTGGTCCAATCCAATAACTTTCATCACCTTCGCCACAAACGGCTTTTACATACCAATAGTAAGTTGTGTTTTCGGCTAAACCAGTCAGAGAATAGGGATTGGTAGTAACAGCCTGGCTGCCATCGCTGGCTCCTGTTCCGGGAGTAAAATCAGCACCTGCATTCCATTCAATTTTCCAGTTGGTGGCTTCTCCTTTTTCAGTCCAGCCAAGATTGGCAGAACTGGCGGTGATGTTTGCTACGGTTAATACCTTGGGAGCCGGGCAAGTAGGTATCTGTTCAATAGTAATATCGTCAAGGTATATATAAGCACCCCAGTTACCATAATTACTTGTTCCTTTGAAAGCTATTTTGATGTTATTTCCATTTTCGATAAAGGTCGAAATATCTGCTGTTCTCTCTGTCCACTCTGCCTGATTTGTCAGTCCTGACAAAATGGTTTTAGGGTAGGTAGCTCCGCCATCGGTAGAAAGTAAAACAGAAAAATCACCCCCTTTGGGTTTTTTATAGTTGAATTTTAATTGAGCTGTTGATAATGCGGTTAGATCGATTTGTGGAGTGATGAGGTTTGAAATGTTACCGTTGGCATTATCATACGAATCAAATCTAGCGTATTGTGTTTCGTAGGGTCGTTCCCATCCAGGGTTTGCATCTTCAGGCGTTCGCACTTCTTCCCAACCATTTGGAGGAAAGACGTCGCTTTCAAAGTTTTGAGTATAGGGGAAAATTGAAACAATAGGATCGGGCATCGTTGTGAAGCTCCAAACCGTACAATTGGTAGCATCTCCATTTGCATTATAGGGCACTACCTGCCAATAATAAGTGGTTGAATAAGCCAAATCACCAGTAGGATCGTAAGAAAATACAGTTCCTAAATCTGTAGCATTTTCAATATTGGTGGGAGGGTTATCGGTTCCCAAATTTAGTTTGTATCCGGCAGGTGCTCCACCACCGTTGTCCCAGTTGAGCGAAGCGGCTACATTCACATCAGTAGCTATGTTTTGCGGAGTGGAAAGTTCTGCGCAATTAGGCAGCATATCTGAATGTATAGAGGGGGCGAAAACATTATCAATAAATAAGCCGAATCTTCCGTTGCTTTTATAGCGAATGGCAATATATTTCGTTTCTGTCGAAAGCTGGGTTATCAAATACCTTTGCCAGGTGCTGGACGCATTTACATCCTCTGACCAGGTGAAATCGTTAATGGTATTTCCTGTAACCGACAAGCCAACACTAAAAGTTTCGTGACGATATTCGCGGCTTCTATACCAAAAAGAAAAGATTTGATCACCTTCAGTAACGTTCAATTGCGGTGTTATTAAATATTGGTCATGTTGGGTGGTAGGCGTAAACAGAAAAGACCTGAATCCCACATACTTTTGAAAAGTAGAATGGTCTATTGTGTTCTCGGCTGAAGTGCCGTCTTCATAAATTGCAGTCCAACCCTCGGGAGGGATAGGTCTAGCATTCTCAAAGCTTTCATAAAGCTTTTGCCCCCATGAACTTCCACTCCAGAGCAGCAGTGCAGTAAATAATAAAAGTAATTTTTTCATCGTTAAAAGGTTTAATTTGGTTAAAAGAGCAAGTGATTGCTACAGGATTTTGATCTTCATTTTTTTGCGCTAATGGATTAAAAACAGCGGTTAAAACGGTTTATTTAAACGAAAGTCAGCTTTTAAACCGGGAGGTGTTTTTCTTCAGCCATCGCTGATTTCCGGTATTAAGCTTTTGAGGTTTGGGTTCATCTGCTTTAGCTTGTGCATCACCGATTCTTTGGTGAGGCTATCCAGCAGGTGCTTATGCGCCAGGGCATCGAACGGATCGCTAAAGCTGCGGTAATAAATCAATTTTTCCAGATCGTCAGGATGGCTAAAGCGTGTGTAAAGGTTAAAAGTGAAACCAATATGCAGCTCACGCGATAGCGCATTAACGAAAATATAAACCCAGCTAAGTTCAGTTTTGGGCATCATTGTATTATTTTGTTCAGCAGTTAGTGTAAGCATTGGTGCATATCTTTTGCATAAGGATTAGTGACGACGCAAACCTACCCACTAAGTATCGAAACCTAGTCCCACTGGCGATAAATTAAGTCCCACTGGTGTAATTGATTGAATCAAAAGGAATTGGAGAAGGGTTTTTTGATGTTTTTTTGTGTTGGGATGGTGGTTAAGGCGACTGTTCCCCATCGTTTGAGTGTCGCAGCCTGAATAATAGACTGAATCTGTGTCGCACCTACGGAGCTTTTTATCGTCATGGGTACACCCTTTTACCATAATTTCGCCTCTCTGAGGCTTTAAAAACGGATTATACAACACATCAACAAAAAATAGTAATCCAACATATTTTAAGCTGCCCTTTCAGGGCGCAATTTCTGTCTATCACTCCCAACCCAAGCCGCTGCCATTGGGCCAAATTGAGCTGCCCTTCCAGGGCGAATATTTGCTTGTAACACTGGCTGCCCGCAAGAATCCATCACGTGTGTAAAAAACAACCTTGCATAGTTTTCCTTTGTTTTTTTCGTCGTGGGAGGATAGCTTCGCACACGCTTGATTTTTGCTAGCTTTTTTCAAAAAAAAGCGGAAAAGAAAAAACCACAGCAGCAAATAGCACTTTGCACAAAAAAAACACCTCCTCACGCCAGTCAGGGGGCGACTGATTAACGGGGCTTTATAGTCGCACCCTGACTTTCAGTATAGCGTCGCGCTGCCCTGACTTTACAACAAAAAAACTCCCATCAGCCAATGCCAACGGGAGTTTCTGGGTTGGCGAAGCTCCAACTTCGCGCAACTGCTAATAGTAAAAACCACTATTCTTCTATCGCTTCTTTTTGATCTTGCCAGTAGCGATATACTTTGCGTCCGCCATAAGCTGCGCCCAGAGTGAGCAGTATTGCAATACCACCGCCGATGGGAGCAGGGCCGCCCACAGGGCCATCGCCTCCTGCTGTGGGATCACCTGGAGGAGGCGGAGGACCTTGTGCCAACAGAGCGGTGCTGGAAATTGTAAATGCAATAATAAAGCTTAGTTTTATCAATATCTTTTTCATAGTTTTATGTTTTAGCGGATGAATACTTTTTGGGTTTGAATAGCGCTGTTGTTGCGTACGCGCACCATGATAATGCCTTCATAATCAGGCAGGCTAATGCTATTTGGTGCTTGCATGGATTGGCTCACTGAGTTGAGCAAGCGTCCGCTGAGGTCAAATAAATCTATTTGGAGCTTGCCGTCAACAGCATTATTTGCCATGATATAAAGCTGTTTTTCTGAAGCCCAGATTGTGAAGTTATCAGGAGTTGAAGTCATTTCATTCACATTGGTTACGCCCATAAAGTGTATGTTGAAACGCAAGGGATCGTTTTCTGCAGCATGCTCAAAGCTGTAGGTGGTTTGCTCGCGCAGGTTGATCATTTTGTCGAGGAGCAGGTCTTCGAGGAAAACATTTACCGCAGCATCAAAAGTTTCTAGGTATTCAAAGCTAAGCAGTGCATCACCAGCAACTTCCAATTCGTAAGCCAAAGGTACAATCACAGTTTCCTGACTGGTAGCCAAGGTGTTGATAGAAAGTGCTTTATCATCTTCAGACTGGGTATAAAGCTGTGGTGCACCGGCGAATCCTCTTAGCTTGGAAGCATCATCAAAGCCGTTATAGTTATTATCAGCCAATTCCCGGAAGCGGATAAAAGCAGCATCAGCTGAGTTGTTGGCTGATACAGCGATTTTCAATACATCTTTATAGGTTTGAGTAGCATTCTTATAAAAAGGCTGACCGTTGTGAACCCTTACACTGTTATCAAAAGTAATAGTTGGATTTGCATTCTTGGCTTTCACAAACACGGCTTGCCCCACTGGTATATATTGCTGGCCTCCGGGTAAATCATTATCCAGGTAACTCACATAATTCCCTGTTTCGGAATTGTAAAAATAAACGGCGTTTTCAATATCAGTTTTAGTAACCTTTTCCCAGTCAATAGCTGAAGGATAGGGGTTTGGAATCAGTTTGAACTTGCCTGCCGCAAGCGTTTCTGCTGCTGAATTAAAGCTTCCAGTGTTCAGATCACCGGTAAAGCTAAAGGTATAATCGGGGCTTTCTACATAAGACAAGAAACCTTTTTGGTAGTCCAGGATATCATCTTCCTCAGTAATACCTACCCAAGAAGCTGCATCAGCTACATTGGGAATGAAATTCCATAAGTAGGTTCCAGTGAATACATCACCTGCAAAAATGTCATCCGCTAAAGGAATAGAGAGCAAGTGGTATTTATAAGTTGAACCGGCTGTCTGGCCACCGGTCACATAGCGTTGGATTGTTGAGGTTTCGCCAACTAAATAATCGTCTCCTGCTCCAATAAATGAACCTGTTCCGTTGGGATTCGATTCAATCAGCAGATTGTTATTTATTATTAGGCTCTTACCGGCAGCGACTGTTACCGTGCCATGAGGAGAAATAGTCAAGTTTTTACATTCAGCTACATCATTAACCGTTACACTTCCTTTAATGATTGCATCTGTAAATTCATCCGGTATGCCTTTGCTCCAGTTACCAACCACATTCCAGTTGCCACTACCCATGTAGGTAGTGAAAGCAGTAACGCTAATCCATGAAATATTGTCAATAACTACTTGTCCATCTGAATTGTTGGCATTGATAAACTTCAAAACAAAATCACCTGAAACATTCACACTGATATTTCCAGAATTTTTAACCACATCTTGTTCGCTTGAGGATGTGACATTTCCAACTACGACATCATTAACCAAAACATTTAGATTAACATTTGTTCCAAAAGCTTGCATATAATCAAAGTTCAAAACCTGAATACCACCACTTATAGTTCCAGAATAAACCATAGATTGTGGGTCTCTATCTCGACCTATCATAAGCGCTTTGCCGGTTATTGCAACATCGCCACGTGATTGAAAATAACTCCATGTAGAGCCGTCCTGACCAGTAAAGGTACCATCTGCATAGGAGCTACCAGTTTCTGAAAAATTATCAAATGTTTCTATGAAATCATAAGAAGGAAGAGCTTCAGTTGTAGCAGTTGCTTCCGGCACATTCCCATCGGTTTTATAATTGATCTCCGTGCCTGATCCATTGAACGGATATATTTTAAAGAAATACTGCGTTGAAGCAGTAAGCCCGGTAAACTCATGTATTTCATTGCCTGCGACAATATTTTGAACCAGCAGGGCATCGTTTTCGGGCGTGCCATCAGCTGGGGAAACAATGGCTTCGTAACTCGTTGCGCTACCTTTAATGAGATATCCGGCTGCCGCAGGAATAGCATCATCCCACGCAACTATAATTGCACTGCTTGAGTTGGCTTCGGCTGTGAAACCGGTGGGATGATTTGTTGGCTCAGTCACGGGATCGGTTACGGTATAACTTTGTTCAGGTGAAGTTGCTTCGGCAGCATCATTATCAAGAGCATAAATTTCATAATACACAGTCACTCCGTTCAATTGGGCCGGTATGTCGGTAACTGTGGTGTAGGTGCTACCGCTACCTAACGACATATCAATATTATTTGTCAAACTTCCGGAGGTAGTTCCCCAATGTAATGCAACACCCTCAATTGTACCATCTGAATCCGTTACATCAGCAGAAACAGAAACTGTGGTTGTGGATAAAATATTAGCATCAGGCGTTTGAACTATATTGCTAATAATTGGTGCTGTGCCTGATCCAAAATCAGACAACATAATGTCATCAATATTAAGTCTTGCGTTTGAGGTTCCAGTTTCTGTCGCTCTTTTTATCCTTATTCTTATATTACCCGATAAATCAACGACTTCAGAAAATAACTGTACAACATCATCTGAAGGTGCTGTAAAGCTACTACCAATTTGTGTCCAGTTTGTTCCGGCGTTTGTACTGTACTCAACCTTCCAATCAGCCTGAGAATCGGTTCCATATCTTCTGTAATTGAAACTTACAGTTCCAATACCATTGGATTTATCCTCAATCATTGTCATTGCAGATGCCCCGTATCCTCTCATGCGGGCAGAACGTATTCCGTTTTTCCAATCAGCAGCATCAGATCCTATTAATGCCTCGGTCATATTCCAATCCATGCCACTGAGAGTTACTGTTCCTGAAGCATAACTACCTTTTGTCTCTCCGTCTCCTTCAAAATCAACCAAATAGCCAGGAGCAGGAATGGCTGTTACACTACCACTGCAGCTTACGGTTTTCTCATCTGCTCCAGTTGAAGTTGCAGTAATATCTTCATCATAAGTCCCTATCGCCAGTCCGGCTTTAAGGCGAACATAAACTGTCGTTTCAGCAACAGTACCGTCTGTTTGGGAAAGTACAATAGGGTTGATTGGAGTAAAAGAACCACCAGTTCCGGTAGAAATTTCATAATTAGTTGATGCTGTAATCGAAATATTTGCATCAAGATTACTGCCTTCCACTGTGAAAGTTTGCTCTGTTGATGGGCCGGCATCTTCTATGTAGGTGAAACCAGCTAAGGCTGACTCGCTTAATATAATTGTTGGAGGTGGAGGCGCAGTAACACTCCCACTGCAAGTTACTATTTTATTTTCAGCACCAGATGAAGTAGCTGTAATTTCCTCACCATTATAATCTCTAACAGCCAGTCCAGCTTTAAGGCGAACATAAACCGTTGTTTCAGCAACAGTTCCATCTGTTTGAGCAAAAGTTAATGGTGTAGCATAGCCAGAACCACTGGTTTTTGAAATCTCATAGTTAGTTGTAGCTGCAATGTTGATATCAGCCATTAAATTAGAACCACTAACCGTGAAAGTTTGTTCGGCAGAAGGGCCATTGCCTTGTGCATAAGTGAAACCACTGAGGCTAGTTGGGGAAAGGCTGATGGTAGGGGTGGAAGGTAAAGCCCCTATTTTATATAATTGTAATTCTTGTTGCCCATTATTTTTATATGCTGCAAACCTCGGAGCACCGCTGTTATATGATAACTGTCTTTCGGTTGTAGCAACATTATTAACAGTAAACTTATTGTCTTCATAGGTGAAAGTCCAGCGGTTTGTATTTGCAGGTACATCCTCAATTGAAGCAGAGTTACCACTACTCCAGCCAACATATTTTCCAATTGATTCATTATAAATGGTTTTGCCTGCGCCATTTTCTTCAATTTTCCAAACGTTATTTATGGAAGGGTCTGTTATAGTACCACTTGAAGGAGAAATCGCAGCACTTATAAAATATCCTGTTGCCGCACTTCCAGAGCGACCATTTGTCATTAAGAATTCATCTGCTTCGTTCAAAATAACATAATAACCATCAGTAAGTTCTTCAACTGAAGTTATCTTAGTAAATGTCCCAGTTCCTGCATACTGCCCCCAACCCCTCACCGAGATCAGCAACATAAAAGCCAAGAGGCTTGTAAAAAGTAATTTTTGTTTCATATCAAATTGATTTAAAGTTTAATATTAACTATTTGCTTTAAGGTGCTACAATACTCACTTGCTGCACTGCGCCATCAGTTTTGTAGTCGATAGCCGTTCCGCTGCCAGTGTAGCCCCACATTTTAAAGTAATAGGTTGTGCCGGGTGTTACACCGCCAAAAACGGCTTTTTGAACACCATAATCAATGTTTTTACGATTTGTAGCGTTTGCTTCCGGGTTGCCATCTGTTGGTGCTGAAATATTTTCAAAACCGCTAGCACTCATTTTTATCAAATAAGCTTCGGGCAGCGTTGCGCCTGTGGCATCAGTCCATTGCAGGCTGATGGTGTTGGCCGAGAAGTTAGTTACGTGATAACTTGGCTCAGGTAAGATGCCTTCTCCCCAAATTAAACCCACATATTCCGGGTGATCGATAAAGGGGTTGCGGTTGTGTTGTATGGCGTAAACGGCATTGTTGCGGTCGATTTCTTTTTGGTTTACGGGGTCATTGGTGTGCCACTCCATCAACATACTTAGCGCCCATTCCGTAAAAACAGGATAATCGTTATCGTCCAGCATAGCACTTGTCCATCCGCTTACGACATTTTTATAGCGGGTAGCCATATAAAAATAGTTACGCGCGAAATCACCTTTGTAGGCATCGATTGGCTCAAAGACTATTCCCGAATAGCCGGGATAATTTGAAGTTCCTACTTTGCTGCCATTCGTTGAAGTCCAGCTTGCAGACCCCACTTCACCGAAGGGATAATTACCACGGCGGTTATTTACGTAGCCATCGGTTGGCACGAGGTGAAATAAATCTGTGTACATCGGTGTAGCATTGTTAAACCAACTGCCCGGCATACTATGCTCCCGGTTATAGCAGCTGCCTTCGCCGCTATAATTACCACACTCATCGGCTATAAAAGTATATTCGTAAGCTGGCGTGCCTCCCGGAACATCGCTGTACATATCCCATACCTTACCATTAGCTTTCTTGTCTGTAGATTGGAAATCTGTCCACAATTGGTCATAACTTCTCACTGTATGGTTTTTAATGATATTATGTAAGGCCGTTTGCAGCGCTTCTGCATTTTGCCCACTGGCAGCATCATAATACCCAGACGGAATTTGTGCATAAGCTGCAATAAACTGAAATAGCAGTGCCACAAATAGCATTTTGCTTATGCCTGCGGCTGACGTCAATCGCCTTGTTGTCATATAAGTATGAATAAAAAGTGAGTTTACAGAATGTTATTAACCTACAAACTTATATTTTTTTTTAATACAAAAGCTAATTATCCGGTTTTTATAAAGCTTGTGTCTGCTTAATCTATTAGCGTTATTTTTCTATGGGAGTTTATGCTTTGCGGATAGCTTCAGGTATTGAAATTTTGTTCTAAAACGCCATTTTTTGAGTACTGGTTTTATTTTAAAAATTGCATTTGTGATAGCTTGTATTTGAAAGGTATTTTCTTTGTGCCAATTGGAAACCTTTCGTGGCTTAATTCACGTATGTTAAGCCATTCATGCGTATGGCTAAATCTCGATATATCATTATTCTCAACGGGTATTTTAGGGCTTTCAAAAGGGTTTTCTGTATGCAACATGTATGCAATTCGCCTGAACACCCAATGTTGACGGGCTTTAGACCCTGTTTTGACTATAGGTGAACTAGCGAAGACCTAGCCGAAAGCCCTATGAGGTCTAACTTATCAGACAGCTGGTCTTATAGCATGCAGATGTCAGGGCTAAAGCCCAATTCACGGGCTGTTTCATCAAACCCCGGCCTGAAGACCGGGGTTAATCAAGAGGCTTCGGAAGAGAATATCGGATTGTTATATTGGAGTTGAAAATCGTCTGCCAGGCAGGGTGCGACTGTTCCCCATCGCCTTATAGTCGCGCCCTGACTTTTCAACTACTCCAGGCAGGCTCAGCAGAACCCGTACGATTACCTGATCCTTCGTTAGCCATTTCCTGTTCCGGTACTCTCGGCTCCGCTCGATCACCTGTTGCTTCGTAAAGCATTGCCGTTCCGCGCAAGCATTTGCTTCGTGGAATTATCATGCAGCATCCGCTGCCTCTGCAATCGATAGCACAGCCCGTTTCCGGTGTCCTCGGCTTACTTCGGCAAGCCTGCCTGGCAGCAGACAGGCTCAGCAGCCAGTTCGATCACTTGATCCTTCGTTAGCCATTTCCTGTTCCGGTACTCTCGGCTTACTTCGGCAGGCTCAGCAGAACTCGCTCGATCACCTGATCCTTCGTTCATCAATTTGCCCACTGCCTCTAACCACCACTGCTATGCGAACAGAAAAGCTCAACAATCCAACAATAAGCTTCGTAATCCGCGCGGTGGCCATGCGCAAAGGAGGAGCGGTTGAGGGTTGAATTTGGAAACCTTAGAAATCCGGCGAAAATGAGGTAGTCAAAAAAATCATCGTTTATTCAAACCGGAATATCAAGTCATAGAAAAACCTAAAGTCAGAACATTTTTTTTTGACTACCTCATTTGGATTCGGACGCAGGAGAATCCACTTTTTCGCCAGGATTTCTTGGGTTTGCGAAGAAGCGGGGAGCTGTCCTTTGCGTAAAGCCTTTGCAGTACTTTGGGCTGTCAAAGTACGGGGAGAAACAAATAAACCAACAGGATCTTATTTCAAAACAAAGGAGCTTGTGTCTGACGGGACAACTCATCAGTCGCCGTAAATTGCAGTCAGGGCTAAAGCCCAATGCGCGAAGCGTTTCAGAAATCCCCAGCCTGAAGGCTGGGGTTAATCAAGAGGCTTCGGAAGAGAATATCGTGTCCAGTCAGGGTGCGACTTTTCAGCATCGCCTTAGAGTCGCGCCCTGACTTTTCAACTACTCCAGGCAGGCTCAGCAGAACCCGCTCGATCACCTGATCCTTCGTTAGCCATTTCCTGTTCCGGTGCTCTCGGCTTACTTCGGCAGGCTCAGCAGAACCCGCTCGATCACCTGATCCTTCGTTCATCAATTTGCCCACTGCCTCTAACCACCACTGCTATGCGAACAGAAAAGCTCAACAATCCAACAATAAGCTTCGTAATCCGCGCGGTGGCCATGCGCAAAGGAGGAGCGGTTGAGGGTTGAATTTGGAAACCTTAGAAATCCGGCGAAAATGAGGTAGTCAAAAAAATCATCGTTTATTCAAACCGGAATATCAAGTCATAGAAAAATCTAAAGTCAGGACATCTTTTTTTGACTACCTCATTTGGATTCGGACGTAGGAGAATCCACTTTTTCGCCAGGATTTCTTGGGTTTGCGAAGAAGCGGGGAGCTGTCCTTTGCGTAAAGCCTTTGCAGTACTTTGGGCTGTCAAAGTACGGGAAGAACAAACAAGTCAACAGGATCTTTGTTTCAAAACATAGGAGCTTGTGCCTGACGGGACAACTCATCAGTCGCCGTAAATTGCAGTCAGGGCTAAAGCCCAATGCGCGAAGCGTTTCAGAAATCCCCGGCCTGAAGGCTGGGGTTAATCAAGAGGCTTCGGAAGTCAATTCCGGCTATCTTGTCCTACGCTAGCGATGAATTGGTTGAAAGTCAGGGCTAAAGCCCAATACGCCAAGCGATGCCAACACCCCAGCCTGAAGGCTGGGATTAGTCAAGAGGCTTCGGAAGTCAATTCCGGCTATCTTGTCCTACGCCAGCGTTGAATTAGTTGAATGTCAGGGCTAAAGCCCAATACGCCAAGCGATGCCAACACCCTAGCCTGAAGGCCGGGGTTAATCAAGAGGCTTCGGAAGAGAATATCGGATTGCTTGTCGTGTAAATATAGCTTTTCCGGCGACACGCGTTGGGCATCTCGACAGGCTCGATAACCAATTCGCGCGCCAGCCCAGAGCTAGAAGCTAAAAACAAATAAAGTTATGGGGTATTAAAGCGTGTCAAACCTGCCTTCAAGGATGCCTGTAACTGAAAGATCCTCATCGAGTTCAGGCCAGTGAATTCCGCTGCCATCGCAAATAATCTCGATATTACTCAATTGATCTGAGGTAGCTTTTCTGAGTTTATTATTTAACTCAACAGGAAATCTAACCTCTTTTTTATCAGAAAGCAATAAACAAATCCAGCCATTTTCATACCAAGCTTTTGTTGCTTTAAACCTAAGATCAGCTATCATGTATTTCATTCCATTTTGTTTTTATAAGTTCAAGATGTCCGAAAATCAGATCCTCAGCCTGTTTGATGTCAGCGGTTTTCATTCCTTGAGAAAAATCAAGTTCTACGGGTTCGATCCAAAATTTAGCAAAACCTCCCGCTTTCCTAACGTGCACGTGGATAGGTTCCTGTCCTTCATTTGAGTAGAAAAAGAAAACAAACCCCAATTTCCTGAATATTTCCGGCATAGTAACGCAAATGTATTATAAAATACGCTGAGATGCAAGTTTTAATTCGTTTAATGATAGTGTGTTTCCAGTCAATCCATTGGGTGCGACTTTCCAGCTACTCCAGTCAGGGTGCGACGATCCTGCGATTATAAAAAGTCGCGTACTGAGTTTTGAAATACTGGCAGCAGACAGGCTCAGGAGAGCTATCTTGATCACCTGTGGCTTCGTGTTTCCGGTGCTCTCGGCTTACTTCGGCATGGTTCGGCGTAGTTCGGCATGGTTCGGCATGGTTCGGCAGGCTCACCACAGGTGCTCACCACAGATGCTCACCACGAGTGGTTCGGCTCGCTCACCACAGGTGCTCAGCAGAACCCGTACGATCACCTGATCCTTCGTTAGCCATTTCCTGTTCCGGTACTCTCGGCTTACTTCGGCAGGCTCAGCAGAACCCGCTCGATCACTTGTTGCTTCGTAAAGCATTGCCGTTCCGCGCAAGCATTTGCTTCGTGGAATTATCATGCAGCATCCGCTGCACTCGCAATAGCCAACACAGCCCATTCTACTTCGACAGCTGGCAGCAGGCAGGCTCAGTATCCATCGCTTGATTACCTGAGGCTTCGTTAACTATTTCCTGTTAATACCCTCACAATGCCAGTAACAACCAGTCAGGGTGCGACTGTCCAGCATCGCCTTAGAGTTGCGCCCTGACTTTTCAACTACTCCAGGCAGGCTCAGCAGAACCCGTACGATTACCTGATCCTTCGTTAGCCATTTCCTGTTCCGGTACTCTCGGCTTACTTCGGCAGGCTCAGCAGAACCCGCTCGATCACCTGTTGCTTCGTAAAGCATTGCCGTTCCGCGCAAGCATTTGCTTCGTGGAATTATCATGCAGCATCCGCTGCACTCGCAATAGCCAACACAGCCCATTCTACTTCGACAGCTGGCAGCAGGCAGGCTCAGTATCCATCGCTTGATTACCTGAGGCTTCGTTAACTATTTCCTGTTAATACCCTCACAATGCCAGTAACAACCAGTCAGGGTGCGACTGTCCAGCATCGCCTTAGAGTTGCGCCCTGACTTTTCAACTACTCCAGGCAGGCTCAGCAGAACCCGCTCGATCACCTGTTGCTTCGTAAGCCATTTCCTGTTCCGGTGCTCTCGGCTCCGCTCGATCACCTGATCCTTCGTTCATCAATTTGCCCACTGCCTCTAACCACCACTGCTATGCGAGCAGAAAAGCTCAACAATCCAACAATAAGTTTCGTAATCCGCGCGGTGGCCATGCGCAAAGGAGGAGCGGTTGAGGGTTGAATTTGGAAACCTTAGAAATCCGGCGAAAATGAGGTAGTCAAAAAAATCATCGTTTATTCAAACCGGAATATCAAGTCATAGAAAAACCTAAAGTCAGAACATTTTTTTTTGACTACCTCATTTGGATTCGGACGCAGGAGAATCCACTTTTTCGCCAGGATTTCTTGGGTTTGCGAAGAAGCGGGGAGCTGTCCTTTGCGTAAAGCCTTTGCAGTACTTTGGGCTGTCAAAGTACGGGAAGAACAAACAAGTCAACAGGATCTTTGTTTCAAAACAAAGGAGCTTGTGCCTGACGGGACAACTCATCAGTCGCCGTAAATTGCAGTCAGGGCTAAAGCCCAATGCGCGAAGCGTTTCAGAAATCCCCAGCCTGAAGGCTGGGGTTAATCAAGAGGCTTCGATAGCTAATTCCGGCTATCTTGTCCTACGCTAGCGATGAATTGGTTGAATGTCAGGGCTAAAGCCCAATGCGCGAAGCGTTTCAGAAATCCCCAGCCTGAAGGCCGGGGTTAATCAAGAGGCTTTGGAAGTCAATTCCGGCTATCTTGTCCTACGCTAGCGATGAATTAGTTGAATGTCAGGGCTAAAGCCCAATACGCCAAGCGTTTCGCAAATCCCCGGCCTGAAGGCCGGGGTTAATCAAGAGGCTTCGGAAGAGAATATTGGATTGTTATACTGGAGTTGAAAATCGTCTGCCAGTCAGAGTGCGACTGTGCAGCATCGCCTTATAGTCGCGCCCTGACTTCGTGTCCAGTCAGGGTGCGACTGTGCAGCATCGCCTTGTAGTCGCGCCCTGACTTTTCAATCCAGTCAGGGTGCGACTGTTCAGCATTGCCATAGAGTTGCGCCCTGACTTCGTGTCCAGTCAGGGTGCGACTGTTCAGCATCGCCTTATAGTCGCGCCCTGACTTCGTGTCCAGTCAGGGTGCGCCTGTGCAGCATCGCCTTATAGTCGCGCCCTGACTTCGTGTCCAGTCAGGGTGCGACTGTGCAGCATCGCCTTATAGTCGCGCCCTGACTTCGTGTCCAGTCAGGGTGCGACTGTGCAGCATCGCCTTATAGTCGCGCCCTGACTTCGTGTCCAGTCAGGGTGCGACTGTTCCCCATTGCCTTATAGTCGCGCCCTGACTTTCAAAAAAACTCCCGCCACTTTTCAGCGACGGGAGTTTTTTATTGAAAGCTATCAGCCTGCCTTAGGCATCAAGTTCTTCTCTTTGTTTGAAGGCTGTGTAAAGCTTTTTGCCGCCGTAGGCTGCGCCCAAGGCCAACAATATACCGAGGCCACCGCCAATTGGTGTGCCGCCACCAGCTGGCTGGTTTCCGCCCTCACCATGACCACCCGGAGGTGGTGGTGGTACTTGTGCGGAAAGCTCAGAAGTGGTAAAACTTATACTTAGCAAAAATAAAGCTGTGATAATTATCTTTTTCATATTTATTTGGATTTTCTGATTATTGTACATTGATTTTTACGCTCTGGGCTTCTTGTGCATTGGAAAGCTGCAACACGTACATGCCAGCGGGCAAGTTAAGCGGCAGCGATTGCAAACCGGCTTCATTGATGGCCTGTTGCGCAACAAGGCGACCTTGCAAGTCATACACGGCCAGTTGTGCCTTCTCCAACGTATTGTTTACATACAAGCGGTTATCAACCATATACGCATTGAGCGTGGCTGCCTGATCTTGTTCGCCTATGCCCACAGCACCAAAGGTAAGGTTGAAGCGATCTGTGTTATCACCGTTTGATGCGGTAAAGCTATAAACTGGATTTGCTGTAAGGTTCTGAACCTCGTTGAGCAAAATATCTTCCAGATAAACAACAGCCTCGGTTAGGCCTTCAAGATTGGCAGTGAGGGTGTGAGCTCCTTCAGTAGCAGCCTCAAAGTAAACGGGAATAACCGTAGAATCTTCCAGTTCTGGCAGGCCGTTGATGGCCAGTTCGCTATCGTCTGTTCCTTTGGTGTATAGGTTAGGAACAGACGGGCTGTAGCTTCTAAGTTTATAAGCATCGAAACTGCCATCGAAAGCGGTGGTAGCATTCTGATTAAAGTGTATATAGGCTTCATCCTCGTATCCATTGGCTGTAACTTTCAGCGAAAGGCTGCCAGGTACTGCATTGGTTGATTTGTAGAAGACATCCTGACCTGAGTGGGTTTTGGCTGATGTTGGAATTGTTAATGTTGCTCCATTGGTACTGGCATGAGCCATAAAGCCCTGCATAGCAGGAATGTATTGCTGGCCACCTCCAATGGAATTCTCATCACCAGCTATTGGATTTAAATAATATCTGTATTGCTGTGCTGTGTTGTCATAATAGTAAAGTGCGGCATCCATGCCAGTACCTTTGACAACCTGAGTCCAGTCAATGGCTGACGGGAAAGGATTGCCCAATAGATTCCATCCATTTCCCATTAAAGATGTATTGGTGCAAGTGAGTTCCTTTTCTGACGAATTCAGTATGCCGGTAAAGTTTTTGGTAACATCTGTTGGATAAGCAACCATGTAGCCCTTGCCGACGGTAAAAGTAGATTCAAAAGCACCATTCCAAGCTCCACCTATTACTTTGGAATTAATCCATGTATTGGAGCCTTCGTCAAATGAATAGAAGTCGTGTCCGGCAGTAGGGGTATTGGTAACAAACTCCTCTCGAATGGCCTGTGTTGTAACCGGTGATGAAATAAAGTGGAACATCTGATCGCTGACAATACCGTAACCAACAAGATGACGTTCAACCGTTGCAGCTACACCTGCTGTGCTGTGAATCAGTGAGCCTGTGCCGTTTGCATCTGACTTAATCAAAAGACCGGTAGTGCCGGCGTTGTTTGTTAGGGTGCCGGGGATGGTAACCTGTTTATCAACACCAATCTCAAATTTCTTTCCGCTGTTAATCAGGAGTGTACCATTTACGGTTACTGCACTGTTGGACAATGTAACAGCAGCACTATTTATAGTTAAATCATTTACTGTTGCTGGCAATAAAGCACCTGTTACTTGCGCTACTGAACCATTAAACTCATAATTTGCAGCTTCGTGGAATGATTTTGTGCCAGAAACAGCAATTGAACCGTTAAGACCAGAGGAATGGGCTGTTTTAAGAGTTGCACCAGATGAAAGTGTAAATAAACCTGAGCCGGAAATTGCATTTGTACCGCAATCTAAAATACCATTAATAGTTAAAATAATACCCGCATCAATGGTTATTGTTCCATTCGTAAATGTAAGATCATTCAAGGTTTGATTGGTGCTGATTTGCAAAGTACCGCCATCCACAACAATATTATTGGAGGCAGGTAAAGTATTGCCACCTATAAGGGCTAATTTTAACGTACCACCTGAAACTGTTGTAGTCCCGTTATAGGTGTTTGCACCAGAAAGAACTAGTGTTCCTGCGGCAGTAGCATTTAAAGACAAATTGGCGTTATCCCCACTTATTGCTCCTGATAATGAATAGGTTGCTGGACTTCCTAAAGTAATTGTTCTCGTTGCATTTGAACCCAAAGAAACTACATCACCAAAACCTAAATTAAAAGCGTTGTTAGTATTTCCGAGAATAAAATCACCTCCAATATTTATTATTGAATATTTTGTGGTGATAGTTTTGGTTGCAGCTGCTGCAAGTGTTCCTCCATTTATATTTAGTACACCTCCACTTCCTAAAGCATTTACACCTCCAATAATCATTGTGCCAGCATTTAGTGTAAATCCTCCACCGAAAGTACCCCCTGTTAAGATAATCATTGTTCCTTCACCCTCTTTAATGAACCCGGTTCCACCTGCAGTCGAAAAACTTTGCTTATCAAAATCAATAGTCGAACCACTTGCAACTGTAATCGTTCTTACATTGCCGCCAGTCGCAAAGGTGCTTACATTTTCTGTAAATATTACATTCGCCCCGGAAGCAACATTGATGTTTCCAACATTTATTGCTGCCCCCATCCCTGCAAAGGAATAATTACCAGAGGTAAAGTTTACTTCGTTGTTAGCTTCATATGCAGCTGTGTAAGGTGCTGCATCAGAAGCATTATTCCAACGGGAATCATTCCACGCAGTAGAAACTGATGTTGAAGTATAAGAAGTCTGCCCCCAGACACTCCCACCCAAAAAGAGCAGCACGATGAGGCTTGTTGTTAATTGTAATTTATGTTTCATAGCTTTAAAAATTAATTGATTGAAAAATTGTTTAAACTTTAGCGTCAAACATGTTGTTGTCTGGTTGTTAATTGGTTTTAATATCCTAATTAAGTATTTTGGTGACCAAAAATTATTGGACAATGACAGGCTGTCAACTTCTGTGGTAATTTGGTTTCAATGATTAAAAAAATACGAAAAATATACCTCAGGACAGTCAGGTTATCCTATCTTGTTAACCTGTAATATTCGATTATAATTACCGATTTCAAGTGAGTTGGATATTCTTCACGAAAAAATAAAGGTTTTCATAGGCGTTATTTTTTTTGTCTTGGAAATGCAATTTGTGGACAACAACTTGATTTCCATGGTGGAAAGTTCAAAGATAAATAAAAAGTGATTAAATGGCAACTTAGTTGTTGTTTAATTTAGATTATTCACTCATACGCGGTTGTAAGGTGGATGTGCAACTTAACTAACATTCTGTACATCATCATGTTAGACCTATGGTTTAGCGGTTTTAAGATTAAAAGGTTTTTGAATATCGAACACTGTACGCCGAATAATGATTTCATAAGTATGTTTTTTTTCTTCTTAAATGACGACATCTAAAATCATCATTTCACACTTGAGGCAAACTGGCTGTTAATCGATATTCGATATTCATTTCCCAAATGTTATTTTTGCTATTGCCATGGGTTAAAGCCGCATTTCTGTGGCAGTATTGTTTTGTGTCTAAAGGCTGGCGAGGATTTCTAATCTGTGTCCTAACCTATACTATATCAGTTATCTACACAATAGTTTTTTCAATGCTTTTCTGACGTTTTGAAATCCTTCGGACGTTCAAAAGTCAGCCGCCGGGTTGGGTCTAACTTTTCATCGTCCGAGGCATGAGGACATGGAAACGTTAAAATGATAAAAATCCAATTGCTTTTTTAAATTTGATGAGATGAAGCCTGGTAAAGAGGATGTGTAATATTTTATGGGGTTGGTAAAGCTTTCTCGGGAACACGGGTCTGAAAATCCGCGCCAGCGTGTGTTTCCGGTGCTCTCGAACCCGCTCGATCACCTGGGCTTCGTTAGTCATTTCCGGTTTCGGTGCTCTCGGCTCCGCTCGATCACCTTTTGCTTCGTAAAGCATTTCCGGTGCTCTCGACTGCGCTCGATCACCTGTTGTTTCGTAAACCATTTCCGGTACTCTCGACTTACTTCGGCTGGGCTTCGTTAGTCATTTCCGGTTTTGGTACTCTCGGCTCCGCTCGATCACCTGGGCTTCGTGAGTCATTTCCGGTTTTGGTACTCTCGGCTTACTTCGACATGGTTCGGCGGGTTCACCACAGGTGCTCAGCAGAACCCGCTCGAACATCTGGGCTTCGTTAGCCACTTCCTGTTTCGGTGCTTTCGGCTCCGCTCGATCACCTGTGGCTTCGTAAAGCATTTCCACAACGCTACCCACATAAATGCCAGCCAACACCGCCACCCGCAAACGTTTATCAAAGTCCGACTTTGCGAGGTGAAAGCTTTGCCCTTTCGGCAAAACTTTCAACGAAGCAATCTTAGTGTAGCCCACGAAATTATCTTCCAGAGCTGCCCCCACAATCGTCAGTATAACCCGGCAAGAACGATTGAATTTGTGTCGCACCTACGGAGCTCATAATCTGTAGAATACGCTATTTCTACAAAGATGACGCTGCGCTGCAGCTATGATTTTCGGTTTTTACTTTATTTCTACAAACATTATGGTGCGCTGCAGCTTTTCAGCAACACCTTAGTGTCGTGCCTGTTCCGAATTCTTTTGGAGTTGGGAGGCGAATGCGTATTGTCTGCCAGTCAGGTACGACTATCCGGCGACACCTCAGAGTCGCGCCCTGACTTGTCAGCAGCAAACGATTGAATCTGTGTCGCACCTACGGAGCTCATTATTTGTAGAATACGCTATTTCTACAAAGATGACGCTGCGCTGCAGCTATGATTTTCGGTTTTTACTTTATTTCTACAAACATTATGGTGCGCTGCAGCTTTTTGGCCAAGCCAGTTAGGGTTCGACTGATACATTGAGGTCACGCCATGACTCGTGCTTGGGAAAGAGGATGTACGACATTTCATGGTTTGGAAAAGCTTTTTCGGGGACACGGGTCTGGAGACCCGCGCCAGCGGAGGCTTTATCTTACTCCATTATTTCAAGACATGCATAATCTTCGTCCAAAAACAACTTTATTAAGTCATATTTGTCTCGAAGAAGATTCTCCAGGTTATTTGTTGTTGTATTTCCTGTCCTAATCCAGATTATTTTTGGCGGAAAGCCTTTAATAACATTTAAGTCAAAAAAATCGGAGTCAAACGTTACAATTGCAAAATCATTTGTTCTTGCGTAATCAAATATTTCTGAATCGGTTGAGTTTTCAAGTCCTAACTCTCGAACTTGCTTTGATTCAGGGAAGAGGTCTGTAATTCTTTTTACTAGTCTAAAAGATATATTCTGGTCAAAAAGTAATTTCATCAGACATACAATTTTCCCTGTTCCTTTGTTGCAGCAAATGACAAACAAGCATTTATTTGATTTTCTGTAAGCTCGGGATAGTCATGAATAATATCTTTAACAGTCATTCCGTTTGACAACCAAGACAATACATCGTAAACTGATATTCTTGTCCCTTTAATGATTGGTTTTCCAAACCTCTTTTCTGTATTGATCTCTATATATTCACTAAATCGTATCATAATGCAAAGCTAATCAATAATCTGTTTTTTGTCTATTAATTCAAAAACCTTTGAGGGGTGTTCAAATTGAGGCTCACGCTTTAAAGCAATGTCAAGGATTATATTTGTGTCAAGCAAAAGCCTTTTCATTTGTGCTTTTCCATTAAGTAATCAAATTTTGGGTCATTATTTTCTGTCGGATACAGAAAGCCTGCCCACTTTTCAATAAATTCTTTGGCTTTCATTGTTTTTCTTATTCGCCTGGTTTTAGGTACAATAATAACATCTACTTCCTTGCCAATCAATGAGGCATCTTTGGGCAGATGAATGGTGCCTGATTTTGAAATTCTTGTTCTAAAACGCAAAGTTTTCATCACTAATATTTTCCTCAAAAATACGACTTTTTTGATGTTGAGGGGTTTTGCCATTAAAATGTGCTTACATGATTTTGTACTATCCACAAAATAAGATTTTAATTCTCAGCTTAGTAAGGGTACGACTTTTCAGCAAAGCCAGTCAGGGTGCGACTGTCCAGCATCGTTTTAGAGTTGAGCCCTGACTTCATGTCCTGCCAGACTTAAAAAGTCAACCACATTAGTGTATAGAGCTTTATTCTCTGATTGATTATGGGACAGAATATTCACGCTTTCATGCGCTAAAATGAAATTGTCATGAAAGCGTTTTATGCCTAAAAATAGTTTTATTGCGACCGATAAAAACCTTATTTTTTTTGTTTTTTTCTTATTCTATAGCCTCAATTAGGCGGTCAATCTGTATTTTATTTTTGGGGAGGTAATTTATAGCTATATCCCAAATTATCTAGTAATCAAGCCCGAAGTATTCATGAGAAACCCTGTTCCTCAGATAATACATTTCTCTCCAAGGTATATCAGGCTGCATTTCTTTGATTTTTTCATCCAAATTTTTTGAAGCTTCGCCAATTACTTCAAAATTACGGATAACAGCGTCAACTGTTTTGTAGTCTTTTTTAAAATGAGCGAAGTCGTAACCTTCAATATATTCAGCAATCCGATTCATGGCTGTCTGAATATCCAAAAGGAACATTTTGTTGCCGCGTTCTGATTTGTTCATGCTAAACGAACTTAACCTGATTTAAAATTTTAGGGTCTATGTGAAAGTGTGTGGAAAATTGAATTTTAACTTACCAGCGATAAAGTATATCATATTGATAAAATTGTTAATATTTCGGTATCCTCTGGCTCTTCGTTTTGCTAATTGAATTTTG
>JALNZT010000042.1 GCA_023229135.1 Bacteroidales bacterium
GATGGTCCATTTCTTTTTAAAAAATAATATGTTTGCAAACTGAAAAAGCTAATTTTATCTCTTTTAATTAGCTAAAATTAATTTTAACCAAATTTCTAATCTGAGAAAATATGAAATTTTATGATGTGGATGCCAGGTTTACTTTCGGTAAGTATGAAGGCCTAAGTCTGGCGGAAGTATTTGCTAAAGACCCTAAGTACATTGATTTTTGCAGTAATAATATCGATGAATTTTATGTGTCGAAAGCTGTGTTAAAGGAATTAAAAGCCGGAAATTTTATGCAAGCCAAGGAAGATCCGGAGGAAGCCGATCAGTTTGATGAAGATGATTTGAATGCTTCATCAGATGATGAGGATGAATTAGAGGAAGATTTTGATTGGGAAGATGACATTGAGCTTATTGACGATAGCTTCGATGACGATTTTGAATTGGATTATGAAGACGAGGAGGATGACGACGATTTTTAAAAGCTTAAAGAATCAAAAAAAACCGACATTTTAATTAATTGTCGGTTTTTTTGGCCTTTGAACTCCTTTATACCAGCTCTTATATCAGCGCTGAAATACTTTTTGCGTAGTTGTCCCAGCTCATTTCGGCAGAAGTTTTACGAATATTCTCACGCAAAAGAGGTTTCTTGATGGCTTTCTCCATCACCTCAACCATCGAATCAATGTTATTGTATGCCAGATAGCCGTTAAATCCTTCTTTTACCGTATCCGGAAAATGACCGACATTGGTTGCCAGCATAGGCATCTGGAAGTTATAACCAATAGATTCAACTCCTGAAGGTGTCGCAGTGAGGTAAAACAAGATCAGGTTATCGCTCACCTGAAAATAACGGTGAACATCCTCGTTTGGCACAAATTCATTTACCACAACTACTTTATCCTGAATACCATAGCCTTCTATTAAATCCAGTGGACGATAATCACCTTCATCGTCCTGCTTTTTCAAAAACAGCTTTTTGGCAGTTCCAAACAGCTGCTTTTTCAGTCGTGTCGACCATTTTGTTTGATCAAGTGTTTGCCAAAACGACTCACCTACGATCAACAAACTCACATCATCGCGCCGGGCAGCCAGCTTTGCGAAAGCCTCAATAGCCTGGTGCAAACCTTTGTATTTACGGATAAAACCAAAAAACAAAAATACGTGTTTATTCAATCCCAGTTTAGCCTTTTCGGCTTCAACATCAAAGTTAGGATCGGGCTTAAACATATCATAAACAGGATGATAAAGCTTAAGGACGGCTTTGCTTTTAGGCGGAACATTTTCAAATTTCGTACCGACAATAAAATTTTGCTTTGGGAACAATACTTTTAGCTCATCCGCGGTTTGCCTGGCGTGAACCACATAAGCCCAGGCTTTACGGATTCCATAAGCTGTGAATCTGTTATCAAGCGCACTTCCTTCTTTTTGAATCACAAAATGGAGGTCGAAAACTACTTTAATTCCAGCCTTTTTCAGTCGGTTGGCGATAAAACCGAGTGGAATGCCCTGAATAGCAATGGCCCACTGAAAAATCACCAGGTCAGCACCTAACTTTTTGATGAGCTTCACGGTACGCAGCCACGAAAACGGATTGTTGTAATTGGTGACATAATGCAAGCCGATATGGGTGCCTTCCAGCTGATCGGCTTTGCTTTTGCGGTCGATAAAATCACGTGGAATGATGGCCGGATATTGCTGCGTCCAGGAAACGATGTCCACTTTGGTGTTCTCCTGTTTGTCAAAAGCTTTGGCCAGCGAGGTGTTGTAATTGGCTATACCGCCTTTGAACTGTGGCCCTGGGCCAAAACATACGATCTTTTTCATGTCGTTAATTAGGTTTCAGGCTGCAAAGTTAGCCCTTTCGGCAGCCAAAAAAAACACTTTAAACCTTATAAAGCTTGATAAAGAATCTCTTTTAGGCCGAGATACCGCACAGCTGAAACAGCACCCGCGCTCCTACATTGCCATCCCAGTCGTCGGTGCCAGGTGAAACCTCACACAAGTCGAAGCCGATAATTTCTTTACCTGATTCTTTAATCATATTGAGTAAATAAATCATTTCTTCATACTGCAAGCCGCCCGGGACAGGCGTTCCGGTGTTTGGACAAAGCGTTGGGTCAAGGCCGTCGATATCGATGGAGATATACACTCTTGGCGGTAGATGCGACACCATTTGCTGCACCTGCTCGGCCCAGCTCCTACCCTCGTATTGTTGTTTGCGCACTTCACGGTCAAAATAGACGCTGATGCGTTCCTGTTTGAGCATGGCAAAGTCGGCTTCCTCGTGGCAATAATCGCGAATGCCCACCTGAACCAGCTTTTTCACGTTGTTGAAGCGTGTTATCACGTTATAAAATATGGAGGCATGCGAGTATTCAAAGCCTTCATACGCTTTCCGCAGGTCGAGGTGTGCGTCAATGGTAACTATCCCATAATCCGTTTTTTGGTCGGCCAGGTATTCGTGATAGGTTAAAGGTATGCTGTGATCGCCACCGAGAAGTCCAACCACTTTTCCACGTGATTTCCAATGGGAGATACGCGTTTTTAGCCAGGTATTTTTTTGTAGGGTAGCTGCTTCAATTTGTTCATACAGTGGTTTGAAACGTGTTGGGTTTGATTCAAGTTCGCCTGTTTCGGCTGCGCGTATAATTCGCTCTGAAACAGGAATTAAGTTGTCGTGAAGCTCTCGTAAGTCAGCCGGAAATCTATCCATCCAGATGCCTTTTTTCCAGAGGTCGGGATAATCGTGGTGGTGCAAATCGACCTGCATCGAAGCTTCTTTAATGGCTTGGGGACCGTCGGCAGTGCCTTTTCCGTAACTGGTCGTGATTTCCCACTCAACGGGAATGATGATGATTTTTGACTGATCGGCATCGAAAGGCAGGCCAAAAATACCGGCGTTTTCTGCTGCAGCAGCATTGGGATTAAAAGTGGATATTGACATAAATATTTTTTGTTTTCTGTGAAACTTATGAAGAAGTTTGGTTTAAAAATTGATAATCATCTGCTGAAGAACAAGTTGACAATTAATCAAAATTAAAATCCTTATAAATAACCCTCATAAAGTTTGTCGGCAATGTCTTTTCGGGCTTTGCTGTCTTCTTCAATGAGCATCAATTTTTGATAGATATTCTCCAATTGATCGGCCTGAAGAACCGCATCCCAGTCGGCAGATTTTGCATCCATCGATCGAAGTTTTTGCAGATGCTGAATCAAGCTTTTATCTTTTGATTCAGCAATCCAGCTAATCAACTCCAATTTTTCTTTTTGGATATTCATGGGTTAAATATTTACAACAAAATTACAAATAATTGCGGCTTGGGAAGAGGTTGATTTTCGAATGGTAAAATAGCAGTCAATTGTGTAAATTAACGGATGAAAGATTTCATGGCGTCATCCATTGTGTTGACAAGGAGAATTATAGCCACATGCTAAGCTTACCTATATAAATAGAATCACTGTTTAAAACAAAGTCATTTGCTTCGCATCCGTTTTTTGTTCTAATAATTTCCCAAAATCTTCCCAATCTTCAATTTCAACAGCAATATTATTGGTTATCAATGTATAATCGAATAATTTATAGAGCATTAAAAAATCAATGCGCATCAAAATATCTTTGGTCACAGCCCTTTTTGAATCGGTAAAGATTATAGCTTTTAAAAACTGCTGTGTATGCTTATGGTTTAGCAAGTACAATGCAATTTTTGCATATTTCTCTTTCTCAAAACCAATAAAATAGCAGGTATCATCTAGCATGATGGGTTTGCCATTAGCTGGTGTCACCAATGTGAAATGCGTCGTTTTGTACATTCCAGAAATAGCAATTTTATAGGGCATAAACGAATAATCGCCTATGCCGAAAATAGAAAACCGAGGCTTCCCTTGGTAAATAGACGATTTCCTTCTATCAAAATATTCGCTGTTATTATTCAGGTATTCAAAGGTTAAGGGGTAATCCCGTTTTATGTAATTTGTTTCCTGCCCTATTTTCTTTTGGGTTACAATTGTTAGTTTTCTATAGGTATTTGTTTGGGTGTGTTTTAAATCGGAGCTTTTCAACAATCCGTAAACCAAATCACTTTCAATATGCAGTTCGTGATTTAACCCATTTATATAGTGGCCATTATTTCTTTCAAACTCCATCACTTTAGCGCAATCATGCTTTAGACCCTGTCGCCAAACAAACTGAGATTTTCCATCAATATCTTTGGCCTGTTTATAATCCAATACTGAATTTACAAATTTATTATTCACCCATCCAAAAATCTGCTTTTCCTGTAAACTGTATAAATCATTATCAGAACATGTTAGGCCGGCTTGGAGATTAAATTCCGCAACAAAAAAGCAAGCATCAACTGAAACATTAAACTCTTTTTTTGCATCAATGGCTAACTTTTTCAATTTATTTATAGGATAAAGATTCTTTTTCTGGTCGTAAACTAAATTTTTAACAACTGAATTTTTCACTAAAAAGCCAAAATAGCCCTGATGCGACGAAAAATGCTTCAACATCAATAGTGAAATAGATTCTCCAATATCAAAATTCCCTTTTCCTGTAAGTGCATCAAAACCAGTATGTTTTTTGAAATTTGATTTCTGTGGAAGATTTTTCGAGGCCAAAGAACTCAACTCTGAATTCGTTACCCAGGGTGGGTTTCCAATTATGCAAGTACTTAGACTTCGTGTCTCCTTTGACAAGCTTTCAAAATCGAAATCAAAGACATTGGCATGGAATATTTCAATTAAGGGTACTGAACGGTTCTTGTTGATTAAGAAAAAATCTAAAATATTAAATTTTGCTTCCCAAACATACGGTTGGTAAATTTCAATACCAACAATTCGCTTAATATCTGTAAACGTGGCGAGTGCGGCAATTATAAAATGTCCTTTACCGCAAGTTGGCTCAAGAATAAACGCTATGTTTTCGTCCTTTGAAATTGACTTTATATAGTCTGCTGATTTTAAGGCTAAATTTATATTTGTCTGAAAATCGCCGTATTCTCTACGGTCTGGCTCTTCAGCTTTGTTATTTCTTTCGGCTATTAACGCAATAAACCGGCTTAACTGCTTTTCGTCTTCAAAAAAACTTTTTACACCGCATTTTTCTCGCAACAAATCATTACACGACTGTAAATCTGTAATTTGACTCTGATTTGATATGAAATATTCAAAGCTAATGGCTGATATATCTATTGTGCTGAAATCCATTAATTCACTTTATCTATTAATTTTGAAATTCCACTAATATTTTCAGTAAGATTGACAACCCTCGCATATTGCAACCTCCATTGTAAGGCATTAGATATTGTCAGGTAGCCTTGCTCAGGTGTGTTTTGCAAAATGCTATCAGCAATTTCATCTAAAGATATTTCGTCAGCCGGGATATTTTTATCAATAAGATAAGCTATAAGGTCTTCTTTTATTGCCCCATCCTTTACCATTTCTCTTATTCTAAAAGTCGTCGTATAATCTGCTGTTCTGTCTTTTTCAAGAAATGAACAACTTACAAAATCCAATATTGCAGTTCCTCGTTCGTGGTCATCTGCTTTCTCATAAACGAAGACAAGTAAATTATATCCCAATCCGAATATTTTTTGTTTTGCATTCTTAAAAGGGCAAGAGGATTGAGGCTGCTTAACCGAAGTTACTTTTATGTCCGTTAAAACATCTTCACTTGGCAAATCAATTCCTTTTGCTGACGAACCTTTCTCAAATGTATAATTTTCCTCAAGAAAACTTTGAAATTTGTGTTCAATAAAAGTACCAAAAGCTTTACCATCGGTAACACCATAGAGCTCTTTATTGGAATAAGTTGACTCATTCTCACAGAAAGTTTTAGCCGCCTTTTTCAGCAATTCTGTTGTTAGCTTCTTTTTCATTTACAATTTCTTTGTGGCAAATTTAATGCTTTTTGAAGGCACTATGAATTTTACTTTAATCCTATCAGCCCCCTTTTCACTACTTTTGCCCTCAAAATCTTTGCTTTTGGACCTTTTTTCAAGTCTCTACCCTTTTGTGTTTTGCAGCCTTGCCAGCGGAAGCAGCGGCAACAGCTATTTTGTTGGCAGCGGCGATGAAGGCGTTTTGATTGATGCCGGCATAAGCGCCCGCAGGATTGTGAAATCGCTGGCGGAGAACGGCATCAGCATGGCACAGGTCAAGGCGGTGTTGATTACGCACGATCATAGCGATCACATCAAAGGGCTGCCGGTTTTGGCCAATAAATTCCGGCTTCCTGTGCTGGCCACCGCCGAATGTTTGGGCGGTATTGCAAGTCATTACCTGACCAAAGAAATAGATCAGGAGCTGTTTCAAGCCATCCGACCAAAACAAAAAATTATCCTGGCAGGGCTGGAAATCAACCCCTTCAAGGTTTCGCACGACGGTTCTGGAAATGTAGGTTATCATTTGCGAAACAACCAAACAAGTCTTACGCTGGCCACTGATTTGGGTTTTTTGGATGAAGAGGTAATTTTTTACCTCAAAAAGGCCAGTGCAATCATTTTGGAGTCTAATTATGATGAGGAGATGCTCGAAAAGGGTAGCTATCCCTATCATTTGAAGCAACGAATCCGCAGCAGTACCGGCCATTTGAGCAATGCCGATGCCGCCAACTTTTTGAAAAAACATTTTCATCAGGGCATAAAAAACGTTTTTTTGTGTCATTTAAGTCAGCACAACAATTTGCCTGAGCTGGCACATTCCAGTGCCCTGAAAGCCCTGAATGGAAACGGTCACAAGCTACCTGAACTTATTCATGTGCTTCCGCGCAGCAATGCCACTACCCTGTTTCATCTCTAAAATTTTTCAATTTCCCATTAAATTTATTGCTTCTGCTTTTATAAAAACTTATTTTTGTAGGGATAAGACTTTACGAACCAAAAGTTTCCAGACATGAAAAAGTTTTTTACCTTCCTCACATTATTTGTTGTAATCGCTTTCACACCCCTCAGAGCTGATTGGACAATTGTAGCCAGTTACGAAATTCCGGGCAAAGCTTCGGGTCTTGCCACCGATGGCAACCTACTCTATTTTGGGATTTATGGCGCCAATGGCAGCAATGTTTATTTCTTTGATCCGGCTACGGGCAATGCCGAATTGTTGTTCACAAATCCTGAAATTGGCGACACTTACGGCATGACTTTCAAAGACGGCAGCATCTGGATTATAGACCGCGAAAACAGCAGCACGGCTTATGCTTTGGAATTGAGCCTCAGCGGCGAGGTGCTTTCACAAATTGATCTGGCGGACACCTATATGTCAGGGATTGCTGCAAAATCAGGCGGTTTTTGGGTTTCAACCTATTATCCCGATCCCGGCACAGTTTACGAAATTGACGAAAGCGGTACTGTGTTGTCGCAATTTACGCCACCAAACGACCAAATCTGGGATATTTGCACCGAAGGCGATGCGCTCTGGATGGCCGATTATAACGCCAATATGCTTTACAAAACCACTACGGATGGCACGCTGTTGCAAAGCGAATCCTGCGAGAACATCAAGCCGTCTGGCATTGTTTTCGACGGGAATTATCTTTGGTACGTGGATGGCGAACTTGGTGGAAACAGCACGCTCTACAAAGTTAATTTATCGGGAGCCGGAACGCCGGTCATTGCTATCTCACAAACTGTTATCTCTTTTAATAACACGACAATTGGCGAAAGCAGCAGCCACGATCTCGTCGTTCAAAACACCGGTTCGGCGGATTTGATTATTGAAGATATCAGCCTGCCCGAAAATATGCCTTTTTCGGCCAATGCCGATTTCCCTGTAACTATTGCTGCCGGTGAATCAGCCAGTATTGAACTGCTTTTTGAACCCACAGAAATTGGTTTCTACGAAGCCGAAGCATTGGTAAACTCAAACGATCCGATAAACCCGCAAATTTCGTTGGAACTGAGCGGCCACGGACTTTTTGGCGGTCCTTTGCTGACATCGGATTTGACCGCTGTTAACTTTGAAACCATCAGAACGACAGCCAGTAAAAAGCAGCATATAATTTTGCAAAATTACGGTGATGCTGCTTTAAATATTGAAGCCATCGACCTGGAAAGTCCGCATTTTTATGTGCGCTATGATTTCCAGTTGCCGATTACTATTTCTCCGCTCGGAATGCTGGATGTTGTAGTTTGGTTTTTTCCGCAAACGGAAGGCAGCCATAATGCCGAACTGATCATTTCAAATAACGGTAATACGGGTAGCTATCTCGTTCCATTAGAAGGTGCTGCGCAAACTCAAGAATACGAAATTGGTGAGCAGCTGTGGGCTTACCAGGTGCCGCAATCCAGCGACCGAAGTCCAAAGGCTATGGCACCAATTACAGATATAACGGGAGATGGCAAAGCAGATTTGGTGGTTTGCACCGAAGATAATTATGTGAGGCTACTCAATGGAAATGCTTCGGGCGTGGCGCAACAGATTTGGCAACGAGAGATTTATTCCGGATCGGTTTATCATCAGAATGCACTTGATATAATTGCCGATATTAACGGAGATGGTTTTGAAGATGTGGTTGTTGGTACAGCATGGGGCGACCGCTCTATTGTAGCGCTGAGCGGAAAAACCGGGCAACAAATCTGGAAGCATAGCACGACCAATTACGGTGGTGGCGGCTGGGTTTATCAGGTAGATGCCAGCACTGATTACAATGGCGATGGAATCCCAGATGTATTGGCGGCAGCAGGTAATAACCAGGATAATAACGGGCCGCGGCGTGTTTACTGCCTCAACGGAACCGATGGAGCTGTGATTTGGGAAGCTTTTCTGGGCGGGGCAGGTTTTGCGGTGATTGCTATCGAAGACATAAATGGCGATGGTATTCCTGATGCCTTGGCCGGCTGTGCCAATCCAGCAGAAACACAGGGTTTTGCAAAAGCAATTGATGGCAGCAATGGTAATATTTTATGGAGTTACACCACTTCCGGTAGTTCGGTTTGGGCCTTGGCACAATTAGACGACATCAATAACGACGGTATAAAAGATGTGATAGCCGGAAGTTTCAACGGTCAGCTGTATCTGCTAAATGCCGCCAATGGCGAGTTGTTGTCACAAGGTTTTGCTGGCAACAACATTATTTTGCGCTTGTTGCCTCTTGGCGATATCAATAATGACGGCTTCACGGATATTGCCATGGCATACAGCGGCAGTGCTTTGATTGTTTATGACGGCCAAACCGGCGACCAAATTTTTAGCCAATCCATGCCTGATAAAGTCTGGAACGTAGCCGTGACGCCCGACATCACCGGCGATCTAATTAATGATTTAGCTGTCGGAACACTTTACCAAAGTAATTATGCCGGTTTTTATAACGGAAGCGATGGTGCCGAGTTGTTTTCAGCTCCTTATAGTCAAGCCATTGATGCACTGACCGTTATTCCGGATATTACGGGTGATAACTCATACGAAATGGTTGCCGGAGGCCGCGAAGGCAAAATCGTTTGCTTTTCAGGTGGACTCAATGCGCCGGTCGGCCTGGTGCAAGTTAAGGCAAAGCCAGAAGCAATAAAGTGTTATCCAAATCCGGCCAATGAGTTTGTGTGGATAGCGCTTCCGGAAATTTCATCTCAAAATATAGAGCTGCAACTACGCAATTTGAATAATCAAATCGTATTACAACGTCAATTAAACGCTGTGGATAAGCTGTTTAAACTCGATATAAAAGACGTTTCTGCCGGTATTTATGTACTTGAAATTAAGCACGAATCCGGAAAAATGAGTCAGAAACTGCTCATTAATCCTTAGAAAGTTTTGATTCGGGTGAAGCTATGAGTTTTTTAACAGCACGATAATCAGCATAATTCCAGGATAAAAAACTACGATTCTGGACTTGTTCGATAAACTTCTGTTTCCGCTTCCGGATGCGTTTATGAAACTCATCGGCTGGCATAAAATCTGCTTCTAAGAAGAATAATTTTTGCTGAGCTTGCTCAATAGCAGCAAGTTCAGCTTTTTTTATATCTAAAATTGGCAGGGTTTTGCCGGTCAGCTGAATCAAAAAATCGAAGTGCACAAAGGATTTTTGGTAATGTGACAGGTTGTAACGCGCGATAATTCCGTCCCAGTTGGGAAGTGCCGAGATGCCTAAGATCAGGAAAAGCGCTAAGGCGTTTTGTTTTATCAACCAGAAAATTGATTTGTGATTTTTGATTTTCAAAAACAACAAAGCCAGCCCGGCGAGCAATAGAATCAGCACGAAGACCACCGCTATACGCTTGTAAGCCAGCGCGAAATAGCTCATATACCAATAGTTTCGCATACCTACCGATAAAATCAGAAACACATTTTGTGCTATCCAGAAATAGCTGAGGCCGGATAAAATTTTGTTATTTTGGATTTTGTGCGACGCGCTGCTATAAATGATCAGCATCACAATAGCGGCCAAAGCCACCGAAAACAGCAGCATATAAGTGCCTTCATGCACGAATTGCTTTAAAAAATCGCCATTCCATTCAAAGAATAGCCATACGTTTTTCAGGTCGAACCAATTGACTACCAGCAACAAAATATTTAGAAAAAGCACCAGAACGATCAGCCCATTTCGATAAATACCCGACTGTTTTTCTGTGCTTTGAATGCTTAGTTCATCCAATTGCTTGTCCAGCTCTATCAGCGTGCTGTCTGCTTTTGAAAACAAAAATACCGCCGATAATATCACGCCAAGCACAAAGGTAGGTAGCCATTGGATATTGATGTTTTCTAACCAACTAAAAAACTGATTCAGAACTACTTCTACTTTCTCGCCAAACCACGGACTGGCCGAGGAATAGACTGCTGAAAAAAGTACTATCAGAACAAAAATGATTACAGCAAAAGCAATGATTTGAAAAACTTTAACAGCCTTACTTTTTGGATTATTGGCCGTTTTGAATAAGGTGTAAACGCCCATCAGTGGTGCAACAAAAATATTTTTCAGCACATTAATTGCTGCCCACAAAAAGTTGGATGTTTGCTGTTGTGCCAGCCAGCCGGCAAGCAAGAGTAAGAAGATGATATTGGCCGTGATGGCCAGGACAGAGTTGACAATAATCACTACCAGCAGACTGCTAAAAACCAATGCCAGCAGCACTTTGGCATATTTGCTTTGCATAAAGCAGCCATACATTTTCCGGGTAGTAAAAAGCAACAGCAACTCAAAGATCAAAAGGTTGAGGCCAATTTTCTGTTGATAAAAAAGTAAGGTAAAAGCGATTGCAAGTGCTACCCAAAGTAGCAGTGATTTGGTTTTAGTCATCAGGTGGAGATGTTTTGAAAAACAACGTAATCTCCTGACAACCTATTGCGTGCGCTAATAAAAAAATATTCTATAAAGAAAAATGCCGAACAGTTTCGCGTATGCCTTTCACATAAGGTGTTGGCTCAAAGTTAAACCTACGTTCAAATTTCGAGCTATCGAACACATAGTAGCGATCGTATTGATACAACATTTCTGGCAGTTCACTTAGGGCCGGCATAAACCAGCCCAAAATCTTTAGCAAGCCTTTGCCTGAGACGTTATACTTGCATTTAGCACCCATTTCGGCAGCGATATTTTCCATCCACTCGAGGCCGGTAAGTGGTTCAGAAGCTGTGGGTAAATGCCACACCTGCCCCCAAACATCCTTTGTGTTTCCCAACATGGCCGTGGCTTTGGCAGCATCAGGAACATATGTAAAGGCGTGTGGCACATCCACTCTGCCCAGCCAGTTGGCCTTTTTCCCTTTGGCGAAATTTTTCAGGACAGTTTCGTTGAGTACGCTGTTCATTTTTCCCGGGCCGTAAAAATCAGCGGAGCGGGCTATCAATGCCTGAAGATTGCCTGCTTTTACCTCATCCATCAACATTTGAACGATCTTTGCGCGCACTTTTCCCTTTACACTTGTTGGTGCGATGGGTGTCTCTTCGGTCATTAGGCTAATTTGCTCAGGATCATACATATATACATTATCAAAGAAAACCAGTTTACACTTATGTTTTTTACAAGCGTCGATTACGTTGGTCATTATTTGCGGCCATTGCTGCTCCCAAACGCTTGCTTTATAAGGCAAACCTACTGTCAGATAAGCCACCGAACAGCCTTTCACGGCCTCCATCACCTGCCGGGGATCAAGGAGGTCTGCCTTCACAATTTCGTCTGTAGCATTCACGGGCTGTGGATCGCGTGCAACAAGGCGGATGTCTGCTTTAAAACGCGTCAATTCTTTGGCGAGCAAGTTGCCAATACTTCCACCGGAACCTAAAATAACCTGCTTCATGGTATATGAGTTTTTGTATCACAAATGTAATTTTTTTCCCCAATTGGAAAGCCGATAAGCTTAACTAAAATGGTTTTATCCATTCTGTTTTATTTTTCTTAAAATCCGTAATGATAGGTTTTCGGGCTTAACCGGCAATTTTTAGCCTACAGCCCTCAAAATTTAACATTACTTTAAAGCAGTTATGAAGCAGATAATCTTAATTTTGCAGCTTGAAAATCACAGGAAAAGCCTTAACTTGCTCAACTTTTTCAAGTAGTATTTTGCTATTTGAAACCAAACTTATTTACAACGAAATCAATAGCTTACATTTTATCATTAATAAATTTTTTTACTTATGAAACGAAAATTACGATTAGTGGGACTCTTAAGTCTCCTTATGATCTTTGGCGGATCGCTGTTTGCGCAGGGTCTGGAAGATTTTACGAATAGTAATGCAACTTCTAGTTATGGAGACGATACTTTTATTGGCAACAATGGGATTAGCTGGACTTTTGTAGCTTCAAGAGATGGAAATGGTGATGCGAATAGCTCTGGGATAAATTTGCCAGCTCTTATGCTACGTCGTGTTTCTGATAACAGTTCGATTACTTCTAGTTCAATCGATGGAGGTATTGGTAATTTCAGTGTTAAACTTTACAAAGGGTTTACCGGAGGCGGAGATCGTCAAGTTGAACTCTTTGTTAACGATGTTTCACAAGGAACATCAACTCTTTTTGACGATTTTAATGAGCACCTATTTTCTGTAGAAAACATCAATATTTCAGGTAGTGTAATCATTAAAATTGTGAACCTAAACTCAAAACAGGTTATTATTGATGATATTAGCTGGACTGCATATACTGGCGGTGGAACACCACAAGCCTCCACGCCCACTTTCACACCAGGAACAGGCACTTATTTCACTGCACAAGACGTTGTTATTGAATCAGCTACGCCTGCTGCTACCATTTACTACACCACAAATGGTGATGAACCCGACAATACTTCAACGGAATATACAGCGCCAGTCAATGTAAGCACAAGCACAACGCTTAAAGCAATTGCTTATGCCACGAGTTTTGATCCGAGTAATGTGGGCAGTGCGACTTACACCTTTGAAACCATCAATGAAGTAGCTGACATTGCTACTTTGAGGGCTGGAGCAACGGATGGCACCATTTACAAACTGACTGGTGAAGCCTTGTTGACTTTCCAGACTTCAAGCAGAAATGCAAAATATATCCAGGATGCAAGCGGAGCTATTTTAATTGATGACAACAGCGGTGTAATTACTACCACTTACGCTATCGGCGACGGTATCACTGGATTGACCGGCACTTTAGCTGCTTATCAAAATATGATTCAGTTTGTTCCGGTTATGGATCCCGGCACACCTACAAGCCAAGGCAATGTTTTAACACCTGTAAGTGTAACATTAGCCAACTTAAACGACAGCTATCAAGCCAGGTTGATAAAGGTTTCAGAGGTAACTTTTACTGATGGCGGAAACTTTAGTGCCAGTACAAACTATCCCATCACTGATCCTTCGGGAAGCGGAGTTATTCGCACCCAATACAGCGATTTGGATTATATCGGCACGAGTATCCCAACAGAACCAATGGATATTACGGGTATTGTTTTGCAGTTTGGAGCAACGATGCAGTTTATTCCAAGGAGCTTAGCTGATTTTGAAGCATTAACTCCTAACACGCCTATAATTTCAGTTGCTCCCACTTCACTTAGCGGTTTCACCTACGAAGAAGGCAGCGGCCCTTCTGCTTCACAAAGCTTTACGGTTGAAGGCAACGATTTGACAGCTGACGTAATCATCACGCCTTCGGCTAATTATGAAATTTCTGAAGATGATATTAGTTTTCAGTCAATCCCGATCACATTGAACCAAACTAGTGGTTCAATAGTTTCTACACTGAGTTATGTGCGCCTCAAAGCAGGTCTCGCTGTAGGCGATTTCAATGGAGAGGAAATTACAGCAAGTTCTGCGGGTGCTGCTGATCAGCTTGTAACGCTTAGCGGAAGTGTTACCACAGCAGCCATTACAGAACCAATTGCTCAAGTGACTTCCTTTAATGCGACAGTTTTATCAAGCTCTGCCATTAGCCTGAGCTGGACAGACAGCGACGCAAATGCTTACCTGATCAAAGGTAGCAGCATCAGCTATGCTGATATTACTGCTCCTATTGATGGAATTGCAGAAGTTGACGGCGGATTAGTAAAAAATATTGCTGCGGGGGTACAATCACATACTTTCACCGGACTTTCTGACAACAGCAGCTATTTCTTTAAAATATTTGCCTACAATGGAAGCGATGCCGAAGTAAATTATAAAACAGATGGCGCTCCTGAAGCTACTGCTACCACCGAAGAAGCTACAAGCGGTGCTGTTTCGGATTTGATCATTTCTGAATACAGCGAGGGCTCATCCAATAATAAATATATCGAGATTTATAACGGAACAGGCGTTAGTGTTTCTTTAGCTTCTTACCAACTTTGGTTTATTGCCAATGGTGGATCATGGCCTGAAAACACATTTGATTTTGCAACAGGTGTCAGCATTCCCGATGGAGGTGTATATATCGTTGCAAATAACTCTGCGAACACTGATATCCTTGATTTAGCTAATGAAACCACTGGTAGCATCAACTTTAACGGTGACGATGCCATTGGAATTGCAAAAGATATGGGTGGCACTTTTACCTTAATCGATGCTGTTGGTGAAGATGGTCCTGATCCTGGAACTGGATGGGACGTTGCTGGAATTACAAATGCTACCAAAGATCATACACTTGTTAGAAAAGCGGATGTTTGCGATCCCACTACAAACTGGGCTTTATCTGCCGGAACTGATACCGACAACTCACAATGGATTGTTTTGGAAAAGGATGACTGGACTAATTTGGGAAGCCATGAAAATACTTGCGGCTCTTCCAACCTCCCTCCTACCATTGCCAATATCATCCAAACACCTGCCACCGACGTATTACCTACGCAAACTGTCAGTGTTTCGGCTGATGTTACTGACGGCGACGGAACGGTTTCCAGCGTTGAACTAAACTGGGGTTTAGCCAGTGGAAGTCTTACCAATACGATTGCCATGAATCTTGGAACAGGCAATACTTATACCACTGCAACAGCTATTCCGGCTCAGGCTGGTGGCGTTTCAGTTTATTACGCCATCACTGCCGAAGACGATCTAGGGGCCACCAAAATTAGTCCAGAGAAAAGCTATACCGTTGTTACAATTGATCCTACGCTCGTGCTAAATCCTAGCTCTCTCAGTGGATTTGAATATGCGCTTGGCGAAGGCCCGTCAGCTGTTCAAAGCTATGACATTAGCGGTTTCAACTTCGTTGGAAGCGGAAGCGTTGACGTTACTGCTCCCGCCAGCTACGAAATATCTGTTGACAACCAGTTCTGGTTCAATTCATTGATTTTACAGTATGCTGACGGCGAATTGATTGCACAACCCCGCACCATGTATGTGCGTATGAAAGCCGGTCTTACAGCAGGCAATAAAAACGAAGCTATTGCACACGAAGATACCAATATTGGTCTTATTGAACTCCCCGTTAGCGGCGAGGTTACCAGCATCACACAAGTGGCTAATATCGCTGCTTTACGCCAGGGAGCTACTGACGGAACAGTATATCAGCTTACAGGAGAAGCAATTATGAGCTTCGCTGGTTCCAGCCGTAACCAAAAATTTATTCAGGATGCCACAGCCGGTATTTTGATAGATGATGCAGCCGGAAAAATCACCACAGCCTATGAGATTGGCGACGGCATTACCGGCCTCACCGGAACGATTTCTGTATATAATAATATGGTGCAGTTTATTCCTGTTGAAGATCCTGGAGCAGCCAGCAGCAGCGGAAACTCCATTACTCCTGTCGAGGTTACTTTCAGCACTTTAGACGCAAGCTATCAGGCTCGTTTGGTGAAAGTTAATACCGTTGACTTCAATACTACCGGGAACTTTGCCCAGAGTACAAACTACCCGGTCAATGACCCAACAGGAAGCGGTGTGGTGCGCACCCAATACAGCAACCTGAATTATATTGGCACACCCATTCCTGAAGTGACCCAAAATATTACTGGTGTTATCTTACAGTTTAACAGTACTTTCCAGTTTATACCACGCAGCCTTGCTGATTTTGAAGACGCTCCGGTAACTGATCCTACCATTTATGCTGACCCAATGATTGTAAACGGCATCAGTTATCCGATAGATGCCGGTCCGTCAAATCCACAGTCGTTTATGATTAGCGGTATCAACCTCACTTCTGGTATCGCCCTTACGACCAACTCGGAATACTTTGAAATTTCTGCAACAGGCGGAAGCAACTTCGTGCCGGCAAGCCCGATCATTGTCAACCAAACGGGTGGTATTGTTGAGGAAACTCCGATCTATGTGCGACTAAAAGCCGGATTGTCATTAGGTGATTACAGCAGTATTGTAGTGGCTAATGCAGCGGGAGCAGAAAATGTTACCATCACGCTTAACGGCTCTGTTTACGACGGTTCAGCGCCTGGTGGCGGCTTAGAAACTTTTGATAATCTTGATCTGGAAGGCAGCAGCTATGCGGATGGCACTTTCTTAGGACAAGATGGCTCAACCTGGACATTCGTTCAGTCGCGCGGCGATGTTGAAATCACTGGAAAAGCCCTTATGCTGGGCCGTAATCGCACACCGCAAGCCAATGTGTTCTCAGGAACTATTTATGGTGGCGTTGGCACACTGAATTTCGACTATATGCAGGCTTTTAGTTCAGATGTAAACCTGAATGTGCTTGTAAATGATGTTGTTGTAGGCAATGTTACTTCTGATGATGAAAAAGATGTAATCAAAAATTCGGGAACAATTAACGCCAATATCAACGGAACTGTAACGATCAAATTTATCAGCGTAAATAACAGCGACGGACAAGTTGTTATCGACAATATTTCCTGGACAGCCTACGAAGGTGGTTCGCCTACTGCCGCTGCTCCTGTATTTGACCCACCGGCAGGCAGCTATGCTGATCCTATCAATGTGAGCCTTACTTCCGCTACCGGAAATGCTACAATTTTCTACAGCACCACTTCACAAAACGGTCCCTGGACAGCTTATTCCGCTGCTATCGCCGTGAGCGAAGCTACTACCATTTGGGCTTATGCCTCCGCAGATGGTTTTGAAAACAGCCCTGTTGTAAGCGCTGCTTATACCTTCTCGGACTTGGTTATTGTAAACTCCATTGCTGAATTGCGCAACGGCGCCACCGACGGTACAGTATATCAGCTGAATTCAGAAGCTATCCTTACTTTCCAGAGCAGCACCCGCAACCAGAAATTTATTCAGGATGCTACCGGCGCTATCTTGATTGACGATGCACCCGGCGTTATTACCAGCGATTACAACCTGTATGACGGTATCAGCGGCCTCACCGGAACGCTGTCTGTTTACAGCAATATGATACAGTTTATTCCGGAATCCGATCCCGGTAGCGCAAGCTCTGTGGGTAACACACTTACTCCTGAAACAGTAAGCCTGTCGCAGCTTAATACGACGTATCAGGCCAAATTAATTACCATAAACTTTGTTGACTTTACAAATGGTGGAATTTTTGCCAGCGGCACAAACTACCCCATCACCGACCCAACCGGATCGGGAGTTCTGCGCACACAATACAGCGATTTGGATTATATCGGTGAGCCAATTCCAGAAACAACGCAAAACATCACTGGCGTTGTCTTGCAGTTCAGTTCTACCCTGCAATTCATTCCGCGCATGCTGGCCGACTTTGAAGAAGCCAATATCACTGATCCTTATATTGCCGTAAGTCCTGCTACCTTGAATGGCTTTACTTATGAAATTGGTAATGGCCCATCGGCTGAACAATCCTTCACAGTAAGTGCCTTGAATCTTACAGAAGTTTTAAGCCTTGGTGGCCCAACAAATTACGAAATGTCATTAGGAACCGGCGCAAATTTCGTTGCTGCTGATCCTATTGAGATTACGGCCGTTGCCGGGACAGTAGCTGAAACAAGCATTTACGTTCGACTGAAAGCCGGGCTTGATGCCGGCACCTACAATGGCGAAATGATTACAGCCAGCTCTGATGGCGCAACTGACAAAACTGTTACACTGAACGGAAACGTGAGCGATCCTGCTGTTGGCGGTGGCCTTGAAACCTTTGCCAACTTAGCACTTGAAGGCAACAGCTATGCTGATGGCACTTTCTTAGGCCAAGACGGCTCAACCTGGACTTTCTTCCAGTCGCGTGGTGATTTTGAAATTACGGGTAAAGCCCTTATGCTTGGCCGCAATCGTACACCACAGGCAAATGTATATTCAGGCGTAATCAATGGCGGTATTGGCACGATTAACTTTGATTATATGCAAGCCTTTAGCACCGGCGTAAACCTGAATGTGCTTGTAAATGATGTAGTTGTTGGAACTGTTACCAGTGATGGAGAAACAGAAATCATTAAAAACTCCGGCGATATTGTTGTTAATATGTCAGGGCAGGTAGTGATTAAATTCATCAGCGTTGAAAACAGCAGCGGACAAGTTGTGATTGACAACGTAGCCTGGACAGCCTACGAAGGAGGCACACCTGTTGTGTTAGCACCGACCTTCAACCCTCCTGCCGGCAATTATTTCGATCCGATTGATGTAAGCATCAGTTCTGCTACTGCCGGTGCCACCTTATATTATAGCGACGCATCTGCAAGCGGGCCTTGGACGGAATACACCACACCGGTAGCCATTTCGGAAGCTACCACTTTGTGGGCTTATGGTGAGCTTGAAGGCTACGAAGATAGCCCTGTAAGATCAGCTGCTTACACCTTTGGCGATATCGTGCCAGTTGCAACCATTGCTGAGTTGCGTGCCGGACTTGCTGATGGCACTGTTTATCAGCTTACGGGCGAGGCTGTGCTTACATTCCAGAGCAGCACGCGCAATACGAAGTATGTTCAAGATGCAACAGCTGCTATCCTAATTGATGACGCAAGCGGTATTATCACAACTTCTTATAACTTGTATGACGGCATTACCGGCCTCACCGGAACTTTAACCGCTTATGCAGGCATGATTCAGTTTGTTCCAAACAGCGATCCGGGTGTTGCTACAAGCACCGGAAACACTGTTGTTCCAGCCGTGGTTAATCTCACAGATTTGGATGGAACCTACCAGGCAAAACTTGTAACGGTAAATATGGTTGATTTTGTTGCTGACGGACAGTTTGCTGCCACCACCAACTACGACATCACTGATCCAAGCGGCACTGGAGTTTTCCGCACACATTATGCTGATGTTGACTATATTGGCACCGATATTCCAGTAGAATTACAGAATATTACAGCCGTTATTCTACAGTTTAACAACGATTTTCAAGTGATTGCCCGCAGCCTGGATGACTTCCAGGAAGTGAACACAACTGATCCGATGATCACGGCCAGCCCAGCTACGCTCAATGGCTTTAGCTATTTCGTTGGCGAAGGCCCATCTGATTCTCAATCCTATACGGTTTCGGCACAAAATCTTGTTGGAACAGGCAATATTTCGGTAGCAGCTCCGGCTAACTACGAAATTTCCAGTGATGACAGCGGCTTCGGCGAAAGCCTGACTTTAGCCTTCGCTGATGGCGTGATTACCGGACAACCCGTTACAGTTTATGCCCGCCTCAAAGCAGGTTTGGAAGTTGGACTTTACGCTGGCGTACACATTTCGCATACTGGGGGTGATGCTCCTGAAGCATTGGTTACGCTGAATGGCGAAGTTACCGGTGAAGTTGTGCCTGCCATCACTGCCGAGATTGTTCCACAATATATTCAGGGACAAGACGGCGGCAATAACAACCGTTTGCCTTATGCTTACTGGCTAACTATCAGCAATTTGATGCCTAATTCTACTTATCGTTATATTAACCAAGCAGTGGTTGCCGGCGACGATGCCACCACCAATGGCGCCGGTAATATCATTTTTGTAAACCTTTCTGGAGATTTCTTCCGTAGCACCAGCGCCAGTTTCACAACTGATGGCGGTTATGGTACTTTTGAAACGGATGCCAGCGGAAGTTATTCGGGATGGTTTATCACCGAAGCTACCGGAAACGCACGCTTTACACCCGGCAACGAAGTGTTTATGCGTGTGCGCCTCAACGACGGAAACGAAGGAACAACTGCTGCAACTTATCTGACAACAAGCAATAGCGCGACAGTTATTAACTTCGGAACAGAAAATGACGCCACACAAGGAACCGCCATCAGAGCGATTTCGGGCGATACGCCAAAAAGCTTTGCTTTGTTGTATGACAACAGCCGCGACGGTCAGCCGATTGCTGCTACCAGCATCGAGACGATTGGCGTTGACTTTGCCAATGTGTCGCAATATGCTGCTTTCTACAAAGACGAAGTAGCCGGCAACGACGGTCATTGGGGAACAATCATCCCGAATATGAACGAGAATGGTATCCAGCTGATTGAAATCCGTGACTTGGTTGATGGTACAGTACTTAAAACCTACCAGGCTGCCGATGGCGTTTGGGGAACAACAAATACCGTGAATCCTGTTGGCGGACTGGATGAAATTCTGGTTATCGACCTGATTGAAATTGGCCTGAACGAAGGTTTTGCTGACTTGATGAAGGCGTATGCCACACAGCGTGAGTTTGTGATTGAGAAGACCGGCAAGGAAAAAGTTAGCTTGGCGGTTTACAACCTGATGGGACAGCCCATGATGCAAAGCGAACTCAACGGAATCGGTACACAAAGGCTTACACATCATTTGAGTTCAGGCGTTTATATTCTGCACTTAACAAGCGAAAATGGCCTGAAACAAGCCCTAAAGGTGATTATCAGATAAACCGACATCACTGCATAATTCTTGAAAAAGGACTTCCGAAAGGAGGTCCTTTTTTTTGGTGTAGGTTTTAGGAAAAGCTGGACAGTAATGGTGTAAGAAATATTAAATTTTATAATCGAAGCTTGTTTTATTATTGGAGGAGATTCGATCATTAAGCATTAAGGTTCGTTCGTTAGCGATGGAGGTTGAAATTTTAAGGAAATGATAAAACTTATTCGAGAAAAAGGAATGTTGTCTTTAGGATGGTTGCGTGAGGGAGAATGAAGCTGGGTTGGATTAGTTTTTTGGTCCATCCCGAATCACTTCGTTCTCGGGAATAAAGTGAATAACGCGGATTTGTCGGATTTTATGGAGGTGCGGCTTAGGCTAGAGGGTCAAGGCGCGACTTTTTTTTATCGCAAGATAGTCGCGCCCTGACTTGCATGGCAGTTGTCCTTTGACTGTGCGGCTTTTTTTTGTTGCAAGTTAATCATGCACTGCCTCACAAGATAGTTTGGGTATTTATTCTAAAATATTTTTAAATTAGTTACTATCAATCATATTAGTTATTAACATTTATATTATTGTAATTCAATATTTTAATAAAATATTCAGGTTTTTTATCTTATTATGGGGTGGTGAGATTTTGTAAAAAGTCCATTAAAAATATTTCTATATTTGAAGTCGGTTATAAAACAGCATAAGCCAATGAAAAAGCGGTTAAAATTATTTGGTATTGGTAGTGATAGGTATTGTGATGGAGGTATGCGAAGAGTTTCGTATATATTCTTGTTGTGTTTCATGCTAAAAAAGACCCGTGCCGATAGTTGAAATATGACAAAAATTAATAATTGCCAACCCGCATTGCACACATTGGCAAACCGCACGAGCCGAAGCGCAAACAAAAGCGTGCCAACGCGTGCAATTTTTTCCAAAGAACTTTAAGTCAGCTTGCAATTAATTGATTATTTTTGACAGATTTGTCAAAGCAAAATTAACATGACTGAAACATTTGGAGAAGATATTTGGATAAACAGAGAACTACGCAAACCAGCATTGAGAAAAGTTGCAGCTTTACTCGAAATCGTCACCTCATTTCTTAGTCAAATTGAGAGAAATGAAAGGGAAGCGATCAAAGAAATGTTGTCAGTCCCTGCAAACACTTTGGAATATCCTGAAAGAAAAGCTGAAATTTATTTCATAAAATCTCAAATTCAGGAAAATCTGGCAGCTTAAAACACCGTAAATAAAGATTAACTGAATTACTTGAAGCTTATGAGTAGTAAATTTTTTACAAATAAAGAAGAAAATACCCTCATCAATAAAATTGAAGGAATTTTTAAACATCGAAACATTCATTTTTTAGATGCATTGGTCGGTTATTTCAGGGCTTCAGGTTATTTCAGGATAAGGGAATTTGTTGAAAAAGCAGAAGAAATAAGAATACTTGTTGGAATCAATATTGACCATCTGATACATGAAGCAAATCAACAAGGGCTAATCTTTGACCCAAACGCTGAAAGAGCACAAAATGAATTCTTTAATGAAATCAAAAAAAATATTCAGGCAGCAGAATATGACAAGGAAGTTGAAGCTGGAATGTTACAACTGATTTCAGATATAGTAACTGGAAAAGTAAAAATTCGCGTTCATCCAAAACAAAATATTCACGCCAAAATATACATTTTCAGGGAAAAGGAGAAACATGACCATGGCTATGGTTCCGTTATTACTGGTTCGAGTAATTTAACTGATGCCGGATTATCGAAAAATTTTGAATTCAACGCAGAATTAAGAGATAATTCAGATATTGAATTTGCTACGCAAACGTTCAATGAATTATGGGAAGATTCAATTCCGATTAGTGAAGAACACATCGAAAAACTACAGAAAGAAACATACTTAAATGACACTTATACACCGTATCAGGTTTACTTAAAATTCTTAATTGAATATTTTGGAAAAAGTATTGAGTTTGACCCAAATTCCATTACTGATCTACCTAAAGGTTTCAAAAGATTATCCTATCAGGTGGATGCCGTAAATGATGGATTTGCTAAAATGACTAAACATAATGGGTTCTTTTTAGCAGATGTAGTTGGACTTGGAAAAACAATTGTCGCAACAATTATTGCAAAGAAGTATTTCTATTACAATGGTTTCCCCTCTTATCGTTCACGGACACTAATAATTGTGCCACCGGCTTTAAAAGAAAATTGGGTTGAGACAACCGATAAATTTAGACTTGACAATGTAAAAATCATAACTAATGGAAGTTTACACAAAGTACGAGACCCTAAAAAATATGATTTAATCATTGTGGATGAAGCGCATAAATTCAGAACCGATACGGCTGCAATGTATAACGAGCTTCAAAAAATCTGCAAAACGCCAACGCAAAGGACCTTAGCTGACGGAACAAATGCTCCAAAAAAAGTAATGTTGGTTTCTGCAACCCCATTGAACAACCGACCAGAAGATATTGCGAATTTGGTGTACCTCTTTCAAGACAGTAAAAGCTCGAGTCTTGAAGTATCAAATCTTCAAAATTTCTTTAGGGTTCAAATAGATGCTTATAAAAAACTGAAAAAGGAATCTAATATAAAACTTGTTCAAGCTGGTGTAAAACTAATTTATGAAAGAATAAGAACGAAAGTAGTTGAGCCATTAATTGTTCGACGAACAAGAACAGATTTAATGGAACATAAACAATACGCTGATGATCTGGCTAAACAGGGCGTTGTGTTTCCAAAAGTAAAAGAGCCTAAAAAGATTTTTTACAAATTAGACCCGTTTTTGGATGAGTTGTATGATTATACAATACGTGTTTTGAGTCATCCTACCGAGGGGTTAACATACAACCGATACAGAGCGATAGGGTTTCTAAAACCGCATCTAAAAAACAAATACAAACAAGCGGACATGATTTCGAGCCAGTTGGCAAAAATCATGAAAACGCTGCTGGTGAAAAGAATTGATAGTAGTTTTTATGCATTCAAAATGTCTATCGAACGGTTTATGATGGCAACCAAAGCAATGGTTACCATGTTTGAAAATGGTAAGATATATATTGCTCCCAATTTTCCTGTGTCTGAAATGATTAATGAAGGTAAAGAAGATGAATTGGAAACTTTGCTTATTGAAATGACACTTGAAGACCCGACTATAGAGATTTGCGAACCAGATGATTTTGAGCATCCTTTTTTACCTGGCTTAAAAAACGATTATGAACTACTAATAAAATTAAATGATAAGTGGCAGTCAGTAACAGATGATCCTAAACTTGAGGTGTTTATTAAATATTTAAAAGAAGTACTTTTAAGTAAAAAAATAAATCCGAAATCTAAACTGGTAGTCTTTTCAGAAAGTAAGGAAACCACGCATTATTTGTTCAGAGAATTGCCAAAGCATGTAGATTATCGCATATTAACAATTGATAGTAAAACAAGAAAAGATAAAATGCCTTTGGTGCGGAGTAATTTTGATGCGAATTTCTTAAAAAACGAACAAAGGGATGATTACGATATCGTTATTTCGACAGAAGTTCTTGCTGAGGGTGTGAACCTGCATCGTTCCAATGTTATTGTTAATTATGATACGCCATGGAACTCTACCCGATTAATGCAACGAATTGGACGGGTAAATAGAATTGGATCAACTGCCAACGAAGTTCATGTATATAATTTTTACCCGACTTCCAAAGTTAATAGCGATATTGAACTGGAAAAAAAAGCTATTATGAAGTTACAAGCCTTTCATGCGGCATTAGGTGAAGACAGCCAAATTTATTCGCCGGATGAAGAATTTGAAACATTTGGTTTGTTCGACAAGCAAATGGAGGAAGATAAAGATGAAAAGTTGGCTTATTTAATGATGATTCGGGATATACGTGAAAAGAATCCGGTTTTATTTAAGGAAATCAAAAACATGCCTTTACGGGCAAGGGTTGGTAGAAAAAATGAAGAACTTGATAACGGAACAATTTGTTTTATCCGCGACAATAAAAGAGATGCTTTCATTTTTGTGAAAAAGGATGCCGACTATGAGGAACTAACGTTTTTAGAAACGGTTAGGCGGTTTGAAGCTTTACAAAACGAAAAAGGAATCGACCTTCATAAATCACACCATCAGCAAGTTCAAATTGGACTGCAAGTATTTTCTGAGAAAATTGAAGAGGAAAAAGCACGCGATAAAAAGGTGGATGTTACGCAAGGGCCAAATGAAAAGCGCGCCATCTCATACCTTGATGCCATGTTGAATTTACCATTTACAAATGAAGCGGAAAGAGATTTAATTATTTTGGCTAAAGAGGCTATCCGAAAAGGGAAATTTCAAAACCTGCAAAGGGATATCAATAAATTACAAAAGGCGGTAAAGAAAAGCCCGTTAAAACCTGTAATCATTTTAGAACGCATCATTGCAATTCTTAAAAGCTATCCGATTAAACAAGAGGAAGAAGAAATTATAGATAAGAAGGTTGTTGTAATTCCAAAATCATTCAATCCCGAAATTATTATTAGTGAAAGTTTTAGCAAATAAAATTATGGCGAAAAACAAGAAAATACATGTCAAAGGTTCGGCAATAACAGTATTTGCTCAAAATGATACTGATTTTATTAGCCTTACAGATATGACATCCGGATTTAAGGAAGGAAGTGGGCTTATAGGAAAATGGATTACAAATAAGAATACATTGGAATATTTGGGGACATGGGAAAAAATTAACAACCCTGATTTCAATTACCCCGAATTCGGGGTAATTGAAAAAGAATCTGGCGTAAATAGGTTTATCATGTCTGTTGGACAATGGACTCAAAGAACAAATGCTATTGGAATGATAGTTAAGGCCGGCAGATATGGAGGAACTTATGCTCATAAAGATATTGCGTTTCATTTTGCAATGTGGCTAAGCCCCGAATTTCAGATTTATTTGATCAAAGAATTCCAACGACTTAAAGAAGAAGAAAATAATCGACTGCAGCTTGAGTGGAATCTTCAACGCACCCTTGCCAAAGTTAACTACCACATTCATACCGATGCCATTAAGGAAAATCTTATTCCTGCAGAATTAAGCAAAAAACAGGTTTCTTTTATTTATGCCAACGAAGCAGATGTATTGAATATGGCCCTTTTTGGTAAAACCGCGAAACAGTGGCGCACTGAAAATCCCGACAAAAAAGGCAACATCAGGGATTTTGCCTCTATTGAGCAGTTGGTAGTTCTAACCAATCTGGAAAGCATCAATGCGATGCTCATACACCAGGAAGCAAGTCAGCCGGAAAGATTAAACCAGCTAAACCAAATGGCAATTACACAAATGAAGTCTTTATTAAGAAGTAAAACGGATATCTCGAAATTGAAATAATAATACCATTTTGTTAAGCCCAACAAAATAGTTTGATAGCTTTTAACATGAAAGAAAAAGACTTAAAAAATATATTGCGTGAGGATTTCAATTTTGAGAAAAACTGGAAACCTATATTTTCCTTGCTGTTCAATAAAGTCCAGTATTTTACAAATCCTTCAAATCCTTTTGAAGAACAAAGCAAAGTAAAATCGGGTAAGCAAACCGGGCTTGTAAAACTGGATGATGGTAAATCATTGGCGATTTTTGAAGTAGAAGTGGACGATTCCATATATATTGACCGGAACAGGCAGGGACTTCGTGAAATTGCAATCAAACATATCGACCAGAATATTACGCATGGGGCTTTGGTTTTTTTCTATTCTAAAAATCAGGTAGATTACCGTTTTTCATTTATTGCAAAATGGTCGGAAATTGACCTCGAAACCGGAGCGTTTATAAAAGGCGAAACCAAACCCAAACGCTACACTTATCTGTTAGGCGATAACGAAGCCTGCACCACTGCCGCAAAACGTTTGTTAGTCCTTGCCAAGAAAAAGGAAAATCAGGAAATTGGAATTAAGGAAGTTATTGATGCCTTTGCTGTTGAGCCACTTAAAAACGATTTCTTTAAAACCTATAAAGAACATTACGAAAAGTTCTGGCGATACCTTGCCAACCCTGAAAATGGGTTCAGAAATATTTTGCTGGATACTGACACATCCAAAGCTGAAGAAAAAAGAGAAAAACCGATTCGTGATTTTGTGAAAAAATTGCTTGGACGGATTGTGTTTCTTCACTTCCTGCAAAAGAAAGCTTGGATGGGGTGCACGGCCAATTCAAAAGAATGGATAGATGGAGACAAAAAGTTTATGCAAAACCTGTATAGCGAATTTCAGGATAAACAAAAGTTCCATAGCAAGTGTCTGACAAAGCTTTTTTTTAATACTTTAAATACCATCCGTGATAATGATTTGCTTGAAATTAAAGGACTGAAGGGAAAACTAAATGGTTCGCGTGTTCCCTATTTAAACGGTGGACTTTTTGATGCGGATAAACCCGAAGAAACAAAAAATATTGATTTCCCCGAAAAGTTCTTTTTTGACTTATTGGACTTCTTCGAGCAATACAATTTCACCATCGACGAAAACAGCCCCGATGACCATGAAGTTGGGATTGACCCGGAAATGCTTGGGCATATTTTTGAAAACCTGCTGGAAGAAAACCGCGAAAAAGGGGCTTTCTATACGCCTAAAGAGGTGGTGCAGTACATGTGCAAAGAAAGCCTTATCGAATATTTAAAAAATCATTTTAAGAATGCAGACGCAGTAGCAAACTTTGTGCGTAATCATGCCGTTTCCGGCTTTTTTGCCGAAAGGGACAATGCCGTTGAACTGAATGATAAGCTGAATGCAATTAAAGTTTGTGACCCGGCTATTGGTTCCGGTGCTTTCCCAATTGGCATGTTGCAGGAAATCTTTGAAGCCAAAAAATTTATTTATCCCTATCTCAGAACTAACAAGGAATTTAATCCGGCACAGGTAAAAAAGGACATCATTCAAAATTCCATTTATGGTGTTGACCTTGAAAAAGGTGCTGTTGATATTGCTCAGCTTCGTTTTTGGCTGGCTTTGGTAGTAGATGAATCCAAACCTCAGCCATTGCCCAACCTCGACTACAAAATTATGCAGGGCAACAGTTTGTTGGAAAGTTATGAAGGCATTGATTTAAGCAAGGCAGCTTTATTTGATGAACCTAAAGTTAGGATAATTGAGCCGGATTTATTTCGTGAACCCGATTCTGTTTATGGCTTTTCTGACAAAAACAGGGTAGATATTAAACAATTGATTTCTGACTATTTTAAGGTTGAAGATAAGAATGATAAAGCCAACATACGAAAGCAAATTGATAAAATAGTTACAGAGCATATCGATAAGTCGCTGGAAGGATATGAAAATCAGTTGTTGATTGAAATAGCCGGATTGGAATCAACCTTAAAACGCAAAAAAGACCTTTTACAAAATACTGTTAAAACAGAAAAGGAAATTGAAAACCGCAAAAAACTATTGACACAAAAGGGCGAAGCTCGAAAGAAATTACTCGATTTTGAAAAAACCGATGAACGCCCCTATTTCCTTTGGCACCTGTTTTTTATGGATGTGTTTGAACCTTCGACAGGCTCTGGGGGTGGTTTTGATGTTATGATTGGTAATCCGCCATATATCCAATTGCAAAAAATGGGAGAAGAAGCTGATATTTTACAAAAAGAAGGTTTTGAAACATTTACACGTACTGGAGATATTTATTGTCTTTTTTATGAAAAAGGTTTTAAGCTACTAAAACCCCATGGGAATCTAACTTTTATTACTTCAAACAAATGGATGCGTGGAGGTTATGGAAAGGCATTAAGAAACTATTTTACTAAAATTAATCCGCTGAAAATATTAATTCTTGGTCCAGGTATTTTTCATAGCGCAACGGTTGATACAAATATTTTTATTGGAAAAAACGATTCGTTCAACAATAATGTAGAAGGAATAGAAATAAAGAATCGGTTTGAAATTTCTTCCTTAGAAAAAGAGGACTTTATTCCGCTCAAAGACGTGAACGAGAATGCATGGATTGTATTAAACGAGGAGGAATTGTTGATTAATAAAGCATTTGAAAAGTTTGGGAAGCCATTAAAGGATTGGGATATTAAAATCAACTTTGGGATAAAAACTGGTTTTAATGAAGCGTTTATAATTGACCAGGCAAAACGTGATGAACTTGTTGCCGAGGATAAGTCATCTGATTCAATAATAAGACCTATACTAAAAGGGCGCGAAATTCAAAGATATCATGTGGAGTGGAAAGATGATTATATTATTAATACTCATAATGGAGTTAAAGAATTAGACATTCTTCCAATTGATATTGAAAAGTATCCTGCAATTAAAAAGCATTTAAACGCTCCCAAATTATGGGAAAAGGTAAATAAAAGACAAGACCAGGGTATTACACCATATAATTTGAGAAACTGTGCATATTTATTTGAATTTAAAAAAGAAAAAGTAATCTGGAAACGAATAGGTTCAATTATGCGTTTTGCCTATTCCGACGAAGAAATTTACTGTTTGGATAGTACCTGCATAGCCACAGGAGAAAAGATTAAATACCTAACAGCTGTTCTAAATTCTAAGGCCGGCTTATATCAACTATTTAAAACTTCTCCTCAAACAGGTACCGGTGACCAGATTATAAGCGTACAGGCATTAGAACCTTTTTTGGTGCACTATCCCAATGAAGCAAATGAAAAGAAGTTTGATTGCTTAGTTGACTACATACTATTTATAAAAAAATCACCTCAAAATATAATGGAAAATATTTCAAATGAATTGCTTTCCAGTGTTTTTGAAGAAATAATTGATTTTATGGTTTACGAGCTCTATTTCGAGAAACATACTAAAGACAACGAAATAGATGTGCTAAAGTTTGTTGATTTTGAAGACATCAGCCAATTGGAAAGCTTTGAGGAGAAACGCGATGTCATTCAAAAAGCATACTACAAACTCAAAGAAAAAGATAATCCTATTCGCAACCGGATTTTGGTTTCTGAAAGCCGTAGTTCAATTATAAAACGCATTAATGAAACCACCCATTAAATTGCATCGCAATTGATAGCAAATGTAAAGTATCAATTATTGGAAATAAATGGAACATAAAACCCACGCTTCACAACCATACATTCCGATTTTTATCGGGAGCAAGTCGCGCAAGCCATCCCTCAGACCAAAACTTGCCGGCAGCGTATGGCTGTCCCAACACACGGACAGACTGAGAAACTAAAGCACGGGCACACAACAAAGTGTATAAATCATTGGGCGGTTTGTGTTGATATTAAGGTTGTTACAATTAATAAAATATGTAGCGGCTTGACAGGAAAGTGCTTCGAAATGCCCAACGCTTCATACACCAACCGTTACCTGCTAAAAAAACGAATAATGGAGAATAAAATGGAACACATAAATCCAGACGGACTAATTAAAAACCCTGCATTTTCTCAAATCATAACGACTGAAGGAAAGGGTAAGACAATTTATATCGGTGGACAGAATGCAGTTACCGGAAACAGAGAATTTGTAGGAAAAAATGATATTTTAAAGCAAACCGAACAAGTAATGAAAAATCTTGAAATTGCTCTTAATTTTTGTGGAGTAAATTTTGAGAATTTAGTGAAATTGAATATTCACATTGCCCAAGGGCAAGATGCGTATGGAGCATTTCAAGTTTCGCAGAAATTTTTAGGACAAAGCGCAAATCCACCAATTATTACAGTTTTGTATGTTGCAGGACTAATAAATCCAGAATTTTTAATTGAAATTGACGCAATAGCATTTAAACCAATAAAATGAAAAATCAAGTCGGAAAAACCCAAGACGTAGGATTTCAATTTGGAATTAGAAAAACTTTTTCTGTTCAACGCCAAAAGGCTTGGGATTTCCTGTTTTCCGAGAAAGGACTGAAAATTTGGTTAGGTAAATTAAAAAATGAACTTGAAATTAAAAAGGAATACGAAACTGAAAATGGCATAACAGGTCTTGTCCTTGTTTTTAAAGCAAATTCCCACATTCGACTGAATTGGAAACCGAAACATTGGGAAAATATGTCAACTATTCAAATTCGTGTAACTGAAAATCAAGAAAAATCAATTATTGGAATTCACCAAGAGAAATTATTGAACTCGGAACAGCGTGCAGAAATGAAGGAGTATTGGACGAAAATAATTGAAAGAATAGGAAGTGAAATAGAAAAACCAGTACATAATAAACAGGATGCTAAGTGGGTCGTCAAAAAGCTTTTAACAAAAAAACTTTTTTTACATCGTAGTAAATCTATTGTAAAAAATCTATTTTTTTTGGCGGCCTCCATACTTCGGCAAGCCAAGTATACATGTTGAACCTGTCAGCCGAGGCACGCCACGTAGGCTTCATCCCCCATTGGTATGTACTTAGTAAAGGGTTTTCTTGTTTAGTTTAGCGTTTTCCAAAGGCGAACTACCTAGTTGGTTTTCTTTGCTTTGGGATTGGAAAGCACTTCTCTGTCTGGCTTTTGCTCCGGCTCAAATTGCAAATCCATTTTCCGTTGGTAATGGGATTATAAATTCCATACCGACACCGGAATCAAAATAATAGCTCGTTTAACAATCGTAAAGGATTTTTTTTCTCGCACAAAACAGCATTTAAAAATGAATAACGCTGTAGGATATGCATGTATTAAAAACCTTAGCTTTACTGCATCAATCACGCTCCAAACCATAAATTGATTGTCGATATTGAACGCCCCACTTTGCCAGCTCATCAATAAGCGGTGCAAGCGTTTTACCGTATTCAGTAAGCGAATATTCAACAGTTATCGGCTTTGTATTCATAACATTTCGGTTTATCAAGTGATTCATTTCCAAATCCTGAAGTTCTTTGGAGAGCATTTTAGTCCCGATTCCGTTCACTTCACGCAACAAATCCATAAATCCCAACTTATTGCCTTCTATCAGCGTTCCCAATATGTGAAACTTCCATTTGCCGGATAAAACACTCATGGTATCACTGATGGCTTGCATCCTGACTTGACAAACGGGCGTATTGTTTACTACTGCTTTCTTTTTCATTGCGTTCAATTTACATTAAAATACTTCAAAAAACCTCTCGTAACTCAAGGTAGTATCCTATAGGAAACTACTTCCCATAAGGAAATCCGTGTCAAATATACACTTTAATCGTAGTATATTTGCATTGTCTTAAAAAATCAAGTTTTATAAGTTAAAAAATGCAGGGATGACAAGAGCAAAAAAATAACTAACTTATTAGAAGTTAACACAGTAGCATTATGTCAATTAAAATCAACCTCTTAACATTATTAATTTCCTTGTTAGGCGTTACAGCTAGTCAAGGACAATCAAACACAAATAACATGAATAAAGAAACATCAAAAAATAATCCGCTTTTGTGTGATATAGAAACCGGAATCTGTGAAAC
>JALNZT010000079.1 GCA_023229135.1 Bacteroidales bacterium
CGAGTCCGACCCAAGGTACCATTAATTGCTTTTTTATACTTCACAGGACGCGGGCGTAGCTCAGGGGTAGAGCATAACCTTGCCAAGGTTAGGGTCGAGGGTTCGAATCCCTTCGCCCGCTCCATAACTACTTTTCAAATAAACACTTATAACATTTTGGATTCAAACTATTCATATCTTTAATAAATAAACGTAAAAATTTATACATTATATAACTGATTCTACTTTGACCATAACTGTAGGATCACTACTGTTTGTCCAAGTATAAAAAGTATGGCTTGCACCGTTAACTATTTCGGTAACCGTGCCTGCACTTTGGCTCCAGCCCGCACCAGAAAAAGTGACATTGTCTTCAGTGTCTCCCAAAATATAAAGATCATTATCACTATCGGTCATATTGACAACATCACTATATGTGATGTTGGTCAAGTCATGGTTGTCACTTGTGCCGCCTGCGCCGAGATCAATTACTTCGATATTTTTCAAAACACTATCAGTACCGCTCCACACATCAAAATTAATAACAGTGCCATCCCCGCTCATTCTAAATGTGTCAAAACCGGCGCCGCCATCTACGCTGCCAAGATTTGTATCTCCGGCAACTGCTACGTCAATAGTACGCAGATCACTGATCAATATATCATCACCGATATCACCGTAGAGATAATCATCTCCTGCATCACCGCTCAATATGTCGTCACCGTCTGAGCCTAATAAATTATCATCACCGTCTCCGCCCGTGATGATATCATTGCCTCCATCACCATACAACACATCATTGCCGCCAAGACCATTAATAATGTCGTTACCTTTCTCGCCAGCTAACATATCGGCACCTGATGTTCCATTTATTATTAAGTCTGCTGGCGGCAAAGTCGAATTCACATGGATATCGACCGTATTAGTACTGATATCTCCATCAAAGTCGGTAATAGAATAGTCAAAATGATCATCATATGCCACTACTACAATAGCTGGAGTAGTATAATAATATGTACCATCATCCATGTCAAGTTCTATAGTTGAACCGCTGGCAGTAGTTTGAGTCAGTACATGCGTTATTGCATCAAAAGTGTAGCCAGAACCGGTTGTAGTCAAAGCCCCGACTCCATCATAGGCATAAGAAATGCCATCAAAAGTAATATTTGAGATATATCCTCCATCGGCACCAAAATTATGTATGTCAGATGTGTTGCCAGATAGATCGCTGATATAAGGCGGTGGTGTTATAGTAGCCGAAATAGTAGACATTAGTGCGGAGAGATCAGTCACTATCATAGCATCCATCTCGGTATTATTGATGCCATCATAAGCGATAGGATTAAGATCTGTATCTTCAACCCCCGTACCAAGCCCAATAGCATACGATTTGATATGATTGGCAGTTAAGAAATCAGTCCATGCTGTCACTTCATCACCAACGATTCCTGTGCTCTCATCGCCTTCAGTAGGCGTACCGTCAGAAAAGAAATATGATATATTTTGTGCATCAGGGATTTTCCCTGGATTATCAAAACCATCTATTGCTCCTGCTAGAGCAGCATCATAATCAGTCATATTATCTACGACCAAACCAAGCACAATTGCTTTTGCCTCATCTATGGTCATCCAAGTTGTTCCATGGACTGTTGCTTCACCGCTAAAAGTAACAATTTGCACCATGACATCGCCCAATGCATCATATTGCGAGATCATATCCAAAATGGCTATCTGTTGCAGTTCTAAGCGAGTCAATCCAGCAACTCCGGATGGCAGACTCATGCTATATGATAGATCAACAATAATCAACAAATTAGTATCCACAGGTGGTACATTGGTCGTGATGAGATGTAGCGGTGCATTTGGAACATCATCTACTATTCCTACTTTGATAACACCGGTTGCGACATCTCCATCTATATCTGTGGCACTCAAACTAATATTTTGTGTCGTCGTATTGGTTCCATCGTTCGCATGAGGAGTAGTTGTATCCGGGGATGTCAGTGTGTAGCTATAGCTCACGATGCCGGTGCCACTATCATACCCAGTGATAGTCAGCTCGCCGTTTGTAACACTAATGGGAGCTATGGGAGTTGTGCTTAGATTTTCCAATTGCGAAACAGTCACATCATTGCCATCAATAGTGATCTTCGCCAATCCATCTGATGCGGTCACTGTAAAAGTACCGGTTGTGGTCTCTGTTGGTAATGCTGAATCAGAACCGACCATCGCTAGAGCCTTTTCGTAGACAGTGATATCTCCACCATCAATGCCATTTTCATCAGTGACTATAATGGTAACATCGTCATCCACCGGAGCAACATCCATGGTTACTGTAGCAGTTGAAGTATCACCGTCAGCATCTGTGATGGTATAAGTGAAGCTATCGGTTCCGTTGTAATTGGCATTTGGAGTATAAGTAAATGTTCCATCGCTATTAACAGTAACGATACCGTTAGCAGGATCGGTCGCTTTTGACCAAACATTTCCGCCGTCACCGCTTGGAGTATCATTTGCTGCAAGGTTGCCGTTGTATGGAGTATCTTCGGTTGCATTGAAACTATCATCAACGGCCAATGGGAAATCATCCACCGGAGCAACATCCATGGTTACTGTAGCAGTTGAAGTATCACCGTCAGCATCTGTGATGGTATAAGTGAAGCTATCGGTTCCGTTGTAATTGGCATTTGGAGTATAAGTAAATGTTCCATCGCTATTAACAGTAACGATACCGTTAGCAGGATCGGTCGCTTTTGACCAAACATTTCCGCCGTCACCGCTTGGAGTATCATTTGCTGCAAGGTTGCCGTTGTATGGAGTATCTTCGGTTGCATTGAAACTATCATCAACGGCCAATGGGAAATCATCCACCGGAGCAACATCCATGGTTACTGTAGCAGTATCTGTTCCACCATTACCGTCGCTGATAGTATAGGTGAATGTATCAGTTCCATTCCAGTTAGCCTCTGGTGTATAGACCGGGTTGCCTGTAACCGGGTCAATCGTTACGGTTCCATGAGAACCTTGTGTTACACCGGTTATTGTAAGTAGATCACCGTCATCGATATCGCTATCGTTAACCAGTACATCAATAGTTACAGGAGTATCTTCATCAGTAATAGCTAAATCATCTACCGCAACTGGGGCGTCATTTTTGCCATGAATGTCGATTTCAAGCATAGCAGAGTCCGTCCCACCGTTACCGTCGCTGATGGTATAGGTAAATATTTCTGTTACGATTTCGTTTGCTGCTAAGCTTTGTGTGCTGAGGCTTTCATTATCAATTATATATGTATAGGTGCCATCAGCAGCAATAATTAAATACCCATATGTACCTTTCAACTTGCTTATTCCATCAACGGTTCCGGAAGTACCGCTTTCGGTCTCAGATCCTAGACGGATCGCAGTTACAGTAAGCGTATCTCCGTCCGGATCACTGTCTACGCCCAATCCATCATCATCTGTAATCACATTTCCTGTTTCACTGGGTGGATAGATATCTTCGTAAATTGAAGTTAAAAAATTATTAGTCGCTTGAGGATCATGATTTTCGCTGTCGTCGCCACTGCCGCCACCGCTACCGATAAAACCAAGTGGTGCAAGCGCAAGCAACCAAATAGGGTTAAAGCCGCTTTCTGTTCCCAAACTTTGATAACTAAACATTCCATCCGGCATGCTGTCTACCAACAAAGATGGATCAGCCTCTTGAGGAAGATATGGGTAATATTTTCCATCTTCTGCCAAACCTATGAGTTCGACATTTGATTCAGTATAATAATTCTCAATAACAATATCTGCTTCGGCATCTATGTTTTTTTCTCCATCATCGTCGAGATTGATCTCCAGGTTGTCGCCCTTACGTTTTACAAGAACTTGATCGGGTGCGAATTTAATTCCATTATCTCTGAGTTCATATTTCACGCCTTTTGTCGCTTTAAGAATAAGCGGATTCCCTGATCTTCCTGCCCCGGTTGAAACAGTGTGTTGCGTGTCAACTTTATTTTTTGCATGTACCAAAATTTGAACTGTTATTTGCATGATCAACCCTTTTTAGTTTGTTTTATTGCCATCTGAAGATGTACAATTTGGTATATAACGATTGATAATATGGGATTTCGTATCTATCTTGGATAATGCATCTAGCGCCGTTTTCTCATCAACAGGTGTCATAGCATAATAACGATCGCTAGTTTCATCTATTTTGTAATAAATATTTTTAATATTTTCATCGTTAAATGATGCATCGTAATAGCGAGTAGGCTTAACTATTTTGCCTCTATCTGCTACGCCTGCACGAACTTTTTCTTTGCAAACAAGCGCTTCAGTATAATGCTTGGGTGGGAGTGAACCGACTACACGGTCTTGGATCTTTATTGTGGCGACATGTTTTGTATCGCCTTTGTCGGCATAAAAAATCAGTCGCACCTTATCTGGTGAAATGGCTTGTTCTTTTTTATGAACTTCTTTTGGAAACGTAAGTGTTTTACTGTAACTCAACACCGACAGCATCATTACCGCAAGCAGTGCTTGCAAGACATTATTTGTTTTCATGTGTAGCTCCTTATAGCTTAATACACGTACATTAAAAAACCTCATTTTTGTCAGATGTGAAAATGTATATCACTTTCATTTATTAATTGTCAAGATATTTTATTTATTTTATTTATTTATAATTTAATATAAAATTAATTATTAATGATTAATTATAATACAAAGTGTCATTAAAAGTGATTTTCATACTATTGTATAAGCGAAAAATAATCACCAATTTATGCCAAGAAAGGTGCTTTATCGCAAAACACCTGTGCAAGTTTTTATGGCAAAATAAGATTAGAACATTTGATTTAAGAAGTTAAATTAGTAGATTTATTTAGAGCATTATTCTAAACCGCAAACGAAAACACAGAGCCTTTCCCTTCTTCGCTTTTTATCTCCAAGTGCGTATGGTGCATTGAAAGTATCTGCTTGACAATAGCAAGGCCAAGCCCCATAGAATTATCCCAGCTGTGTTCGCCCGAACGATAAAACTTTTTAGTCACCTTTTCTATATCCTGAGCAGAAATTCCAACACCTTTGTCTATTACTTCTATAGTGTTTTGCCCTATGGCTACTTTTACATCGTCTTTAGAGTATTTGAGTGCATTTTCCATCAGATTTTTCAAAACTATCTCCAATAAAGTCCTATCTGCATTAACCGTTCTATGCTCGCCCTCTATAACTATGGTACGATTTGAATACTTCTCAAGCAAAGATTGTCTGCATTCGCTTGCCAAAGCAAACAGATCAAATGTGCTTAGATGCAAAGATGCCTCCCCGCTTTCAAAT
>JALNZT010000043.1 GCA_023229135.1 Bacteroidales bacterium
GCTACCAGTATAACCATTATCCCGGCATAACGAAAGATATAAGCATTACTATACATAACTTAATTTTTTTCTCGTTTATAAACTCAGGCCAACACAGCCTTAGCACGTTTGAGTCGTTTTTTGATATTTGATTGAACAACGTTGTAGTCAATCAATGGCGCAAATACGTTCATCAGCAAGATAGAAAGCATCATCCCTTCAGGATAAGCTGGGTTGAAAACACGAATCAAGACGGCAATAAAGCCAATTAAAAATCCATAGATTAGCTTGCCTCTGTTGGTCTGTGATGCCGAAACAGGATCGGTTGCCATAAACACGGTTCCGAAAGCAAAGCCGCCCATGATCAAATGCTGATAAGCCGGGATATCCATATAGGCGTTAGCTCCCCAAAGGTTGAATAACCAGCCCATCACCAGCCCGCCGCCGATAACGGAAAGCATTATGCGTAAGCTTCCAATGCCCGTGGCTACCAGCACTATAGCACCTAAAATGATTGCCAGCGTTGAGGTTTCACCAATACTTCCGGGAATCGTTCCGAGGAACATGGACCAGTCTGATGGCATATTGTCGGCATCTAAAACCAGCAAATGTCCTAGTGGTGTGGCTCCTGAGAATGCATCAGCTTTTTCTGCGATCCAAACTTTGTCGCCCGACATTTCTGAAGGATAGGCAAAGAAAAGGAAAGCACGGGCTGTAAGTGCGGGGTTCAGGATGTTCATGCCTGTGCCGCCAAAAACTTCTTTTCCGATTATCACCGCGAAAGCTGTAGCGACAGCTACCATCCACAGGGGTACATCAGGCGGCATCACCAAAGGTATCAGCATACCCGAAACCAAAAAACCTTCGTTAACTTCGTGTCCACGAGATTGCGCAAAAGCAAATTCAATGCCCAGACCAACCACGTAGGAAACAACAATAACGGGCAGTACTTTAAGTAGTCCGAATACAACCATTGGCCAAAAATCGGGTGCCATTCCATTGGAGATAAAATGCTGATATCCCACATTCCAAATACCGAAAAGTAAGGCCGGAATCATAGCCAGTACCACAATAATCATGGTGCGCTTCATGTCGATGGCATCGCGAATATGAGCACCACTTTGGGTAACTTTGTCCGGAACAAACAAAAATGTTTCGAAAGCATCGAATGTTGATTCGAGCTTTTCAAACTTACCTCCTTTTACAAAATGGGGCTTTTGTTTGTCGATAAAATCACGTAAAAGCTTCATTATTAACTATTATTTTATTTTTTTTAACTCATTTCCTTCCGCATCAGGTCAAGGCCTTTGCGCACAATTTCCTGAATATTGGTTTTTGAAGTATCAATCACTTCGCACAAGGCAAAATCTTCTTCGTCCACCTCGTAAATACCCAAATTTTCCATCAGGTCGATGTCTTCTACCATTATAGCTTTGATAAGCTGTAGCGGATAAATATCAAAAGGAAATACCTTTTCAAACTCTCCCGTCATCACTAAAGCACGATGCCCACCGTGATAATTGGTGTCTAAACGGTATTTCTTGTTTTTAAATAAAAAGCTTGGATAGGATCGCGACATGCTGAATTTATTAAATCCGGGTAGTGCCCAGCCAAACAACTCGAAGTAGTTTCCTTCAGGTATCACAGTCAACTGATTGTGGTAAAAAGACAAATAGCCATCCAGGTCAATTTGTTTGCCGGTGAGCACGTTGCCGCTAATGTAGCGCTTTTCAACCGTTGTAACATTGCCTTTTACCAGCGGCTCAATGGCAGCGCCTATCTTGGTCTTGTAATAGGCCGGGCGCATAACTTCTGATCCGGTGAGTGCAATAATTCGCGTGGCATCAAACTTTCCGGTAAGGAAAAGCCTGCCAATGGTGAGCACATCTTGTGGGTATAGATACCACACCACCTCGCCTTTGTTAAGGGGCGAAATTTTATTGATTTGCACACCAACATTGCCGGAGGGATGTGGGCCTGAAAACGCGTTTATTTCAACTCCTTTCGTTTGGGTAAAAACCTTTGAAGAAGTTGAGTCAGCATCAACGTTCAGGTGAACCTTACCTTCGGTGAGTTTCAGCAGCGCATCAATGCCGGTCTGAAAAGCTTCACCCTGCCCGTGTACAATAAAATCGTTGTCGGGAGCCAGCGGAGCTGAGTCGAAAGTGGAAATGAAAATTGCTTTGGGCTTATCGCTCGGATTCGCAATAATAGAGTAGGGGCGCTGCCGAATAAATGGCCACACACCGCTCTCAATGAGCTTTTTCACTACCGCGTCGCGGCTTAGTTTTGCAGGGTTTTCTGCCTTAAAGTCGATGGCTTCTTCTTTGCCATCGGCCTCAATTTTAATCGCAAGTAAAATCCGCTTCGGACCACGTTTTACCTCCTTAACCTTACCACTTACACTTGACGTAAACAAGATATTGTCCCTGTATTTATCTACATATAAGGGTGTTCCTGCTTTAACAAGATCACCTTCTTTGACGAGCATTTTGGGGAACACGCCAATAAAGTCGATAGGTTTGATGGCAAACTGATCCGTGACATGATCTTTGATTGTTTTCTCGGCTTCGCCTATCATCTTGATATCGAGGCCTTTTTTAATTTTTGTGACGGTTGACATATCTACCTTCATTCATATTTAAATATTACGCAAAGAAACGAATTAAATCTTTTGGCTGGAAGATGTTTTAAGTAAAAAAGTACGAATATAAGTATTTCTTGGTCAATAGATTTTTTGATCTACATCAACAAACAAGATGTTTTCTATATATTTGAACTTTTATCTGTGAAAAATAAAACATTTTGGTAAATTTGTTTAGCCGTTTTATGCTAAAATCCTAATCCATGAAATCACTCTATCAACCTGGTTTGTATAGCCTTTTTATTGCTTTGTCTCTTGTTTTTCTATCTCAGACTTTCGTAGCTCAAAACCTTGAATCTATTGAGTTTAGTAATAAAACCTACAATGAAAACATTCAGACTGTTTTGTTGCATCCAGTGGATGACCCCCTATTGGAGCCAGTGGTTTTGCTTTCTGATCAAACCGAGAAACTGAAACTCTCGTTCGATGTGATGGGCGATTATGCCTACACCTATAATTACACTGTTATTCATTGCACACATGACTGGAAGCCTTCCAGCCTGCAAAAGATGGAATATGTTTCGGGTTTTGAGGAAGAAAGAATTGACCAATACCGTTTTTCGCTCAACACCCTGACACCTTATGTGCATTATGATGTTTTCCTGCCGGGATCGCAGATGCAGCTCACCAAATCCGGTAATTATCTTTTGGTGGTTTACGGGGAGAGCCTTGCTGCCGATCAGCTTTTGTTTACCCAAAGATTTATGGTTGCAGATCCGCATGTTTCTATTGCTGCCAGCATACCGCAATATGCCCGAAAGCTTTCGGTGGCGCGCGAAATGCAACAGGTTGACATCAAGATAAATGCTCCAAATGTGTTTTTTGTTAATGCACAAGAGGCTGTAAATGTAGTCATTAAACAAAATTACCGTTGGGATAATGCTGTAACGGGCCTCAAGCCGAACTATGTTTATCCTGATCAGCTGAGCTTTGAATATGAAGATAAAACACTTTTTGACGGAGGAAATCAGTTCAGGCATTTTGATATGAAAAGTTTCCGTTACCAGGCCGAAAATATTGAAAGAATTATCCAAGAACCGGATTATTTTACCGTTAGACTGTATCCTGATAAGCGACGCGTTTTTCTGGATTATATCTCAGAAATTGATATTTATGGACAAAAATTGATCAAAGCCCGCAATGACCAAGACACGGATATTGAAGGCGATTACGCCTGGGTAGAATTTTTCTTGGAAGCTAACGCACCTTTTACACACGAAGATGTTTATGTGATTGGCGCTTTGAACAATTATATCCTGGATGCCAAAAATAAACTTACCTATAATTTCAAGCGCAAAGGCTATCAGGGCGCTATCTTTTTGAAGCAAGGCTATTACGATTATATATACGGTATAGCCGAAAAAGGGAAAAATAAAGCTACAGTGGCTCCAATTGAGGGCAATCACTGGGATACTAATAACTTATATACAATTTATTGTTACTATCGCAAACCCGGGACTTCGTACGATCAATTAGTAGGCCTGGCTGAAATTCCCGCTCATCCATAGTTGTCTAATATTGGGAAGGCTTACCTGATTGGATAAAGTGTAAGATGCTATAACTAAATTACATAATAATTACGGCACTAGCTTTGATCTATGAAAATTAAAACCTGTTAAAATGAAAAAAATAATTACATTTTTTATCCTTAGTTTCCTACTTACGGCTTTTATGAGCTCCTGCTCAAAAAATTCGGACAAACCGGATGATAAGCCGGCAAGCTCGATGGAGGATTTAATTATTCCGACAGGATTTAATTGGTCAACCACACAAGCTGCACGTTTTCAGGTAACAGCCCTGGACAACCAGAACAATCCGCTTGAAGGTGTGAAAATTGAAATCCTGTCCGATGATCCGGAAAGTGGTGGAAAGTTAATCGTAAGCGGAACGACCAATGAATCAGGTGTTTACGCTATCGACTATCAGGTGCCTTCCTATTACAGCAGCTTATACGTGGCTACTGATTACCTGGGCTTGGTAAACCTGACTCAGGTGAACCTTGACAGCCAGGGTTTTGAGTTGGTTTTGGGCGGAAAGAAGATCGTTCCCATGTTCAAATCACTGCTCAGTCCGGCTTCCGATGGTTTTTATAAATATATGGGCGGTTATAATAGCCGGGGCGTTCCTGATTACCTGGAACCCGAAAATGATCCCATAACGGCAGATTTTTTGGATGATATCAACAATACATTACCCGAACGCGTGCGGCTTGATGAATCGCATCCCGAGTACTTTTTTGATGTGTATGACCATAATTTGAACCTGATAGAAACCTGCGATGTGTGGGTAACTTTTATCACGGAAGGTGCCGGCTATAAAAACGTGTTGGGCTATTATACTTACGAAACAGGAAATGCTCCGCAAAATCCTCGGGATATTGATTTTATAAATATTATTTACCCAAATATTTCGCTTGAAGGTTCTGGTGGTGGATTACAGAGCGGCAACAAAGTCTATCTCGGACGTTTCAATGCCAATACTACAATTAGCTGGGCTTTAATTGCTGATGGCTGGAATGGCAGCGAGGTCGTAGATAAGCGCTGGACGGTTTATTCCAACAAGAATTTGAACCCTGCAACAGATCCCGATTTAAAACAACAGACTGTGTTGCTTTACGATCCAGGGCGCGAAAGGCTGCTACTTGGTATCGAAGACATCCGCCGGGATAGCAGGGACTGCGATCACGACTTTAATGATGCCGTGTTTTATGTAACCGCAAATCCGATTCAGGCTATTGATGTTACTGAACTGCCCATAGTTGACTATACCGGTGACGACAGAGATGGCGATGGTATCCCGGATAATTTTGACGACTACCCGGATGATCCCGAAAGAGCCTTTAATAACTTTTTCTTCACCGAAGGCGATTTTGGTACGCTGGCTTATGAAGATTTATGGCCCTATCGTGGCGACTACGACTTTAACGATGCCGTTATCGACTACAATTTCAACCAGGTTACCAATGGTAATAATGCCTTGGTCGAACTGAATGCCACTTTTATATTACGTGCACATGGCGCCTTTTTCCACAATGGATTTGGTATTGAGCTTCCGCTTCAGGCTGCTGATATCGAAAGTGTTGAAGGAACTGTTTTAAGTAACAATTATATCAGCCTGAATGGCAATGGAACAGAAGCCGGACACTCAAAAGCAGTGGTGATAATGTGGGACGATTCTTACGAAATTTTAAGCCCTGCCTACAGCGGAATCGGTGCTAATACTAATCCTGGAGTACCATTCCAGGTTCCTGATACGATGAATGTGAACATCAAACTAACTAATCCGGTGCCAATAAACCAAACCGGTGTTCCACCTTACAATCCTTTTATTATTGTTGACGGGCAGCGCGGTGTAGAGGTGCATTTACCCAATAAGCCACCCACGGCATTGGCTGATTTAAGTTTAATTGGCTCTGGCGATGATGATAGTGATCCTACGAATAACCGCTATTACAAAACTCAGGAGAATCTGCCCTGGGCCATCAATATCGTTGAAAAGTTTGCCTATCCTATCGAAAAATCGGAAATCATCAAAGCCCACCTCAAATTTGCCGAATGGGCAGAAAGTGGCGGAAGCTTGTACCCTGACTGGTATAAAAATGAATCAGGCTATCGCGATAACACCTTCATTTATCAGGAACAAAGTGAATAGTTGAAAATTGTTGAATGCAGCAGTTAAAAAGCCGGTAATGCCGGCTTTTTTCGTGCCAGTGTTTTTTTGTGTGATGCCAGCGTAGATTTCTTTTGCCGAAAATTAATGTAATTTTGACCATATTTTTCAACCATGACACGACAAGCCCGAAAGACTTTATTTGCAGAAATGATTATCCCGCTGCCAGTTCCCGGGACTTTCACCTACCGAATTCCATATGAGCTTAATGAGGTGGTAAAGGTAGGACAGCGTGCTATCGTGCAGTTTGGGAGAAAAAAAGTACTTGCCGGCCTTATAAGTCAGTTGCATGAAGAGATCCCATCGAATTTTAGTCCAAAATATATTCTTGGATTGCTGGATGAAAATCCGGTAATATTTCCATTGCAGCTCGAATTTTGGGCGTGGATGAAACAATATTATATGTGTCATATCGGCGAGCTGATGCAGGCTGCGCTGCCTTCGGCACTCAAACTAAGCAGCGAATCACTGATCACACTTTCGCAATCTTATCAACCAGATGCGCAGACGCTTAATGAGCATGAGTTTCAGATTGTGGAAGCCCTCGAGCTGCAAGGTAAACTCACTTTGACAGAGGTAAGCCAAATTTTGGGCTTCCAAAAAGTGATGCCTTTGATCAAAAACATGATAGACAAGAAGATGATCGTCATGGAAGAAGATCTCAAGGAAAAATACCACGAAAAAACCGAGAAATTTGTACGGCTTTTGCCAGAAATGAAATCTGATGAAGCCATGCAGCAGCTGATGGATCAATTGGAAAAAAGGGCTTATAAGCAGCTCGAAATTGTGTTGGCATTTCTCAGTCATCCTGCCGAAGAAGGCCAGGAGAAAGAAGTTTCGCAGCAGCTTTTGCTTAAAAAATCCAATGCTTCACACGCGCAGCTAAAAGCCCTGGCGGAAAAGGGCGTTTTTGAAATTTTCGAGAGGACTATAAGTCGCCTTACACGCTACGCCGCCAACAGTTCGCCCGATACCATTTTGCTTGCTCCAAATCAGCAGCTGGCACTCGAACAAATTAAGCAACGTTTCACAGAAAAAGCGGCGGTTTTGCTGCATGGCGTTACCTCCAGCGGCAAAACCGAGATTTATATCAAGCTTATTGATGAACACCTGAAAAGGGGAGAGCAGGTACTTTTTCTGTTGCCCGAAATTGCCCTTACCACCCAAATTATTCAACGGCTCAAAGGCTTTTTTGGCGAGCAGCTTGGCGTGTATCACTCCCGCTACAACCCGCACGAAAGAGTGGAAATTTGGCAGGATGTGCTGAAATTTGATCCCGAAAAACAGAGCACCACACATCAATTGGTTATCGGGCCGCGTTCCGCTTTGTTTCTGCCTTTTAAAAAACTTGGACTGATTATCGTTGACGAGGAACACGATAATTCATACAAACAATTTGACCCATCGCCACGCTACCACGCCCGTGATGCCGCGCTGATGCTGGCACGTATGCACGGTGCAAAAGTATTGCTGGGTTCGGCCACGCCTGCCTACGAAAGCTATTTCAATGCCAAAACAGGGAAATATGGTTTGGTAGAAATCAACGAACGATACGGCGGAATACAACTGCCGGCTATCGAGATTGTTAACCTGCGTGAAGAAAAGAAACGTAAAACGATTCAATCGCATTTTAGCAGGCCGCTGATGTTGCAAATGGCAGAAGCCATCAAAAAGCAGGAACAGGTGATTTTATTTCAAAACAGAAGGGGTTTTGCCCTGCGGCTGGAATGCGACGAATGCAACTGGATGCCCGAATGTCGTCATTGCGATGTCACTTTAATTTATCATAAAAGTCAGCGGATGTTGCGCTGCCACTATTGCGGCTATGCCGTTGAAGTGCCGGCTGAATGTCCTGAATGTAAAAGCACGGCACTTAGGATGCACGGTTTTGGAACCGAAAAAGTACAAGACGAACTGCAACTACTGATGCCCGATGCCCGCATTGGCCGACTGGATATGGATACCACACGCAGCAAGTTTGGTTTCCAACAAATCATCGAAGCCTTTGAAGAGCATAAAACTGATATTTTAGCTGGCACACAAATGGTTACCAAAGGGCTTGATTTTGATCGCGTGAGTATTGTGGGTATTTTAAATGCTGATAATATGCTTTCTTATCCTGATTTTAGATCACACGAACGCAGCTATCAACTGATGGCACAGGTAAGTGGTCGTGCCGGAAGAAAAAATAAGCAGGGTAAAGTAATTATCCAAACGCATCAGCCAGGTCATCAGGTATTAAGAGATGTGATTGATAATAATTATAAAGAACTGTTTGAACGTCAATTGCTTATCAGAAATCAATATCAGTATCCACCCTATTACCGGCTGATTTTGATCCGGCTAAAACACCGCGACGCGCACAAGTTAAACGTGGCTGCCAGCGACTTGGCTTTGATGCTGCGCGAAGTTTTTGGTAAAAATCTGTTAGGACCTGAGTTTCCAATGATTTCAAGGATTAGAAACCTGTATATCAAACATATCTTGCTCAAGTTTGACCGGCGCGCACATGCCGTAGAGCTTAAAGAACAACTGCTGAAAAAACTGTCCAGCTTCAGTGGCAATGTCGATTATAAATCAGTTATTGTTCAAATTGATGTTGATCCGCAGTAAATGATGCCAAAATGCCTGTTTTTTTAACCGTTCACTGATTTTATGAATTTTTTAGAAAACAAATAAATATTTTTACGGCTTTGGTTGTTGATATAAATAATACTTCGTTACGAAAACATTTTCCAACCCTTCGCACGCTATCAAAATCAAAGCCGTTAAATCTAGAATTATTTTATGCGCACATTATTTAAGTTATTAGTTATAGTTTCGTTTATCTATTTTCCACTTCAGATTTTTGCTGAGAAAGCAATTCCGGTTGATGTCGAAAGCGGTGTGAAGGGCAAAGTTGTTGACAAATCGAGTAGTAAAATGGTGGAATATGCCACGGTTATGGTCTATACGCTGCCCGACTCATCCTTTGTAGAAGGTGGAATCACAGATGCTAACGGCAGTTTTGAGCTAAGTCTGAAACAGGGGCGCTATTTTTTAACCATACAGTTTTTAGGCTATCACACCATCAGTGTTGATAATTTTGAGGTGGGACGTGGCCGTGAAATGCGTGATCTTGGTAAGCTCTTTATTGTTCCTAACGATGCTTTACTCGAAGAGGTTGAGGTGGTTGCAGAAAAAAGTACTGTAGAAATGACGCTTGATAAGCGGATCTTTAATATTGGAAAAGATATCAGTTCAACTGCTGGAAATGCTATTGAAGTCTTAGAGAATATTCCTTCTGTTACAGTTGACATCGAAGGCAATGTGAGTTTACGAGGTGATGAAGGCGTGCGTATTTTGATAGATGGAAAAGTCTCCGGCCTGGCCGGGATAAACAGCCGCGATGCCTTGCGCAGCCTGCAAGCCGACATGATTGAGCGCATTGAAGTGGTTACCAATCCATCGGTGCGTTATGATGCAGAAGGAACCGCCGGAATCATCAATATTGTGTTGAAGAAAGACCGTCGTAACGGCTTCCATGGTTCTATTGACTTGAGCGTCGGCACGCCACAAAAATATGGTGTGGGTATTAATACCAATTACCGTCTGAATAAGCTGAATTTTTTCGTGAATTATGCACTTGACTACCGCGAAAGCGATGGTTCCGGAAACTATCGGCGTGATTTTTTCCGTGAAGAAGGCACTTTTACCACTTTTCAGGACTCGAAGCGCAAGCGTACGGGCCTTAGTAATATGATCAGAACCGGTGCCGAATATTTTATAAGCCCTAAGGATGTGTTAACTTTTAGCCTGATGTACCGCATTTCTGATCAAGAAAATAAATCAACGGTTTTTTACGATGATTATGGCCCTGGGAAGGAGTTTTTGTCGAACAGCGATCGCATTGATTTGGAAAAAGAAAATGATCCTAACCTGGAATATTCAATCGACTACAAAAAGGAGTTTGGAAAAGAAGATCATGCACTGACGGCCAACTTTCGATATTTTGACAATTCAGAATCCGAAAAATCAAATATTGTCGAAACCATCAGGGCTGCAAATAGGCCGGTAAACGAACAATTCCAAAAAGTTGATAACAATGAAAGTGAAGCCAATTTCCAGGCGCAATTGGATTATGTGCATCCGTTTTCTAAAAAGTCAAAGTTTGAGACCGGTATAAAATATGAGCAGCGCGAAATTGATAACGATTACAAGGTCCAGGAAAAAGATTCTACTGGTCAGTATATTATATTGCCTGAATTTACTAACCGTTTTTTGTATGATGAAAAAATTCTAGCAGTTTACTTATTGTATGGCGGTGAACTGGGGCGTTATTCTTATCAGGCCGGTTTGCGCACTGAATATGCAGATATCAACACTGAACTGCGCGAAACAAGCGAAAAGAACAATCAAAACTATTTCGATTTCTTTCCCAGCCTGCACCTCAATTACAAACTTACCGAGAAAGATCAGCTTCAGGTGAGTTATAGCCGCAGAATCAGGCGTCCGGGTTATTGGCAGCTAAATCCCTTTCGGTCTTTTACTGACAATAGAAATATCCGCACCGGTAATCCAAATCTAAGACCTATTTATACAGATAGTTATGAGCTGGGTTATTTGCGCTATTGGAATAAAGCAAGCCTGAATTTCAACACCTATTATCGCCGAAGCACTGATGTTTTTCAGCGCATAGAAACAGTTGATTCCTCGGGAATTACTTATACAGGCCCTGTAAATTTTGCCTTGAACAACAGCATTGGCATTGAGCTGATTGGAAATGTTTCTCCTTTCAAATGGTGGACATTGAATGGCAGCCTCAACTTTTTCCGCTCGATGACAGAGGGTGAAGCCAATGATATTTCATATAATACTGACTATTATACTACTACCGGCCGGTTGATGAACAAGTTCAACATTAAGCGTGGTTTTGATATGCAGTTGGCACTGAATTACCGCGGACCTATGGACATGCCTCAAGGCACGCGCAAGGCGGTTTGGTCAGCAGATTTTGGTGCCAGCAAAGACGTACTAAAAGGCCAGGGAACATTGACACTTAGTGTGAGAGATGTTTTCAACACCCGGAAATGGGCTATAGAATCTTACGGCGAAAACTTCTATTCAAACAGTGAATACAGCTGGAGTAGTACTACGATTACCCTCAATTTTAACTACCGCATCAACCAGCAGAAAAAACGCAACGGACAACAGCCTGGAGCAGAAGGCGGAATGGAGGAAGGTGGAGATTTTTAATTGAGCGTATTGGCTACACGGGTTTGTAATCCGCTTCAAAAATTGAATTAGTGCTGCTTTCTTAATTTTATTTTTAAGTTTGCACGCTAAACACGAATTCATAATACAATTTTGTGCTATTCCAAATATCTTTTCGAGTTGATTCAAGTTTGATATAAAATGAAGAGCTTATTTCAAAATGTCGTTGTTATCACAGGTGCCTCTTCAGGAATAGGCGAAGAATTAGCCTATGCATTTGCACGTGAAAAAGCTATTCCAGTACTGATTGCCAGGAACAAAGAAAAACTATTGGCTGTTAAAGAAAGCTGTTTAAAATTCACTAGCGCGTGTTATGTTTTTCCGTGTGATGTTGCCAAAATAGAGAAACTTGATGCTGTCGTAGCTGAAATAATTGCTACCACAGGAAGGATTGATATCTTGGTGAATAATGCCGGAATGAGTCAGCGTTCGTATGCTATTGACACTCCTCTGGCTAACGATAGAACGATCATGGAGCTGAATTTTTTCAGCAAAGTGGCTATCACGAAAAAGATATTACCGCAGATGATGCATCAGCAATCTGGCCATATAGTTGTGATTAGCAGTATTGTAGGAAAATTTGGATTCCCGATGCGGACAGCCTATTCAGCTTCTAAGCATGCCGTTCAAGGTTTTTTCGAATCGCTGCGCGTTGAGCTTATGGATGATAATATCTTTGTTTCAATCGTTTTGCCGGGAAGAATAAAAACCAATATTTCGAAAAATGCCTTGACAAAAGATGGCAGCGTTTATGGAATAATGGACCACGGACAAGCAAACGGCATGGACGCTGCGGTATGTGCTCAAAAGATTATCAAAGCAATAAAATCAAATAAGAAGGAATTACTTATTGGCAACAAAGAATTAATGATGGTACATATCCGTCGTTTTTTGCCATTTTTGTATTACAGACTTGTAAAAAATATTAAAAATTAGAGGACCCAGAAAATGGCAAAAACAATTTGCGGAATTCAGCAATGTGGTGTGGGAGTAGTGAACGCAGAAGAAGCATGGAAATGGTATCGTATGCATTTCGGGATGGATATTAATGTGTTTGAAGATACTTCGGTTGCCAAACTGATGTTGCCTTATACCGATGGAAAGCCACGCGAACGTTATGCTGCTTTGGCATTGAATATGGAAGGCGGTGGAGGTTTTGAGATTTGGCAACATACAGGTATCGTGCCTAAAGGACCGGATTTTGAAGTTTTATTGGGTGATTACGGTATTTTTATTGCAAAAATAAAATCACGCGATATTCAAAAAGCCTATAACGAACACAAAAAGAGAGGTTTAAATCTACTCAGTGAGTTGTGCCAGGATCCATCAGGAAATACGCATTATTTTGTCAGTGATCCTTATGGGAATATTTTTCAGGTAGTTCATGAAGCCATCAATTATAAGGATCAGAAATCATTAACAGGTGGTATTTATGGCGCTACCATTGGTGTTTCAGACATCAAAAAAGCTTTGGCGGTTTATTCTGACATCCTTGAATACGACGAAGTTGTTTACGACAAAGAAGGTGTTTTTAGTGATTTTTCCGGACTTCCCGGAGGCGAGCAAAAATGTAGGCGCGTACTTTTAAAACACTCAAAACAGCGAACCGGGCCTTTTAGTAAGTTGTTCGGTCCCACACAAATTGAGCTGGTACAGGTGTTCGACAGACAAGCGACAAAAATCTTCAAAGGCAGAATATGGGGTGAATTGGGTTTTATTCACCTTTGTTTTGACATCATCGGTATGGATGAGCTGCGCAAAGAGTGCGCTGAGAAGGGTTTTGCTTTCACGGTTGATAGCGCAGATAGCTTTGAAATGGGTGTTGCTGCCGGTCATTTTTCGTATATTCAAGATCCTGATGGCACATTGATTGAATTTGTTGAAACACACAAACTACCCATCCTCGAAAAGCTGGGCTGGTATATGAACCTTAAAGGAAGAAATCCAAAAAAATCTTTACCCAATTGGATGGTCAATACGATGACTTTTAAAAGAATAAAAGAGTAGTAATGTATTTATGGTTTTTTTAAACGGTATACTAAAAGTTCAGTTCGTTAACGCATGGTCTTGTTAAGGTTACGATTCCAGTGCGGTTTGAAAATATTCAAAGCACCTTGCCGCTTGCTCCTGAAAGGCAATAAATGAAAGTTTTTTCCGCCCGGAACATGAAATTGGTACTTTACCGTTGGTCGGGCTTTCGTGCTATTTTCCCGTAAGTTAGTACGGGAAGAAGGCTTGGATTTTCTTGTTAGTATTGCGTAAAATCGTTGAAATATTGTGTGCATTGCTCTTTTATTTGTCTATTAAAATAACAAGAAACAGGCACAAATGTTCATTGCAAAAAGCTTGTAAGTTTTATAGATAGAGGCTTTAGCGGTCGGAGTATTTTGTCTGGTTTAAGCCTAAAATTATGAAAGCCTTCGCAGCAGCTATTCCTCAACAATCACATAAATGACTTCATTGCTGCGTTTCATCAGATATTTTTCGCGGGCCAGTTTTTCAAGCATCACGGTATCGTTTGTCAATGCCCGACTTATCGCGGTTTGGGCTTTAATTTCTTCAGTATAATAAGCTTTGCGCGAATTCAAATCTGATAAATTGCTATGCAGCTTAAATTGGTTCGTCAGCCTGTTCTGATCAAAAAAGATCATCCATAGCCCAAATAAAACCAAGGTGTAGAAGTATTTATTGCGTAACAAGTGCTGAAGCTGACTTTTATTCATCGGTAAAAAGCTTTTTGCAAAGATAAGCTAAGCAGAGTCTAAAGTTAGATATACGTCAACAAATTATTATCGGTTGATTGTTAATAAACTGTTGCTTAGGTGTCAAGTAAAGGATTTAATGCCTACTAACGCTGCTGTAGTCAGTTGAGATTTTTGTTTTTTGTGGTATGGATTTTTGGGTGTAAAGTTTGTTTTTTCAACTAAATTGCTAACTTTATGCAGTATTTGGAAGCTCTTTCAGGCCTTAAAACTCCTTAGAACCGCTAAAATCAATTATCTTGGAAGAAAATCAACAAGCGGAAATGATAATCAGGAAACTGATGCAACCTTTAAAAAACGCCACCGGACAGGATAAATTTTACAGATGTTTTACTTCTTCCGGAAAAAACATTAAATGATATACAATTTTATAAAGCCAAAAGCGACATCAATTATTAAAACAAAAAAAAGTATTATGAAACCTTCATTAAGCACCTTCAAGAATTTGATTTTTTCGCTTCTGCTAATTTTAATTTCAAACACCTTAATCGCGCAAACCTGGCCTATGCCCGGAGCGAAATGGACTTATTGTTTAATCGGGTGGAATGGGAGACCGGCCGGTGAGGAAATGTTTGGCGTTGCGGGTGATACGCTTATAGCAGGAAATATTTATACCATTACTAAACCGATTGTTGCTACCAAAGCACCCATGAATGTTGAAAACACTTCAAGCCGGACACTTTATACAAGGTATGCAAACGATACCGTTTACCGCTACGTGAACAATCAGGAATATATGTTCTTCACCTTTAATTTGAATGTCGGCGATGTTTTCACGACTTTCAGGACTGGAGGATGGAACTACCACTGGGAGGATTCAGCGTGTACTTCAAAGCTCACGCTAAAGGTAATTGAAGAATCTGAGATTGAATTAAACGAGCAAACGCTTAAAAAGTTTGTTTTAGAAGACACTTTATTCCATCATCTTTATGTTTCAAATAGCCCAGAACCAGTTACTTATGTGCTAGTTGAGCGTATCGGTATAATAAGTTCTTATCCTTTAATTAATAGCATGGAACCACCTGGGGAATGTTCCTTGCCAACAGATTGGGGGCATGGCGCAGTTGGAAGATATACTGACGACAGCTTTGAGCATTTATTTGGCGAATGCCGGGGAGTGGGGATTGATGATATTCAAAAGTCTGAAAACGACATCAATATATACCCAAACCCTGCAAACTCGGTTTTGAACATTGATTTCCCGGCTAATTTTGAAGTGCTGCATACATGGATTTATTTGATAGCTATCGACGGGAAAACCATCTTGCAATCAATACCCGCTTCCGGTTCAACACAACTGGATATCAAAAGACTAAAGCCGGGAGTTTATATAGTGAAAATTCAAAATGACGAGGCTTTAATTACGAGAAGGATCACCATTCGATAGCCGACAACAAAGGTGTTGACACGACAACCGAGCTTATGCACCAATGCAGAACTTACTTCACAGCAACACGAATTTTACAAACACTTTGCTTTTTCGACTATTTCACTAACTTTACAGTTCAATTAATAGACTTTTTCAGGTCTTAAAACTCCTTAGAACCACTAAAATCAATTATCATGGAAGAAAATCAACAAGAGGAAATGATGATCAGGGAACTGATGCAACCTTTAAAAAACGCGACTGGCTGGATTAAATTTCTGGGTATATTGCTTATCGTATATGGCGTAGTTTCGGCCTTAACTATTGTGGGCATACTCATTGCTTGGCTACCGATTTGGTTGGGTGTCTTACTTTTACGTGCTGCTAAAAACACCAACTCAGCCTATTACCAAGGAAATAAATCTGCTGTTCTTGCAGCCTTGAATAATGTAGGTAGCTTTTTTACGGTCTATGGTGTTGTGGCTTTAATAGGTATTCTGTTTTTTGTCGTGTTTTTCATTTTTATTATTGCTACCGGAGTGTTGTGGGAAAGCATGGATGCTATTTCAAATATGTATCTTTAAGTTTCCGGCTCATTTGTTAAATTATTTTCGCTAATTTTCGGCACATCGGCTTCATCCTCACTGTTGCCCGGCATAAAATACATTTCGTCAAGCTGGTTAATGATGTGGGCAATATGATGTTCATTGCTTGTGATGCGTTTGCTCAGGTCATTGATTAGTTGCTGCAATCCTTGCTTAAAGCTATCGAATTGATCTTGCTGCCGCTGATTTGCGTTTTGGTGAAAATTATAAAGCTTTTCCTCTAAAATAAGCAGGTGCTTTTTGTTGTTGCGCCTATGGACAAAAAACAGCACGATTACTAATAAGAGCAGTAAGGTGTAGGCGATAAATAGCGTAGGTAGATAGTTTTCAAGGTTGAACATTTTGTCTATTAGTTTAGTGCTTGGTTAAAAACAAATTGGTTTATCGTGGTCAAAAATACTGGAATTTTCTTTTCACCGACAAGCCAAGCTGTTGTAGTGAAAAACAGAAATCGCTTAGCTGTGAATTGTTGTTGTTTTATAAATTACTGATTTTAAAATTGTTGATTACTACCATAAAGGGTCAGCTGCTATTAAGAATTAAGATTTAAAATTTCGACATCAATTTCATTTTGATTGTATGATACAGTAAACCAGCGAATCGCGATTTGCGGGTCTGATTTTTTTAATTTTTCTTGAAAAAAATTTGCGATTTCAGAAATTGGCGTATATTTGCACACCCAAACGACAGGGGAGCTTAGCTCAGCTGGTTCAGAGCACCTGCCTTACAAGCAGGGGGTCACTGGTTCGAACCCAGTAGCTCCCACAAAAAAGAGAGACTGAAATTCGGTCTCTCTTTTTTCATTTCTTTTTTTCCGTAAGCGTAAAATTCGGTTTTTTTTTGGTGGAGAGAAAAAATTAGTTCCGGGGCAGATATGGCTTTGCAATTAGTGCCGTATCTCCCGTTTTGCCAAGGCTATTATCGTCTTTCTTATTTTGAGGTTTTGAAAATCTGCCAGACGATCAAAAGCCAATATTCACGTCATCCGGTTCCGCGCAGCATTTGCTGCGTGGAATTATCATGCAGCATTCGCTGCCCACGCAATCGCTTATCAACAACGCAGAAGCAGATTTTCAACTCATACCTTTCTCTAAGTATATCAATTGTTTACGTCTATTACTGTCTCCCGTATTTCGACGTTTTGAAGTCCTATCGGACGTTCAAAAGTCAAGGTTCACGTGATCCTAAACTTTTACATCGTCCGGTTCCGCGCAGCATTTGCTGCGTGGAATTATCCTGTAGCATCTGCTACGCACGAAATCGCTTACCAACAACCTATACTCGAGTTTGAAAACCATGCTATATACTGCATTATATCAGTTATTTACAGATATTATTCTCGGCTTTTTATTCGACGTTTTGAAGTCCTATCAGACGTTCAAAAGTCAAGGTTCACTTAATCCTAAACTTTTACATCGTCCGGTTCCGCGCAGCATTTGCTGCGTGGAATTATCCTGTAGCATCTGCTACGCACGAAATCGCTTACCAACAACCTATCCTCGAGTTTGAAAACCGTGCTATATACTGCATTATATCAGTTATTTACAGATATTATTCTCGGCTTTTTATTCGACGTTTTGAAGTCCTATCAGACGTTCAAAAGTCAAGGTTCACGTAATCCTAAACTTTTACATCGTCCGGTTCCGCGCAGCATTTGCTGCGTGGAATTATCCTGTAGCATCTGCTACGCACGAAATCGCTTACCAACAACCTATCCTCGAGTTTGAAAACTGTGCTATATACTGCATTATATCAGTTATTTATAGATATTATTCTCGGCTTTTTATTCGACGTTTTGAAGTCCTATCAGACGTTCAAAAGGCAAGGTTCACGTGATCCTAAACTTTTACATCGTCCGGTTCCGCGCAGCATTTGCTGCGTGGAATTATCCTGTAGCATCTGCTACGCACGAAATCACTTACCAACAACCTATACTCGAGTTTGAAAACCATGCTATATACTGCATTATATCAGTTATTTACAGATATTATTCTCGGCTTTTTATTTGACGTTTTGAAGTCCTATCAGACGTTCAAAAGTCAAGGTTCACGTAATCCTAAACTTTTACATCGTCCGGTTCCGCGCAGCATTTGCTGCGTGGAATTATCCTGTAGCATCTGCTACGCACGAAATCGCTTACCAACAACCTATCCTCGAGTTTGAAAACTGTGCTATATACTGCATTATATCAGTTATTTATAGATATTATTCTCGGCTTTTTATTCGACGTTTTGAAGTCCTATCGGACGTTCAAAAGTCAAGGTTCACGTGATCCTAAACTTTTACATCGTCCGTAATTGACGGGGGAGGACGTGAAAACCTTAAAATAAGAGACGATAATTTCGTTTTCCTTAATTCGATATTTCAAAGTCCTTCCACTAATACCAGAAACAAACCAATACTTATTGTTCCTGAATGCCCCGGCAGAAAGCCTGAACCAAATAATTGATAAGTTTTCCAATCAGCACATTTTCCATTCCGTCGCTGCGTTTATATACGGCTTCGGTAATGTGTAAATAGCAAACTTGCGGCTCTTTTCCGCAGTTATACAAGTAGTTGAGAGATTCATCCGAAGTAATCCCAACCGAGCTCCAAGCACTGCTGAGTAAATTTTCGAGGCTGTCAACATCCAGCTCCACCCCGAATCTGCCGGTTTTTACAAAATCTATAGCCCGACGCTTTGCCTGTTCCCAGCTCTCGTTTCTTCTCAAAAAGATATCCTCAAAAAAGATGGGCAGGAAGTCGGGATTCTCAATTAGTTCATCAAGAATCTGCTCATTATTATAAGCATGGTGCAGCCCCAAAAGCGCGTATTTTTTTAAATAACCGGCATTGTAGGCATACCTGAAACCATTTCCACTATGCCTTCCTTCGGTGGGACGAAAATCGGCATGTGCATCTAAGTTTATCGTGTTTATCGGTTCATTGCAAGCTAGATAACAGCCCTTTAAGATGGGGAAAACATTGTTGTGGCCGCCTCCGATAACGATTGGAATTTTTCCTGCTTTAACAATTTGTTGAATCACCGGAAACACCATTTCATCTAGCTTTTCAGTTAATTCCCTTAGGGCTTCAATATCGGCGTTCTGACTGTCTTCCATTAAGCCGCCGGTACGGATTCTTCCTAACAGCAGAAACTGCTCACCGCTAAAAGACCTGGAATTATGAATGTTTACAAGGCTTTTGATGAACGAACGAAATGCCGAGGCTGCACCGGCTATCCCATGATTTGCCCGGATGCCAATATCTTCGGCAATCCCCAAAATCACAAATTTCCCATGAAAGCCACTCAGGTCTCCATCAGAGGAAACCTGCAAGGTCTGACCAAACTTTTCTTCACCCTCACGATAGTCAATCAATGAGTTGATGTATTCTTTTTTGTAAAATTGAACGCGTGAATGCATAGCTTTATGTTAGTGAGTTTTTATATTTACAAAGTGACGTTTTGCAAAAGTATATAATTTGTTAATAATGAATAGTATAGAAAATATTAAACTGCTTATTTTACTGATTGTTGATATTTTAAATTATCATTTTCAAACAAATTTATTCTGAGAAATTCTGTGTCTCCGATAGCTATTGCGGGCTATTTTACAAAGTGACTTAAAGCAGTCATAAAGCGGCACAAAGAATTATTACTTATGTAAAATATTGTATTGCAAATTATTACATGATGTTAGAATAAGTGCGAAACATTAGTTAACAAAGATAAGGCATTCTTTTAAGTAACACCACCAGTATCATTGCTGAAAGCGGCTGTATAGCTTAAAAGTGGTCGAAGCTTTCATTTAGTATTAATAAAGTTTTGGAGATTGGAAAAATTAGAATAAATTTGATGGTCTGAATATGTTTTTATAATCATATATAATTGATAATTAATTATGTATGCTTTTTAAATAACTTCTGTTTTGGTATCACATTCAAAGCGAAAACCTTAATCCATTGAGAAAATTGACAAAAAACCAAATTCATCACTATGCTTAAAAACATACTTATCTCTGCATGCTTGCTAGTATCAATGGCAGCATTTGGTCAAAAATCCTCCATGAAATTCGGGAAAATTGATAAAAAAGACCTGACTATGGAAACCTATGACGCGGATACCAGCGCAGGAGCATTGATATTGGGCGACATCGGAAGTGCCACCATTAATTACAAACCTACCGAAGGTTTTGAGGTGGATTATACCCGTCACGTTCGGGTTAAGATATTCAATGCCAGTGGTTTTGATCAGGCTAACTTTAAGTTGCAGTATTATGAACTGGGTTGGACGAGGGAACGAATTCCCAAGATTAAGGTTACGGCCTACAACCTGGATGACGGTAAGATTGTGGAGACCAAACTAAAAAGGTCTGATATGTATGTTGAAGACATCAGTGCTAAAGAAAAAAGCTTGAATTTTTCTGTGCCAAACGTTAAAAGCGGGACAGTGTTCGAGGTAGAATACACCCTTTCCTCCGAGCTGTTCTGGCAAATGCGCGATTGGGATTTTCAATACACCGTGCCTGCCCTGTTTAGTGAATACACCATTACCCTACCCGAATACTTTGTGTATAAGAAATTAATGAGCGGTTATCTCATGCCCACTGTGAATCAAACAAAGCCTTATACCCAGAATATTATGCTTAGGAATGACGACAACACGACGCGAACGATTCCCTATCGAGGCACTATTCAGAAACTGCGGTTTGATGATATTCCGGCATTCAAAAGAGAACCCTACATGAACGCGCTCTCCAATTACCTGTCGTCACTTGAATTTGAACTGGGAGCCATCAACTTTCCTTACAGCAAAAAGGACTACTCCACTTCCTGGGAGAAGATAAGTAAAGAGCTTTGGTTGGATGGAGATTTCGGTGTTCAGCTCAAGCGCAACTGTCCTATAAAAGAGTATGCCGACGCACTTAGGGCTGTTGCAGATGAAAAAGAGCGCATGATTATGGCTTTTGAGTTGGTCAGGGATAATATGGCTTTTAACCATAAATATGGTATTTATGCCACGTCAAGCTTGCGCAAAGCCTGGAATGACAAAACAGGTAAGGCTGCGGACATCAACCTGCTGCTGACTTCCCTGCTGAACGAAATTGGCATTGAAGCAGAACCGATTTTGCTGAGCACGCGCGACAATGGCATTTTACATCCGGCTCAAATTATGCTGTCGAAATTCAATTATGTTATAAGTGAAGCCCGTATTGGAGACGAAACCTTTTTGCTGGATGCCACTAATAAACGCCTGCCCTATAATATCTTACCGGAGCGGTGCCTCAACGGTGAAGGACGGAGGATTTCACTTATTCCTGAAAGAAACGATTGGGTCAATCTGAATCAGAACAAGCCTAACGAAAGGGTGTTTTTTGCCCAGACAAAAGTGGCCCCAAGTGGAAATATTGATGTAGTCTTTAATTTGATGGAAACCGCATATTATGCTTATAAGAGAAGTACCTACATTAGAAAAGAGGTAGAGCAGGACGACTACATTGCGGCTTACGAAGCCGAAACTCCGGGATTGATCATCGATGAATATACTATTGAGAATCTGGATGATCTGCCAAACCCTCTCGTTATTAAGTATGAAGGCAAACTGACTATTTCAGATGATATACCTAAGGACATGCTGTACATTAATCCGCTTATGGGCAATGGCATATCCGTTAATCCGTTTACGCTTGAAGAACGTGATTTTCCGGTTGATTTTATTAATCCCTTTACTTTGAAGATCATCAATTTGATGGAAATGCCAGATGGCTATGAAGTTACCGAAGTCCCTAAAAGCATTGTAATAGCGCTTCCCGACGAACTTGCCTCCTTCAGATACACCCTTGCTGTCAACGGTAAACAAGTGCAGTTGGATTGTACATTTATGATGAAAACAGCACAAGTCTTACCCACCCATTATGCCCATCTTAGGGAGTTTTATTCCATGATAGTTGCAAAAAATGCTGAAATGATAGTTCTGAAAAAGCTATAAGCTATGAGCAAAGTACTGTTTGTTACTATCTTCCTTCTAATGGTCAATTTTTTGAACCTTAAAGCCCAGGATTTTTCTGCATTAAGTATTCCCGAAGCCTTAAAGAAAGGAGCCAATTCGGTGGTGAGAGAAAGTAAAATCACCTATTCTATAAAAAACGGAAATCAGATATGTGTTCGTGATTACACAGCAACCACTTTATTGAATTCCAAAGCACTCAACCTGGCACACCTAAAAATCTTCTACAATACGACGGATAAACTGAAGATCATAAACGCTACTATTTACGATGCTCAGGGACGAAAAGTACGAAGCATTAAGCGGTCAGAAATGAAGGACTACAGCATGGCCGGTGATGCAACGCTGTATAGCGATCAAAGGGTGGTTTATAGTCAGGTGGTGCCCATTTCGTATCCCTTCACGGTGGTATATGAGTACGAAATCACCTACAATCAGCTTTATGGGATAAAAACCTACTCTCCATACAACGATACCTACCAAAGTATAGAAAAGTCAAGCCTTGCATTGGAAACGTCAAGTGGTATTCCGTTGAATATCAAAACATCAAATTTACCTGCGGCTATTGATATTCAAAAGACTGCTGATGCTTCGATCTGGAGCTTTAGTAATTTGCCACCACTGGTGGAAGAGTCGTTTGCTCCGGGTTTTTCCGAAATAAGACCTGAAATCAAAATCGCTCCTGAGCTTATTGTCTATAAAAAATACCGGGGCAAAGCTGATAGCTGGGAAAACTATGGCAGTTTTCTGGCGCAGTTGAGTAAGGAAGACGAGGGTCTTTCACCCGAAACTGTTGAACTCCTGCGTCAAAAGACCGCTGCGGCTCTCACGCCTCGTGAAAAGGTGAGAATCATCTATAAATACCTTCAGTCGCGCACGCATTACATCAGTATATCGCTGGATATTGGTGGTATCCAGCCTCATCCCGTTTCTCAGGTGGATGCAATGGGTTATGGCGATTGCAAGGATTTAAGTGCGTATATGATTGCCATGTTAAAGGCAGTGGATATTGATGCCTGCTATGCTATTGTAAAGGCTGGAAAAGGCGCCCATTACTTTATCCCTGAGCTTCCCAACCATCAGTTTAACCATGTTATAGTATGTGTTCCAAACGACGAAGATACTTTATGGCTGGAATGCACCAGTCAGGTGATGCCTTTTGGATACCTCGGTAACTTCACCGATAACCGCTACGCACTCATCGTGAAAGAGGAGGGAAGTAAATTGGTAAAAACACCTGAATACGCTAAAAAAGACAACTATATCCATTCGAGCTTTACCCTGGAAAAAAATAGTGAAGGCATTTCAGCTCAGGGAAGTATAACTTATGGCGGCCTGCTTATGGATGCTATGGTGAGCTTGCCCTTCGAAAACCGAACAGACCAACTGGCCTGGATTGATCACAGACTCGAAATTGCAGACTTTTCGTTAGTGAATCACGCCTTCACATCACCAGAAGAGCCTGTGGCGAATGTTGTTCTGGAACTGGAACTAAAACTGAAATCCTACTTCAATGGCAGTGGAGAGCGCCTGTTTGTTCCACTTAACCTCAATAATAAAATTGAGCTGCCGGCGCGGATGCGCAGCAGAAAATACCCGCTCGAATTGCGCTTTGCGTTCCACACTTCCGATACGCTCAGGATTAAAATTCCAAGCGAATATAAGCCGGAGCAACTGCCACAAGGCATAACCAAAGATGAACGGTTTGGTGTTTATTCCATGCATACCACACAGGAGGAGGATGTCATTACCTGCATCCGCACTTTTGAATTGTATAAAGGACGGCATGAACCCGAGTTGTACCAGGATTTCTACGCTTTTATGCAGAAAGCCAGCCTGGCCGATGCCAAACAACTGGTGCTTATCAAACAAGAGTAAGATTTGGTAATCAGATGCTTTTAAAAGTTGAAATTTGTGAGGGCTTAAACTTTTTATCGTCCGATTCTGCCATTGGCGGGAGAGAACATGGGAACACATTAACAACTCCGTCAGGGCTAAAGCCCATTGTTGAGTTCTGCACCTAAACCCCAGGATTCAGGCTGGGGTTTATCAAGACAATTCGTAAGTTAATTTCGGCTTTTTTCATTGTCAATGTCGGCTGGCACAGGACTACAGACCTGTGCCATACACTCCACTATATCAGTATTCCTATACTTCCAATTGACGTTTTGAAGTCCTATCAGACGTTCAAAAGTCTGTATTTTCGTTTCTTAAATCAATGTTTTGGCTAGACATTCTAAAGTCTGTCACCAAATCTCATGGGCTGAAAGCCTGGCTTAATTCAACCGACGGCAGCGCCTCGGGTTTATCGCGTTTGACTTTCAATTAAACCTTAAAAGTTTCCAAAACCTTTGAGGTTTAAAAAACGACAAATGACACGCTTTACAGTTCTGTCGCGACAAGGCTGGCGGAATTTCTATTTTTCTAGATGAGGTTTTGACGCCCTATTCAACATCTAAAAATCAAAGTGTAATCTAAATTTTATCGTCCGATGCAAAAGGACCTAAAATACTTGTTGAAGAATCTGAAAGAAACAAGAAATTCCGTTTCTCCTCAGCGATGCAATCAACCAAATAATTGTTAGTTATAAAAACAATTATTAGCAATTTATTATTTGAAAGTTTTTTTGCTCTTTAACCACTCTTTTCAGAAAAATCCGGGCATAAAAAAAGCCGCTTAAAAAAAGCAGCTTTTGTACTCCCAAGGGGATTTGAACCCCTGTTACCAGGATGAAAACCTGGCGTCCTGACCTGACTAGACGATGGGAGCCATTGGGTCGTTTGAGGATGCAAAAATAGCTAAATTTTAATTTCCTCAAAGGAAAAGATAATCTTTTTTCAATCTTTTTTTAAATCAGACTCGGGATTAGTGCTATCCGCTTGGAAATGAAATCCTAAGCGTTTGCCGGTTTTCATTGAAATAGCATCCAGTGTATTTTTCATCTCGCTAACGGTAACCAATTTCACGCTTTCGTAAGGTGGTGTTAGCAAATCAAAGTTGATGGTGTATTCAATTGCGGCTTCCATGAGTTGCATTACGGCATTACGATCGAGTTCGTTTTTGCTGAAATTATTCAGCAGCAATCCCAATTCACGCTTACCTTCAATAAAATAATGGTTGTCTTTATTGATGAAAACCCGTCCGATAAGGTAGCCAACATCATTAAAACGGTTGTATTTAAACGAGTCGCTCAGGAAGTTGTAAATGTTGATGATGCCACAGTAGGAACGACTTTTGTCTTCTCTGATATAAGGCGTCCGCATGATTTCGTGGTCGCGCGAAAACTCAAAGACATTGGAGTGCATCAAAAAGAGCAAAATATCGCCGCCAAATTTTAATTCTATCTCAAAATCACCCCGATAGCGGTTTTCAAAAGCGATATTACGGTGTCTTTTCACAGATTGAAAGTTGACCAAATAATCTTTGGTGATCTCTTCTATCACAGATTTAAACAGCCTTAGGCCCTTAAAAGTATTGACGTAGATATCTTGTTTTAGAGTCGATTTCTGGATCAGACTTTGAAATAAGGCTTCGCGTTTGTCGGTAGGTTTCATAATTTATTCAAAAGTAAATGAGATTTGAAAAACTTTATTGCGTAGGCTTTCGATGCTTGAGCTGTATATATAATCATCTTTAATCAATATATTTCCAAGGCCATAGCTCATCTTTAGCTCTACGCCAAACTTAAAAAAATTGGTGTAAAAGTCGAAACCGGTACCAATTTCCAGGGCTAAATCATTCCTTTTTTTAAGCACACCTTCAACAACGGTAATATTGCTTGTGGGATCATTTGGGTCGGATATCTGAAATTCATTTTTCTTTTGCGAAGCCAGATCGATGGTGTAGTTTACACCTCCAATAAGGTAGGCAGCAGCATTATTAAGCCTTTTAGATCTGAATTTAAGATGCAATGGAAACTCAACAAAGGTTGAGGAATTGCTTTTTCTGAAACTTACTAGGCTTTCTTCGTCACCATTGTACTGTTTAATCACATAATCAAAGTGGCGTTCGCCAAAGCTCAAGGAGGGAATAAATCTCAAATCAAAATGATTGCCTAAACGTAAATTCCCGACAATACCAATCGTAAATCCGGGTGTAGGCACAGCCGTTAAGCTATAAAGGGAAATTTCGTCGTTGTTGGGTTTTTCAGGCCAATAACTTCCGTCATATTTTTCTAACTGATAGCTCTTGTCCATCTTCATTGAATAATGCATTTGGTTGCCGGCTAAAATAAATCCGAAATGATAAGGATCGAGATCGTATTTGGGAAGGTTCATCACTTTCTTGCGCTGCGCAAAGGCGGGCATGGCCATCAACAGCAAAAGCAGTATTAAAAGGGAATTCAGTGCGATTTTTTTCAAGTCAAATATAGTTTTCAATTGTGATGCACAAACGTTGAAAAGATACTTTTTATTACACTACTTTTCGGGCATCAGGCATAAGGCAGCAAAATTAGTGTTTTAGCCTGATTTACTTGCAAATTATTGGCCGGGCATTATTTTATGGCCGGTATAAATGGTAGCAATACCAAAGCTCAGCCTCTTTTCTTGGGTTTTATCGTAGCCGGTTTTGTGCAGGTGATCCAGAAAATCTTTACCATCAGGAAATTGACCTACAGAATCGGGCAGATAGGTGTATGCAGCTTTATCTTTGGAGATTAACCGACCAAGAACGGGCAATATAAACTTGAAATAAAACTGATAAAGTTGTTTGATGGGGAAAGCGCGAGGCCTTGAAAACTCGAGTATGGCGACCATTCCGCCCGGGCGCAAAACGCGTTGCATCTCTGCAAGGCCTTTGTCCAAAGACTCAAAATTTCTAACGCCAAAAGCCACCATCACCACATCAAAGCTGCTGTCTGAAAAAGGCAGCTTTTCTGAATCGGCTTGCCGTAAAACGATCTGTTGCAAAAGGCCGAACTTTGTAATTTTGTCGCGGCCTATATCCAGCATGCCCTTGCTAATGTCGATACCGGTGATGGGCGAATTGGTGTATTTTGTCAGCGCGATAGCCAAATCTGCTGTGCCGGTTGCCACATCCAGCACCGCTGTAGGCTTGTTTTTGGCAATCATTTTCACCATTTTCCTGCGCCAGCCGCGGTCAATTCCTGCTGATAAAAAATGGTTTAAAAAATCATAGCGGTGGGCAATATTGTCGAACATATCCTGCACCTGCTCTTTTTTTCCTGTTTTTGTTGTCATCTAATAGTTTGTTAGCGTATCATCAATCGTAATGTTTCGTCGTGGAATTTATTTTTGTCAATAGGCACCACGCCGACTTCCTCGCAAACTATTCCGCCCGCCAGGTTCGAGAGTGCCGCGATATCGTCTGCCTGCTGTTCCAGCGCCAGGCACAAAGTCGCTACGCTAATTACCGTGTCACCGGCTCCCGAAACATCAGCAATGCTGCGCTGATGAGCAGGGATATGAGTCGCCTTAAATTGCTGATCCTCTGTATAACGTATCAAAACTCCCCGTTCCGAAAGGGTTGTCATTACATAGTCAGCTGTTAATTGCTTTTGCAGCATGCTGATAGCTTCTGTAATAGTTGCGATACTCGAATCTTTGAAGCTGATATTCAGTCCTTCTTTTAATTCTTTGAGGTTAGGCTTAAAAAAAGTAGCGTTCTTGTAGGCCAAAAAGTTCTTCTTTTTGGGATCAACACTCACCGGAATATGTTTTGCACGTGCCTTTTTAATAACAGTTTCTATGACATTTTTCGTCAACACACCTTTATTATAGTCTTGCAATATAATGGCGTCAATTTGTTCGTTTTCAATGATTTGAGTAAATTTCTCGAGCAGCTCTTTGGTTTCTTCTGCGTCCAAGTCGCTGACGTCCTCTTCATCCACGCGTAGCATCTGCACATTGTTGCCAATGATGCGGTACTTGGTCGTTGTTCTCCTTTTTTTGCTGGTCAGCAGACCATTCACGGGCATATTGTGTTCTTTCAGCAGTTCAATAAAACTGCTTCCCCGACGGTCGTCTCCCAGCACGGAGCACAAAATGGCCTCGGCACCCATTGCCTTGATGTTTAAGGCTACATTGGCAGCGCCACCAAGCCTTTCAGAGCGTTTTGAGACGGCTACTACAGGAACCGGAGCTTCGGGCGAAATGCGATCAACGCTGCCAAAAAGATAGCTGTCAATCATCACATCGCCTACTACCATTATGCGCAGTTTGTTGAAGTTGTTAAATAGTCGCGAAACACTTTCTGTTGTAAGCATAGGTGAATTTTTGCGCAAAGGTAAGATTTATGGCTTTTCGGCAGCCAAACATAAGCCGCTAATGTTGCACGCAATGGCCTAAAGCACTTATTTTAAATGTTTAAGGGCTTTTTCGATACGGTTGCAGGCTTCTTCCAGCAGGGGTTCTGTGGTGGCATACGAAAAGCGGATGCAGTTGTCGCAACCAAAGGCATCGCCGCTAACCAAGGCCACATGGGCGTGTTCGAGCAGATAGATGCTAAGGTCGGTGCTGTTATTGATCGTGAATCCATTGGCGCCTTTGCCAAAATAATAACTGATGTCCGGAAACATATAAAAAGCACCTTTGGGCTTGTTTGGGATAACGCCTTCGATGGCTTTGAGGCGGTTATAGAGTACGTCGCGCCTTTTGTTAAACTGGAAAAGCATGTTTTTCAACTCCTTAGATTCAGCCGGGACTGTGCGGACTGCCTCCAGCGCTGCGGCTTGCGAAATGGTGCAGCTGCCCGAAGTATATTGTCCCTGGATGGTGATGCACGCGGTTACAATATCTTGATGAGCAGCCAGATAACCTACACGCCAGCCGGTCATGGCAAAGCCTTTACTGAGGCCGTTGATGACGATCACCTGATCTTTAATGCTTTCAAAAGAAGCGATGCTGGCATGCTTGCCTTCAAAACGGATGTGTTCGTAAATTTCGTCAGAGAATACATAAATATTGGGATGCTGCTCGAAAACTTTGGCCAGCTCAGCAAGCTCTTCTTTTTCATAAACCGAACCGCTTGGGTTGCAGGGGCTGCTAAAAATAAAGGCTTTGGTGCGTGGCGTGATGGATTGCTCCAGTTGGCTGGCAGTGATTTTAAAATCCTGTTTCACGGTGCTTGGAATGCTGACGGGCGTTCCACCGGCCATTTTTACCATCTCGGGATAAGAAACCCAAAAAGGAGCGGGAATTATTACCTCATCGCCCTCGTCTAAAATGCTAAAAAAAGCATTCATAATAGATTGCTTGGCACCATTTGAAACGATGATTTGCGATGGCTTATAATGCAGTCCGTTGTCGCGCAAAAGCTTATCGGCAATGGCTTTCCTTAGATCATTAGTTCCGGGAACGGGTGGGTAATGCGTAAGGTTGTCTTCGATGGCTTTGATGCCTGCCTGTTTTACGCTTTCGGGTGTGTTGAAATCTGGTTCGCCGATACTTAATGTGATGATGTCAATGCCCTTTTCGCGAAGCTCTCGGCTTTTTCGGGTCATTTCAAGGGTGGCCGACTCACTGAGTGACGACAGCCTTTTTGATAATTTGTGATTCTGCTCTGACATAAGTATTTGTTTTTACGAAAAGTACAAAGGTACTGATTTGAAGTTTAGCAATTAACACTAGTTAACAAATTTAAAGGGCTACATTTTATTTTGATGTGCTGGGAATATTAATGCAATTTGAATTAAGAGTTTTTTTTCAGGCATACTTTCATGGAATAGTCATAAATTTGTTCAGCCATGAGAAGCGGACTCAGGCTCTGCTGGAGAGCAACCTGATAGGAATATCCTGGCTGACTGGAATGGTCACAGGGAGGCTA
>JALNZT010000044.1 GCA_023229135.1 Bacteroidales bacterium
AAGCGAACCGCTGAAACAAACCATGGCTTAGAAAGCTGTAAAGCTAATTGAAAAATTTCTGTGCTATTCATGGCCTAAAAATAAATCATTTCTCTATTTAATTTCCACTCGATTTCATATAGACCCGGAATTACCTGATACAGCTTGCCGTTTTTTTTAAAAGAACATCGGCTTCACGACTTATACTGGCGAACAATACAAGCTATTTACTTGTTAACTTATAAAATATACTGAACATGGACGCGCATAATTTTAAGTTTATAAAAACAGCAAGTGGAGGAATGTTTTACTCAGGAGATAAAGTATATCCCGACGCCCATATCGACTTCTCTATTGCTGGTGATGGAATTATCTCGGCAGATAGCACAGAAGTTAAACCTGAGCTGAGCGGACAAGGATTGGCTAAAGAATTGGTAATCACCTTGATAAATTATGCAGAAAAAGAAAACCTCAAAATAATTCCTGTATGCAGTTACGTGGTAGCTTTTTTTAAGAAGAACGTAGCCTATCACCCCATTTTAGCCGCTGAGGCAAGTCTTTAGCGATAAAAAAAGCTGATATTAATATGCGCTGGATGAAATTTTCTATTGGTTTGTTTTTTACCGGAGTGGGTATCCTCGGTGCGTTTTTGCCGGTTTTGCCTTCTACGGTTTTTTTTATAACAGCAGCATACTATTTCAGCCAAAGCTCAGAGAAAACAGAACTGTGGCTGCTAAATCATCCACGCTTTGGCCCACCGGTCGTCAAGTGGCGTAAAGAAAGGGCCATCTCTAAGCCAGCCAAAGTATTGGCTTCAGGAAGTATCACTGTTAGTGGCATCATTATCTATCTCGCTGAGCTACCCTTGATAGCGTCAGGATTTGCTTTTGCAGTGCTTATTGGCAGCCTTGCTTATATTTTGACCAGGCCGTCTTAGAATTGGTTATTCGGTGTTCTCGACTTTGATTGCGATGCTCTTGATTCCACTTGATCCTGAAATCACGTATTGCAAAGATTTTTAACAGTAATAGTTTTGAAGATCAGCAACTCAATCAACATTTCGCTGTCAATAACTATCAACTGTTTCGTTCTGTGTAGTTTACCGCTAATATTCAATTCTTATTTTCGACTGTAAATCAGACATTTTATATTTCCTCCTAAATCGTCCTATTTTTCTTACTTTTGATGGGTAAAATATTTAACTATGACAGAGCCGGTAGTATCGCTAAATAATCTCTCAATTTTTCAAAAAAATAACCTGGTGTTAGCCCATGTAAACCTAACTATCAATACCGGGGAATTTGTGTACCTGATTGGAAAAACCGGCAGTGGAAAATCGTCATTACTTAAAACCTTATATGCCGAATTACCTGTTAGTGATGGTATAGCAAAGGTTGCGGGTTTTGATTTGCGTATGCTAAAGTCAAAAGATATACCTTATTTGCGTCGTAAGCTGGGCATTGTTTTTCAAGATTTTCAGCTCTTGTCGGATCGTTCGGTTGAGGATAACCTGGCTTTTGTGCTGAAAGCCACCGGCTGGAAAAATAAGTCAGATATCAACAGTCGTATCATTGAAGTGCTTGACGAAGTTGGCCTTAAGGGCAAACGGAACAAGATGCCCCACCAATTGTCGGGCGGCGAGCAGCAGCGGGTATCCATCGCACGTGCCTTACTCAACGAACCTTTACTTATTTTGGCGGATGAGCCGACCGGAAATCTTGACCCAGAGACTTCCAACGATATTATGCGCTTGCTAATTCGTATCAGCGAGGCAGGTCAGGCAGTAATGATGGCAACGCACAACTACAACCTGATTCACAAATTTCCATCACGCATTATAAAGTGTGAAGAGGGCGCAGTGATTGGCTCAAGTAACCAGCTCGATTAGTTTTTCCACATTATTTCCGTTATGGTAAAGCAAGGCTAGCTTTTCTTTTCTGAGGCTGATACTTTCTTCTGTGAAAGGCGTTTTCATCAAACGTTTCAACTGTTTTTTCAGGGTTTTGGCGTCATTAGCAATTATACAAAGGCTGTCCAATGCGCTTCCGCTCAACATTTTATCGTTTACCAAAGCAAAGCGACCGTTGTAAAGCGTATTTAAAAGCTTCAGCTTGAGTCCAGTAGCCTGAAAAGTAATAGAAACATTCACTTGAGCTTCTTGTATCAACTTGTTGAGGGCTTCATCAGTAGGATTGGCGATTAGCTCAACTTTGGGCATCTCTGCAAGAAACTGAATGAGATGGCGCGGAGGATGCAGGCCGGCCACTTTCAAAGGTATATCGAGGTCGTTAAAGACTTCGTTCACCAAAAAACGTACTGCATTAAAGTTTTCTGCCACCGATAAATTACCGTGATATAACGCAAAGTTGCCCTTTCCGGTTTTGATATTCACTTCTTTGTGAGGATGAAAAGCCGGTACAAAAGCCACCCGAGCATAATGAGCAGCGAAATAGTCGGCGTCTTTTTGGCTGATGGCGATAAGCTGATGAGCCCGCGCCAGTGTTTTTTGGAATTTTTTAAGCTTGCCGGCCTCATTATAAAAGTAATACTTCTTAAAAAGTGCCGATTCGGCTTTAGCCAAATTAAGGTAATATTCGTGCTCTACATTGTGGGTGCGTACGCTTATCTTTCGATTCGATAAGCGCTTATCTTTTAGTAGGATACAAGTGTGGAGGCCTTCGAGTAAGATAGGAAAATTGTCTTTTAGCAGGTTTTCAACCAAACTTTCTGAGCTGCGTGAACTTACAATATAAGGGATGTTTTTGAAGAGGTGTTTCTTAGAAATATCTCTTTTATAATACGTTACTTCAAAGCATATTTCTTCTAAAATTGCGGCAGGTTTTCGTCCATATTCATAGCAATGCAGATGGACTTTCACGCCGTTTTCTGAGAGTGCTTTTACCTTGAAAAACACGTCAATCACGCCGCCATAATTAGCCGGCCAGGGCACATCGAAAGATACGATATGGAGATGCTTTTCAGGTGTATTGTTCATAAATTTTTAATAATACTTTTTCCTCATTTTCCCAGCATAACTCGTGAGCTGCAAAAGTAAGCTTATTTTTCCATTTGGCGCGCAAGGCTTTGTTATCAAGGCTTTCGCGTATTATCGCCGCTATGGCCTCAGGCTGATGCGAAGGTATAAAAGTGCCTATTTGATACTGCTCAATGATGCGTTTTATCTCTGGCAGATCACTGGCAATAACCGGAACACCAGCCTGGATAAAGTCAAATAACTTATTAGGTAAACTAAATTTATAATTAAGGTTTGTGGCTTTGTCCAGCGTGAAACCAAGATCGGCGAGCCTTGTATAGCGCATCAATTCGTTGTATGGCATACGCGGCAAAAATCGGATTTTTTCAGAAAGCTGTTCTTTTTCGCACAGCCCTTTCAAAACCGGAAGCACATCGCCGCCGCCGATAATCAACAACAGGCAATCATCTAAGTATTTAAGACTTTGCACCAGCTCTTCTGCACCTCGCTGTATATTGATGCCAGACCCTTGTAAAACAAGCAAGTTTTTATCCTCGGGCAGCCCGAGTATTCCACGGCTGCTGGAGAAGTCTTGATTCAACCTAAAAGGCACATTACGAACTATATGCACCTTGATATTGTATTTTTCGCGAAACAAATCGGCGATGGAATCATTTACGGTGATCATCTCCTGCATACGCGAAAGCACCAGTTTTTCAATGGCTTTCCATACCTTTTGCACCACCGGGCGATTGGTCAATTCAGGTGTTTCGGTGAAGTATTCATGGCTGTCGTAAACCAAGGGCACTTTTTTTATTCTGGAAATAATAAAATTGGGTAAAAGGGTGTCTAAATCATTGGAAACTAATAAATCAGCTTTCTTAAAAAGCAGTAAAAAGAATAAGCGAATATTAAAAAAAGCATAAAATAAAGGCCCTTTTTCAAACATTAAACGCATCCTGCTGGTTTGATATGGCCGCTGATCCATGGGCGGACTTTGCTTTAGCCGTCGGCCAATAAGCACCACGCTGAAACCCGCTTTTTGCATGCTCAGGCAGGATTTATGCACCCGCTGATCGGTCACCAAATCGTTTATCACAGAAACGTAAACAGTTTTCAAGCAAATGGGTTTAAATACAAACTACAAACTTACCTAATGAAATAACTCCGATTCACCTGCTATTATTATTAATTAACTACTTTTGAGCAAAATTTTAGACGTTTTGGATCGCTTTTACAATCTGAAAAATTACAACAGCTTTGGCCTGAATGTCGTAGCAAGTTATTTTGCCAACGTGGATTCTCTAGCCCAGTTGAAGGATCTGATGCAAAGTCCGGGTTTTAAAGAAGATAGGAGACTGGTACTTGGTGGAGGAAGCAATGTCTTGTTTTTAGATGATTTTTTTGACGGACTGGTTATTCATTACACAAAAACAGGTTGGGAAATTGTAGAAGAAACTGAAAACGAGGTGATAGTTCGCGCTCATGCAGGAACCAACTGGTCCGATTTTGTTGATGAAATGGTTGATGCAGGCTATCACGGTATCGAAAATCTATCACTGATACCGGGCAATGTAGGTGCTGCACCCATGCAAAATATCGGGGCCTATGGCGTTGAACTTAAAGATAGTTTTGAAAAGCTTGAAGCATTCGACTTTCAAACAGGCAAGCTGGTCAGCTTTGACAAAAAAAGCTGTGATTTCGGCTATCGTTCCAGTTTTTTCAAGCATGGAGGCAAAGACAGGTATTTTATTTTGTCGGTGCAGTTGAGGCTGAAAAAACAGGGGCAACTCAATAGGGGGTATGGAAATATTTCTGATTATCTAAAGCAGCAAGGAGTAGAAAATCCTTCAATAAAAGATTTAAGCCAGGCCATAAAAGCTATCCGTAGCAGCAAACTTCCCGATCCTCTTGTGATTGGAAATGCCGGAAGCTTCTTTAAAAATCCGGTTATTCATCAACTTTTGTTTGAGGATCTACAACAAGAATTTCCTAAAATCCCGTCTTATCCGTCAGGCACCAGCATGATTAAAGTCCCGGCAGCCTGGCTAATCGACCAGGCAGGTTGGAAAGGCTACCGCAAAGGTGATGCCGGTGTGCATGAAAAGCAAGCCCTGGTGCTTGTGAATTATGGAAACGCTGTCGGTAGGGAGATTTTTGCGCTTGCCATGCAAATCCAACTGGATGTTAAAAATAAGTTCGGCATCCAGCTTGAACCCGAAGTAAATATTATTTGATACGACCAATTTTAGCAGCATTGTTGAATCAGAAGTTTTGTAAATTTGTTTACTTGGAGAAACAACGAAACCAATGAAGTCAAAAGGAATATTCTTCAACTATTTCAATATCATTTTGTTCAGCTGGACCGTGTTATTGTTAGCGCGATTGGCGGAAACCTTGGTAATCGTGCTGAAATTTGGCGAACTTGATTCGCTGTTTCTTTCAGAAACGATCGGCTTGGGCTTCGATTTTTTGTTTGTGAGCACGCTGCTGATATTGGTTTTTCCGATTTACTGGGCTTTGAGCAAAGCTTCTTCTACTGCTGCTAACATTGTTTTCCTATCGATAATTTTAATTTTCTCGACGCTTCACTTTTTACTCCTCGGCTATTTTGTGCATCAGCTTAAACCACTCGATGTTTTTCTGTTTCAATATACTTTAGAAGAGGTTTATTTGACTGTGAAAACATCGGGCGTAAATACCTTAACTAATCTTGTATTTATATTGGTTTTTGCGCTAGCAGGCCTTGCCTTTTTTGTGTGGCTCACAAAACGTATATTTCGAGCCTCAACGGTTAAAATTGTTTACCTGCTGATCTTCGTCTCCTTACCGTTATTCCTGATTCGGCAAGTATTTTTGGCTGAAGAAGTCGATAAATTCGCGCTTAACAAATCTGTGTCATTTTATTCAAATACAATAAAGAAATACTGTTTTGAGAAAGCTGACGATCACCTTTCTTATAGCCAGCGCGATGCTAAAGCATTTCAGGAAGCAAACGCATCAAAAACATTTATTGATTTTAATTATCCTTTATTGCGCCATTTTGAACAACAAAATGTCTTGAAACCTTATTTTCGTGAGTTTGATACTGCCCCAAATATTGTCATCCTGCTAGTAGAAGGTTTAAACGATGATTTTATCCATGAATATAGGGGTGCTGAGCTGATGCCTTTTTTGAGTGATTTAAAACGTAAAAGTTTGTATTGGGATCGCTGCTTTACACTAGGCGAACGCTCATTTGCTGCAATACCTTCGATAACAGGTAGTTTACCTTATGCCGGAAAAGGATTTATGGGCTTGAAAGCTAATTATCCACGTCATTTTTCTTTAGTTTCTGTGTTAAATGCAAACAATTATTTTACTACTTTTTTTTATGGACAGGCTTCTTGGTTTAATAAAAAAGACCGCTTTTTTGAGTACAATAATATCGATAGCGTTCTCGATAACAGCAAGTTTGATGATAAATATCAAAAAATAGTTGAAGAGAATTATTTCTGGGGATACAATGACAAGGATCTGTACCGACAATCGCTGGAGATAATAGCAGGTCGATCTCGGAAACCCTACTTAGACATCTATTTCACAGGTACGAGCCATTCGCCTTACAGGATTTCGGAGCATGAAAAATACGAGGCAAAATTTCAGGTTTTGCTCGAAAAGCTTGAAAACAAAGCTGATGTTGACTTTTTTCAAACCTATAAAAAGTATGTCCTGACCTTGATTTTTGTTGATGATGCGCTGGAAGAATTCATCTCCGAAAGTCGGAAATCTGAGGATTTTGAAAACACGATTTTCATCATCACTGGCGACCACCCGATGACTGAAATGCCAATCGAAAATTCTTTGAAGCGCTATCATGTTCCCTTGCTTTTTTATTCGGATAAACTAATAAAACCCGACAAGATCTCAGGTAAAACAAGTCATCTCGATATTTATGAAAGCCTACTTTCTTTGTTAGCAGATTATGGCGTTGAACCGCCTGAATATACCGCTGCTTTGGGCGGAAAACTTCCGGTGAGTAATGAAACCACGGGAACAAAATTGTTTTTTATGAATGATAATCGTGAAATCATCGATTATTTGTCAGGCACATACTATCTAACTGGAGAAGAGTTGTTTAGGGTAGGAGTTGACCTGGATTTAACTAAAATTGACGATAAGAATAAGTTGCAAAAACTAAAAAATGAACTGGATAACTTTAGGAAAACAAGTGAATACGTGAGCTTGAACAATAAGATTTTGCCAGATACTGTTTACCATAAAGGCTTACTTCATCATTTGTATTATGCTGAAAGCTATTTAGATTCAATAAATTTCAATAAAGAATTTCATAATTTAATTCCCGGAATTGAGGTGAGAAATAAGGTGTTGAATTATGATATAGATTTTGACTATTCCATAGAAAATAGTGATAAATTGTTGTTGGTTTTCCAACTTTCCACCAACAACGACAGCGTTGTGCTTTGGCAAACCAGAGAACTTAAACCTTCTGAAAATAGCTTTCACCGGCAGCTAATAGTGCGGCAACAAAAGGTGTCAGACTCGCTATTAAAATTTAAAACTTTTATTTGGAACCGAAGTCAAGCAGAAACCAAAATCAGCAATGTGAAAGTAGCGGTATGGGGTCAATAATTTGAGATTAAAGTTTTGAAGGATTTCAAAGACTATTTAGAAATGTTTCTAAATAATATTAACTTCGCTTCGTTAAACAGTGAGATAATGAAACGGCTTCGTCCAAAAGAGTTATGGGATTTTTTAAAAAAGAACCTCGAAGGATTTATCTGGCTGTCGGCATTGTTGCTTTTGGCACTGATGTCGCCGGCACTTGATACGCCAAGCTTGTGCGTCTTTCGTTGGCTTGGCATAGAATCTTGTCCCGGTTGTGGCTTGGGGCATAGCGTTTCAGCAGTTTTTCATGGACAAATTAAAGCCTCTTTTAACTATCACCCACTTGGTATTTTTGCAATTTTCATTTTAAGCATCAGAAGTATTTTGGTGTTTAAAGCATATTTTCTTTACCAAAAACAAAAATCACAGTATTATGACCAAAATTTATGAGTTAATGCCTGATATTCAAGGCGAAGAGATGATGTTTCTACAAAACCTAACCAAAGATTACGATGACGAAAAGTTGCGTAATTTTTCCAATATGTATCGCGCCAGGCGCAAAGATCCGCAACTGATTCTACTGCTTTGCCTTTTAGGATTTGTTGGTTTTGCCGGTGTTCATCGTTTTATTCTCAACCAGATAGGGATGGGTATTTTGTACTTTTTCACTGCCGGCCTTTGCCTGATTGGTACCATTGTGGACTTGGTAAACTACCGAAATCTGAGCTTTACATACAACCGGCAAGTTGCCAGCGAAATTAACCATATCATTGCCCGGAGCTAAGCTTTTAGATTGATTTTTTAGCTTCTGCGGCTTTTATAATGGCTTTGTTGATACGTTTGGCAATCAGCGGCCCTTCGTAAATAAAACCTGTATAAACTTGCACCAAGTCTGCGCCGGCTTCCAGCTTTTCGAGTGCATCAGCAGCAGTAAATATGCCGCCAACACCAATAATTGGGAAAGCTTTGCCTGATTTCTCAGCGAGATAGCGGATAACTTCTGTGCTGCGCTCGCGAATGGGCAGCCCGCTCAGTCCACCATTTCCGGCACGTTCAGCTGTTAATTTGTCTTTTTGCAAACTGCTGCGGCTTATTGTTGTGTTGGTGGCTACAACACCCTGTATTCCAGTGTCTTTTATGATTGTAATTACTTCGTCTAATTGTTTTTCGTTAAGGTCTGGCGATACTTTTAGCAACACGGGTTTTGTTTTGGGTTTTTGGCGGTTGCGTTCCTGAATCGCTGTTAAAATTCCCATCAGCGCATCCTGATCCTGTAATTCGCGCAGGTCGCTGATGTTAGGACAGCTTACATTGACTACAAAATAATCTACGTAAGGAAACAAACCTTCAAAGTTAGACACATAGTCTGCCACAGCATCGGCATTGGCGGTTTTGGTGTTTTTGCCAATATTCCCGCCAATAATTACCCTACCTTTTCGCTCCTTGAGTTTGGCTATTGCCGCTTCTAATCCGTTGTTATTAAACCCCATACGGTTTATTAAACCCTGATCTTGCGACAACCTGAAAAGTCGTGGCTTTGGATTTCCGGGCTGGGCTTTGGGTGTAACAGTCCCGATTTCTATATGGCTAAAACCCAGTTGTGCCAGCTCTTCAAAAACGGCGGCGTTTTTATCAAAACCGGCTGCAATTCCTACAGGATTGTCAAAATGCAAGCCGAAAAGTTCGCGTTGTAATGCAGGGTGCTTTACGGCAGTAACATTCCGTGCCAGCCCTTTCATGCCCGGAATTGCCATTGAAAACTTCAAGAGTTTTACCACAACATGATGAATCCATTCCGGATCAAATAAAAAGAAAAACGGACGAATCAGCAGCTTGTACATGGTATTGACTTTATGATTAGCTTATTAGGTGTAGCGTTTTTATTCAAAAAAAGTCCCCTGAGGGACTTTTACTATTTTTATCTTGAAAAGATTTTCATGTTGAAACGGTTTATTCCTCAGCGTTTTCTTCGGGAGTTTCAGGCGTTTCTTCCTTTTCTTCCTCAACTTCTTCTTCTGTAAAGTCAAGCATCTCTTTTTCGGTAAGCAATTTGTACCAGTTAAAAACTTTTTTCATATCAGAAGGATAAACGGCTTCCTCATCAAAATCGGGCACTACTTCACCAAATTTTTCCTTGAGCTCATCAGTGCTAAGTTTTTTGACTTCAAAATCCAGTTTTTCGCCCATTTTTTCGTAGATATTTTTAAACACCTGTTTGAGAGGCATATCCTCGGTTGTTGTAAAAATACTGATTTCCTCCAGCGAACTCATACGGTCTTGCGCAAAAGCCGGAAAGCGTTTTCCATCGAGCAGAGATTCCACTACAACACTATTTTTTCCCTGTCCCGTAACCAAAAAAAGTCCGGGTTTTCCTGAGATTGATACAATCTTTGTTAAATCCATCGTAAGTGTGTTTATAATTTGGCCGCAAAAATAAGTTATTTAATCAATTTGATGGCTTTTTGGCTAAAACATACGCCACAAATAATCTAGCTAACAACAACTGTTTTTTTCGTTACCCAAAACTTTGCAATTCATGCAAACGCTTATACACGCCACCACGTTTTGACAGCAGGCTTTCGTGCGTGCCTCTTTCCACTATTTCGCCTTTAACGATTACAATAATTTCATCTGCATGTTGAATAGTGGAAAGCCGGTGTGCAATGACTACAGAAGTTCTGTTAGACATAATTTTTGCCAAAGCATCCTGCACCAACCTTTCTGATTCGGTATCGAGGGAAGAGGTGGCTTCGTCTAAAATTAAGATTGGTGGATTTTTAAGCACAGCCCGTGCAATGCTTAGTCTTTGGCGCTGACCGCCGGACAAATTCATGCCTCGGTCGCCGATAAATGTATCATATCCATTTTCCATCTGCGAAATAAATTCATGTGCATTGGCCACTTTCGCAGCGGCAATAACCTGTTCCAATGTGGCATCTTCTTTGCCAAAAGCGATATTGTTAAATACCGAATCGTTAAATAAAATACTTTCCTGCGTAACAATTCCCATCAGTCCGCGCAAATCATTAATTTTATAGTCGCGCAGGTCATGCCCGTCAATGGTGATTGAGCCGTTAACTACATCATAAAAACGCGGCAAAAGGTCGGCCAGCGTTGATTTTCCGCCACCCGACTCACCTACCAGCGCAATCAGTTTGCCTTTTTCCACTGTAAAGTTTATGCCTTTGAGAACAGGTTCTTTGTCGTAAGTAAAATGGACATCGCGGTATTCAATCACTGATTTAAAATCGGAAATGGGTAGGGCATTTTTCTTCTCTGTAATTACTTCCTCGGCATCTAAAATCTCGAAGATACGTTCCGCCGAGGCGATACCTTTTTGTATGCTGTAGAAGCCCTGAGCAAAGGTTTTTGCGGGCGGAATAATTTGCGAGAACACCAATATATACACGATAAAATCAGCGGCCTGGATTACGGCAGATTCACCCAATACAAGCCTGCCCCCAAACCACAAAACGATGACGATAACCACTGAAGACATAAACTCGCTCAGTGGCGAACTTAAATCGCGGCGGCGGTATATGCTAAGCATCAGACGGGAAAATTGACTGTTTTGATCTTTAAAACGTTCGTCGGAATAGCTTATCGCATTGAAAGCCTTGATGATACGAAGGCCGCTGATAGTCTCCTCGATGGTGGAAAGCATACCGGCCATTCGCGACTGACCAACTTTTGAACTTCGACGCAAGCTCTTGCCAATATAACCAATCAATAAGCCCGTTACGGGCAACAAAACCAATACAAATAGTGTAAGTTGCGGACTTACGCTAAACATAAATGCAATATAAACCAGGATGGTAATGGGGTCGCGCACGATCATTTCCAAATAGTTCATAATGGAATATTCCACCTCCTGCACATCGGTTGTGATGCGTGCCATGACATCGCCTTTGCGGTTTTTGTTGTAAAAAGAGATTGGCAGAATCAGGATTTTGGTGTAAATCGCATTGCGGATATCTTTTACGGCACCGATACGGACGTTAGCCATATAAAACATAGCGAAAAAACGGCCCAGATTTCGCATTAAAAAGGCAGTAATCAGCAGGATGCAGATAAAAATCAAAGCTTCCAATTGTCCTCGCTCAACAATGATCTGACTGATTTGATAGTTAAGCGTGTTGAGCAGTGCATCGGCATTTAGCGCAAATTCCGGTTTTTCAGTTACCAAAGCTTCCGTGCCAAAAAGTAGGTTCAGAAAAGGCACCAGCATGGTGAGCGAAAAAAGTGAAAAAACGATCGTCAGCAGGTTGAACAAAACGTTCAGCACTGCATAGCCCCAATAAGGTTTGATGTAGGCGAGGATGCGGTAAAATTTCTTCATGATGGCTGATTTAACAGGTCTATGCCTGTGTAATTGTCTGGCGTAATGGCGTGTAACTCCAGTTTAATACTTTCAGAAACGGGCAGTGTTTCAATGAATTTATCAATACTTTCCTGGTTGATTTTTTCGTTGGTGCGCGTCAGGTTTTTTAATAATTCATAAGCACCTTCTACGCCTTCGCGACGTAAAATTGTTTGAATTCCTTCGGCTACTACCAAATAATTTTGTTGCAGGTCAAAGGCGATTTTTTCCTTGTTGAGGAGTAATTTTCCAAGGCCCTTTTCAATGGATTTGATGGCAATTAATGTGTGCGCGAGTGGCATTCCAATATTACGCGTTACGGTAGAATCTGTGAGGTCTCGCTGCAAACGGCTCACCGGGAGTTTGGCGCTTAAATGTTCAAAGAGTGCATTGGCAATACCAAGGTTACCTTCTGCATTTTCAAAGTCGATAGGATTTACTTTATGTGGCATAGCCGACGAACCTACTTCTCCGGCTTTTATTTGCTGCTTGAAATAATCCATCGAAACATACTGCCAGATGTCGCGGCTCAGGTCGAGCAAAATATTATTTATTCGTTTAATAGTATCGAAATAGGCAGCAAGGTAGTCGTAATGTTCTATTTGTGTCGTAGTTTTCTGGCGGTGCAATTCCAATTCTTTTGTGATAAAATTGCAGGCAAACAGCTCCCAATCAATTTGCGGATAAGCTACGGCATGGGCATTAAAGTTCCCGGTAGCGCCGCCGAATTTGGCCGAGAAAGGAATGCTTTTGAGTAAATCAAGCTGATTTTCGATGCGCTCAGCAAAAACATAGATTTCTTTGCCCAATTTTGTAGGGCTGGCCGGCTGTCCGTGCGTGCGCGCCAACATGCTTATGTCAGCCCATTCGTAAGCGGTCTTGATTAATTTTTGCAGTAAATTTTCCAATTGCGGCAACAGCTCCAGCCTGTGTGCATCTTTTAGCGAAAGCGGAAGCGCAACATTATTGATGTCCTGCGAAGTAAGTCCAAAATGGATAAATTCCTTAAACTCTTGCCAACCGTAATCATCAAAACGACGTTTCAGGAAATACTCCACCGCTTTTACGTCGTGATTGGTTTCCTGTTCTATCTCCTTGATTTCGAGTGCGTCTTCGAGTGTAAACTCTTCGTAAAGTGCATGAAGCTGATCGAAGTTTTCTACCTTAAAGTCCTTTAGCTGAGGCAGTGGCAATTCGCACAAAGCCACAAAATAATTCACCTCAACCATCACCCGATAGCGTATCAGTGCGTATTCTGAAAAATAATCGGCCAAGCCGGAAGTTTTGGTGCGGTAACGGCCATCAACAGGCGAAATAGCAGTGAGTGCAGATAATTCCATAATGTTGCAATTTGCCGCAAAAGTACGGAATAATTTTAGGTGGATGAGTACGAAGATTTTGAATAGAAAAGAGAGTTACTGACTTAATTAGGCATTATAAAAGTGAAACAAAGGCGTAAATCTTCGGAATTTGAGCGCACAAAATTTCAACCAATAGCTTATATTTGCCCATTTTTTATCTATTTTAAAAAAGCAAACAAATGATCAAGAAAGTATTTCTTTTAGGGTTTTTACTTGTTTTAGCAACGCTAAATTTGAGTGCGCAACTAAAACTTATTCCATCGCCACAAAAGCTTGAGCTGAAAGAAGGCTTTTTCACCCTGAACAGTAAAACCAAACTTAAAGCCAATCATGTTGATGCTTTTTATGCCAATCAACTCACTGAGGTCATAAATAATAAATTTGGTATTGAAATTGAAATCGCAAAAAAGAAAAGAGAAAATGCAATAGTTTTCATTAAAACTGACGACTCGTTGGAGTTGACAAAAATCCTGTCAAGCAATAACTTAGATAAATCATTTACATTCGGCGCAGAAGGCTATATTTTACAAATTACAACAGATAAAATTCAAATTATCTCACAAACCGATGCCGGATTATTTTATGGTATTCAAACTCTAAAACAGCTTATAAAATCCAATAGTAAAGGCAATAAAATCCCCTACCTAACTATTTATGATTACCCTGACATTGCTGTACGTGCCTGGCAGGACGACATAAGTCGCGGGCCTATTCCAACTTTGGAAATGATGAAAACGCAAATTAAAACTTTGGCTTCCTTTAAGCTGAATCATTTCTCCTTATATATTGAGCATGTTTTTCAATTGGATAAGCATCCTGGTATTGCACCTGAGGACGGAATTTCGGAAGCAGAAATAGAGGAGCTAACTGCTTTTGCTGCACAATATCATGTGAAATTGATTGGAAGCTACCAGTCTTTTGGTCACATGGAAGAAACGCTGATTCATCCAGATTATCAGCATTTAGCTGAAAATGAACATATTATTTCGCCGGCTTTGTCTGAGTCGTATGAGTTTTTAAGTGATGTGTATTCAGAAATTGTTCCGGCTTTTAGCGGTAAATATTTCAATATTAACTGTGATGAAACCTTTGGTCTGGGACGTGGAAAATCTAAAGCAATGGTTGACAGCATGGGCGTTGAAGGCGTTTATTTATATCACATCAATAAGCTTAATAAACTATTAATCCCATATGATAAACAAATACTTATGTGGGGTGATATTGTTGGCAATCATCCTGAAATAATTCCACAGCTTCCAAAAGATATTACCGTGATGGCTTGGGCTTATCATGCTGCTGATAGTTTCGATAACGTCATTGTGCCGCTGGCACAATCAGGGCTTGATTTTTGGGTAGCACCAGGTGTCAATTGTTGGAGTAATATTTTCCCGAATATGCGTGAAGCAGAAATCAATATTTACAATTTGATTAGAGATGGTTATAAACACAATACAAAGGGAGTTTTCAATACGAGCTGGGATGATGACGGTTTGAATTTCTTTCATAATAACTGGCACGGCTTTGTGTGGGGTGCAGAAAATAGTTGGAAGGTACCGGAAGTTGATGCTGATCAATCAAATGAAACAAGAATAGCGCGGTACCGCACATTCAATCAGGCTTTTGATGCTATATTTTATGGTTTGGAAAATGTTTCTTTGATAACGGAAATTATAAGTTTTGCAGCCTTACATCAAAATGGGGTAAGAGATATTTTAAAGAACAGCCGCTTTTTCGAGCCGATTTTTCCTATTCACCTGGAATATGTGCAAAGCGGAAAACGAATCGAAAACTTGAATCTTCTTTCAAAAATGCAAGATTTGTTGACTCATATTGAAGCGATAAGTCCCGAAGTCACCAGCAATAATGCCAGCCTTGATTACTTGAAATTTGCGATTCAACAAGTGCAATTTACCTTGCAAAAGAATATTTTTAGAATTGATTTATACCATTTTATTCAGAATGATAATTCAATAACAGAATTGGAAATTAAGGCTAAAATTTCTAAATTGGTTGAGCAAGCGAAAACTTTGAAAGAGACTTATACCGTTTTATGGCTTAATGAAAATCGGCCTTATTGGCTGGATGTCAATGAGCAAAAATTTGATAAACTAATAGCTGATATTGCTAATCTGGAAGCTTATTGCTTGATTATTCCAGCTGAGCAGCTATCGGAAAAAGGCAGAGAAATTAGCTTGAAATCATTATTTGGTGATTTGCCGGTGTTCTACACAACGGGACAGGATACTGCTGAAAGTCTTTTCCAACCTTATACCGAAAACCTATTTTTCGATAAGGATGTAAGTATAAAGGCACGAGTAATTGAGGATGGAAAAGCGTATAATATTTCTGAAATGGAACTTATCAATCATAAAGCAATTGGTAAATTACATAAACTAAATTCGACCTATTCTGATTATCATCCCAGTTACGATGGTGGTGGTCAGTTGGCATTGCTCGATGGTCAGCAAGGCGAAGCAGCCGATTTGTGGAGCGGAAAATGGCAGGGATTTACCGGTCAAAATATTGACATTGAGATAGATTTGGATTCTGTGCAAGCACTTAATTATTTCTCAATGGGTTTTTACCAGAATACAGAAATTTGGGTTATTTTTCCAAGAATGGTTGAAATATATACAAAAACCAATAGTAAGGACGATTATAAATTGATAGAAACAATTGTCAACATTATTTCACCGGAAACGGAAGGCAGCCACAAGCAAAATCTTGAAGCGACTTTTGATCAGTTTGAAGCACGCTATATGAAGGTTGTTGCACATTATTTTGGCCGTCTGCCGGAATGGCATCCGGCCGGATCACAGTATGAATCAATGATATTTTCTGATGAGATTATTTTGAGGTAATCTTATTTCCCCCCGTTCTCCCACAAGCTTTTATCTACCACTAAGCTAACGCGAGCTGATTTTTTTGTGCCAAAAAATCCCAATCCATCTTCTTTCAAGTTCGAGCTGATATTGGCCGGCGGGCCGCCAAAAAGCGGATTGCTGAAACCACTTTCGCTACTTAACTCCGATAGAAATTTGTAATAATCCTTGCTGATGGCCGACATTAACAAGGTGATGGTGTCGCCTAACATCACTTCGTCTTCGTAAAGAAACATCACCCTGATGCCGTTGGTGTTGTTGCCATTAAAAAGCTTGTCGTCTAAAACGGTGGAGCGGGAGGCTGTGTCGGTCAGTATCACGCCATTGCGAAAGACATCGAGTCTGTAAAAATCTGTCGTTGGCGGGTCGTAGGCGTAAAGCAGCACCATCCAGAAACCAAATGGTTTGCGGTATTCAAGGCCTATCGAATCCAGTATGAAGTCGGTTGTCGCCATGGTGTTCACAGCCTCAAAATTACTGGTTTCACCAACCGGTTCTGTCAGGTTAATATTGAGTTTGTAAGTGTTTCCCGGCTTGCCGAAATAGTCTTCCGGCGTGTAATAGTAGCCGCTGCCTTCTGGAAATTCTACCAGAATTAAAGTCTGGCTGCCATCATCCAGCAGCAGTTCGGCACCGCTAACGACAGGTGGTTCTGCGTTTGAAAAATAACTAGCCGACTTGCTCAGCCTGATCTGATGTGCCAGGGTGTCTGTGCTGATCTGGCCATCGACAACCAGCTGGGTAAAGGTCTCACCTAATTCCAGCTCAATGGTTTCCGTGCAAGACGAAAAAATGGCAAGCACTACAAAAAGTCTGAGAATTATTTGGAATTTACTTTTCATGGCTTAAAATTTAAAGTTGTAGGTAATGGCCGGCACGATACCAAATAAATAAGTCATTTCGGCTTTTGTAACGTTAGATTGTTCTGTATCAGCGACAAAATTAATCACCCAGGGGTTTTTTCTGTAATAGGCGTTATAAATGGAAAGATTCCATTCGCCTCTCCATTTTCTGTTTGATTTATCTTTATTTTTGAGGCTAATCGACAAATCCAGTCGGTGATAATCGGGCAGGCGATAGGCGTTGCGATCGCTGTAAACCGGTGCTATGGAATTCCCAATGGTGAATCTTCCTGTAGGGAAAGTTACTGCTGAGCCAGTAGCATAAACCCAGTTTGCGCCGAGGCTGATGCGTTTTGAAAGCTGATAATTCGCTACTAACGAAATGTCGTGTGGCTTGTCGTAGCTGGCAGGGTAGGGGTTCCCGTTATTTATTTCCGGGATTTTGCGGAAAGTGCGCGACCAGGTATAACTTACCCAGCCATTCAGCCGGCCTTCGTTCAGCCGCACCAAAAACTCCAGTCCATAAGACCAGGCCTCGCCAAAGCGCAGCTCGCCTTCCAGGACTTCGTTGAGTAGCAGCTCGGCATGGTCTTTAAAGTCGATGGCATTGTGGTTTAGTTTATAAAATCCTTCCACGGAGGTCTCCAGTTTTTCCTTCGGGAAATAGCGGAAATAGCCCAGCGAAAACTGATCGCCCAACTGTGGTTTAACATTGGGACTTGATGGAAACCAAATATCCAAAGGTGTTCCGGCGGTCGAATTTTGCGCCAGATGCACATATTGCACATTGCGCGTATAGGCTGCTTTCACGGACGAAAACTCATCTAGTTTATAGGCCATGCTAAAACGTGGTTCCAGGTTCATAAAGTTCTGAAACACTTCCCCTGAGGGATAAACAACAGAATCGACCTTGTGATAATTGTTATCGAATTCGTAAATCGTGCCTTTACCGATATTATTGAAAAGGCTCAGGCGCAGGCCGTATTTCAGGGTGAGCCGGCTGCCGATTTTTTGCTCGTTGCTCACGTACAAACCGCTTTCGAGGGCAAAGGATTTCGCCACTTCAATCTTGTTGAAAGCTGTTTCGTCGCCGATTCCTTCTGCCGTTCCCGGATTAAAACTGTGGAAGGTAGATTGAAAACCAAACTTGAGGGTATTGCTGGCCGAGGCGAACCAGGTAAAATCGCTTTTCAGGCTGTAGTCTTTCATCTGTGAGCTCCAGTTGAAGGCGTTGGCTTGTCCTTCTGGTACGCCCAGTTCGTAGTTGAAACGGCTGTAAATCAGGGAGAAGTTGGAGAATATCTTGCTGCTGAAAAGATGGTTCCAGCGCAGCGTAAACGTTTGATTGCCCCAGCCCAGGGCGAAATTCTCGTTCTTAAACACGTCTTTTCCAAAATAGCCGGTGATAAAAATCCGGTTTCTATCGTTAAAAGTATAATTGGCTTTGCCATTGAAATCGTAGAAATAGAGCTTGTTATCGCGGATTTTTTCATCAGGCGAAATGGCCAAAAAAAGGTCTGCATAAGTGCGTCGTCCGGCCAGCATAAAGGATGATTTATCCTTTTGAATGGGGCCTTCCAGCTTTAGGCGGCTCGAAATTGTGCCAATGCCACCCTGACCTGAAAGGCGTTGCGAATTGCCCTCGTTCATGCGCACATCCACCACCGACGACAGCCTGCCGCCATATTCTGCCGGAATATCGCCTTTAAAAAGCTCAACGCCTTTCACGGCATCGTTGTTAAACACAGAGAAAAATCCCATCAGGTGCGAAGGATTGTAAACCAGCGCTTCGTCGAGCAGGATAAGGTTTTGGTCGGGACTGCCCCCACGCACGCTAAAACCCGAACCGCCTTCGGAAGTAGCCTGAACGCCGGGCAGCAGCTGTAAGGCTTTGATTATATCCACTTCGCCCATAAAGGCCGGAATCTGCCGGATGTTTTTGATATCAAGCTGCGCCACGCCCATCTGCGCCCGGCTGATTTGTTCGGTAAATGATTCGCCGGTGATAACGACTTCATTCAGGTTTAATCCTTGAGGTATCAGTTTGATATTGAGCGTGGTATCGCTTTTAAGCGAGAGTTGAAACTTGCGCGATTCGTAACCAATATAGGAATACGTAAGTTGGTAATTTCCGGCATCAAGCCGGATGGAATAATAGCCGTAAACATTGGTAGCGGCACCGGCAGAAAGTTCTGTGATATAGACGGTTGCCCCAATCAGCATCTCGCCAGTAGTGGCATCACTGATGTATCCGTTGAGGTTGAGGTAAGGCTTAGCAGCATCGTTTTCGGCATAGGTTTTAATGCCAAAAACGGCACTGAAAATTAGAAAGAGAAGGAAGATTGCATTTCGCATTAAGGCTTTGCTTATAGTTTAAAAAAGCGTGGAATTATAACGTATAAAAGGCCTTAAAGTTTAACGGAGAAGGGGATTTATTGGGGCACAATTAAGGAAATAAAATGATAAAATGACGAAAACAAAAAATACTATCTTTGTAAAGTGAATAAAATTGGTGAAATAGAAATCAAAGTTGTCGGTAAGTCAGGAAGCTTAGAGCTTAATCCTGATAACTACGACGTCAGACATATTGCACGCATTTTGCAAAATGTGGAGGATTTGTTATATCCAAACAATAAAAAAGATCGGCCACTTATAAGCTATGATATTCAATCCGGTTCGGTGAGGCATATTTTTAAAACGGCGGCACAATATGTAATTGGATTTAGTGCTGTTTTAGGCCAAATAGAAAAGACTGATTCAATTGATTTCTTGGATTTGAAAACGGCAAGAGCTATTGAAAGCATCCAACAACTTGCACAACAAAAAAACTACGAATTTCAGTTTTTTACTTCAGTTAGAAATGCTGTTGAATTATCAATAAATCCTGACACGACATTTTTCAGGACAGAAAATATCTGGGTAGATGCAGAATTTTATTTTTATGGAATTCTAAAGGATGCTGGTGGAAAAAATAAAGCCAATATTCATATCGATACGGATGATTTCGGTTACCTGGCAATTAATCTAGATCAGGGTTTTTTAATGAAACAAACCGAGAATCTGCTCTATAAAAAATATGGTGTTCGTGCCTCTGGAAAACAAAATATTGAGACTGGAGAAATTGATCCACAATCATTAAAGCTGGTTGAATTGATTAATTATGATCCAATATTTGATGAGGATTATTTATCTTCTTTAATATCGAAAGCAAAGAAAAGCTGGAGTGGTGTTCATGTTGATGATTGGTTATCAGAATTTAGAGGTGGATATGAAGCATAGTGTTCTTTTAGATACTAGTTTCTTTATTCGTCTGTTGAATGACGAAGATCCACTGCATAGAAATGCAAAAGCTTACTTCAAATACTTCCTTGAAAACGAAATGGTTTTAAAGGTGTCAACAATTTCTATTGCTGAGTATTGGGTGAAAGGAAGTGTTGACGAGCTGCCATTAAAGAATATTCAGATTATCCCTTTCAATTTTGAACAGGCTCAGCGAACGGGAGTTTTTGCAGCGGTAATCTTCGAAGAGAATAGAATTGCAAAAGAAAAACTTTATCCAAGAGCCATCATTCCTAATGACTCAAAATTGTTTGCATTAGCTGATCTGGATCGTTCTGTCACTTATTTTGTAACTTCTGACGGCAGATCAAAAATAACTTATTCAACGCTGCAAAAACAGTTAAAGCCAAAATTTGAAATCATTGATATTTCAATACCTTGCAACGAGATATTTGGGTTTTTGAATTTGTAAAACATAATGTTAAACCATTTTCATGGAATATAAAGATCATTAATAATAGCATCAAAACAAACCCCATGAAACAACTATTCTTTTGGTTTGGAACGCTGATAATCCTTAATTCCTGCGTAATTCAGGGGCTCACTAACGATTACGGCAAACTGAGCGATAATGAAAAGGCTTTGATACATGATTTTGAAGGCTTTTCGGAAGTAGAATCCCATGCCATTTATGAAATCAATGGAAAGGCATTAAGAGAAGAGCTAAAAAATCATCCGAAGTCTATTGTGTATATATTTGCCAATGGCTGCTCGTCAGATTTTTGCAAACCCTTGCAAGTTTATGAAAACTTTGCCAATGAACATGATTACCGTTTATTTATGGTGATGATTGGTTATGCCAATTTAGATAAAACAATGGAACAGCAGTTTAGCAGCCCACTCTATGCGATTGATACAGACTACTACGAAACCAGAATAAGCTATAAATATAACCGCTACTTTGAAAACGATTTTCAGGGATTAGAAACCAAAGCAAAGCAGGGGGATTATGCCGGAAGTTTGTACTTTTTTGAAGGAGACAGCCTGGTGGAAGTAAGGCGGGAATTGCCTGAAGAATTGGATTAGTGACGATTCAGAGCCTACAGTTAGCCAAGCTCGTTCTATTTCTAATGTCAGTTAACAAATATTACCGTAATCCAGAACTGGACAGTTAAGTCAGTTAGTTACAAATTTGTATTTCGATTTATTTTCATGATTCGTTGCTCAAAAAATAATAAGTATTTTTGTGAAAAAGTATAGACAATGAATATACAATCTGAAAAATTGAGCTTAATCGAATGGATAGCAGAAATTAACGATTATTCAGTAATTGAAAAGCTTCGATTAATTAAGGAAAATTACACAAAAACAAAAAATTGGTACGCTAAGCTCAATGACGAAGAGCTGGCATCTATAAATCGGGGCTTAAAGGATATTGAAGAAGGGCGCATGAATTCTCACGAAGTAGCCAAACAGATTTATGGAAAATACCTGTAAAATCCTTTGGACTGACGAAGCTTTGGATAATCCTGCGGACATAATTGAATATCTTGAGCTTCGGTGGACTAAACGAGAAATTAGCAATTTTTCCAGGCTTTTAGATCAACAAGTTAACCTGATTCAGTCAAATCCAGAACTCTTCCCGACGAGTGCAACGTCAAGCCGACTTAGAAAGTCCGTTTTGACGAAACAAACAACAATTTATTACCGGGTTGACAACAATGAAATTCAGATTGTGACCTTGTTTGATAATCGTCAAGATCCAAAAAAACTAAAAAGCAAATAAACACAGCCGCTACTTTGAAAACGATTTTCAGGGAATAGAAACCAAGGCAAAACAGGGAGAATATCTCGGGAGTTTCTACTTTTTTGAAGGAGACAGCTTGGTGGAGGTGCGGCGGGAATTGTCTGAAGAATTGGATTAGTGACGATTCAGAGCCTACAGTTAGCCAAGCTCGTTCTATTTCTAATGTCAGTCAATTTATACCCCGTTCCGCGAAGTATTTACTTCGTGGAATTATGCTGTAGTCTCGTCCTCAAACGAGACTACATGCGAGATTGCCAGCACAAGCAATCTTTGTTGCTCGTTATAAAAAAAGCCGCCCAAAAATTGGACGGCTTTTTTTACGTTTTCTTATCAAAGACTACTTGATAATCTCCAAACTCCTTTTCACAAAGTCGTTCAGCTCTTTTCCTGTAAGCAGGTTTTTCGATAAACGGGCCAGATCATAGAGCTGGCTGATGGTTTTTTCCTGCTCGGCTTCGTCTTTTTCCGGAAGCGTGGCAATCAGCGGATGGTTGCTATTCACTACCAGGCTGAACGAATCGGGCAAATCACCTAATCCCATCATGCCACCGCCGCCCACAGCATTCATCTCTTTCATGCGGCGCATAAATTCGTTTTGTGTAATCACCACCGGCGAATCGCTTTCGCTGCGGCTTTCAAAGGTGATTTCAAAACGTTTTTTGTCCACTTTCTTCTCGAATATGCCTTTCACTGCTTCTTGCTGTTTCTCGTCGAGTTTGCTGGGCAGCTCCTGCTCTTCTTTTACAATCAATTTGTCAACCGTATTGGCATCAACGCGGGCAAAGCTGCTGTCGGCCAGCTTTTGCTCCAGCGTATTGATATAGTGGCTATCCAGAATGCCATCCATCAGCAATACATCGTAGCCATGTTCTTTCGCAGCTTCAATATAGCTGAACTGTTCGTCCATATTGTTGGCATACAAATAGATGAGTTTTTTGTCTTTGTCTTTCTGATTGGTTTCAATATGGGTTTTGTATTCTTCCGGCGTGAAATATTTGCCATCGGTATTTTTAAACAAGACAAATTTTTCGGCCCTGTCATAAAATTTCGGGTCGGAAATCATTCCATATTGAATGAAAATCTTTATATCGTCCCATTTTTTCTCAAAAGCATCGCGGTCTTTCTTGAAGAGTTCTTCCAGTTTGTCAGCCACTTTTTTGGAGATATAACCCGCAATTTTCTTCACGTTCTGATCGCTTTGCAGGAAGGAACGGCTCACGTTCAGCGGAATATCCGGCGAGTCGATAACGCCATGCATCAGCGTAAGGAAATCAGGTACAATGCCTTCTACAGAATCGGTGACAAAAACCTGGTTGCTGTATAGCTGGATTTTATTGCGTTGCAGCTCGACATTGCTTTTCACCTTCGGGAAGTACAAAATCCCGGTGAGGTTGAAGGGGAAATCCACATTCAGGTGAATATGAAATAGCGGTTCGTCGAAGTTCATGGGGTACAGCTCGCGGTAAAAGGCTTTGTATTCCTCATCGGAAATGTCGGCGGGCGTTTTTTTCCAGAGTGGTGCGCTATTATTAATGATACGTGGCTTTTCAACAGTTTCTGTCTTGGGATTGCCGTCTTTATCGGTTTCGCCTTCGATAGGCTCTTCTGTTTTTTCCATGCCGAACTGAATCGGGATGGGAAGGAATTTACAGTATTTTTCGAGTAGTTCTTTTATTTTATACTCTTCCAGGAATTCTTCATTTTCTTTGTCGATATGCAGCACTACTGCTGTTCCGCGCTCGTTTTTGCTGCTTTTTTCAATGCTGTAATCCGGGCTGCCATCGCATTCCCATTTCACGGCATCGGTATCGCCTTCGGTTTTATATGTTTTAGTAAAAAGCTCTACTTTTTCGGAAACCATAAAGCTGGAATAAAATCCAAGGCCAAAATGTCCGATAATGGCATTGGCTTCAGCTTCTGTTTTTGTTTTGAATTTGTTTACAAATTCTTCGGCGCTCGAAAACGCGATTTGGTTGATGTACTTATCTACTTCTTCCTGGTTCATACCAATACCGCGGTCGCGAATAGTAAGCGTTTTGGCTTTTTTGTCCAGCTCCACTTTGATAGTGAGATCGCCCAGCTCGCCTGAAAACTCACCGGATGAAGCCAGCGTTTTGAGTTTTTGGGTGGCATCCACGGCATTACTCACTAATTCGCGCAGGAAAATTTCGTGATCGGAATAGAGGAATTTCTTGATAATTGGAAAGATGTTCTCTGTTTTAACATCAATTTTACCTTTATGCATTTTTCTAGAGTTTTTTAGTTTCGTCAGCCTAAATCAAAGCCTGTGCCATTGAGGCAGTAACTGCCATTTTGACTTTTAGGCCGACTAATCGCTGGTTTTTAGACAAATTCAGCTGCTATTGGTTAAGATTGTAACTTTGCAGCAAAATTGAGAACCATGGATGAAACCCTCAGCCGCTTTCTGGAATTACTGGAAGAGAAATTGACAAACGAAAAACTGGTGAAGCTCACGCTGAGTAAGCCCCGCCGTAAATCTGACGACTTACGAAATGTGTATGTGAAGCCGGTGCAATTAAAAGCAGGCAGGTTTTTTTCTTTTGATTTTAAATTTGGGACGCGCCATGAAGTAAAGAATTTTGATGCAGATCAGGCAAAAGCACAGGTCCAGCAGTTGCTGGAAGCACATTTTTTACAAGCTGATCTTTTTGGACTGGAAACCGATGCCAGCCTGACCATTTTTTCGAGCGGTAAAATGAAACTGAAATCGCGTAAAATCACTAAACGCGAAGCACCTGATATGCAGCACGACCGGCAGAAGAAACGGCTGCTGAATCCGGCAGAAGTTTGGTGGTTTCAGCTCGGACTTACCGATCGTGAAGGCAATATCCTGCCATCGATGCAGCATAAGTTTAAGCAAATAAACCGCTATACAGAAATTTTATCCGGACTTTTTAAGTCATTGCAACTAACAGATCAACTGCGTGTTGTGGATATGGGATCGGGCAAAGGCTACCTTACTTTTGCCTTGTATGAATACCTTCAAAACCAACTGAATTTGAAGCCGTCAATTACCGGTGTGGAAATGCGGGAAGATTTAGTTGAAAAAACCAATGCCATCGCACAGCATTCCCGATTGGAAGGCTTGAATTTTGCGTTGGGAAGTATTTCTGGCTTTCCGCTTGAGACTATTGACGTGCTTATTGCGTTGCATGCTTGCGATACCGCTACTGACGATGCTATTGCTGCCGGAATAAAAACAGGCGCAAAACTCATTGTTTGTGCACCCTGCTGTCATAAACAAATTCGTAAGGAAATTTCTGCCGGCGCACAGTAGCATCCGGCCCTGCAATTTGGGATTTTGATGGAACGCCAGGCCGAAATTCTGACGGATACGTTGCGGGCTCTCATCATGGAATATTTTGGTTATAATAGTCAGATTATGGAGTTTGTGGAGCTGGAGCATAGTCCGAAAAACTTGTTGCTGACTGGGATTAAATCCTCTGCCGAAATTGACAAAGAAAGCATTGGCAGCCGTATCAAATCTCTTAAGCAGGAATACGGAATCAAAGTACATTTTCTGGAAAAAGCATTAGGGATTGAGCCGTTTTAAATCGAAAACTAAACAGCAATGATTATCAGCGGAACAATAATAAACGTATTGGCAGTAGTTGTCGGTAGTTTGCTCGGTCTGCTTTTTCATGCCAGGCTACCACAGCGTTTTGTCGGTATTATTTTTCAGGCTATTGGATTATTCACGCTCGCGCTGGGCATGAAAATGGCTTTAGGTGCAAATTCCTGGTTGATAGTAGTTTTGAGTTTGATCGTTGGAGGGCTATCGGGAGAATTGCTCCGGCTGGAGGCGCGTTTCGATGGTATGGCGACCAATTTGAGCCGAAAACTGAAAACCAAGAACGCCCGATTTAACGAGGGCTTACTTACTGCCTTTCTGTTGTATTGCATGGGCTCGATGACCGTTTTGGGAGCCATTGAAGAAGGCATGGGAGGCAAGCCGGAGCTGTATTACCTGAAATCAGTGATGGACGGCATTTCTTCCATTGCGCTGGCATCGGGCATGGGAATTGGTGTCTTATTTTCGGTTGTGCCATTATTTATTTACCAGGGCGGACTCACACTTTTCGCCTTTTGGTTTGGCAGCTTTTTCCCGGAACAGCTTATTACCGAAATTTCTGCTGTTGGAGGTGTTTTATTGCTTGGCTTAGGTTTAAACATCCTAAAAGTTACCAGCATGAAAATGCTAAACCTGCTTCCTGCTTTGGTTTTTGCGGCTTTCTTTGCGTGGCTGAGCTGGTATTTTGGATGGGTGGTTTGAGCTGGGATCGATGAGTGAAACCGTAAAATATGCTGCTTTAACTTGTCAAGGCTTATTCCGTTAGGCTGTTTTTGCCAAACACGACAGACTATTGAAGTTGAAATCTCCTACCCTTAAAAACTTCACGCCAATTCAATTGCTCAATTCATAGTACATTTTCCACTGTCGCTTTGAGTTGTTTATTCATGGTTCTACTCAAAATCAGATATCCCGACCCATTATCAGATAATCAGCTTGTTTGAAATTTCAAATAGATTTGCGAATATGTAACGAATACGTTACCTTTGCCCCGTGAGAGAAATATTGATTACATCAGAATGTTTAGAATTTGTTGACAACCAAGACAAAAGGGTTTCGATTAAATTCTTCCAACTGATTGAAGTAATTGAAGAAGTTAAGATTGTTCATTCAAACTTCATTAAAAAGTTGACAAACACGGACTTTTACGAATTAAGAATAAAAGCCGGAAACGAAATTCGAGTAATCATATTTGCAATAGACCATTCAAATTTTTCAGAATGCACAAAAGCGGTCTGTTTAAATGGATTTCTTAAAAAATCTACAAAGGATTATAAAAATGCAATAAAGCAAGCAGAGAATTTATTAAAAGACTATTTATAAAATATTGAATCATGGGACAGTTAATTAAAGCAAAAGACGAAATTGACAAAAGGTTTGGTAAACAAGGAACTGAATCTCGTGAGAAATTCAGGGATGAAGCATTTTCCTATTATTTCGGAGAGATAATAAAGAATCGCAGGAAAGAATTAAAATTAAGTCAAAATGACCTTGCCGAAATGATTGGTAAAAAACGACCATATATTTCAAGAATTGAAAATGGTGAGGACATTAAAATATCGAATTTCGTTTTAATAGCAAATGCTTTGAATTTATCAATCAACCTGACGGCAAGATAAAGCACGAAGGCACAACAACAAATATAATGCATGCCGCGGTTGGCACGCAGTTTGAAAGTTGGTCTTATGAATTTACGATTAGACATATTTGAAAAATTGGAAGATATAATGTGGCACACACTATATTTAAAACGGTGAAGAGCTTGTGTGAAATGATTGATGTGCATATCGGCGTTGTCGGTGTCAAACAGCTGGATGCGTTTAAAGAGGAATTGAGACTTGATATTTTAGGGCAAAAAATTAAAAAAATCAGGGAAAAGAAACATTTGGCACAGGAACAATCCGGAAAAAAATAGTGCCATGTCAAAACTGTTTTAGTCAGCCCAAGCCTTGCCCTTTTTTAGCCTGTCTGCTGTCAGGCAGGCTGAGAAAAAATTTCTAAGACTTAATGTCGCAACAGCATTAACGCGACACTAGCGGGAGTTAAAAAAGCCCAAATTTCAATTTACTTGACCAACATATTTAACAGATTGAAAAATAAAAGTTGATAGTTTTATCGGATTGGCATTTCAGTAAGCAAAGTTAAAGGAAGGGGGCGAGCTGTTTTCGGTAGGCAGAAGTTTCACTGTTTTATTATTCACAATGAAAGCGTTTGGCATCCAAAATTTTCGTAATTTAGTGCCATTAAAAATATTCATCTAACATTAAAAGTTATGGAAAATATTGATTGGAAAAATCTGCCATTTGGTTATCATAGAACGGATTACAATGTTCGCTGTAATTTCCGCAATGGCAAATGGGGCGAATTGGAAGTATCTTCTTCCGAGCATATCAGCATTCACATGGCCGCCACTGCGCTTCATTATGGTCAGGAAGCCTTTGAAGGCATGAAAGCTTACCGCGGAAAAGATGGAAAAGTAAGGTTATTTCGCTGGCAGGAAAATGCCAAAAGATTCAGGATGTCAGCTTCCGGAATTATGATGGCCGAAGTTCCTGATGAATTATTCCTGGCAGCCATTGATAAAGCAGTTCGTTTGAATGCTCGCTTTGTTCCACCGCATGGCACAGGTGCTTCTTTGTATATCAGGCCATTGCTGTTTGGCTCGGGTGCAGAAGTTGGTGTGAAACCTGCTTCGGAATATATGTTCGTCGTCTTCGTAACGCCTGTTGGTCCTTATTTTAAAGAAGGATTTAATCCGGTAAACGTTGAATTGGTGCATGATTATGACCGCGCGGCGCCTCAGGGAACCGGCCATATCAAGGTTGGAGGTAACTATGCCGCTAGTTTGCGCCCTGCTGTTCGTGCCAGTAAAGAAGGCTATAGCTCAGTACTTTTCTTGGACGCACGTGAAAAGAAATATATCGATGAAGCCGGTCCTGCTAACTTTTTCGGTATCCGTGATGGCAAATACATTACGCCAAAATCGCATACAATTCTGCCTTCTATCACCAACAAAAGCTTAGAAGTGATAGCAGAAGATATCGGCCTTGTTGTTGAACGCCGTCCGGTGCCACTGGAAGAGCTGGAAACATTTGAGGAAACCGGTGCTTGCGGTACTGCCGCCATTATTTCTCCGTTCAAGAAGATCGTGGATCGCGAAACGAAGAAAGAATATAATTATGGAGAAACTGCCGGTCCTTATTCCAAAAAATTATATACTACGCTGCGTGGTATTCAGGAAGCTGAAATTGAAGATAAACATGGCTGGACAACTGTTTTAGAAGGAATCTAAGCTGGTTTTGAATTTTATAGAAAACGTTTCGTCATTAAATCGGCGGAACGTTTTTTTTGTGGTTATTATTAAACCCCAAAGCTTTTCAAAGCCTTTGGGGTTTTTAAAATCAGCTGAGTTTTAGCATAGAAACTAAACAAATTATCTTCAAAACTTCTTGGTAGCAAGCACAATACGCTGTAGGCGTATCCTTTGCATAACCCCCGAATTCATTCGGGGGATTGCGGAAATACCTGTACCTCCAGAACTCTGTAGGAGTTCCCTATCTTGTATTACTTTGGGAAACCTCTCCGAGGTTTTTTATTCGTTCGTTTTTGCTACACCCAGATAAATCTGGGCGTTATTATTGGGCAAGTCCTACGGACTTTATTTTGCTGTAAATAATTAAACACCAAAGGTTTCTGAAACCTTTGGGGTTTTAAAACCAGCTGATTTTCAGCATACAAACTAAACAATTGATTTTTCTCAAAACTTATTGAAAGTAAGCACAATACGCTGTAGGCGTATCCTTTGCATAACCCCCGAATTCATTCGGGGGATTAAAGATGCACCCGCACCTCCAAAACTCTGTAGGAGTTTTCCATTCCGGCAAAGTCCGTTCGTTTTTTTTGATATGTCTGTCGCTTTATGCTTTTTATGGGAAACCCCTTTGGGGTAGTAGAGCTTCGTTCACTATTTTCACCCAGATAAATCTGGGCGTTATGCACAGGGAAGCCCTACGGGCTTTTTTCTATGTCGATTTTTTTATCCCCAAAGGCTGTATGTTTGTAAAATCATAAGCCCACTAAGATTTTGTAATTTAGATTTTTCAAATTAATCATCACAAAAAAATAGTAGGCTTATGAAAACGAAAGGTACAAAAATTCGATTTGACG
>JALNZT010000010.1 GCA_023229135.1 Bacteroidales bacterium
TATCAGTTACACTAAGAAGAAAGAAGTAATATGAAAAGAATAGTTTCAGTATTTATTTTGGTAAGTGTTATTACATTAGGGTGTTCTTCGCAAAGCTTGCAAGAAAAGAAATGCGTGGAAGCATTCAATACAACAGATGTTGACATTTATAATGAAATTAATGGAGTTGTAATTATGAAATTATTCTTGCCTTACAGTATTGAAGGCGCAGAACATATTATAAAAATTATAGCAGCAAAAGAAAGTTGGTTGAAGATTGAGATACCTACATTATTTAATGCAACTGCCTGGGTTAATGCAGGCTCATTTAGTATTGCAACTCGTAATTACCAAAATGAAGCAATTAGTTTATATCAAAAACCTGATACAGAGGCACTGGTTGTAGGAGAATTTAAGCAACAACAATTGGTTAAAATTTATTCTGTCAATAAAAGTTGGGCACTAGTTAAAGCAAAAAATAAGAATGGAGAATGGATTGAGGGGTGGTTGGAACCCGAAATGCAATGTGGTAATCCTTATACAATATGTCCTTGAATATAAGAACGGGTGGAAAGCGGTATCAGCTACAACAAAATTCAATACCCCGCTCAGCATAGTCTGCGACTACGTCGCCAAAACTTACTAAAAACATTAATTTTGAAAATTGAAATCCTGTAAGAATCAATCTGCCTGGAATCAGACTGGTAAAGCTTGGAATAAACTATAGCTGACCTAGTCGTAGCCTCCGAGAGAGGGAAAGGTTTTAAGCATCCCAGGGGTTAATTAATTGTAAGCCTTCAATATTTTTAAAATCAGAAATATTGCGGGAAACCAAAGTGAGTTCGTAAACCAAGGCGGTAGCTGCAATTATAGCATCGGGTAGTTTTATTTTATGCTTTTTGCGGATATCGGCAGTCTTATATTTTATGGGTTGTTCCAGTTCAATTACAAGGGCATCGTCAATAAAATTGCGCAACACTTCTAAATCCTTTTCAGTTGCAGTTTTCCAGCAAAGTAGTTCAATTTCGGTAATGGACGAGATTACCGGACGGGCTTCGTTAACCAATTTATCCATGAATTTCTCAGCAGAAGGTGAAAATTGTTGCTGTAGGTAATAAATCACCGTGTTTGTGTCCCATACAAATTTTATTCCCATGAGCTTCGCAAATCATTTAGTTGATCGTCAACTTCATTAAGTGGCTGTTTTTGCATTGCCCCTTTATACTTGACAGACCAATTTACAGTCCCTTGCTGCTGGCTTTTTTCTTTCCGTATCCGTATTAGCTTCAGGAGTTCCATATCCCGTATCAGTTTTACAGCCTTCTCATTTATTATATCTATTGTCAAAGTTTGCATCATATCTATAAAATTATTTAACAGCAATATTTTGCTGGAAAAAATCCTGAAATTTTTTCTTTGTGAGCATTGTATCAATCAAGCTGTAAATTACATTCCTGTCTTCATCTTCCAGTTGTTCAATCAGTTTAATCTTTTCATTAGCGGTCTTGTCCTCTACTGTAACCACTTTTGGCAAATGGTCATCAGGGTTTAATAGCTGGTCTATTGTAACGTCAAACAGTTTGGCCAACTTGTTTAAAACCTCAATAGAAGGTTGCCTGTGGTCGTTTTCCACTTTATTGTAGTTGCTTTGGCTTAAACCCACCTCAATAGCAACTTCTTTTTGCTGTAAACCCTTCTGTTTTCTGAGTTTTTTAATGTATTCACCTATTGTCATAGCGAAAATTATTTTTTACAAAAATATCAAAAAAAACAATTACGAGCAAGATGTTGAAAAATAAAACAATTTGAAATTATTTATTTAATTTATACTTGTCAAAAACGACAATAAATAATTTAGCTTATGAAAACTCAGGACATAAAATCACACCTAAGCATTTTAACCGTGCTGCAACATTACAATTTAAGCGCGAACAAGAACAACATGATAAAATAGCGTAGCCTTCGACTACGTCGCCAGAACTTATAAAAAACATTAATTTTGAAAATTGAAACCCTGAAAAATCAATCTGCTTGCAATAAATAAAGCCGTCGTAGTCGCAGACGCCGAGCAAGAGAATCCAACATACAATCTTTTAAAATAATTTCTCAACGTCTTCTTCATCCAAATGTTTCATAATAATCTTGTTATGCTTATCAAAAACAAGAAACGAAGGAAAACCAGCGACATCTTCACAATCATCACATATTTCACCAATAAATTTTATCATTCTTTTCAGCGGGTTGCGGCTGACTGCATACCGATTAACATCAAGCATAAAAATACTTGTGCCTAAATTCTCTTTTCGTCTGTATTTCTCATAGTGAAATTTTGTTGTCCAATCATCCGATGCAATTAAAATTACAGTTCCCTCTTTGGCTTGTATTTTATGTACTAAACCCGGTACTTTTTCAATACTAAATGGACACATAAAATTAAAAAATATAACTACTTTATTTTCAGTTTCAGCATTTTCCAGCATATTTAAAAGTAACTCGGAATCAATTGAATAAATCAGCGTATCACTACTCCATGTATTATTATTAAAGCCTAACGTATCTGGTTTAAAGGACTCCCTCTTTGAGGGTGACATATCAAGATAATCGGGTGCCAAAATAGAACAGGAAGTAAGAAGCATGAAAATAAAACAAGCAATAACAAAGAAACCAGAAAAAGGTAATAATCTCATTAATAATTTCTTAACTATAACAACATCAAAAACAGAAATATTATTTCTTACTATCAATAAACTTGTTAATACAAACAGATCAAAAGGTTTAATGCACCAGTTTTGAGCCTTATAAAACATCAATTATCAAGCTCACAATCCCCACCGCATCAAATCCACATATCCGCTGCAATTCCTCGGGCTTGCCGTGTGGCACAAATTGATCAGGTACACCAAGCCGGATTATCTTTTTCTGAAAATCATTTTCCTGCGCCCACTCCATTAATGCACTTCCCATACCGCCATTTATTGCGCCGTCTTCAACCGTGATAATTATTTCGTGCTGCTCAAAAGCTTCTATTAACAACTTATTATCCAGCGGTTTTAAAAAACGCAGATCGTAATGGCTGACAAAAATATTTTCTTTCTCCAAATTTTTCAAGGCCTCTTGCACAAAAATTCCCGCTTGGCCAATACTGATCAGGGCGATCTTTTTTCCTTCGGAAAGCTTTCTTCCTTTACCAATTGGCAAACTTTCATGTTTTACTTTCCAATCCAATTTTGTTGCTTTTCCTCTTGGATAGCGGATCACGAAAGGGCCTTCACGGAACTCAGAAGCTGTAAACATTAGCTGCTGCAACTCAATTTCATTCATAGGCGCAGCAATAATCAAATTGGGAATGCAGCGCAGATAAGCCAGATCGAAAACGCCGTGATGTGTGGCGCCATCTTCACCCACCAGACCAGCCCTGTCAATGCAAAGCACCACTGGCAGCTTTTGCAAGGCGATATCATGGATAAGTTGGTCGTAAGCGCGCTGCAAAAAAGTAGAATAAATCACGCAAAACGGAATCAAACCCTGCGTTGCCAGTCCGGCAGAAAATGTGAGTGCATGTTGCTCGGCAATGCCCACATCAAAGCAGCGATCGGGAAATTTCTCCATCAGTGGCAACAAATGACTTCCGGTAGGCATGGCAGGTGTAACACCAACAATCTTTGGGTTTTGCTGTGCCAATTCCAATAAAGTTTCTCCAAAAACTTCCTGATAAAGCGGAATCCTGTTTTCCACAGGCTGCACATCCGGTAAGTCGCCTGTTAGCCGGTCAAAAATCCCTGGTGCGTGGTAGCGTACCTGGTCTTTTTCGGCCTGCTCAAAACCTTTGCCTTTTGTGGTAATTACATGCAGCAAACGCACGCCTTTCATGGCTTTCACAGCTTCGAGGGCAGGCAGTAATTCCTCAAAATTATGTCCATTCACAGGGCCGTTGCAGGCAATGCCAAAAGCTTCGAAAAGCGGATTGGAAAAAGCCTGGCTGCTGTGTTTTTCGGCCTGACGGACAAGGTAATCTTTTAGCGCTCCGGCACTTTTGTCGATAGCTATCCCATTGTCGTTTAAGATGATAAGCAAGTTTATGCCGCTATCACCAGCCTGATTTAAAGCCTCGAAAAACATGCCGCCTGTTATAGCACCGTCGCCGATTACGGCAATATGTTGTTGATCCGGCTTTCCTTGTAATTTCGCTGCCACCGCCATTCCTACAGCCGCCGAAACTGAAGTTGAAGCATGGCCGGTGCCAAAAGCATCATACACACTTTCGTTCATCACCGGAAAGCCACTTAGACCACCCAATTTACGCAAGCTGTAAAAGTTAGCTTTTCTTCCAGTCAGAATTTTGTGGCCATACGCCTGGTGACCAACATCCCAAATCAGCTTGTCATTTGGCGTGTCAAACAGAAAATGCAGTGCGATCGTTAGTTCCACCACACCAAGCGAAGCACCGAGATGACCGGGATTTACCGAAGTCACATCTAAAATATATGACCTCAACTCTTCTGCCAGGGTAGGAAACTGTGCCGGCGAAAGCTTACGGAGGTCAGCGGGATCATTAATTTTAGAGAATAAAGACATGGTCTGGCCGATTTAGCATGAAAGTCAAATTTACGAAAAGAAGCCTGCAATCAGGATTGTCGAGCTGTGAAAAGCTCGTGGTTTACAAAAAACCCAGATCCAGCTTTGCTTCATCCGACAGCATATCCTCGTCCCAGGGTGGCTCAAAAGTCAGCTCAACTTCGCTACTTCTTACGCCGTCAATATCGCCTACTTTTTGTTTCACTTCTAACGGAAGGCTCTCAGCTACAGGGCAATTGGGCGTTGTGAGCGTCATCAACACATGCACATCCGCCTCATCATTGACGTTGATTTCGTAAATCAGACCCAGATCATAAATATTTACCGGAATTTCAGGATCGTAAATGGTTCTTATAACAGTAAGAATATCCTTTTCAATCTTTGTTCTATCTATTGTTGACATGATATTAAAGCTTAGTTATCTTGTTTGAGTTTATAAACCTGCGCGTAGAGTTTCATCTGTTTCAGCATGGAGACCAATCCATTAGAACGTGTGGGAGATAAATGATCCTTCAGTCCAATCTGATCGATAAAATCTGCATTCGCTTCCAAAATTTCTTCGGGCGTATGGCCTGAAAAAACACGAATCAACAGGTTTACAATACCTTTGGTGATCACCGCATCACTATCGGCGGTAAAACTAATCTTACCTTCTTTCAACTCAGAATGCAACCAAACCCTTGATTGGCAGCCGCTGATAAGGTGATTATTGGTTTTATAGCGTTCATCAATTTTGGGCATGTCTTTGCCCATTTCGATGAGGTAATTGTATTTATCCATCCAATCCTCGAACATCGAAAATTCGCTAATAATTTCTTGTTGTGTTTCTGTAATTGTCATGGTATTCTATTTTTTTCTACTTGCTATCAAGCACTTAGCGTAACATACTAACCGCCTTTTCGACGGCTTTGACCAATTTTTCCACTTCTTCTTCCGTATTATAAAATGCGAAAGAGGCACGCACTGTTCCCGGCACGTCAAAGCGTGTCATCACCGGTTGTGCACAATGGTGTCCGGTGCGCACTGCTACACTCATTTTATCCACCAAAGTACCAATATCAGAAGGATGTGTCCCGTCAACCACGAAGGAAATCACGCCGGCGCGATGGATTGGCTCACCAATAAACCGCATGCCTGGAATTGTTTGAAGCATTTCTAAAGCTTGCCGCACGATCCCATTTTCGTATGCTTCAAGTGATTTCATATCGTACTGCCTGATGAATTTTATCGCGGCTTCAAGTCCCAAAACTCCCGCCACATAGGGCGTTCCGGCCTCAAACTTAAATGGTAGCTGGTTAAAAGTGGTTTCTTCAAAGCTCACCTGATCGACCATCTCGCCACCAAATTGCCAGGGCGGCATTTTTTCTAACCATTCCGTTTTTGCGTATAAAACGCCAATTCCCATCGGGGCAAACATTTTATGGCCTGAGAACACAAAAAAATCGCAGTCCAGATCCTGAACATCAACTGTGGTATGTGCAACAGATTGCGCACCATCAACAAGCACTGGAATGCCAAAATCATGCGCTAAGCGAATCATTTCCTTCACCGGATTGATAGTTCCTAATGCATTTGAGATATGCGTAATAGCCACCAATTTTGGCTTTTGACTTAAAAGTTGCTTGAATTGTTCCAGGTCAATTTCGCCTTTATTAGTGAGCTCAGCAACTAATAGTTTTGTCTTATTTTGCAAGCAAATTTGTTGCCAGGGCACAAGGTTTGAGTGGTGTTCCATGCCCGAAATCAAAACGCTATCACCCTCTTGCAATAGAAACTGTTTCAAGCTGCCAGCCAATAAGTTAACAGATTCGGTAGTGCCACGTGTAAAAATAATTTCGTGAGCAACTGCGGCATTTATAAAATCAGCAACAGTTTTACGGGCATTTTCATAAGCTTCTGTAGCTTGCTGACTTAGATAATGCACGCCCCGGTGAATATTGGTGTTTTCGTGGCTGTAATAGGCAACTATTCTGTCTATTACCGACTGCGGCTTCTGAGTAGTTGCAGCATTGTCGAGATATACAAGCGGTTTGCCATACACATTTTGGTGCAGGGCAGGAAACTGCGCGCGCAATTCCAACATTTCGCCGGCAGTAAATTTCGTCATCAGATTTGGCTTAAATCAATATCAAAATGATATTCTTTATCTGGTGTACCACAATGTAGCACGCATTTCTCACAAACAGAAAGCTCACCACGCAGGCGTTTTTTCACCATGTCATCAATGCGCTGACGAAGCGGTTCGATGGAAATCTCGTTGATAATATCTGCAGCGAAAGCATACAATAAAAGCATGCGTGCATTGTCAGCACTGATGCCGCGCGAACGGATATAGAACATCGCTTCCTGATCGAGTTGCCCCACCGTGGCACCATGGCTACATTTCACATCGTCGGCATAAATTTCCAAAAACGGCATGGTATTAATCGTGGCCGTCGATTTCAGCATAATATTGTTATTATTCTGATAGGCATTGGTTTGTTGAGCGTCACGTGCTACGTATATATAACCGTTGAAAACGCCCGATGCTTCATCGTCTAAAATACCTTTAAACAGCTCATTACTGGTGCAATTTGGCACATTGTGATCAATACGTATTTGATTATCGATATGCTGTTCTTTGTCCATCAAATACAAACCCAATACATCAGCATGAGCGCCCTGTCCGTCCAGTTTCACATGAATACTATTCCGAATCAGGCCACAGTTGAAGGTGAGGGTATTGGTTTTAATGGTGCTATTGGCCATTTGCTTTATAAAAGTGGAGTTGATAAGTGCTGAATTATCATTCAAATTTTGCAGCTTATACAGCTCAAGATGAGCGTTTTCGTCCACGAAAAATTCAGTTACCGTGTTCACCAGACTGGCCTGATGATCTACGCTATCATCGCAGTGCATCAGGCTTAGCTCGCTATTTTTTCCCAGAATAATCAAGTTTCTGCTTTGTACGAAAAGCTGTTCTTTCCGGTTGATAATTTTGATGATTTGCAGTGTTTTGGTAACTTTCACACCATCCGGCACCCAGATAAAGACGCCATCCTGCATCATGGCCGTATTAATTTGCACAAAGCCATTGCTCTCACTTCCGGTAATTTTCCCGTAATGTTTCTCAAAAAGTTCGGGATATGCTTTCATGGCGGCACTGATACTTCCAACCACAACGCCGTCGGGCATTGTCTTTAAATCACCGGTTTTACTGGTGTACCAGCCGTTGAGCATCGAAATCGTTTCGGTATCGAAATCATGCACATCGCACTGAAAAATATCTTCAATATTTTCGGTAACAACCGGTGCTTTCAACTCATGAACGTAATCATCTTCAGTGAGTGCATCTACATCGGTATGACGCCACATTTCAGTTCCAGAATGCGGAAAACCTTCTTTTTCAAAGACTTGAAAAGCATTTTCACGTATTTGACGTAGGTGGGGCGTATCATTTTCCGAGATCAGTTCTTTATATTGACGATACTGGCCGATCAGCATTTCATCCAGCGTTTGTGTTTGCTGAAGCGTATCTTTTTCCATACTCATATCTTGTTTTTTTTAAACTGCAGCTTCTTCTTTGAGCCACTCATATCCTTTTTCTTCCAGGTCTAAAGCCAGGTTTTTAGTGCCGGATTTCACGATTTTTCCATCGGACAGTACATGCACATAATCCGGAACGATATACTCTAACAGGCGCTGATAGTGTGTGATGACCACGAAACCATTTTCTGACGATCTCAATTCGTTCACACCTTTGGCTACCGTGCGCAAGGCATCGATATCCAGACCCGAATCAGTTTCGTCAAGTATGGCAAGTGTAGGCTCTAAAAGTGCCATTTGGAATATCTCGTTTTTTTTCTTCTCTCCACCCGAAAAGCCTTCATTTACCGAACGTTTCGTGAGTTTGGCGTGGATATCGACCATTTTTTTCTTTTCTTCCATCAACTTCAGGAATTCGCCTGCGGGAATATTGGGCTGGCCTCTGTATTCGCGCTGTGCGTTGAGGGCGGTACGCATAAAATTCGTCATGCTCACGCCAGGGATTTCCACAGGATATTGAAAGCTCAAAAAGATGCCCATATTGGCACGTTCGTCGGCTTCCAATCCAACAATATTTTGGCCTTTATACCAAATTTCTCCTTTCGTAACTTCATAGCCATCGCGCCCGGTGATGGCAGCGGCAAGGGTGCTTTTTCCGGAACCATTGGGCCCCATGATGGCATGAACCTCACCTTTATTTACTTGTAGGTTTAGTCCTTTGATAATTTCTTTGCCATTGATGGCTACTGTTAAATCCTTTATATTGAGTAACATTACTTTAGTTTTAGGGTATTTTCAAAAAATTCAATAAGTTTAACCTACGCTGCCTTCAAGGGTTATTGCAAGTAGTTTCTGAGCCTCTACGGCAAATTCCATTGGCAGTTTGTTCAGCACCTCCTTAGCGTATCCGTTTACGATTAGTCCGATAGCTTTTTCGGTGTCAATACCACGCTGGTTACAATAAAAAAGCTGGTCTTCCGAAATTTTAGAAGTGGTAGCTTCGTGCTCCACTATGCTCGAATGGTTGCGCGTATCGATAAAAGGGAAAGTGTGCGCACCGCAGCGGCTGCCCAACAACAGCGAATCGCACTGCGAGAAATTACGTGAATTGGTGGCACCCGGCATAATTTTGACCAAGCCACGGTAACTGTTGTTACTTTTCCCGGCAGAAATTCCTTTGGAGATAATTGTGCTGCGGGTATTTTTGCCGATATGAATCATCTTGGTGCCGGTATCAGCTTGCTGAAAATGATTGGTTACGGCTACTGAATAAAACTCACCGATAGCGTGATCGCCCAACAGCACACAGCTTGGATATTTCCAGGTGATTGCTGAGCCGGTTTCTACCTGGGTCCAGGATATTTTCGAGCGCTGTCCTTTACATAATCCGCGCTTGGTAACGAAGTTGTACACGCCTCCTTTACCTTCTTTATCACCTGGGTACCAGTTCTGTACGGTAGAATACTTCACTTCGGCATCGTCCATGGCGATGATTTCGACAATAGCAGCATGTAACTGGTTTTCATCACGTTGAGGCGCTGTGCAGCCTTCCAAATAACTTACATACCCACCTTCTTCGGCGACAATCAGGGTGCGCTCAAACTGGCCGGTATTGGCTGCATTAATTCGGAAGTAGGTTGAAAGCTCAAGCGGACTGCGGACACCTTTTGGGATATAGCAAAAGGAACCATCGCTAAAAACCGCCGAGTTGAGTGCCGCGTAATAGTTGTCGGTATAGGGCACTACCGTCCCCATATATTTTTTCACGAGTTCGGGATGATTTTTCACCGCATCGCTAAAAGAGCAAAAAATAATGCCTTTTTTAGCCAGTGTACTCTGGAAAGTAGTTTTGACCGAAACACTGTCGATTACGGCATCCACTGCTACGTTGCTGAGGCGTTTTTGCTCATCGAGCGAAATGCCAAGCCTCTTAAAGGTATCCAAAAGCTCTGGATCAACCTCATCGAGGCTATTGAGCTGCGGCCGCTTTTTGGGAGCCGCATAGTAATGGATATCCTGATAATCTATCTCAGGATAATGCAGGTGTGCCCATTCAGGCACTTTCAAAGTGAGCCAGTGCCGAAATGCTTTCAAACGAAATTCGAGCATCCATTCAGGCTCCTCCTTTTTAGCAGAAATAAAACGAATGGTATCTTCTGTAAGACCTCTTGGAGCAAGATCGGTTTCAATATCGGTAAAAAAACCAAATTTATATTCGCCACTTGTTACTTCCTCAAGGATATTATTATCTGTGTTTTCACTCATTGATTTTTCCTATTTAGACTGTATTCAAATAAGGCTGCAAAGATAATAATTCTTTACCGAAAGTCATGGTTTTAACAGCCTATCTTTATAACCGATGAAGGCTGTTTTTGTTTGCGACTATCAAAATTTTGTCGCTAATAAAATTGTGCTTAATGTTAGGATAAGCCAGCAGAAATAAGCTATTGACTTGCTTGATTTTGCAATTTTTCCTGTTTTTAAAACAACAAAAAAACACGCAAAGAAGTGTAATAGGTTAAAAAACTATAAGTAGTTTATTTTCAAGCTATTAAAAACATCTTCAAGTACTGAGTTAAGCTTGTTGATTAACTCAAACAACTCATTATCAATCTCTTTAGCACGAGCTTTCTGTTCTATCTTTCTTATGATTATATGCAGGCTGTCGATTCCAAAAACATCCAGCGTAGGCTTTAGGGAATGGGCTGCTTTAGCAATTTTCTCTGCATATTTTTGATTAAAACTTAGGTTGATCGTTTCGAGCAATTCAGGTGTGGTTTGCAAAAAAATACCAACCATATTTGCTACAGCAGCCGGATCGTCTCCCACGAATCCAATCAATTTATCCAGGTGATAAAGTTCTTGATTCTGTGACATTTATAGTACTATTTGTTTTTCTTTTATCATCCGGTAAATGGTAGATTTTCCAATATCGAGCTTTTTAGCAACCAAAAGCACATTATTGTTGTGTTTTTGCAAGTAATGGCTGATAATTTTGCGGTTATATTCGGCCAGTGTATTTTCTTCCATCAGTAGATTTTCTGCTGCATCTACAGCATTAAAACTAATGTGGCTCTCGTCAATCTTGTCAGTATCAGTAAGCACTGCCGCCAGCTCGATTATCGCACGGAGTTCGCGTACGTTACCCGGAAAGGGATATTGCATCAATTTTTGCTGTGCCGATTCGGTGATGCTGAGTTTCTTCATTTTATTCTCCTGACAGAATTCATCAACAAAATGTTTTGCCAGCAATATAATGTCGTTCCCACGGTAGCGCAGCGGTGGCAGCTCGATCGGCATGCCCAGCAACCGGTAATAAAGATCTTCCCTGAAATTGCCCTTTTTAACTTCTTCGGCCAGGTTAAGGTTGGTGGCTACGATCAGTCTGACGTCAATTTTTATCAGATCGTTTCCTCCGACGCGGGTCAACTCACGCTCCTGCAGCACGCGTAACAACTTGGTTTGCATGCTCAGATCCATTTCGGCTACCTCATCTAAAAAAATGGTGCCGCCATGTGCTTGCTCAAACTTCCCGATTTTGCGTGTTACTGCCCCAGTAAAGCTGCCTTTTTCATGTCCAAACATTTCGCTTTCTATCAGATCTTTTGGAATGGCAGAAACGTTGATGGCTACAAAAGGCTTTTTTGCACGGTTTGAATTATAATGTATCGCCTTAGCTACCAGCTCTTTACCTGTACCTGTTTCGCCTGTTACAGAGACTGAAATATTTGTCTTGGTCGACTTTTCTATCAGGCTGAAAATCTGTTTAATAGAAGGGCTATTGCCTTTTATCACATTCCTAAACTCATACTTGCGACCAATTTCTTCTTTCAGATAACTGATTTCGCTGCGCAATTGAAGGTTCTCGCGTATTTTCTTAATCACGTTCCACAAGCGGTCTTTTACGTCGTCATCCTTCACGAAATAATCATAAGCACCCTCGCGCAGTAGTGTTACAGCCGTAGAAATATCTTCTTGTCCGGAAACAATAATCACCGGGATCTCCGGGAAATCTTTTTTGATGCGGCGCATAATATCGAGGCCCGACATATCAGGCAAACTGTAATCAAGCGAAACCATATTAGGCTCCCGATACATATTCTTCAGACATTCTTCGCCATTTCTAAAGAGATAGACCTCATTATCCGGATTTAACGTCAAATGGCGACGCAACATTTCTCCATAAAGCAAGTCATCTTCAACAATAAAAATCCTGAACGCATCCATAAACGCTATGGTTTGAAATTATTAAACTCCCAAGATTCTCAAAATTGACAGGTTTAGGGTTGGTCTCAAATTTGGAATCAGAGCAAAAATAGTCTTTTTTATTTATTTGGCAAATCTTTTCAAAACTTAACAAAAACATAAACGATTCAAAATTATCGTTTTAAAAATATAAATTCTTCAAAACAGCAAAACAACTTTTAACCTGGATTTTTCACAAGTGTTTTAGTTCATATTAATCAATCATGCTGGAACCATCTTGGTTAGTAAAGAGAAACTTTTATTAAAATCTTGTTAAACAAAAGTTTATGAATTGTTCTGCTTAGATATTCAAGCAGTAAACCGTTTTTAATGGAGGTCGATAAACACAAAACCATCCCAAAAAATCAAGCAACGGCAAGTTAATACGAGCACAGCTATAAAAAACACTAATGAAATGCACCTAGAATGTTTAATTTTGACGCCCGAATTAGCATCAGTCTGAAAATACCTTAAGCCAAAAGATGAAACGCCTTTTTAACAGCTCACTTCCAAAAAAGTTGATAGCTATATTAGTTGTCAGTTTTGTGGTGCGCATGTTCTTTGCCGGCTGGATTGAACTGGGCAATGACGAGGTTTACTATTGGACTTACGCGCTATTTCCCGACTGGAGTCATTTTGACCACCCACCGATGGTTGGCTGGATTATACAGATTTTTAGTCTTAACTTACTGTTTGACAGCGAATTATTTCTACGGCTATCATCCGTAGTTTTAATGACAGCCAACACCTTAATCGTCTTTTTAATTGGCCGAAAAATCGCCAACGAAAGAACAGGATTATACGCCGCACTGCTTTATACGGCTTCGATTTACGCTTTTCTAATCACCGGAATTTTTATTCTTCCCGATACGCCACAAAATTTCTTTTGGTTTTTGAGTTTGTATGCTTTTATACTAGCCTTTTCCGCTGAAGAAAAATCCACACAAAACCGCTGGATGCTGTTTGCCGGCTTGTTTACAGGTCTGGGTATTATCTCCAAATACACATCGGTATTTTTATGGTTTGGCACCGGTTTATATATTTTGTTTTACGACCGCAAATGGCTGCAAAAACGGAGTTTATACCTAGCTGTGCTTATTTCGATGCTACTGCTAATACCTGTGATTTGGTGGAACATTCAAACCGACTTTATCAGTTTTAGTTTTCAGGGCGAGCGGGTAAATCTCTCTGCAGGAAGCTTGCGCCCCGACTTGTTTTTTTCTGAACTGGCCGGACAGATTCTGTATAACAACCCCATCAATTTTGTACTAATTGTTTTAGGATTAATCGCCGCTTTTCGGTCAAAACAACAGCTCACCCCTAAGGTAAAAAAGTTGCTTCTTTTTACTGCGCTTCCACTTATTGCCATTTTCCTGTTTTTCTCTCTTTTCAGGGCTACACTGCCGCACTGGACGAGCCCGGGCTACAACACGCTACTATTTTTTGCGGCGGCCAGACTTGCGAGTTTGCAAAAGATTTCGAGCCCAAACATTCCCAAAAGTATCAAAGCAGCTTTAATTTTACTCGCTGCCATTCTGTTGATAGGCAGTTTGCAAATTAAATTCGGTCTGATTCCCATTCCCGACAAAAACCCTTACCATAAGCTTGGAAACCATGATGTTACCTTAGATATGTTTGGCTGGCGTGGGCTTGATATTCCTTTTGATGAAGCTATTTCTGCCCATGTTGAAAATGGGGAAATGCCTGCCAATGCAGCAATCATAGCCAATAATTGGTTTCCTCTGGCGCATATCGACTATTATGTGGCGCGTCCGTTGGGCATGAAAGTATTGGGAATGGGCAAAGCCGAAAAGCTACACAAATACCTGTGGATCAATAATGAACGTAACGGGTTTAACCTGGGTGCAGACTATTGGTACCTTACCAACAGCCGCGATTATGTTAATCCGAAAGAAATCTATTCCGATAGTTTTCGGAAAATCATTCCGGCAGACACCCTCAATGTATATCGTTCGGGAAAGCCTGCCAAACGTTATTTCCTCTTCATGCTCAAAGACTTACAGCAGTTACCCGAACAGCTGATAGTGCCCTGAGTTCTCTCATTCGCATTTTACAGTTTTGTTATCTTTGCGGCTTCATAAGTTAAATCTACTATGACTGACACTTTCGCACCAACAGCCTACCAGTTGCAATCTGTTGCTACAGGAAATATTTTCTCAGATACCGGCTGGATGCTTGATGCTCCCGGCGAGGAAAAACACAGCCTTATTCGGGCAATTTACAAGAATAAACAGTTGATTCCCAAGGGAAGAGACTTCGGTTTATACACCTTTGCCGACTGGCTTCCAATAAAACGGATGCTCAAAGGTTCGTCGGCTCCGGTAACCTATAAAAGCGAAGGCCTGGCCAATGCGCTTGGTTTAAAAAACCTTTACATCACGTTTAGTGGCTATTGGCCCCAAAAAGGAGCTATGATGCGCAGTTGTTCCTTCAAAGAAACAGAAGCTTTTTCGGTTGGTGGGCGCATGACCGAAAGTCAATATCAAGAAGTTCTTGTAGTTGCTTCGGCAGGAAATACCGCGCGTGCCTTTGCACAGGTTTGCTCCGACAATAAAATTCCGCTTTTGCTATGCGTGCCAGCAGACAGTTTAGACGCGCTTTGGTTTGAAGCGCCTTTGCACCCCTGCGTAAAACTATTGACAACTGAAAAAGGCAGCGATTATTTTGACGCCATTCACTTGTCGAACCAGATTATTGGCTTGGAAGGCTTTTATGCCGAAGGTGGTGCAAAAAACGTGGCTCGGCGCGATGGCATGGGCACGACCGTGCTTTCGGCAAGCACTTTTATTGGTCGCATTCCCGACTATTATTTTCAAGCTATTGGAAGCGGAACAGGCGCTATTGCTGCCTGGGAAGCCAATATGCGGCTGATTGAAGACGGCAGATTTGGTACACACAAAATGAAGCTGATGATTTCTCAAAACCATCCTTTTGTACCCATAAAACAAGCCTGGGAAGTCCGATCGCGTGAAATGTTGCCTTACGAAAGCAGGCAGGCGCGCAGACATGTAGAAGAAATTGATGCCAAAGTGCTGTCGAATCGCAAACCTCCATATCCTATTATCGGCGGGCTTTTTGATGCGCTAACAGATACAAACGGAATGGTATTGTCGGCTACCAATGCCGAAGCCCAAGCTGCCAACAAGCTTTTTCAGGAAACCGAAGGAAATGATTTGCACCCGGCAGCAGCTATTGCATTAGCGTCACTTATCAATGCCGTAGAAGATAATCAGGTGGAAAAAGATGCCGTGATCATGCTAAATATTACCGGTGGAGGTGAAGAGTTATTCAAGAAAACCCATCAGTTGCATTTCCTGAAACCCAATGCCATTTTACCAATGGAATGCGAATTATCTGTAATTAAGCAAGCACTCCGTAAATTAGATTGGAATATTGAAACGACAGCAAAACCCGCTTAATCCGTCTTTTTTTTACGACTTACGAGCTGTTTCAACAAGCGGCTGTCTTCTTTGATTTGCTTGAGCGAAATGGGCATGGCAAACCAAAATATTAAGCCAATCAGGCTTCCCCAGAGGAAAAAAGCCGTAAACTGAAGCAAAGAAAAAGTGATGGCAGTTTCAGCCGGAATGTAATAAAATGCCAGTAAATAAACCAGGCTCACTTCACGTGTTCCAAAGCCTGCCCAGGAAATAGGCAGAATAGTTACAAGGCCTACCACGCTAAATATCAGTGCGATATCAATTATTCTAAGATCGATACTTACTGCTTTGAAAATTAAAGCCAGCGCAGCATAAAAAGCCAGGTAGGCCGCCAAGGTTATTGCCCAGAGCTTTAAAGCACGGCGGTCAATAGCCTGTTTGATGCTTTCGTGAACAAATAAAATGATTTGATTTTGGGACAACCTCTCCTTTTTGCGTAGGTTTTTCAGCACAAAGTCTGCCATAAAAAGTCCAACAAAAAATATTGAGATCCCGGCTAAGACCGCGAGATAAACCTGATCGGGAATTATTCCGCTGTAATAAAAAAGTCCGGCAATTGCCAGCATAAATAGCACCCCAATATCGAAAATGCGGTCAGTAACAATCGTCCGAAACGACACCAAAAAGCTGATATCGCAGTCCTCGCGCAAATAATACAGCCGCGCAATTTCGCCGATGCGACCAGGCGTAATAATGCCGATGGTAAAAGAAGCCAAATAAGCCCCAAAAGCCTTTTTGGGAGAATAGGTATAACCCTCATTTTTAATTATTTGCTGCCATCGAAAACTCTTTATGGCCAACACAATCACGACACCAAAAAGCGACAGCAAATAATACTTTAGGTTCATTTGCTTCAAAATTTCGACAAATTCTGCCTTGTCGAAATCAATCAAACGAAACAAAATAAAAAGGATAAGCGCTGATCCCAGCAGCTTTATCAAAAGGCTACGCGTTTGTTTACCCATTTTTATAGCTCCTGACGTTTAATTTTGTGGGTGGACTTTTTCCAGATGGTGCGTGTTTTCTCAAAAATGCCTCCAATAAATTTTGGCGGAAATTGCTCAACAGCCCACCTGGCAAGAGAAGTGCCCAACAGTATAAATAAACTGCTGATAATAACCTCCATCAGGTAGCGTGAAAATTTGAAACCTTTGATTTGATACCCATAATCCGGCACAGATTTCCCTAAAATCCTGCGGAAGTGAATACGGATAAAACCACCACGTTTCTTGAAATCATAGCCATGAGAATGCATCGTAATAGCTTCATCTTCTGAGATTTGGTCAAAACTCAGCCAGCCGGCATCACACATTTCCTGTAACAGCTTCTCCCCTTTTTTGCTTCGGCTTATCACCATCGAAAAGCCTTTGCCGCGCTCCTCATACACCGGCGCCCAGGCATCGCCACCTGAAATATCCGTAAACTCATTGGTTAAATCAGTGCAATACAAGCTATTGCGCAAAATATGAAACGGAATCAGGTAGTTGGCATGAAACTTTTTCAGCTCGATGATGCGCCCTGATTTTAACTCAACGCGCATATTTCCAGGCCATTCGCCATAGCGAAAATACAACTTGGTGATGTTGTGGTAATCCTTTTCACCATGCGTTTTCAGGAAGCTGTTAACCGACGAAAAATGCAGCGTATTGCCATAGAAAGGGCCAAAAATATATTCAATATGTTGAACCGAAGGGTGATTCATAAACTGTAATTTCCGTATCGACTGGATTTGCCCGGGCAAACCCACATAAGCGAGCTTTCCTTTAAAAGCGGCTATTTCGGGCAATATATCATTGTTAGAACTGATGATATATTTGCTTTGAGCAGCTTGCAAAATCTGTTCGGGAGTAGTAGCAATAAAAGCTTGCGTAAGCCAGGGTTCAGCCTGCGACATGCCCAAAACTACTGCGCCGTCAATCTTTTTTTGTTTCAGCAAGTAAATGAGAATCGCAGAAATAATTCCGCCAGAAGCTCCTTCGCTTCTGATGGCTTCATCCTTTGCGAAGCCAATCCCAATGCGCTCATAAGGGCCGATAAACTCGTGAAAATGCGTGACATCCTTATAATTTGCTTCCCTGTATTTTACAAAATCAAAATATTTCCCGGGACAGGCTTCCCAGAGCGTATCAGCGAGTTCGTCATCGATTGGAGCGATAATTCTCGGTCGGTATTCTCCGGTTTTATCTTCAAAAACGATTTTACCTTCTGAGAGTCCTACGCAACTTCCGCAGCGGTTGCAAAGGTGCGAGCGCATCACCGCTTGTAGTTTGTCAATATTTTTCACACACAAAAAATTGTCTGATTCCTAATTCGGCCAATAAGCTACCCTGAAAGGCATTGATAATTCGTTCGCCAAACTGTTGTAAGGCAGGCGGTCCAACGGGTATCAGCACTGTTCCTTTGTGCAGCAACAGTTTCCAACCCACTTTTTTGAGCATCACTTTTACTTCTTTAGAAGGCAAAAAACGGTGAGGCCCTTCGCCGTGGCCGCCAAATAAAGCGGTAAAAACTTGATATGGAATTTCGCTGGTGGCGGGTGGACAACTCAGCACCAGGCGGGCATCGGAAGTGCTGATGCGGTGCATCTCTTGAAGAAACGCCAGCGGATCGGCTGCATGTTCCAGGGTTTCTAAGCTTAAAACACGATCAAAATACTGATCTTCAAAAGGTAAGTCGCTGTAAGTTTCAATTTTCCGTTGGATAATATGCGGTCTTATTCTGGCTGCTTCGGCCATCAATCCGGCAGAAATCTCTGCATTAATTACTTCAGCATCAGGCTTAAAGCGGTGAATAAAATCGTCTGCTTCGGCATCACGGCTTGTAATATTAAGCACTTTTTTAGCCTTTTCAAGCTGCAAATGCTGCATACTTTCCACAAATCGTTGATCGTGTGCAGCTTTTACCTTATTGTTTTCAGCCACATAAATGGAAGCCACTTTGTCCCAATGCGCTTCCACATCGGCATCCATCCAGCGGTTTTTATGGTCAGATTTTTGATAGCGCTCGTTCATCAGCTGCGTTTGGTTCGGTTCAACATGGCCACCTGATCAGCCAGCAGGCCAATAAAAAAGATGAAAATCCCCATCATAGAAAGCAGCGTGGCACTATTGGGAAATCGACCGGAGATAAAATAACCCGCCACACCCCAGCTTATTCCTAAAAAGAAAGTGATAATGCTGGTAGGAAAGAAAATTTTAAGCGGATTGAAAAGCATAATAATTCGTAGCAAAAGCAAGATTGTTTTGCTGCCGTCTTTCATGAATTTCACATTACTTTGACGGCCAATACGCTCCTCCACCACAATGGGAAAAGTGCCGATAGTATATGCTTCCTTGAGGAAAGCCAAGGTGGAAGTAGTTGAGAATGAGAAGCCATTGGGCATAATTTGCAGCATCTCACTAATCAGTTTTCTGTCGAAACCCCGAAAACCGGAGTTGTAATCAGGTAATTTTTGCTCCACCAAAAACTCGCCAATCAAACGGATAAATCTTTTACCGCTTTGGCGGCGCTTCACCTGAAAAGAATCATCGGTGCGCTCGCCAATCACCATATCATACGTATCGAGCATGCCAATCAGGGTGTCGATATATTTTGGATCGTGCTGGCCATCGCTGTCCAAAATCACGACCTTATCGCCGCTTGCCTTGCGGATGCCGGTTTTTAGCGCTGCACCATAGCCTTTATTTGTGTGATGACGAAAACATTTCACGGGAAATTCGCTAATGATTTCAAAGGTTTTGTCCGTTGATCCATCGTCAACATAAATTACTTCATAGCGTTCGTGAAAATGTTTTTCAACGATGCGTTCCAGTCCGTGCCTGATACCTTCTTCTTCATTATAGGCCGGAATTACGATACTTATTGTGGGAGTATTATTCAAGATGGTTTTGATTTTGAGCGGCAAAGTTATGAAATTGTTGCCAATTGAGGAGCGGCCAAAAATGAGATCAACTGACCAAATATATCAAGCGCAAAGAGCTTTTCAGCGACATCGCTGAAAAGCTTTCTGCTTAATATATTTCAAAATCATCTACCTATTCTGGTACTGATCCTCATAATATTTCAGGTAATGTCCTGAACTCACTTCATCAAGCCATTGCTGATTTTCAAGGTACCAGTCGATGGTTTTGCGGATACCTTCTTCAAATTGTAAACTTGGCTCCCAGTTGAGCTCGCGCTGAAGTTTTGTTGCGTCGATAGCATAGCGCAAATCGTGTCCGGCGCGGTCTTTCACGTAGGTGATAAGCTTTTCGGAAGTACCGTTTTCGCGACCCAGTTTTTCGTCCATAATCTGGCACACAAGCTTCACGATGTCAATATTTTTCCATTCGTTGTGTCCGCCAATATTATAAGTTTCGCCAATTTTTCCTTGTTGGAAAATCACATCAATCGCACGGGCGTGATCCACCACATACAACCAGTCGCGCACATTGAGGCCTTCGCCATAAACCGGCAGCGGTTTGTTGTTTCTTATATTGTTGATAATGAGCGGGATCAACTTCTCAGGAAATTGATTTGGCCCATAATTATTAGAACAATTTGAAATTACGATAGGCAATTTATAAGTGTCGTGATAGGCACGCACTAAGTGATCGCTGCTGGCTTTGGAGGCGGAATACGGGCTGTGCGGATCGTACGGCGTTTCTTCGGTGAAATAGCCTGTATCACCCAGTGAACCATAGACTTCGTCTGTGGAGACATGGTAAAAAAGCTTTCCTGTGAAATCGTTTTTCCATTGATGACGGGCTGCATTTAACAGGTTTACCGTTCCCACGATATTGGCCATGATAAACTCCATCGGGTTTGAAATAGAACGGTCCACATGCGACTCGGCAGCGAGGTGAATCACCTGATCAAAATCGTATGACTCAAACAGGCTGATCATTTTTTCGCCATCCACGATATCGGCTTTAATAAAATGATAATTGGGTGCTTTTTCTACGTCAGTAAGGTTTGCCAGGTTGCCTGCATAGGTGAGCTTATCTAAGTTATATATTTGGCAATCCGTGTATTTATTCACGAAAAGGCGAACAAGGTGTGAGCCAATAAAACCGGCGCCTCCGGTGATTAATATCTTTTTCATCTGTTTATGTTTTTAGCGTTATTTAATTTTTGTTGCGGTAATACTGCTCCCATTTCCAGGCGGAAGCCGTCATTTCATCTAAATTTCGTTTGGCTTTCCAACCCAGTTCTTTGTGCGACCATTCGGGATTTGCCCACACCTTTTCGACATCGCCGGCGCGCCTGTCAACGATTTTATAGTTAAGTTTTTCACCGCTTACTTTTTCGAAAGATTTAATGACGTCAAGCACTGAATAACCATTTCCAGTACCCAGATTAAACACTTCAAAAGCATTTTTCATCTGCTTTTCGATCATGCGTTTAACGGCGACTACGTGTGCTTCGGCCAGATCAACAACGTGGATATAATCGCGGATTGCAGTGCCATCAGGCGTATTATAATCATCGCCAAAAACACTAAGTTGCTGGCGCAAACCAATGGCTGTTTGGGTGATAAAAGGCACCAGATTATTGGGAACGCCCAACGGCAGCTCCCCAATTTTAGCGGTTTGATGGGCACCAATCGGGTTGAAATAGCGCAACGCAATAGCGTTTATTTTAGCTGATTTGATGGTATCTTTGAGGATTTCCTCTGAAATTTGTTTGGTATTTCCGTAAGGTGATTCGGCTAATTTTATCGGTGCTTTTTCTGAAACCGGGAGTTCATCGGGCTGACCATAAACGGTGCATGAAGAGGAAAAAACCAGGTTTTCAATTTGATTTTCCGTCATAGCTTCTAAGATATTCATCAATGAAACCAGGTTGTTGCGATAATACATCAAAGGTTTTTCAACAGATTCGCCAACGGCTTTATAAGCTGCAAAATGTATCACTCCCTGCAGGTCGTTGTGGCGTTTAAAAAATTCGGAAGTAAGCTTTTGGTCGGCCAGATCAAACTGCTCAAAAACGGGTTTTTTGCCCGAAATATCTGCAATGGCATCCACAATCCAGGCTTGCGAATTGGAAAGATTGTCCACAATAACAACTTCAAAACCTTGACTTTGAAGCTCTACCACGGTATGCGAACCGATATAACCGGTGCCGCCGGTAACAAGTATTTTCATAAATTACATTTTTAAAAAGTTCTAATTGGTTAATCTCGGTTGATTTTAGGCTTTTATTTTGGTGACGCTTCCGTTTTGTAAGCGGTACGTTTCCTTGCTTTCAGCGCAAACGGCAATACCCTTATCGTCAAACTTCAGGCGTTGCCCAAATTCGCTCATCCAACCGATGTGTTTGGCCGGATTACCCACCACCAGCGCATAAGCCGGCACTTCTTTGGTTACGACAGCTCCTGCTCCGATAAACGCAAACTCGCCGATATTATTTCCGCAAACAATGGTGGCATTGGCACCGATAGAAGCGCCGCGGCCAACGATGGTTTTGGCGTATTCGGCTTTACGGTTGACGGCGCTCCGGGGATTAATCACATTGGTGAAAACCATAGATGGCCCAAGAAAAACGTCGTCCTCGCAAATCACGCCGGTGTATATTGAAACATTGTTTTGAACTTTTACATTGCGTCCCAAAACAACGCCGGGCGAAACGACCACATTTTGTCCGAAATTACAGTTTTCGCCAATTTTACAATCCGACATAATATGCGTGAAATGCCATATTTTAGTGCCCTTCCCGATTTCACAGCCTGGGTCGATAACAGCGGTTTCGTGGGCAAAATAGTTGGTTTTTGAATCCATAAATTCGTTAAAATTTAATGATAAAAAGAATTGGTTAAAAGCCTGCAAGTTACGAGTAAAATCAGAAATGGAGGAAGGGAGATGAAAAAGAAAGGGGAAAAATTTGATTTTGAAGGTTTAAGTGACTTCCCGCATAAAGAAAGCAGGTTGCGTATGCATAAGTTTTACTATTTTTACGCTAACAATCACGAGCAAAAGAGCATGACAAAAGCCAAGGATTTCCTGTTGATTTATAGGCAGAAAGCAAGCAGTACCCGCTTTCTGTTATCAGGATTTCTGTTGCTATTAGCTGTTATTTTTGCTCAAACTGGCTGGTCTCAGAGCTATTCCAAAGTAAATCATTTTAAACCTAAAAATTATAAAGCAGCCAATCAAAACTGGGACATAAGTATTGATGATGGAGGCGTTGTATATTTCGCTAACAATTCAGGATTGTTGGTAGAGGACGGCATAAAAAGCAGCCTTTATCAGCTTCCTTCAAAGACCATTATTCGTTCTGTAAATGCCGTTGGTGACAGAATTTACACTGGCTCATTTGAAGAATTTGGGTATTGGTATAAAAGCTCTGAAGGTCTTCAATACGAGAGCTTATCAAGTTTGTCGGCAGATTTATCTTTTGATAATCAGGAATTTTGGAAAATTGTTGCTCAAGACGAAAAGGTATATTTCCAAAGCTTTGGGATGCTGTTGGTTTATGATGGAAATACATTGAAATCGCTACAACTTCCGGGTTCCATTCTTTTTTTATTGCAGGTAGAAGGTCGACTTTTTGTACAGCAAATTGAAGGAAGTATTTATGAAATAATCGACGATGTATTTCATTTAATTCCGGGAAGTGAAATATTTAGAGATACTGAAATTAAGTCAGTTATAGCGCTTGATAACAAACATTTACTTTTTGGAACGAGCACCAAAGGATTATACAAATATGACGGAAACCAATTTGCCGAATGGGAGAATGAAATCAACGAACAATTGAAAAGCAGCACCCTGAATAATGGTATAAAACTTGGCAACAAGTTTGTTTTTGGAACAATTTTGCAAGGCGTATTTATTTTGCGCAAAGACGGCAAGCTAGAAAACCATCTCACCAGTCACAATGCTCTACAAAACAACACTATACTCGCTTTAAAAGCTGATGAAGCAGCTAATTTATGGGTAGCAATGGACAAAGGCTATGATTTTATCTGGTTTAAATCGCCTATCGAAAACTACCACGAACCCGACATCAATATAGGTGCTGTATATGCTGCCGCACTTTTTAAAGACACCCTATATATAGGAACCAATCAAGGCGTTTTTTATTTTGAAATGACAGCGAGTGGTCGATTTTCTAATCAACAATTGATAGATAATAGCCAGGGGCAGAGCTGGTTCATCAAGGAAATTGACCATAAATTATATTGCGGCCTCAACGAAGGAACTTACGTGATTGAAAACAAAAAACTGGTTGAGGTAAGCGATATAAATGGTGGCTACAACCTCCAAAGAATAAACAGCGACAAATACAACTACCTGATTCAAAGCACTTATAATAGGCTTGTCGTTTTTGATAAAGGAAAAAACTTCTGGGAAAAAACTTTTGAGGTGGATGGATTTGATGCTCCGGCGCGATTTCTGGAAACCGACCACCTGGGAAATTTATTGCTGGGGCATACTATTAAAGGTGTTTTTATGGCTAAACCCACGCCCGACTTCAAACAAATCCAGCAGATAAAGCGACTTGGCAGTGCCGAGGGATTGACTTTTAATACCAATAAATTTTACCCTGTTGACAAGCGCATTTTGATTCCGTCTGGTGACAGTATTTTTCAGTGGGATGCTGTGCATGAACAACTTATCCCTTTTCCTGAACTCAACAAAGACCTCAAAAGTTTCGCCGCATCAACAGCAATTGTCCCATCATTAGCTCAAAAATATTGGTTTATCAAAGCTTCTGAAATTGGGCTTTTTGAGGTCAGGTTTGGCCAGGCAAAACTGCTCTACCGCATCATCCCCGATCTCTACAACCTTAACCTGATTGAGGATTATGAAAATATTGTGGCACTCAACGACAGCCTTCATCTTTTTTGTCTTGAAAACGGTTTTTCTATACTCAATACCAATCGCTTAAACCGTTTGAATGAGAAACTTATCCCACCAAAAATTAAGTCAGCCACCTTCAAAAATATTAACGGCAGAGCACTGGTTATTAAAGATATGAAGTCGGAAAAACTAAAGATAGGTAACAGCTTCAACAGCCTTGAGATCAATTACACCAACACCGATCAGGTGGGTAGAAAGAAATATTTTCAATACAGATTGTTAGGGCTTAATAGTAATTGGAGTAGCTGGGAAAACAGCTCAACCGTACATTTTTCGCGCTTGCCTGCCGGAAAATACATCTTCCAGCTTCAAACCCTAAGCGTAAAAGGAATTATCACGCCAGCGGCTGAACTCACTTTCCAAATCAGACAACCTTGGTTTTTGACAGGCTACGCATTTATTGGTGAAGCCTTATTAATTCTTGCTTTCATCGTGTTGATAAAACTAAATTACAAACGTAGAAAATGGGAACAACAGGAAAAACTTCTCAAAGCCGAACGCGAAAGTCTCATTGCCGAGAAAAATAAGGCCGAAGCCGCTATGATCAAGCTTTCTAACGAAAAACTTCAGTCAGAAATATCGCACAAAAACATGGAGTTAGCAAAGAATACCATGTCGATGATTCAAAAAAATGAACTACTTATTGCCATCAAAGAAGAGATTGATCAGCTAAAAAAAGAGCTTGGATACCGGCTGCCCAATAAACATTACGATTCACTCATCAAACTCATCGAAAAAGGAATCAATAGTGAAAACGACTGGGAAATGTTTGAACACCTGTTCGATCAAGCACACCAAAACTTTTTCAAACGACTAAAAACAAGTTACAACGACCTCACCTCCAGCGACCTCAGACTTTGTGCTTATCTACGCCTCAATCTTTCGAGCAAAGAGATTGCGCCGCTTCTGAATATCTCGGTAAGAGGCGTGGAAGAAAAACGCTACCGCATCAGAAAACGATTAGGCCTATCATCAGATCAAGGACTTTCTGAATTTATTATCAGTTTTTAAAACCTACTGTATCCTATTTCTTGCGCCTAAAAACCTAATTTCTTATCAATTTTTGTCGTTAATAAGGCTTCTACCCTCAAAATAATTTCATTTTTTAAAACGTGTTTATAAAAATATTATAAACTAATATATGCTCTAAATAATTGTTTATGAATGATTTACTAATTCATATTTTAATACCGTTGAGGTAATGATGAGGTAGTATTTTTAAAAAATACTTGACAGAAGTAGTCAAGTTGATGTAATTTTTCCGCAAACGGTTGCAATCGGTATTAACTTTATCAAAAATATTGCTGAGTCCGGCAAAGCAAAATTAAAACCCAGCGTTTGTGTTTGAATCTGAAAAATATTTTCGACCTAAAAAGCTCCTCATTGGATTGGGCCTTTTGATCTTGTTTACTTCGTTTTCATGCGGAGGCAATCAGCAGCAAAAGAAAGTTTCTTATGCTGAGACGCTTGATAAACAAGCTTTCCTTGATGATCTGAAACAGCGTACTTTCAATTATTTCTGGGAAATAGTTGATACAGTAAGCTGGCAAAGCGATGATCGCTATCCCACGCGGCAGTTCACCAGTATCGCCGCCACCGGATTTGCGCTTCCTGCTTACATTATAGGTGTAGAAAACAAGTACATACAACGTAGTGATGCCGCTCAACGCACCTTGAAAACCTTGCAATGGCTTTGGAATGCGCCAATGGGAGTTGATCAAAGCGGAACGAGCGGCCATAAAGGATTTTATTATCACTTTTTAAATTACGGCGATGGCACGCGATTTAAAGATGTCGAACTTTCGTCGGTTGATACCGGCTTGTTGATGGCTGGGATTTTGGTTTCTCAATCCTATTTTGATGGTGATAATGCGGACGAGCAAGCCATCCGGCAATTGGCCGACTCGCTCTTTTTACGGGTTGAATGGAATTGGATGATGGATGCCCAAACCACTATGAGTATGGGCTGGAAGCCTGAAAGCGGTTTTATAGATGCCCGCTGGCAAGGCTATAACGAAGCCATGATTTTATTAAACCTTGCAATGGCATCGCCAACGCATCCGATTGCGGAAAACTCCTGGCATGAATGGACAAAAACTTATGATTGGGTTGAATTTGAAGGCTTTGAACACCTAAATTTCGGACCGCTTTTTGGCCATCAGTATTCCCAGATGTTTATTGATTTCAGAGGAATACAGGACGCTTTTATGCATGAAAAACAAAGTGATTATTTTGAAAATTCGCGCAAGGCCACATTAAGCCAACGCGCTTATGCCATGCGTAATCCGCTGGAATTTAAAGGATATGGCGAAAATATCTGGGGACTAACTGCCTGCGATGGCCCTGGAATAGGTTTGCACGACTGGAACGGTCAGCAAATCGACTTTAAAGCCTACAACGCTCGTGGTGCAGCTTTTAATTATCAGCAAGATGACGGTACTATAGCACCAGCTGCAGCAGGCGGTTCTATTCCGTTTGCACCAAAAGAAACTACCGATGCACTTTTTGAGATGTATAACCGCTTTGGCAATAAACTTTACCGCGAATATGGCTTTGCCGATGCCTTCAACTTAAGTGTAAGTAAGGAGGGCTGGTTTGCGCCAGATTATATTGGAATCGACCAGGGAGCATTATTAATTCAATTGGAAAACCATGAATCAGAATTGATTTGGACTATTTTAAAAAAGAATAAATACATCATTCAAGGACTAAAAAAAACCGGATTCACTGGCGGATGGCTCGAAACAGAAAGCGCTTTAAACAATTAAGAACCAAAATTAACCACTATGAAAAAAACACTTTACTTTCATAAATTAGTGATCGCCGGCCTGCTGATGCTGTTTTCGGGTTTTCAGCTTGTGGCGCAAAGTCAAATCAGCGGCATTGTTACGGCAAGCGACAACAAAGAAACGCTGCCGGGTGTAAATATCGTTGTAAAAGGTACTACGCGCGGCACGATTACCGACATTGACGGGAATTATATACTCGATTTACTTCCCGGTGACGAAGTTCTGCAATATTCCTTTACCGGTTATGAAACCTTTGAAACAGCGATCGCCGGGCGCAACGAAATTGATGTTGAATTACAAGCCATCAGCGAGCTATTGGACGAAATTGTGGTAATTGGCTACGGCACAGTGAGAAAGAGCGACCTTACTGGTGCTGTGAGCTCTATTAAGTCGGAAGAAATAAGCAAGATTACCAGCGTAAACCCCCAACAGGCCCTTCAGGGAAAAGTAGCGGGCGTGCATGTTACCAGCAACTCAGGAGCGCCTGGAGATGGCGTAGTTGTTAGGGTTCGCGGTGTAGGCACTTTTAACAATTCCGCTCCTATTTATGTGGTTGACGGAATGATTTTGGACGATATTTCATTCCTCAATTCCGCAGATATTGTTTCTATGGAAGTGCTAAAAGATGCCTCTGCCACTGCAATTTACGGATCGCGGGGCGCTAATGGTGTAATTTTAGTGCAAACCAAAACCGCAGAAAAAGGTCAGACCCGAACCATCATCAATTTTAATGCTGAATATGGTATTCAACATTTAGCCAAGAGCATTGATCTGCTTGATGGTCGCCAGTTTGCTATTATTTCCAACGAAATAAGACCCGGAAGCTACAACAATGTTGATGCTGTTCCGAATACCGACTGGCAGGATTTGATTTTTCAAACAGCACCCATGCAAAACTACCAGCTCTCCATTTCAGGAGCTACTCCAAAAGCTGAATATTATATCGGTATGGGATTTATGAATCAGGACGGTATTGTGCCAAAAAGCTCTTACCAACGTATCAGCCTCAAGCTCAACAATACGTACCACGTAAACGATAAGGTGAAAATCGGCAACAACTTCACCATCACGCCATTTAAGCAACGCAACGCACCGAATGTAACTTACCAGGCCTATCGCGCACAGCCCTTGCTCGAGCCTTACTATGCCGATGGTAGCTTTGGTGTGGTTTACAATGTGGGCAACCCCTTGGCTGATCTGGCCTATTCTAATGATTATCGCTCTGGCGTGCGCGGTGTGGGCAACCTCTTTGTTGAGGCGACCATTTTCAATGATTTCATCCTAAAATCAAGCTACGGAGTTGATGCTTCTTTCCATAAAGGTAAAAGTTTTACACCGGCTTATACCATTTACAATCCTGACGGCACCGCCTCGCAGCAAAATAATTTATTCAGTGATTTATCAAAAAACAGCAGTGACAATTTTAGCTGGCTTTGGGAAAACACAGTCAACTATAACAAAGTCATTCAAAAGCATAACATCAATGCGGTAGCAGGTTTTACAATGCAGAAAATCCGTTCTGAATATTTCGGAATGGCGGGTCAAAACCTGATTCGAGATGCGGAAGATTTCTGGTATATCCAACCCTCTTATATCGTGGATGAAACTAATAATATCAATATGGTGCAGAGCATCTACAATGGCGTTGATGCCGGCCAATATTACTCCATGATGTCGCTTTTATTCAGGACTAATTACACCTACGACAGCCGTTATATTGCTACCGTTACCTTCCGCAGGGATGGGTCTTCAAAGTTTAGAGAAGAAAACCGTTATTCTAATTTCCCTTCATTTGCCTTAGGCTGGAACATTATCAATGAAAGCTTTATGCAAGATATTGACTATTTGTCGAACCTAAAGCTAAGGGCCAGTTGGGGCAAGATAGGTAATGATAAAATAAGTTATTTCGACCAATTTTCGATCGTTCAATCCGGCTTATTCGCCATTTTTGGCAATCCCGATGCGGCTTTTCCGGCGGCCACCTATAGTAAGTCTGGAAATCCTGATTTAGTTTGGGAAACTACCACCCAAACCGATATCGGGCTCGAACTTGGGTTTTTCAACAATAGACTAACAGCCGAGTTTGACTACTACAACCGTCAAACTGACGATATTTTGATTGACCTTTCTACGCCCGGTCATCTGGGCAACGGCCAAGGGCAAAAGGTAAGATACAACGCTGCCTCAGTGCTAAACCGTGGCTTTGAATTTAACTTGCGCTGGCGCGAAACTTTAGGCGATTTCAACTATAGCATCGGCATTTTGGGAACTACCATTCACAACGAGGTGCTGCGCATTGGCGGAAACAGTGGCATTGATTCTGTGCTTATCGGTGGATATTTGGGCAATGGAATCCCCGTAACCCTTAGCAGTGTCGGAAATCCTATTGGTGCTTTTTATGGCTATGTAACCGATGGCATTTTTCAAACGCAGGCCGAGTTGGATGCCTATCCACACAGCTCGCAAGCAGATATTGGCGACCTACGCTTTGTAGATGTGAACGGCGATGGCAAACTCGATGGCAACGACAGAACCTACATTGGAAGCCCAATTCCTGATTTTATTTTCGGTTTTAATATGGATTTTGGTTATAAATCCTTTGATCTTTCCGTTGATATACAAGGCCAAACCGGCAATAAAATATTCAACGGAAAGGACGTGGTGCGCCCTGACCCCTATAATTTCGAGGAATATGTATGGGATCGCTGGACAGGCCCCGGCACCAGCAATACAGAACCCAAAGCCTCTTTTGGCGGCTACAACTATACGCCCTCCGACAAGTTTGTGCTGGACGGCTCGTTTATTCGCCTGCGCAATGTTATCTTTGGCTATTCTCTTCCAACCCATCTTGTAAACAGTCTAAACCTTCAAAAAATGCGGGTTTATGTAAAAGCTACCAATCTGTTTACACTGACAAAATACTCCGGTTACAGTCCCGAAATTGGCGGTAATGATGTTGTCTCAAACGGCATTGATTACGGTATTTATCCCATTTCGGCAGTATATTCTTTTGGAATTAATGTAACATTTTAAACGGCAAAACCATGAAAAAATACTTTTATTATAGCGTCTTTTTAGCCTTACTTCTGTTAAGTTCCTGCACCAAATTTTTAGAATCTAATCCGCAAGGAGTTCCTACGCAGGAAGCCTTTCCTACCACAGCAGCTGATGCACTTTTGTCGACCAATGCAGCTTATGCAACACTTCGCAATTGGTACTACCATTCGGGCGGTTTCCCCATTCTCGACATCATGTCAGACGATGCCCACAAAGGCAGCAATCCCAATGATGGCCTCAATACGGTAGGTCCTTACAACAACTTTAGCATCACCCCAACACAAGACGGCTTAGACCGTTGGTGGTCAGCACTTTATCAAGGTGTAAAACGCGCTAATGTTGTGATTGAAAAAGTTCCTGAAATTAATATGGACGAAGCCCTGGCAACACGGTATATTGCCGAAGCCCGGTTTTTGCGCGGCCTCTATTATTTTGATTTAGTGCGCGCCTGGGGTGGCGTTCCAATTGTTACAAGCACCACGCCACCATTGGAAGTATCACGCTCAACAAAAGAGGAAGTTTACAAACTCATCGAAGAAGACCTGCTCTTTGCCGTACTAAACCTCCCGGCCAAAGGCAGCTACGGTGGCAACAATATTGGACGCGCTTCCAATGGTGCTGCAAAAGCATTATTGGCTAAAGTTTACCTATTTAAAAAAGACTTTATCAATGCTGAAAAATACGCAGTAGAAGTCATTCAATCAGGCGAATATAACCTGGAACCTAATTTTATAGATGCCAATGGTAAAAACGGCCAACATGGTGTAGAATCAGTTTTTGAAGTTGGAGCCATGGAAAACGAATCGGCCTTAGGCAACCAATACGCTAACACACAAGGCGTAAGAGGCACCCCAAACCGCGGATGGGGTTTTAACAGACCTTCGTTGAATTTACGTTATTCTTTTGAAACCGAAGACCCACGCTTGAAAGGCACCATCATTGACTTGGGTGATGTGCTCGACGGTATCACGATTTTGGGAGATGGCACCACACCCGACGAAACTTACGACGATGACGGCAACCTGGTTGAAGTAGAATGTTATAATAGGAAAGTATGGATTCCGGGTACCAGCACCGATACCCAATTTGGACATAATAGGCGCCTAATTCGCTTTGCCGATGTGCTGCTGATGGCCGCCGAAGCACTCAACGAAAACGGCAAGCCCGGAGAAGCATTGATACATCTAAACCGCGTTAGAGAGCGCGCACGCAATGGAAATCCTGATATTTTGCCCGATATTATAGAAACCGGAAAAGATGCCCTACGCGATATTATCCTCAACGAAAGACGCCATGAATTAGCACTCGAAGGCCATCGCTTCTGGGATTTGGTAAGAACTGGAAAAGCCGCTCAGGTGCTGGGACCCAACGGTTTTATCAGTGGAAAGCATGAACTGCTACCTATTCCTCAAAATGAAATTGACATCTCGCAAGGAGTACTAACACAAAACCCTAGCTGGTAATGAAATCACTTATTTTTAAACCCTTTACTAATCTTTAAATATTACAACTATGAAACAATTTACAATTCTTTTCCTGGCAATGTTTCTCACCGTAGGCATTGCATCTGCTCAAATGATCGAAGATTTTGAGCACATCCCGCTAAATCTGATGTTGGGTGGCGACAACGATAACAGCAGTATGAGCGTTGTGCCAACACCCGAAGGCACTTCAAACCCAAGCACACATGTTGTCAAATATGAACGCAGCATGAACGGTGTGCCATGGGGTGGTTTTTGGTCGGCTTTGCCGGAACCGCTGGATTTAACCGTAAACAAATATGTACATGTCCGCGTGATGAAATCCCGTATCAGTCCGCTGAAATTTAAAGTAGAAGGCGGGCCAAGCGGTAATCTGGAAATTCTTAGCATGAACGACCAAACTATCGTAAACGAATGGGAAGACATCGTTTTTGACTTCTCCGAAAAAACAGGTGAATGGAACGTAATTGCGTTGATGCCTGATTTTGAAGACCCGCTCACACTTACCGAAGACATCGTCATCTATTTTGATTATATCATGGTAAATAACGACCCCACTCCCGGCAGCGATGCAGCTTATGTAATTGAAGATTTTGATCACATTCCACTCAACCTGATGTTGGGCGGCGACACCGATAACAGCAGCATGAGCGTGGTAGCCAATCCCGATCCGGACGAGCTGAATCCAAGTAATTATGTAGTCAAGTACAACCGCAGCATGAACGGTGTGCCATGGGGAGGTTTTTGGTCTGCTTTGCCCGTTCCGGCTGATGTTACAGTAAATAAATATGTATATGTAAAAGTTTGGAAACCCCGCATTAGCCCGTTGAAATTCAAATTGGAAGGTGGCCCAAGCGGAAATCTTGAAATTCTTAGCATGGATCCACAGACACAGACCAACGCTTGGGAAGAAATCGTTTTCGACTTCTCAGAAAAAACAGGAACTTGGAATGTAATCGCCTTTATGCCAGACTTTGAAGACCCATTGACGCTCACAGAAGACATCGTACTTTATTTTGACGACATCCGTTTGATGCTAAATCCGCTATCAAGCACGCCGGAAATTGCCACCAGCGATAACTTGCAGATATATCCTAATCCTGCCATAGATTTTGTAAATATCAAGCACGAAAAAGCTATTCGTAGTGTGGAAATTTTCGACCTGGCCGGAAAGTTAATATTTAGTGAAAACTATAGCGACACAGAAGTTAAAATCGACCTGAATTCGATCAAGAAAGGTATGTATCTGATGCAAATCACTACAGAAAATCAAATATACTCACATAAATTAATTCACTAAAACTCTTAACCTTATGAAAAAAAATCAATTTTTGCTAACCTTCTTCCTTGTGCTCACTTCGGCAGCGCTGGTTTTTAACGGCTGTAAAAAAGACGACGATCCGGTAGATCTAAGTCTCAGCAGCCTCACCGCCGGCGATATTGACCTCAATGGAGCCACTTCACCATCAGACGTGCCAGTTGAACCCGTGATCAAAGCTACCTTCAACGTAAACATTGATCCTGCTACAGTAACAGCTTCAAGCGTTTCGCTGACGCAGGATTATGATGGAGCCAGTATTCCAATTACTACAGAAGTAAGCAACAATGTCATTACCATTAAGCCAAGTCAGGCTTTAGGCAGTGGCACTTTATACAAGCTGAATTTGACGGCTGCTATTATGTCGACGGAAGCAAAACCTTTGTCTAATATCGACCGCACCTTCACTACAGCCGGTACTTTTTCTCCCGCAGGAATGGTGGCACACTGGACCTTCGAAGACAATGCCAGCGACGTTGTAGGTAGCTTTAACCCATCCGCAAACGGTGTGGTTGACATCACTTATGTCGCAGGCCGCAATGCCGCAGCCGGAAAAGCTGCCAAATTCAATGGAACCACCAGTATCATCGAAATTCCCAATGGAGACCAGCTTATCAACACCCACGATTTCACCATCAGTTTTTGGGTAAAAACCAATTCTGAAGGTATAGATCATGGACATTTTGTGATGGGTCTTGGCGCCTTTTACGGCATTCAGTTTGAGATATTTGGTGGTTATGATGGTGCCAAATTTGCTATCCAATATGAGATGGGTGATGGAACAACAGCCGCTGAAGACATGTGGTTTCCTGCTTTGGCAACTGACAACACCAATGATGGCTGGCAAGGCTGGGATTTTGCTAAAAGCCTGACCATTGAGCAGATGATAGCCAAACTGAAAGACAATTGGCTGCATGTGACCTATATTTATGACGCTGCTGCAAAAAAAGGCACGCTCTACTATGATGGCGAAAAAATGAAAAGTTTCGACTTCAACCTTTGGCCCGAAGAGGATATTAAACGTACTGCTGTTGGCCTCAAATACGCTGGCTCTGAGCCTGATGTCGTAAATGAGTTAGCCTTTGGTTTTGTACATTCACGTGCAGGCACAATGTGGGACAACGAGCCATGGGGCGGCTACGATTTCCCTGATGCTAACCACTTTAAAGGTCAGCTTGATGACGTAAAAATATTCCATAAAGCAATTACAGCTAACGAAGTACGATTGATGTACGAATCTGAAAAACCTTAATGGAAGTTTTTGATTAGTGAGTAAAAGCTGCCTTTGATGGCCTTTGATGAATTGGCTAAGGCAAGATTCCATCGAAGGCAGCTTTTTAACTTTTTTACCTGAAAATTATGTCCAGAATATTTTTTGTCCTGCTGATGTTTGCCGTATTACCATGTTTAAGTGCATGCAAAAAGGAAAAAGAAAAACCCGCAAACCCGGATAAATTTCAACTTTCGGAAATCAAAGCCGGAAACAGAACCTTAACTCAGGGTACCCTATTGCAGGATGTGGACGTAAATAGCCCGTTCTACCTCAGCTTTTCGGAAGCAATAGACAGCCTCAGCCTTAGCGAAGGCGTGATAATAGAAAATGAATCCACTTCTCAAAACGTAAATATCATTTTTACACCCGAAAACAAGGGGAAAAACCTTGTCATCCGCCCCGCGGAGTCATTTCAATGGCTCACAACTTATTCTTTAAGCATCACAGACATGCTGAAAGCAGCCTCTGGCGCAAGTTTTGATGGTGCGAACTATAGCTTTAAAACAGAAAACGGCCAGCTAAAACTGCTTAGCGCACTTATCAATGGCACATCCATGACCACCAATACCGTTTTAAAGGAAATTCCATACGACAGCCTTCAAATCGAACTGGTTTTCAATGAGCCGATCGAAGCTACCGACCTCAACTCCAAGTTTAAAACAATCCCTCCTGTTGATCTTCAAATCAACATCAGCGATGACAACACAACAGTGACGCTCAGAAATATTGATCCGCTCGATTATTACAATGAATATATTTTCATCATCAGTGCTACACTGAATTCGGCTTCAGGCTTCGACTTTGCCGGCTTCGACAAAAAATTTATTACCGGCCTCAATCCAACAGTAAAAATGCCGCCGCTATCCGATGAGGCACTCCTGGACAAAGTACAGCAACAAACTTTCCGCTATTTTTGGGACTATGCCCACCCGGTGAGCGGCATGGCACGCGAGCGTTTTGGATCGGGCGAAACTGTTACTACAGGCGGCAGCGGCTTTGGCGTGATGGCCATTATCAGTGCTATAGATCGTGGTTTTATTTCGCGCGAAGCCGGCATTGAGCGGCTTATGTCAATCACCGATTTTCTGACAACAGCAGACCGTTTTCATGGCGTTTGGCCTCATTGGATGAATGGCAGCAACGGCCACGTGATCCCGTTCAGCAGCAACGACAATGGTGGCGATCTGGTCGAGACTTCCTTTATGGCCGCCGCTTTGCTCAGTGCGCGACAGTATTTGAACCCGGCAAATAATACCGAACTTTTCCTTATCTCGAAAATCAATAACCTACTCGAAACTATTGAATGGGACTGGTACACCCGCAACGGGCAAAATGTGCTTTACTGGCACTGGTCGCCTTCCGTTGGCTGGGCCATGAATATGCAAATCAAAGGTTATAACGAAGCACTGATTACCTACTTTATGGCTGCCGCTTCGGAGCAACATGGAATTTCGGCAGAAGTTTATCACAACGGCTGGGCCAATTCGTCACACTTCGTCAACGGCAAACAATTTTATGGCATCGAATTGCCTTTAGGTTTCGACTACGGAGGCCCTCTATTTTTTGCTCATTATTCCTTTTTAGGCCTTGATCCGAGGGGATTATCAGATAATTATGCCGATTATTGGACGCAAAACGTGAACCACAGCCTGATCAACCGACAGCATTGTATTGAAAACCCGGGCAATTTCTTAGCTTATAGTGCGGATTCCTGGGGACTTACAGCCAGTGATGATCCCGATGGCTATTCCGTGCACGAACCAACCCGTGACAACGGTACCATAACGCCCACAGCAGCCTTATCTTCAATGCCTTACACACCGGAAGAATCTATGCAAGCCCTGCGCCATTTCTATTTTATTCTGGGAGATAAATTGTGGGGAGAATATGGTTTTTATGATGCTTTCAATCCTGATAAAGGCTGGTGGACAAATAGTTACCTCGCCATTGACCAAGGAACTACTATGGTGATGATCGAAAATCATCGCTCGGGATTATTGTGGGAGTTATTTATGTCAGCTCCTGAAACACAAAACGCAATGGATAAACTCAGTTTTTCAAGTCAAAAATAGTAAATCTAAAAAATATGCGCAATCTAACAACCTTTCTTTCAATAGCTATTTTACTGGCTTTCAATGCTTGCCAATCCCCTCAATCAAACAAAAAAGACGCGATAGGTACCAAAATTGACTCGCTCATTTCATTAATGACCATTGAAGAAAAAGTGGGTCAGCTCACACTTTACACCAGCGATATGGATCAAACCGGTGCTTATATTCGCAAGGAATATGAAAGCGACATAAAACAAGGTAAAGTAGGTGCTATCTTCAACGCTTATGGCGCTGATTACACTCGTCGTCTACAGGAAATGGCTGTAAATAGCACCCGCCTGCGTATTCCGCTGCTGTTTGGCTACGACGTTATTCATGGCCACCGCACTATTTTTCCGGTTCCATTAGCTGAGGCCGCCAGCTGGAATATTTCCGCCATACAAAATGCGGCGCGCATTGCCGCTGAAGAAGCCACGGCAGAGGGCCTTCATTGGACTTTTGCGCCCATGTGCGACATTTCCCGCGATCCCCGCTGGGGGCGCATGGTTGAAGGTGCCGGAGAAGATCCATTTCTAGCCTCGCTGATTGCCGAGGCCCGCGTAAAAGGCTTTCAAGGTGACGATTTGGCTTCCAATAACACCTTGGCGGCTTGCGTAAAACATCTGGCTGCTTACGGTGCATCGCAGGCAGGGCGCGACTACCACGCAGTGGACATGTCGGAAAATATCCTGCGAGAAGTTTATTTGCCGCCCTACAAAGCCGCTGTTGATGCAGGCGCAGTAACGGTAATGACGTCGTTTAACGACCTCAACGGCATTCCGGCTACGGCCAATAAATTTCTGCTCACCGATTTGCTCCGTGATGAATGGGGTTTCGAAGGTTTCGTGGTAACAGATTACACCTCAATCATGGAGCTGCTTCATCATGGCGTGGCCGCCGATACTGCCGAAGCCGCTGCTATTTCGCTAAAAGCCGGTGTGGATATGGATATGCAATCGGGATTTTTTCAAAAAACATTACCAACACTTGTTGAAAATAAACAGCTTGATGAAGCGCTTATTGATGAAGCTGTAAGAAGAATTTTGAAAGTAAAGTTTCAGCTCGGATTGTTCGATGATCCATACAGATACATCAGCAAAGAGCGTGAAGAAAATGACATTATGAACCCTGCCCAACTGGAAGCCGCACGTGATATGGCCAAACGCTCTATTGTGCTGCTCAGAAACGAAAAGCAGACTTTGCCCATATCCACTAAAGTAAAAAATATCGCGGTGATTGGCCCGATGGGCGACAACAAACGTGATATGATTGGAAGCTGGTCGGCAGCCGGCGACTGGAGTAAATCTGTAAGCCTGATGGAAGGTTTGCAAGCACGCTATCCCGGTGCCAATATTCAATTCGCGAAAGGCTGTGAGATTGAAGGGACGGACAAAACCGGTTTTAGAGAGGCAAAACAAATAGCTGAAAAAGCAGACTTTGTTATTTTAGCATTGGGAGAGGCTTATTGGATGTCAGGTGAGGCTGCCAGTCGCTCAACTATTGACTTACCGGGCGTTCAACAAGAACTGGCAGCGCTAATTATAGAAACCGGAAAACCTACAGCCACCATCATCTTTAGCGGCAGACCGCTGACGATAAACTGGCTGGCCGAAAACAGTCCGGCATTACTGCAAGCCTGGTTTTTAGGAACGCAATCAGGCCATGCGCTCGCCGATGTAGTTTCGGGCTACTACAATCCATCTGGAAAATTACCGGTAACTTTCCCACGAAATGTAGGACAGATTCCAATTTATTACAGCATGAAAAATACCGGACGGCCTTTTGATGCCAACAACAAATACACCAGTAAGTATCTGGATGTTCCCAATGAACCGCTGTACGCATTTGGTTATGGATTAAGCTATACTAAATTTGTATACAGCAAGTTACAAATGGACAAGCATAGCATAACTGCGCAAGATTCCATCCGTTTTAGCCTTGAAGTGCAAAACACAGGAAAGCTTGCCGGCGAGGAAGTTGTTCAGGTTTATGTGCATGATCAGCTAGCTACAATAACCCGACCGGTTCGTGAACTCAAGGCCTTTAAAAACGTATTTCTTAAACCCGGCGAAACCCAAAAAATCAGTTTTAGCTTGCCCATTGAAGCCCTCTATTTTTATAAAGCTGATCTCAGCTACGGTTCAGAACCGGGTAAATTTACGATCTTCGCCGGAGGAGATTCAAACGCCAGCCTAAGCACAGCATTTGAGTTGAGGTAATCTCAAAAATATTCTCATGTCTATCAGTAAAATCTTTATCGGAAGCCTTTTCAGCTTGCTTGCACTTGTGTTTTCGCAAAGCCAACTGCAAGCTCATTACCAGCATATTGCAAGAGCTTATTTTGAAAAATCCAGCTTCAATTCCGGAAAAGACAGCCTACCTTTTCGTTTTCTTTTACCCGAAAAAGCCAGTGTAAACAACAAAATTCCACTGCTGCTATTTCTACATGGATCAGGAGAACGTGGCAACGATAATGAAAAACAGCTTGCTCATGGAAGTCAGTTCTTTGCATCAACAATGCATAACAAAAAGCAGTCTGCTATGCTCGTTTTTCCACAATGTGCAGCAGGCGATTATTGGGCAAATATTGAACGAAAAGTAAGAAAAGATGGCAGTATATCATTCGATTTTAAAGCAGACAGCTCACCCACCAAGTCGATGCAGCTTCTTATCGGCTTGATTGATTCGCTTATCCAGCTTGACTATATCGACAAAAATCGCCTATATGTGGGTGGACTTTCTATGGGTGGCATGGGAACTTTTGAGTTACTTTGGCGTCGTCCAGAGCTTTTTGCGGCAGCCTTTCCCATCTGCGGAGGCGGAAATCCGAAAACTGTTAAACTATATAATCCTGAAACATCTGTATGGATTTTTCACGGCGAGGCTGATCCAGTGGTTTCACCAAATCACAGCATCAATATGTTCAAAAGTATGCAGCAGGCCGATATGCCCGTCAAGCTAAGTCTGTATCCTGATTACGGGCACAATGTTTGGGAAGCTGTTTTTCAGGATCAGGAATTTTTGGAGTGGCTGTTTTCAAAGCGAAGATAAATAATTCTATAGCAAGTCATTAGCCAAATTCGCCAATTCTGAGCGTTCGCCTTTTTCCAGCCGGATATGGGCATACAACGCATGCTGCTTGATGTTGTGAATGAGGTAAGACAAGCCGTTTGATTGCGCATCAAGGTAAGGCGTGTCGATCTGAAACACGTCGCCGGTAAAGATGATTTTGGTGTTTTCGCCCGCGCGGGTGATGATGGTTTTTACTTCGTGCGGCGTTAGGTTTTGGGCTTCATCCACAATAAATATCACGTTTGAAATACTACGGCCACGAATATAAGCCAGCGGCGTGATGACGAGTTTTTCCTTTTCCACGGCGTCGGAAATACCTTTATAATCCTTTTCGTCTTCACCAAATTGGTTTTGGATAAATTTGAGGTTGTCCCAAAGCGGCTCCATATAAGGGTTTAGCTTGGATTTGATATCGCCGGGCAAAAAGCCAATATCTTTATTGCTCAGCGGAACGACTGGCCGCGCCAGATAAACCTGCTTGAAATTGCGCCGCTGTTCCCAGGCCGCAGCCAGCGCTAGCAAAGTTTTGCCAGTGCCTGCAATGCCTTGCATAGTCACCAGCTTCACATCGGGATTGAGCAAGGCGTGTAAGGCAAAAACCTGTTCGGCATTGCGCGGCATAATACGCGAAACAGCGTGCTTTTCAATACGCTCCACACGACTGGTGACAGGATTAAAAAATGCTAATGCCGAGCTTTTACTACTCTTCAGAATAAAAAAATGGTTGGGAATGGCATTCCCTAGCCCAAGCTCTTCCAAGGCGCAAAAACCTTCGGCATAAAGTTTATCTATTGCCTCTGGATTGATATCTTCGAGCTGGGTTTTTCCGGTATAAAGTTGGTCAATATTTTTCACCTTCCCGGTCTCATAATCTTCCGCCTGTAGGTTTAATGCTTTGGCTTTGAGACGTAGGTTCACGTCTTTAGTAACTAAAATCACTTTTGTTCCGGGATTGTCTTCGGACAGTTTTAAAGCGGCATTCAATATCCGGTGATCGGGTTTGTCATCGCCAAAAACGTTGCGTGCATCCAGCTTACTTTGCTCGTCCATCAGCACCTTAAAGCGGCCTTTCGTTGGGCCATTCAGGCGACGCCAGTTTTTCATGGTGTATTTCCCGGAGATGCGATCCATCAATCGGATAAACTCGCGGGCTTCAAAGTTTTTGGTATCGTTGCCTTTTTTGAAGTTGTCGAGCTCTTCAAAAACCGTAATTGGAATGGCTACATCGTTCTCCTCGAAGGTGTTAATGGCGTTGTGGTTGTAAATTATCACCGAGGTATCCAGGACGAAAATCTTTTTGGCTTTAGGCTTGGCTACTGGCATAATGGCAATTTTTTGTGTTTTGAAGCCTAAAATTACTCCTAATTATATCAGAATTACAAGAGGTGCGTGGGCAGACTTATCAACAGAACAATGTTCATTCGGGATTTTGCAGCAGGCGATTAACCGGATAAACCATATATTTCTCATCCCACCAGGGCGTTTGTTTGTAAAACCAATTGAGTTGTGCCCAACTGCTTTCGGCGAAGGCTTTGTCATTTTGTTTTTTCTGCAAAAACGCTTGCTTTAGGCCGGGAATACTGTCGAGCATACGTCTGGCCAAGGGTTCCATTACATAGCTTTCGGCATATTCTTTTTGTTCAAAAATGGCATCAAAAAATCCCCATTCCAATAAAGAACCATCTGCTTCAGGTTCCAGCATATAGGCGATAAGGCGTGCTTTGGGCTGATCTGTTGAAACCAAAATTGTTCCAGCCGGAAAGCTTTTTCGTTCGGCTTTCCTATCGAAAGCCATACGGTTTATTTTATGACGCGCTTCATTTGGCCTTCCTTGCCAGGCAATATCGGTGAAGTGATAGCTTTCAACCCAAAATGCTGTTTCTTGTTTTAAAGTATCTAACTGTATGTCATGAAGTTGTAATTTCTTAATAATGCTTTTCCACTCCATGGGAATAATATATGCTTCGGGTATTTTTACAGATTTAGTCACTTTGGCTTTATCAAACATGGGCAGCAGAAACTGTTCCGGCTTATCCGCTTCATATACAAACCAGTCGCCACCGGTGAGCTCACTTTTCACAACGCTATAGGCCACGCCATCGAAAGCTACCAGACTACTATCGTGCATATCCACCTCAAAATTTATCGGGAAATCTACTGCGCGAAAGGCTTCGGAAACTGTAAACTGATCTGCTGCTGCAATACTTTTTTTGAGTGACTTGGCTTCTTTTGCCAACAGCTCCAGGGTAAAAAGAACAGCCACTTTTGTAGCATCCACGCGCTGTGCATAAGGTTTGAGCATATGCGTTTCGAGCAGCAAACCTGGTCTGTTGCGTTGTGCGGTATAGCCCTGCGAAAGCATCGGCCCTGCAGGCGAGCTTACCAGACCGCTTCGCGGATCATGCCAATTGCGGAAACTCACATAAGAAAAAACCGGAAAACCCGATTGCTGCATCTGCTGTGTCCAGAAAGGCAGAAAAACTTCTGACTGCCAATCCGTTAAACCACTCTCCATATTGCCTGCGGTTTCCATGGCGTAGGTCATCACATATTGAAAATCGGCGCCATCGGTTGTGTGCGTATCGATAAAAAAATCAGGGTCAAATTGATTAAATAAAGCAAGCCAGGCCTGCATTTCGGGTGCTTCAGCTTTCAGAAAATCACGGTTAAGGTTGAGGTTTTGAGCGGTCGTTCGCCAACCCATCTCCACCGGCCCATTTTGATTGATGCGCCCGTAAGGACTAAAACGCTCGTGTCCGTCCACATTAAAAATCGGGATAAATAGCAGGCTTACTTTTTCGAACAAAGCATCATATTTTCCTTCCAGAATTTGATCGCGCAGCAGCATCAGCATGGCATCTTTGCCTTCTGACTCTCCTGAATGAATGCCAGCCTGAACCATCAAAAGGGGCCGTCCCGTGGATTTTAGCTGCTCAGGATTTGTGAAACCGTCCACGTCATAAATCAAATAACGCAATGCCCTTCCCTGTGGACTAATTCCAAAATCCGCTACCGAAATCTGCTCAGAAGCGGCATCCAATCGGTCAACAAAAGCCATGGTTTGGGCGTAAGTAGGTGTGGCTATCAGCCCTGATTTTTCGTAATCCGTTTGCCAGTTTTCTGGTTGGGCAAGGAGTTGTCCGGCCATAATCAAAGCCAAAAAGGTGTTAAAAAGTTTGTTCATATTTCAATAATTTAATTTAAACCGTTAAAATCCTGAAAGTTAAAAAAGCTAAGCCCTGCAATTTTTCCCTAAATCCTTAACGCTCAAAGTTACAAATAATGCCAAACGCCCAAAAAAAGTTAAACAACGCGCAGCAAGTAAATCTGATGAGCCCATAAGCTTTAAAAAATGTATTTTTGTCAGCTCTAAAGGATTCGTTTCTATGATAGCATTGTTCAGAAAGGAGATTAGCAGTTTTCTCAGCTCATTAATCGGTTATTTGGTCATAGCCGTTTTTTTGTTGATTACCGGCTTGTTTTTATGGGTTTTCCCTAACGAGTTCAACATCTTAGATTTCGGCTATGCCAACCTCGACGGGCTGTTTATTTTGGCGCCTTTTGTATTTTTATTTCTGGTGCCGGCCATCACCATGCGCAGCTTTGCCGACGAGCAACGCTCTGGCACAATAGAGCTGTTGCTCACCAAGCCCTTGTCCGATTTATCGCTCGTAAGTGCCAAGTTTTTGGCAAGTTTGGCACTGGTTGGTTTTGCCCTTTTGCCTACGCTGATCTATTATTTCACGGTGTATCAACTGGGGCAGCCTGTTGGCAATCTCGACGCCGGCGGTATTTGGGGATCCTATATCGGATTGTTTATGCTGGCAGCAGCTTTTGTGGCTATCGGCTTGTTTTGCAGCTCATTGACCGACAATCAGTTGCTGGCATTTATATTGGCTGTATTCCTCAGCGGATTTTTATATATGGGTTTTGACATGATTTACAGCCTTTCCCTCTTCGGGAATGCGGATTTATTTATCAAAAACCTGGGCATTGCTGCACACTACAGCTCCATCAGCCGTGGCGTTGTCGATACGCGCGATTTACTATACTTTTTTAGTGTGATCATACTTTTTGTAGTGCTCACCCGCTTGAAACTTGCAAGTCGCAAATGGTAACCCAAAACAAGGAAACAGATGAATAAAAAACGTCAAAATATCCGCACGGCTGCCTTGCTACAATTTGCAATGATTGTTAGCTTTGTTATTGCGATTAATATTATTGGAAACTTTGTTTTTACCCGCTTTGATCTTACCAGCGAAAAACGTTACACACTTTCTGATGCTACCAAAAACATCCTAACATCGCTGAACGACTACGTCTATTTCAGGGTTTACTTAGAGGGCGATTTTCCGGCAGGATTTAAAAAACTTCGGCGCGAAACCCGCGAAATGCTAGACGAATTTCGTGCCTACAGCAAATTTATCGAATACGAATTCGTGAACCCATCAGAAAGCACGGATACCCAAACCCGAAACACCACCTATCAGTTGCTGATAGAGAGCGGATTAAACCCCACAGATCTGAAGGTGCAGACCAATGAAGGCATGAAACAGACGGTGATTTTTCCGGGTGCGCTGGTAAATTACCGCGACAAAGAACTCGCTGTTGATCTTCTGGAAAATCAGGTGAATATGTCGTCTGAAATGGCGTTAAACGCCTCTACACAAAACCTGGAATTTAAGCTGGCCGATATTATCAATAAGGTGACACGCCTGCAACAGCCGGCCATCGCTTTTATCGAAGGCCATGGCGAGCTGGATGAGAACCAGGTATACGACCTCACACAAACCTTGTTGCAAAGCTATCGCGTAGATCGTATTCCGCTCAATGGCCGACTGAATGCGCTAACACGCCGTTCGGAGCCCGATAAAAGCGGACACGTAAAAGTGCAGAAAAATTACGATGCCATCGTTATTGCCAAACCCACCCGGGCTTTCGATGAAAAAGATAAGTTTATCATCGATCAATATGTGATGCACGGCGGCAAGGTGTTGTGGCTCATCGATCCGGTGAATGCGAGCATGGACAGCCTTCAAAAATCAGAATCGACGGTTGGTGTTGACCTTGACCTGAAGCTGGATGATATGCTGTTTAAGTACGGCATTAAACTCAACAAAAACTTGCTGTTAGACCTCAATGCAGCGGCTTTGGGAGTCAGGACCGGAGAAACCGGTGGCAGGCCACAGATTGATTTTTTTAGGTGGTATTATTTCCCACTGCTGGGACAGGCTTCGATCCATCCGTTGGTAAAAAACATCAATGCAGTGAAAGGCCAGTTCGTGAGCGGTACGGATACCGTTATCCGCGAAGGCATTAAAAAAATACCGCTGTTAAAAACTTCCGGATACACACGTATCGTAGCAACACCGGCACTTATCTCCTTGAGCATGTTGCAAGCCGATCCCGATCCGCGGATGTATAACCGTAGCGGTCAAAACGTAGCATGGCTGTTAGAAGGTAAATTTCCATCGCTTTTCGCAAATAGAATGCCTCCTGAAATAACATCCAGCGGCGAGATTTCTTTCTTAGAAGAAAGCAGCCACACCGCGATGATTGTGGTAGCCGATGGCGATATGGCAAGCAATCAATTTCATTTACAACAAGGCTATCCGCTACCGCTGGGCTATGATCAATATACCCGCCAAACCTTTGGCAACAAAGACTTTTTGCTCAACGCGCTGAGCTATTTGATAGAAGGCGAAGGTTTAATCAGTATCCGTTCGCGAGAGATTATGCTACGCCAGCTCGACACCACAAAAGTGCAGCAAACACGCCTACAATGGCAGCTGTTGAACACCGTGCTTCCTATTGGATTGGTGATTCTTTTTGGCCTGTTTTTAGCCTGGCTACGCAAAAAACATTATACCCGATAAAGTTTAAAAAAAATTTAGTCTATGAATAAAACTAATGTCGTTTATTTACTGCTTATCCTTGCTGCGCTTGTTGCTGCTGTTTTAGTTTGGAACAACCGTTATCTCACTACGCTTGAAGGCGAATCAGCTGATTTTGCTGTAAGAGATACTGCCGCTGTTAACCGTATTTTTCTGGCCAATATGAACAATAATGAGGTGCTTATTGAGCGGCAGGGAGATCATTGGATGCTCAATGGCGAAAACAAAGCACAGCAAGGCAAGGTAGATCAACTGCTCGAAACAATGTACAAACTCAGGGTACGCAATCCCGTTCCGTTAGCCAGCCACGACCAGGTGGTTGCGCGCATGGCCAGCCTGGGCATCAAGGTGGAAGTGTATCAGCAAGTCTATCGCATCAATCTTTTTGATCGGTTAAAGCTTTTTCCGCACGAAAAACTGACCAAAGTATTTTATGTAGGCGATGTCACCAAAGACAATATGGGTACCTATATGCTCATAGAAGGTGCAGATCAAGCTTTTGTGATGCATATTCCGGGCTTTCGTGGCTTTGTGATGACACGCTTTACACCTCTGGAAGACGACTGGCGTGATCATGTGATTTTTAATGACAAACTTGCTGATATTAAGTCTGTTGAGCTTGAGTTTAACGAACAGCCGAATAGTAGTTTTCGGATTGAAAACACCGGGAAACACAGTTACAAACTTATACGTACGGCAGATCAACTTGAGGTGGCCTATGACACCTTGCGGGTGCTAAATTTCCTGACTTCTTTTGATGATGTCCGTTTTGAAGCGATTCTTACGAATATTTTACCTCGCGCAAGGCAGGATTCGATTATCAACTCGCCCTTTTTGCATCGCTTTAGGCTTACCACCCATGGGGGCGAAACCACGCAATTAACGACTTACTCTAAAAAAGTTCTGGTTGGGCATTTGGGCATTTCGGAAGATGATGCTGAAATTGACGTTGACCGCATGTATGGCCTGCTCAATAACGGCAAAGACTTGGTATTGCTACAATATTTTATTTTTGACAAGCTGCTGCGACCCGCTGAATATTATGAAAAAGAAGAACCGGCAAGGTAGGTGTAGAAAGAAAAAGTTGAAAGATTCAAAGATTCAAGATTCAAAGATTCAAAATTCAAAGATTCAAGATTCAAAGATTCAAGATTCAAAGATTGAGCCTACTCCGAAAAGTAACATTTCGACACTAAGATACGAAATCAGGAAAATGGAAAAACATTAAACACTTGATATTCAAATTTTTAAGAATCATAATTTCTTGTGTATTAGTGGCATTCTTTATCTTTTGACTTTTCGGAGGGGACTCAAGATTCAAAATTCAAAGATTCAAGATTCAAAGATTCAAGATTCAAAGATTCAAAGATTCAAAGATTCAAAGATTGAGCCTACTCCGAAAAGTAACATTAGGAAGGCAGGTTCAAAGATTCGGGTAGGTTGTTAGCGGGGGCGTTAACTAACGATTGTGATTTTCTTTATTCTGCGAGACACTTGTGTTCTACTTACGAAATAATCCATGACATTATAGATCATGGTAGGTAAGGTGTTCATAGTTTAAAAAAGGTATATGAACAAGCCTATTCAGGGGGCAACTACCAAAATGTCTTTTTGAATGAACTGCCCTATTCCAGGGTTTGTAACGCGAATGTGGTATTGTCCCGCTACCTTGAATTTATGCGAATACGCCATCCCGCCTAAAAGCACTAGCACATCCGGACATGCTTGATTGGCCGAAACTTCTTTATTCCCTTTCAGCATCAGGTTCAGGCTGGCGCTATCTTCCGAAACCACGAAATCAGCGAAACTATAACAGCCATTAGTGCCTATTGTGCCAAAAAACTTGATATCGAAACGCTGTCCGGAAGCCACTGTATCAGTCAGTTGAATGCTGTCTACTTTGATTACAAATTGCTGCGTTTCAGCAGTTGGATCAGCTTTGCTACAGGAAAAAGAATAAACAGCGATGATCAGGACTGACAGGTAAAACAAATATTTCATGATTGTGCATTATAAATGTGTTTGCAAAGTTATTTCAAACTAAGCTATCAAGGCTTTCCTCAACATTTCGAGTGCTGTGAGTGCCGATCTACGGATGGTTCGGCCCCGGTGTTCGCCAAAGTGAAAACGTTCTGAAATAACAAAATCCGGGCCGGCCAAAGCAATCCATACCGTGCCTACGGGTTTTTCGTCTGTACCACCATCCGGTCCGGCTATACCGCTGGTTGCTATGGCATAATCTGTATCAAGTTTTTGTTTTATACCTTTCGCCATCTGCTCAACCACCTCGCGACTTACTGCGCCTTGCTGTATCAAATCGTGGGTCGAAACACCCAACAAATTAGTTTTCACCTGATTTTCGTAAGCCACCACGCTTCCTTTAAAATAAGCTGAACTTCCTGCGATACTGGTTAAAAGGTGTGCAATATAGCCTCCGGTGCAACTTTCGGCGGTGGCCAGACTGGCTTTTTTGTCGCGCAGCAAATTGCCAACTACCTTTTCTAACAGCTCATCGTCGAAACCAAAAATTAGCTCAGGAATCAGTGCAATTAATTTTTGTATTTCCGAATCTAAGGTTTGCTGCAAAAATTGCTGGTTGGCATGTCTTCCGCTAAGGCGCAAACGCACAATACCCGGCTGTGGCAGATAAGCCAGCTTCATAAAAGGCGGCAGGGCATTTTCCCAATCACTGATTTTGTCGGCCAGAAACGACTCGCCCACGCCACTTGTCATAATAGTTTTGCGCGCATAAAACATTTCGTGATACAAAGCCTTCATACGCGGAAGCACTTCATGCTCAAACATTTGCTTCATCTCAAAAGGCACACCAGGCATAGAAACCACCACGCTTCCCTCCTTTTCAAACCACATGCCTGCGGCTGTGCCGTTGCTATTAGGTATTGGCGTACAAGCTTTTGGCAGCATTGCCTGCTGCTTGTTGCGATCAGTAAGTAAAAAACCGCGCCGCTTAAACAAGGCTTCTACATTTTTGTACGTTGGCTCGTGAAATGCCAGTTCAGTATTGAAATATTCGCACAAGGCTGGCTTTGTAAGGTCATCAGCAGTAGGTCCGAGACCGCCTGTTAGTAGCACAAATTGCGCCTGCTTAAATGCCCCATCAATGGCATCAAACAACTCCTGCCTGTCGTCGCCAATGGTTGTAATCTTATGTAAGTCGATACCACTTTCACTCAAAATCTCGGCCATCCAGGAGGCGTTAGTATTTACCACCTGTCCGATCAAAAGCTCATCACCAATAGAGATGATTTCAGCTTTTCCTGCTTGTTTGTTCGTCATGAAACATTAAAATTGATAATACGAAAACCCTAAATCTTTAGGAATAATAGACATGACCGGTATCTCGCTCTGGCGCAAAATTTGTTGCGCAGCCGATCCGATAAAAAACTCAATAAGGCGGTTTTCTTGTTGCGTCATAATGATAATGAGGTCGATATCGTTCTCTTCGCTGGCATAATCAAGGATAGCCGGAACCAGCGCCTGCTGCGAATCTCCTGTTTCTATAAGCTTAGCGGTACACAATATGCCCGCATCTTTTATAAACTGCTTCACCTGATTCAACTGCACCATCAACTGCTGTTTAATTTCGGCAGAATCTTGGTCCCAAAGCACAGAAATCACCTTTACGGAAGCTCCAAAAAGTTTGGCCATTGAGATGGCGTAAGTCACCTTTTGGCGCGTGTCTTTGGTAAGATCGAGCGGCAATAAGATGCTTCGACAGCCATTAAAGTGCATCTTACCGTTAAAAGCAATCACCGGCACTGTTGATTGCCTGATAACTTTAGACGTATTAGAACCCAGCATATTACGTGCCGGATCATCAGATTTTACGGCATCATTGGTTCCCATCAAAATAAAACGGCTGTTATACTTTTCGGCCACTTCGAGGATGTTAGCATGCACCTTGCCTTTTTTTACGATAGGCGACACCTTTACGGCGGTAGCATGGCTTACATCAGCGGCCAATTCTTCCATCTTTTTATTGATGTCTTCTGCAATTTGTTGTTTTTGTTCGGCAGAAAAAAGGCTGTTCAAAAAGTCTTTTTCCTCTTGCACGTATAGCAATACAATATCGTATTGCAGCAGCCTCGCCAGGTTATATGATTGCTGCAAAGCCACTAACGACTGCTCATTGAAATCGACGGGCACCAGCAAGGTATATTGTTTATCAGGCATGATTAATATTGTTTATTACCTTTGCAAAATTATCCTTTTCATTGAATTAACCAAATAAATCACCTATGGATCGAATTCCTGAATCACAACTTGTGTTAGCGAATGACGGCAGCGTTTATCATTTAAGGCTGCACCCGCATCAGATTGCCAAGGATATTATTTTAGTAGGTGATCCAAATCGTGTGGCACTGGTTTCCTCATTTTTTGACGAAATTGAACACCAGGTAAGCAACCGCGAATTGGTAACACATACCGGCTTTTATAAAGGCAAACACTTTTCAGCAGTATCAACAGGAATGGGCACGGACAATATCGATATTGTTATCAATGAACTGGATGCGCTGGTAAATATCGACTTGAAAACCAGGGCTGTCAATAAAAATTTAAAAAGCTTAAACCTGATTCGGCTGGGAACATCCGGCGCCTTGCAGCCCGATATTGCGGTAGGCGATAGTTTTGTTGCGGGACAATTTGCGCTGGGACTGGATGGATTATTACACTTTTATGATGGTGCGGATAGCGTGATCGAAGAAGATTTTACCAAAGCTTTTATTGCAGACACCCACTGGCCAGAAAATTTACCATCGCCTTATATCGTGAGAGCTTCGGCAACATTGCTGAAAAAACTCGCAGACGGTTGCTACCAAGGCATCACAGCCACCTCACCGGGCTTTTATGCGCCACAAGGCCGGTCGCTACGCCTAAAACTTGCCAAGCAAGATATGAATGAACAGATCGAAAACTTTACTTACAAACAAAACCGCATCACCAATTTCGAGATGGAATCTTCAGCATTATATGGCCTTAGCCGACTGATGGGGCATAATGCACTTACGATCTGCGTGATTATCGCCAATCGTGTCACCGAAAAATTCTCGGATGACTACCAGCCTTTTATGAAAAAGCTGATTCAGCAGACGCTGGATCGGTTGGTGGGCTGAGGTTAGTTTTTGGTTTTTACGTGATTTAAATGGGATTTAAATCATGGCAAAAGTTACCTGCTTTTCGATGATGACGAGCGCATTAAAATTTCACGTCCTATTTTTTGAATAGACCTTATAGGAGTTTCGGCTAGGTCTTCGCTAGTTCACCTATAGTGTTATTAGGGTCTAAGCCTTGTAAACACTGGGCTTTTAGTGGAATTGCATACACGTTGCATACAGGAATACTTTTTGAAAGCCCTATGAGCGCTTGAGACTTTTAATGATTTTGCTTCGGGACTTGTAATATGAGAAATTTGGAAGCTTTTTTGTTCACGCCGAATCGTTCCTCTCGGCACTAAATCCCAAAATCACTTTGCGTGCTTACATAAAAAGATAACGTTTACTACGCGAGACAGGCAAAAGATGCCCCGATGAGAGTTCTGCAGTTGAATCTGTCCGATTATAGCTATTAATATACTGACTATTTACCAGGTATTTTTTATTAATTCGCAAAAAGCCATGTTTTTGTAATTCTTCCTCAAAATACAAAAGCCCCTGAGAAGTAGTAATACTAGCTACATCTTCCTTTTTAAGGTAGAAAATTTTCGTGTAGCTTTCATCTGCCTCCAGAAAAAGGATGTCGGCAATTATAAGGTATTGAATAGCTTTCTTTTCTCTTATGGCAAGCGTTTGATGTGTAAATTGATGCATATTTGCAAGCAATTCTTTCACCTCTACGGCAGGATGTCGTTCTTCGAGCCTGTCAATTGCCTCGCGTAGATCAGGCTTCGTAATTGGTTTCAGTAGAAAATGTAGCGCGTTAACCTGGAAAGCCTGCGCAGCCCAATTTGTATAGGCTGTTGTAAAAATCAGCCGGGTTCGGCTCAGGTTTAACTGGCCAATCACATCAAAAGCATTCATATCCCCCAAATCAATATCCATAAAAACAACATCAGGAGCAAGCAAGGGCAATTGCTGCAGTGCTTCTTCTCCACTGCAGCAGGTTTTGAGCAGTTTTATCTCGGGGAAACCATTTTGAAGCAGTTCGGTCAGGTGTTCTCTGTACATAGCTTCATCCTCAATAATTACAGCTGAATAGGTTTTCATTTGCAATTGGTTTTATGTTTTCTTTAAATCAAGAATTATCAAACATTGAAAGCTTTTTGCCATTTTGTTTACAACAATTTCCGAGCGGCCTCCGATTATTCGCAATCTATCCTCGATGATTTTTAGCGACAAATGATTGCCATCAATAGATAGCCGTTCCAACTCAGGCAAACTATTTACAACGGATATCGATAGTAAATCATCTTCACAATTTATGATGACATTAACCCTCAGACCCGCTTCTGTATTTGGATTCGCTCCATATTTAATGGCATTTTCAATGACCGGCTGAATTAGAAACGGTAAAATCATGATTTGCCGGGTATCTATATCACTTTGTAGGTTTATATCAAGTGTGACTTTATCGGAATTTCGCTGCACTAACGCAACGTAAGCCTGAATCAGCTCCAGCTCTTCCTGCAAAGCAACGAACTCCTCCCGCAGAAAATGCATATTTTTTTGAAGAAAGCGTACCAGTAGCATGCTAAAATCAGAAGCCTCTTGATTAAATCCTTTTTGATTGAGCAGCACTATTTTGGCTACATTATTGGTCAAAAAATGATGATCCATCTGCACACTTAACGCTAAACTTCTTAGCCGGGTAAGCTCGATTTGGTTTTGTTGCCTATTTCGTTGATTTTTCAAAAACAGCGTCATGATAAAAAATAGCAACCCCAATATAATGACAAGCACAAATGCTACAAACCACCACTTTAACCAAAACGGGTACAATACCGTAACTCTAACAAGCGCAATTGGCACCTGCTCGAAGGATTCGCTGCGGGTCGCGCGCACCTGCAATTTATATTGGCCTGGCTTTAAATTATCAAAATGGAGTTTATACTCATCAATTAGTGGTATCCAATTGTTAGACCTACCCTCCAGCATATATTCAAAGCGCAAGGATTCGGGAAAATCCAGATCAACTGCTTCAAAAGCAAATTCCAGGTTATTGTATTCGTAGGCCACAACGATTTGCACTGTATCGTGGAAAAACAGGCTATCGGTATAGGAAACATTAATGGCAACAGCCTCTAGCATTTTCGCTTTAGGTAGTTTTTCAGGGATTAACAGCTTTTCAGGTTCAATCTGAACAACATGCTCTACTGTGGGCAACCAAAGATGACCGTTGTTATCTCTATAAAAGGAGTTCTGGCCTGGCTCTAATGGTTCATAACCAGCACTTTCATTATAAGCCAACAGATAATGTGGAATGCCTTTGTAATATTTATCCAAGTCGATAGTAAACAAGGTTGACGAGCCTGCAATAAGAAGCCGATTATCGTTGGCTATCTCAATAGTTAGCAGGTTTTCATCTATCAAATCAGGCAACACTTGCATTAGTGAATCATCGCGGTAAGCATATAAACCCTGATCAGTAGCCAGCCAGATTGTTTCAGCAACGTCCGCAACCAGATCGCTCACCCGAAATGTATTTTTTGTGAGAAGACGCGCATTGTCTGTATCAGGGTCATACACAGCAAAGCCCTTCGACATGGCCAGGTAATAAAGTCCCTGATAGGGCAAGATGCTGAGGATAGTTTGGTAAGGCCCTATTTCCGTTGTTTGAAAACACAACTCGGCCTGGTAAGTTGAATCAATCCGATATAATAAATTCATACTTGCTGCCAGAACTCGCTTACGATCGTGGTCAACGGCTAGATTCAGTGTGGGCTTTTTCAGTGCAATTTCCTGTACATATTTACCGGTTTGCCTGTAAACAGAAAGCCCAAATTGAGATGGGAAAAGGATTTCATTTTCAAGGCCAATTACCGGACAATTATAAAAAAGAGCAGCCTTTGGTTCTGTTGAATTATTCAGTTTTTCGCCATCATATAGCTGAACACCTTTATTGTTGAATCCGGCAAACCATATCCTACCTGCCGAATCGGGTAAGACCGACCACACATCTGCCGGGAAACCATCAGACGCTCGATAATAGGTAAAGCCCGGAATTTCAAGTTTAAAAAAGCCATTGTCAGTACCCTGCCACCAATAGTTTTTGTCGGGATAAAATTCGTGTGCTGACCCTGATAATGTTGCCAGCTTTTTTTGTTTGCCTCCGCCAAGTCGGTGCAGTCCCAGATCGATATCAAGCATATTTACTGTATTATCTGGTTTGAAAATAAAAAACTGACCTGATTTCAAAGTGAAACCATTGTCGGTTTTAAGAACTGTATCCACAGGAAAGCCCTCCTCAAGATTAAGCTTTACAAGCATCTCTGCCGTATCAGTCAGACTATTTTTAGATTTTCCAAAATAGAGATGATTATTCCAGATGCTTACCAAATCCAGGGCAATATCAATTTCCGCCAGGGTAATTTTTCGCGCACCAAAATCCCTGAGTGATGCCACGACCATTCTTTCAGATGTCCAAAGCAGCGCACTATCCTGAAAAAACAAAGCATTGCTCAGTATATCAAGACTATCCTTTGTAAAAACCTTGTGATTAAATCTCTTCTTTCTTATGTCGAAAAGATACCAGGCATTTTTATTCGTTTCGTTATTAGGCCTGTTGATATCTCTCAGAAAAAATAAATCTTTATAGCTGTAAAAGCGTGAATAATACATCCCAAAAGGAGGGGCACTAAAATAATTCGTTATCTTGCTGTTGACCATGAAATCGATGCCATCGCGGGTAGCAATCCAAAGCGTATCATCTTTATCAATTGTGCCAAAAACCACATTAGATTGAAGCCCGTCGTTCCGGGTATAATTAAAAAATCTTTTTCCGTTGAAACGGCTAAACCCACCATAGGTACTCAGCAACAAAGCCCCATCAACAGCTCTATTGGTCATGATTACCTGATTTTGACCTAAGGCGGAATTGCGCGTATTGTAATGCTTTAGCGCAATGGATTGCGAAACAAGCTCACCCACGACGAATAGGATTAAAAATATGACAAGAAAATACCGCATGGCGATTGGTTTTGTGGCTGCAAGTTAATTAGTTTTTCCATATCCAAGCACTTCAAATCATTTTTAGTCTCATTACAACTGTTAAAAACGACACTTTAACCGGCTAAAGGTGCAGTTAGTGAAACAAAGCAGAAATAATTAGAAGGAGAATGTGAGAGGAGTTACATTTGAGGAATTTCTTAAGCAGTTATGCAGATTTCAAAACACAACTATCCTAAAGTCATCATTATGAAAAATTTAGTTCTTATTTTTAGTTTTTTCTGCCTTACAATATCTCTTTCCGCACAAGAACAACAGCTTTTATTAGACGCTGATTCCGTAATACGCCAAAACCCGCGTATGGCGCAGATGATGTTTGAGCCTGGCGAGGTTTTAGTTCGTTTTGCAGATGAGGTTCAAATCAACATCAACAAAGCAAACGGAGTGGTTAAAACTAGTATCACATCCATTGATGCACTTTTTGAAGCCTATGAGGTAAACGAAGCAGTGCAATTGTTTCCCAGTGAAGTGCGAAAATCGGAAAAAAAGTTTATTACTACTTTTAGCGGACAGGTGATTGAAGTGCCTAATTTGCATAACGTTTACAGGCTCTTTGCGACAAAAGATATTTTTGACCAAACCAAACTTATTGAGAAGTTGGATTCTTTGGACTATGTAGTTTATGCTGAGCCAAATTACATTCAAAGCATCGTTAACGATAAGCCGATGAGTCCGGAGATGAATGAGGCGGAAATGTTGGCGTGGCTGGAAGGGGGCAATCGACAAAATTCTTCAAAAAACAATAAAACTGTTGTTCCAAATGATCCACTTTACGATCAACAATGGCATATCCCTGCTGTACATGCTGATCTGGTTTGGGATACTGTGCAAGGGGCTGACTCGACACAAATAATCGCTATTCTGGATACAGGTGTAGATTGGGCGCATCCTGACTTACAGAATAAGATTTGGACAAATACGGGTGAAATTCCGGATAATGGAATTGACGATGATGGCAACGGAAAAATAGATGACATCAGGGGATGGGATTGGATCAATAACGACAACAACCCAACTGATGACAATAGCCACGGAACACATGTAGCAGGAATAGCTGCTGCCGAAGCCAACAACGAAATTGGTATTAGTGGCGTAAGCAATGGTGCTAAAATAATGCCATTGAAGGTTTTTCAGAGCAGTGGAAGAGGCAATTCGGCCAATATAGCACAAGGTATTGTTTATGCTTTTCAAAAAGGCGCTACTGTTATAAACATGAGTTTTGGTTCTTATGCGAGGTCGTTGGCAATGGAAGATGCATTGGTAAATGCCTATTCAACTACTGTGCTTGTTGCTGCAGCAGGAAATGATGGTATTGATGTTGACCAATGTATTCCATCCGGGCCTTTTTATCCGGCTGCCTTATCATACATTTTAGGTGTTCAAGCTCCAGATGGTGCATTCTCAAACACCGATTGTAATGGACCAACTTTTAGTGCGCATCCCGATTTATTAAACTACGAAATGAAAGCACCTGGCACAAACATCTTGAGTACAATACCAAATGGAAATTATCGAGTATATCAAGGCACCTCGATGGCTGCACCTATTTTATCGGGTGCATTGGCAATGTACCGCCCGCTTAGAAGTAATGAAAGCATGGAGTTGATGTGGGTTAAACTAATACAAAGCACCTATAATTATATAAACATTTTCGAAGCATTGAATAAAGTCCCTATACCTGAAGTCAGGATGATTTCACAAACGATGATTGACACGATGCCTGACTGTGATAATGATAGCCGTGTTGATGCTGGTGAAACTATCAAGTTTTGGTTTACTGCCCGTAATACCGGTGGGCAATGTGATAGCACCTGGTTCAAAATTCGTTTTCATGAATTTGAAGATACTACAACAGCTCAAATTATCAAACCCACCTCCTATATCGGTTCAATGAGCGCGTATGCTACCAGAACTAGTCAATATGACCCCATGGTAATCAAAATAAATGAAAATGTAGCCCACGACCGGGATATTGTTTTTGATTTATTGTCTTGGTATCGCGGCAGTAGTGATACATTAGTTCAAACAACTATTCTAACTGTTGAGAATGGAGAAGAATTGATAGGAGTGCTAGACTCAGCAAAAACTTTGTTTCCTAATCGATTATATATTTTACGCAATAGTTTTAAAGTTGGCACTAATGGTATTCTTACAATTAGACCAGGTGCTAAATTATTGGTTTATGGTGGGTATACTATTCCAGTTAATGGTAAGGTAATAGCAGATGGCAAAGCAGATAGTCTGATACATATTATAGGATATGATTGGGGAGCCGGGACGGTTTTTAAATACAGAAATAGTAATTCAATAAAAAATAGAGTTTCGTTTTGTAGGTTCGAAAACCTCAGCTGGCCGCTAAGTTCGGACAATTACATGAATCCTGCAAGTGTGTATAATTGTGTATTTATAAACGTCAATAATATTGGCGTGGTTGATTCAGTAGTGAATAATTTGTATTATTCGCTTCCATCTGAAGCAATATACGATTCAAAATCTCATTTTGTATATAGGAATAATTTTATCTCAAATAGCTCAGGATCAAACTATCCTTCATATCCGTCTTATGGTTCAAACAATTTCATAGAGAATAATTTCATTAACTTTATAATGCCTCCTGTTCAATATACTAATTCTAACATTGAACATAGAAATAACTGGATTAATAAAAAAAATACAGAAATTATTTATCAAACAAATTATCAAAGTATTGCAGATTTTCAAGAAATTAAATATCAATATTGGGGAACATCAGATTCAGAAAAGATTGATGATATGATATATGATTTCATGGAAAACTCGTTGATACCAAGAGCTGTTTTTGTTCCATTTGAATCAGCCGCAATTGACTCATGCCATGCAATTACTTGGAAAGTCCTCGTCAACGGTACCGATGCCCAAGATGAATACGTCGAGCCAGTAGGTGTTGGTCCCCAGCGCTTTGATGTGTATTTTAATCACGAAATGGACACAAGCTTCACGCCACAATTGACTTTTGGTGTGAGGTATCCTTATACCCAACAAAGCGTATCAGATTCTGCGCGCTGGGATAGCGAACACAAGATTTTTACGGCGTATAAAAATATGCAAATCTATACTGGTGATGGTATCAACCGCATCCGGGTTGCCGGAGCACGTGACTTGGAAGGTTGGGAAATCCCTGTTGAAGATATGCGCTTTGAGTTTTTAGTTGATGCTGCCGGTTCAGCCTCCACAGATTTTATGGCCACTCCCGGCATTGGAAAAGTTGCGCTTGAATGGCACGAACCAGATGATTTGCCCACGCTTTTAGGCTATAATATGTATCGCTTCCATCATATTACAGATACTACTTTTAGTGATACTACACTGGTCAACACGAACCTTGTTAATGACACCCTTTTCACAGATTTTAGTGTTAATCCATTGCAGAGATACTACTATATGTATAAGATAGTGCGGACTGACTTCACTGAATCTGATTTTTCAAAAGTTGTGAACGCCACTGTTTTAACTGCCTCTCCTGGAGATGCCAATGGCGACCTGATAGTAAATGTGCAGGACATCATTTCTATAGTAGGCCATATTCTCAATCAAAACCCACAGCCGTTTCTTTCAGAAGCCGCCGATGTGAACGAAGACGGCTTTATCAACTTATTAGACATCATCGGTGTTGTCAATATCATCATGGGAGCTGACAAACAGCCTTTATTCAGTGAGCCTGCTTATGCCTACCTCGACCCTGAAACCATTCGCTTTAAAAGTGATGGAACGCTTAGTGGTTTTCAGTTTCAGCTAATAGGACCGCAGATAGATCAGCTTGAGCTTAGGTCGTTATTACCTGGCTTTGAATACATCAAGTATTTAAGCGATGACACTTTAACAGGCGTGATTTTCAGTCTTGATAACAAACTGATTCCAGAAGGCGAAGTTAACTTGTTTGACATCAAACATCATCCTGGCACCCTGGCCTGGGGACAACTCTTCGCCGGCAACAGCAAAGGAGACTATGTCCCTGTATATAAAGACGCAACCAGCCTGCCGGAGGATTACCGTTACAACTTTGTGCTTTATCCAAATCCGAGTGATGGGGCTGTCACGCTCTCATTATCGCTGCCTGAAAGCTCAGACATAGAAATAGCTGTTTTTAACACTTTAGGACAGCTTATCTATCAGGAAAATCAGAAAAACTTAAGGAAAGGTGATCATAAGCTGCAATTTAACATAAGTAATCAATCTAATTCTAAGGGCTTACAATTTGTAAGCATAAATTATCGATCAGCTAACAGTCCGAATAAAACAACTTTCCGAAAAGTTTTAAAAATAATCATTCAATAAGGTGAATCTAATAAAGCCTTAAACCTTAAAATAGATGAACTAAAACGTTTAACTAATAAAAGCACCGTTTAATAATCCGACATGAACTTTGAAATTATATTGTTCATATTTGGATAAATTTTTAACACGTTTGGGTTATGAAAAAAATTCTTCTTTCAATTATCTTTCTTCTTTTGATAAATACGGTTAATAGCCAGGATTTTATCAGTCCTCTAAATCATACTGATGATTTAAAATATAAGGCCGGGGAATTATTGGTTAAATTCAAATCTGATGTGAGACTAGCTCCTGATCAAAAAGGTCAGTTTGAACGGAGTGGAATCCAAGCAATTGATAAGCTTGCAGACCATTTTCAGGTTACAACATTTCACAAAGTTTTCAAAGGTGCAGAACGAAACCAGAAAAGGCATGATATTACTTTTCCGGATGGCACCAAGAAACAAACTCCCGAACTGTTTAACATCTACCTTATCAAATATGATGAAAAATATCCTGTAGCTGAAATTATTGAAGCCTTTAATCAACTGGAGGAAGTGGAATATGCAGAAGGTAATGGCGAAGCCTATATCAATGAAGTTTTCCCGATATCAGATCCGATAGATGAAGCAGCTTTAACTACCTATAATTCTGACAAAAATCATAGCTCAGAAATAATTATTCCAGACGACCCCTATTACAATGAACAGTGGTATTTGCCTCATATAAAAGCAGATTCGTTGTGGATGACAACTACTGGCGACACGAATCAAATAATTGCAATTTTAGATACTGGGGTTGACTATTTGCATCCTGACCTTGTTAACAAGATCTGGATCAATCACAATGAGATACCTAATAATGGCATCGATGATGACAATAATGGTTTTATAGATGATTATATGGGCTGGGATTTCGTTAATGAAGATAATGATCCAAGGGACGATAATAGTCATGGTACCCATTGTGCAGGAATAGCAGGCGCAGAAACCAACAACGGGATAGGAATAGCCGGAACAAGTTGGGGGGTAAAGATTATGCCTGTTAAAGTTTTCCAAAGTAATGGGATAGGTTATTTTTCTCATATTGCGCAAGGGTTTTGGTATGCTGCTCAAAATGGTGCTACAATTTATAGTAACTCCTGGTCTAGTGGGGGCGAATCGCTAGCTATACGAGATGCAATGGAATACGCTTATGCATATGGAATTATAGTTGCCGCCGCAGGAAACATGAACTATAAAACTGATTTACCTTTTCCTCCATGGCCTCCCTATCAACCAAATTATCCTGCCTGTTATAACTGGGTATTAGGAGTAGAAGCAACTTTACCGGATAAACAAAACGCCTGGTTTTCCAATTTTGACCCAACAGGACCGATTATTTCTGACAGCAGACCTTATGGAGGTATGTACTGGAACGATTACGATTATAATTATGAATTGCGTGTGCCAGGTGTAGGCTTTATGAGTACAGTGCCTAATGGTCAATACAGGGCTTATAGTGGCACTTCCATGGCCTGCCCTTTAGCAGCAGGAGCTATTGCACTGATGAAAAGCTATAAGCCCGAACTTAGTAATGAACAAGTTTTTGCTAAACTGATACAGCCTGTCAAGCTTGATCTTTTTCAGGCAGGCGTGATGGATATTCAAAAAAGTACGTTTATCGATCCGCCGGCAGATCTTTATTATGTATCTCATAAAATTATTGATTCGCTATATGATGGGGATAGAGACGGGCGCCCCGATGCCGGTGAAACTATAGACATCTATATCAGGTTAAAAAACGCAGGGGGGTTATCAGACAGTGTTTTTGCCAGCCTCCGCTTTACAGAATTTGAAGACACAACAACAGCTCAAATTCTTAAAAACAGATGTTATCTGGGGTCAATTTCAGCGTATGCCACAAATACAAGTTTTGATCCAATAAGGGTTAAAATCGACAGCAATGTTGTCAATGCAAGAATCATTTCTTTTGAGCTGTTATTTTGGGAAAAAGGCTCTGCAGACACCCTATATAAAAATATTACTATTACCATAGAACACGGTGTTGAAATTAAAGGCACATATGAGACTTTACATCTATCTGGTGACGCTTATTATCTTGTAACAGAAGTCGCTGTAATTGATAGTTTAATCATAGATCCTGGCGTGACGGTAAGGTTTTCAAATGGAAATTTTATTATGATCACCCAATACCTTTCAGCTATTGGCAATGCTGACAGTTTAATCACTTTCAAAGGTGCAGAAGGCTCCTTCCTAAAATCCATAATTATGGCTAAAAACGCCTACTCTGAATTTGAGTACTGCAAATTCACAGAAGCATGGAGTAAGTGTAATGATATGATGCTGGTAAACCCAACAAAAATTAAGAATAGTATTTTCACTTTAAGTGAACATGCCAGATTATTCACTGTAAAGCCTGGCGGAGAATATTCTTATAATGTAATACATAACAACGGAGCTCCCCATTGTGGGTATATGATTGAAATGTGGGATCTTGGTGTTTTTGAGTATAATGTTATTTCGGGGAATACCACAAATGGAATTTCGCCATTTGCTTTTGTTGGGCATCACTTGCCTTATCCTCAATGCATGAACTATGTTAAGAATAACTTATTTTTTAATAATGATATGGACATGGCTGTTTCAGGCCATAATGGCTGGCCTATGGGAATTTATAAAATATCGGAAAATTACTGGGGTACAACCGACATAACAAAAATAAAATCAAACATATTAGACTTTTATGAAGACCAATCCAGACCAGTTCTAGAGCCGGAAACTATTCTAGAAACACCCCCAGCAGAAGCTCACGGTATAGTGTGGAAAGTTCAACTCAATGGCCAAAACCCACAGGAAGAGATAATGGAACCAATCGGCCCGGGTTCGCTAAAGTTTGATGTGTATTTTAACAGACCTATGGATACCACTTTTACACCATTTCTCACTTTTGGCGTACGTTACCCATTTACACAAAACATCGTAATGGACTCTGCCAGCTGGAATGCTGATTCTACGATTTGGACAGCGTATCATCAGGTTGATATTTCAACCGGAGATGGCGAAAACACTATCCGTGTGGCACACGCAAAAGATACTGATCATTTTGATATTCCTATCGAACGAAGCCGATTTAGCTTTGTAATACAAGCAGCTAGCTCTCAAAGTGTTAATTTCAGCGCCACACCAGGTATTGGGAAAGTAGCATTGGAATGGTCTCTTTCTGACTCTAGCAATGTCTTAGGTTATAATCTCTATCGATTTAGAATGCTTAATGACAATAATACCAGCGATACACTGGCTTTAAACGAGGGACCCATTGTTGATAGCACTTTCGTTGATTACAATGTGATTCCCGATTCAACTTATTTCTACCTGTTTACTGCTATGCGGACAGATTTCACCGAAAGCGACTTTTCAAAAGTCGCTACCGCCACCCCCTTCTCTGCCGCCAACGGCGATGCCAATGGCGATCTAACAGTAAATGTCTTAGATATCACCACCATCGTCAGCTATATCCTCAACCAAAACCCTCAACCCTTTTTAAGTGATGCGGCTGATGTTAACTACGATGGGCAGATTAACCTGCTTGATATTATTGGCGTGGTAAACCTCATTATGAATGATAGGGCTGTTTCCGACAGACCATTCCCTATGATCAGCCAAGAAAAAGCGTATTATGAGTGGCGTGGGCATGAATTGTGGCTGCATAGCACATGCAATTTGGCCGGATTGCAGTTTAGCATAGAACTTCCCAAGGATATGAACCCTGAACTGTTAAGTCTCAAAAGCAAATTAAAGGGATTTGAAATGGCATGGAATCATAGCAATAACCAGCTTGATGTTGTGCTATTCAGTCTGGACGGTAAGACTATACCTGCCGAGGAGCAATTGACACTTGAACTTAGCTCAAACGAATCTATGGCCACCTTCAATTTCAATTCAATTTTTGGCGGCGATCTGGTAGGCGATATCGTGGAGGTATTGCCCTTTGGAATGATCAACTTATCCGAACAGACACCTGATCAGGTGAAGTTGCAAGTACAGCCCAATCCATTTAGCCACCAGCAAATGATTAGCTGGGATATTCCTGAAGCACAAAAAGTGACATTGCAGATATTTGATAATCAAGGCAGGTTGGTTAAATCGCTTTATGAGGGCAACCTAAACTCCAGCAGCCTTTATTGGGAAGCCAATGATGATTCTAAAAATATAGTAAGCAAAGGCATTTACATCCTCAAAATGAAATATGCTGTTAAGAATGAGCAAAGGCAAATTGAACGCAAAATAATATTTCAATAAATAATAAATGTAACCGACAACAGCATCAATTAATAAACTAATGCTAAGAAGAAGTCTAAAAATAGGGTTCGCGATACTGTTTAGCTGCTATATGATTCCCATGGTTCATTCGCAGCATAGCTTGCAGTTAGATTCGGTGCAAGCCTTTCCAGCATCCTTGGTTAGTGTTGGCATTTCGATTCAAAATGCGACCCCTATATCTTCTTTCCAATTGGATATTCCATTGCCGGAAAGCCTTAGCGTTGATCCTGGCAGTGTAATTTTAAATAGCAGCAGAGCAACAGATCATCTTATGTCAGCTGCGATAATTGCAAATAACACATTGCGCGTCATTTGTTTTTCTTTAAACAATACTCCTTTTGTCGGGAACGCGGGTGAAGTAGCCAGTTTTGAGCTTTTGTTGCCCGACCAGCCAATGGAAGCAATTCTTCCAATTGAGAATGCGCTATTAGTAAACCTAAGTGGCCAAAACGTGTTGGACGAAACCAGATCAGGAGCAATCAAATCCATGGGCGTTCTTGGAGTTGAGATCAATACAACAGCTGATAGTATTTGTCTGGGAACTCAAATCCTTTTAGAGGCATTGGTGACTGGCGGAGGCTGGAATCCGATAATCAGCTGGAGTGCTAACCCAAGTGGCTTTAATGAAATGGGCGAAATAGTGAATGACCAACCCTTGTTTACAACAAAATACCTGGTTCAGGTAAATGACGGATTCCAGATAGCTGCAGATAGCACAACTATATTTGTTGCAAGTCCACCAGAGCTTGATGCGGGGATTGATCAATTTATTTGTTTTGGAGAAAATGTTTTGTTGGCTGCTAATGCAATTGGAGCTGATAGCATTCATTGGTTTGGCGGAAACGGCCTATTTGATGATCCATTTAGCGCGATAACGACCTATACTCCATCTGTAGCTGATCTACAACAAGGCAGTGTTTGGCTGGGTATTGAAGCAATTGGAAGTGCTCAATGTGATTCTGCCACCGACAGCTTGTTGATACTATTGAATGCGCCACCAGAGGCAGAAGCCGGAGCTGATTTTATAGTGCAAATTGGTGAGAATTATCAAAATACAGATGCTTCAGTTCTTCATACTGATTCTTTGTTTTGGCTAAGTAATGGAGATGGAGTTTTTAATGACCACCTCTTATTACATCCAATTTATTCGCCAGGCGAAAGGGACATATTGAATGGCCAGGTTTCTTTATGGATTCATGCAATTGGTGATTCGCCCTGTGAAGATGCCGTTGATAGTTTGCATTTACTGATTTTAAGATCAGGAGACAATACCATGCAATTACCTCAAATGTCGGCAAATACTTATGATACGGTGACTATTGCTTTATCTGTTGAGAACCGAACCAGCTTTAGCAGTTTCTCAGCAAATATTCTGCTGGCAGATGGCCTAAGCTGGCTAGAAGGTGGGGAGCAATTGACAGATCGCGCCCTTGATCATCAAATGACAACACAATACGCTGGACAACAACTTAATATAACTGTTGATTCTCCCAGTAATCATGAATTTAGCGGAAATAATGGCCCTGTGCTGGAAATGCAAGTTATAACAGGAAACACTCCAGGATCCTTTATTATTGACATTATAAGTGCCAGCCTGATAAACCTGACCGGAGTTGATGTGCTAACAGATGTAATAAATGGCGAACTGACTTTGTTGCTTGTTGGAAATCAAAATATTGAAACCATTGATAACTCCTTTAAAGTAAGCTATCAAAAAGCACAAAAACGAATAGATATAGAGCTGCCTGAGGCTTGTGAGCTTCAAATTGCCGCTTATAGTATTGATGGTAAGCTCTTGCACTCCTCACAACAGCATCTGTCAGAAGGAAGCCATCAAATTCCGCTTTCAGATCTAACTAAACCTTGCATTATTCAGATAAATATTATTCGTCAAAACCAAACAAGCATTCAAAAAACATTAAAAATATGGTAACACTAAACCGACCAATTTGTGATAATTGCATAAGCAGTATTACAAAAAAACTGACCCTAATATCACTGATGCTTATATTTGTAGCTAGTGCAAGTGCACAGAATATTATGCAAATTAATGATGCTAGTGTTGCAGCCGGTAGTCAGGTAGAAATATCCATCAACATTACCAATGCCGATGCTTTTGTAGGCTTTCAACTGGATATCCCTTTGCCATCTGCAGTAAGTTATGTCAACAACTCTGCATTGTTGGTAAGTGAAAGAAGCAATGGTCATTCACTCAGCACAACTTTAATGACTGGAAATATTCTAAGAATCATTGCTTTTTCGTTTAATAACACACCTTTTAGTGGTAATTCGGGAGCTGTTGCCCGTTTTAAGTTAAATGCAGGAAATATTCCTGGAAGCTACACTTTAGCGATTCAAAACGCTTTAATTGCAAGTACCAGCACCAATATTATGACGGGAAGCATCAATGGCACGCTGACTATTCAGGCTCCCAATATTCAGGTGAATCCTGCGAATCAAGACTTTGGAAGCATTCCATTGGGAGGCTATAGCGATAGAAATTTTACCATTCAGAATACCGGCAACCAAACATTAAATGTAAGCAACATTACTTTTAACAGTCCTCATTTTATAAACCAAAGCGCAAGTAGTTTTAGCCTTTCAGCGGGGCAAAGCCAAAACATTACGGTTAGGTTTAATTCCACTGTAAAAGGAACATACTCAAAAACCATGAGTGTTGCGTCTAATGATCCAGATCAACCCATAACCAGCATTAACCTCACCGCCATAGCGTTTGCAGTAAATGAACTACATACAGGAAGCATGGTAGCCCCCTCGGGAACTCAGGCTACACTGGAATTTACCATTAACAATATGGAAAATTTTGTTGGATTTCAGTTTGACCTCAGTCTCCCGACGCCTTTAAGCTATGTTGCCGGTTCTGTAAGCCTTACTGCAAGCCGTGTTACAGACCACCATGCCAGCGTAAATATGATCAACAGTTCAACTTTGAGGGTTATTGGCTTTTCGCCGTCAAATACACCATTTTTAGGAGATGATGGCAAAATTGTTTCGCTTAGCTTCGACGTAAATGGAACTGGAGGATGGTATCCACTGAATATTAACAGTGTGATTATTGGCGATTTGAATGGAGACAATGTGGTTTCAGCCTCCACAAATGGATCGCTAACAATAACTGCCCCGGATATACACGCCAACAGTAATTTATCTTTTGGTGATGTAGCTGTAAATGAAACTGGTAACTCAGAACTCACCATTTACAATTACGGACAAGAAGCGCTGATTATAAATACCATCAACTTCACAAATTCTGTTTTTTCAAACTTAACAAGTCTGCCTATTACTATTCAAAGTTACGAAAACACCCAACTACAGCTAAAATATAATCCTATCCAATCAGGTCAAAGCACAGGGTCAATGCGTATTTATTCCAATGACCCTAACGAAAACCCATTTCTCGTAAGCTTATCTGCCAATGCATTTAGCCCTAACTATTTAACAGTGCAAGATCTTACAGCAAGTCCTGGAACTCAGGCTACGCTTGCAATTAGTGCTGAAAACTATGAGGATTTTGTAGGTTTTCAATTTGATCTCACACTTCCCGAAGGGGCTACCTATGTGCCTGGAAGTGCACTGCTGGCGGCAGATCGCAAACAGGATCACACATTATCTGTTAGTCAGTTAGAAAACGGATCGCTTCGCTTTTTGTGTTTCTCAATGAATCAATTGGCGTTTAGAGACAACGAAGGAACTTTGGTACAGTTGGCTGTTGCCATTGACGAAGCGATGGGCGAAGGAAACTATCAAATAAGCATGGCGAATGCTTTTCTTGGTAACAGCGCATCTTCTAATATTTTATATGCTGCGAATAATGGCACATTGGAAATAGTCGCTCAACAACAACTTGCAATAGCGGTTTTGCTTGAAGGCCCTTTTGATGGCACCAATGCTATGAATGCCTCCCTAAAAAATGCTGGCCTCCTACCGCTTGCACAACCTTATAATAGTGGCCCATGGAATTATACAGGTACTGAACAGGCCGTTTCATTGGGTGCAGATATTGTTGACTGGGTGCTGGTTGAACTCCGTGATGCCGATGCTCCTGAAAACGCAACATCTTCAACAATAGTAGAAGGCTGGCCTAAAGCAATGTTACTCAAAAGTGACGGCAACATCGTTGATTTTAATGGAAATACGCCTTCAATTGCCAGCCCTTCTGTAAGCGACAACCTCTACCTCGTCATCCGCCACCGCAACCACCTCGATGTGATGAGTAGTGAGTCATTGGTTCTCGCGGGCAATACATACAGCTATGACTTCACGGATGACATCTCAAAAGCTTATGGAGGTGTAGCCGGTTACAAAGCCATTGGCAATGGGAAATATGGCATGGTGGCCGGAGATATTGATGCCGATGGAGCGGTGCTTGCCTCCGATTTCAATGTCTGGGCAATCAACTTTGGACTCATCACCATTTACCTGCCTGCCGATGTGGATATGGACGGACAGGTGCTTGCCAGCGACTTTAATAAGTGGGCTGTGAATTTTGGGACGAATCCGGAGAGTCGGGAAGTGCGTTTCAAGAGCCAGGTGCCGGACTGATCAATGATTATTAAATGTTTATCATAAAACACACTATCCAAATGACACAAATATACACTATGATTAGTTTGTCGGTATTGCTTGCAAGATGGCATCTTATCAAGCATAGCAGTTAGCCTTATTTGTAATTATTTTAAATAAAATGCTCACCTCCTATTTATGTGTATTTATGTTATCTTTATAACTTTATTTTAAATACCCACAATCAACTAAATAAAAAATCAAGCCTTATAAATTAGAAATACCATCTTATGAAAAAGCATCTCTACCTATTTTGCGCTTTGCTATTAATCGGAGCAAGCGTTTTTGCTCAACCACAGCTTTCCTTCAAGTTTGCAAAACCTAAAATTGAATTTTTTAGTGGGCTTGGGAATTATCTGGTTTTTGATATTGAAGTCAAGTCAGATCAAGCGGGCTATTACCTCTATTCTAGCGCCTTGTCAATGGAATATAATTCTTCCGCATTTGATGTAACAAATGTATTGGTTTTCAAAGGAACTTTATTGAATGGCACTTTTCAGTATGGCCCTCAAGTACTTCCAAAATATGCAGATCCATTTACAACACTAAATTCGGGTAAAATCAATGTTTCGACTTTACCAGGAACCAATAATTATAATGCTAACCCAGCATCACCCGCTTCAAGGTTTAACGAAGTACCTACTGAATGGGTTTCATTAGTAACTTTATGGGTTTTGATTGACAACCCTACAGAGGTTGCCGGAGTTTATTTCTTTGAACCTTCGATGAATGGTCAAATATTTCATACAAGTGTTGAGGGTGCAACGGCATTCCTGAATCCTAACCTGTATGAAACTCCCACATTAGAAAGTTGTAATCTTGAAAGAATTTATTCGGAAGTTAATGGCTGGACTCAATACGGCGGCACATTAGACTGGTCCGCATCTGTCAACACCACCATCTTTGATGGCAATGCAACTATTACTCAAGCTGATAACACCGCTGCATTGGCTAACAACCTCAACATTATGACTGGAGCAAGCCTCAACCTTGGGGCAAATAAATGGCTCACGGTTGCCAGCACGATGAATTCTCAGGCTACAGATGCGCTCATCATAAACGATGGAGGTTCTCTGATTCACAATTCATCATTAGTGAATGCAACACTAAAACGTAACATTACAGGAGGTAGTCTTAACCCAACAACACACCGCTATCATCTGGTTTCTGTGCCAATGGATGCGGCCAGTGTATTTAATGCTGGCAATGTCTTTATGGGAATACACCTTTGGGAATTAAATGCTATAAGTCAGGATTGGTTAAAAATAACAGACAGCAATTTTCCTATCAACAATAAAGAGGGCTATCTAATTTGGCACGACCAGCTATCTCACACACTTGAAATAGCAGGCATACTGAATGGTGGAGACTATAATCTACCGGCAAAAACCCTAGGTCTCCATACTGACGGACAATCCTATAGGCTGTTACCAAACCCATATCCTTCTGCTATAGAATGGAGCACTCCAACCGGCTATGATGCTGCGGTGTATTTTTATAATGGAGCAACTGGTAACTATCAGACTTTTGCTGACGGAGTCCCCTCCCCTGCAATCGTACCTTCCGGCCAGTCATTCTTTGTTAAAAAATCAGTTCCAGGAGGTAGTGCCAGTGCAATTACCATAAGCAATAGCAGCCGGCTTCATAACAATCAAGCTCTTTATAAATCTACTAACGCAGTATCAAATCTATTGCAAATTAAGGTCAGCTCTGAAATATCGGAGGATAATGCTTACATCCGATTCCATGAAGAGGCAACCAATTTATTTGACCCTGATAAAGATGCCCGAAAACTAACTGGATTTGGCGATGCCCCTCAACTATATACCTCCCTAGAAGGTATAAACTACGCAATTAATACACTGGAGATGACAAGTGAACCTATTGCCGTTCCATTGCATTTTACAATGTCTATGGATGGAATGGTAAATATGGAGATTGCTGGACTGGAAAGTTTCACACAGGGGCGATCAGTTTTTCTAGAAGATGTATTGCTAAATGAAGTAGTTGATATTAATGAACAAGCTGTTTACAGCTTCCAGCATCAGCAAAATATACCCGCTGACCGATTCATACTACACTTTAACGGTATGGTTGGAATTGAAGCAATAGCTAGCGAAACCATTAAAATGCACGCTATAAATAAACGAATTTATATCCATCTCCCTTCAGGCGATTTAAGCAACGCAACTGTGGAAATTTTTGACCAAATGGGCAGAACTGTTTATCATCAAATTCATGCTTCAGACAATCCAATTGTCATCAACGCGAACAGCTACCCTCACTTTCTTATAGTGAAAGTGAAAACAGCAAGCCATGCCAAAACATCAAAATTAATCATTCAATAATAAGGGCTATGAAACACTTTAAAAAAATAATCATTGTCGCCACTTTGCTACTTGTCAGTAACCTCTCATACGCTCAAGGCCCACCAGAACCACCGGCAGATCCGAATACAGGAGGCGGCCCAGTTGGTGGCAACGCACCTATTGGATCGGGTATAGCAATACTACTTAGCCTTGGAGCCGCTTATGGTGGACGTAAAGTCTATCACTATTGGCAAAGCCAAAAGGAAGAAATTGAAGATTAGCATATCCCATTTATAGTCAACAAGCTCCCAATGGTATTAGCCTTTGGGAGTTTTTCTAATAGAACGTCTCCCAATTTATGCCAGAAATTAATTTTTCTGGCATTTTTTATTGTAATTCTAACTCCCCCACTAAAACAACACACAACGCAAAACAAAACGACACGAAAGGCTTACAGATAGCCCCACTTTATAAGCAAAAAAGGACATTCGCTAATTCCAAAAGCAGAAATGATTGCTACAAATACCCATCTGCCATTTCCAAAGTTGTATTTGCTAGCTTCAAAAGCTCATTCGCTATTTCCAAAACCGTATTTGATTGTTACAAAAACACATTCGCTAATTCCAAAACTACTTTCGCTTGTTCCAAAACCACTTTCACTTATTACAAAAGCTCAACTGCTATTTGCAAAACCACTTTCACTTATTACAAAAGCTCATCCGCTATTTCCAAAATCAGATTTCATTGTTACAAAATTCCATTCGCTATTTCCAAAACCAGCGCCGATCATTCCAAATTATCAACAGCTTTTTTCAAAATAATCAAAGCCTATTAAAAAAGTTATCAACAGCTTAACTTATTCAAATTGAGATACAAATTTTTTGAACTTGTTACTTTACTGGCGTATTATCGGCTAAAACTGTAACGCTTTGGCGTTAATATATAAGGAAGACCTTTCATTTTAAAGGACTGAAAACTAAAAATAACCGCCATGAAATATCAACTTCAATCTATTCAAAAGTTCAACGCCATCCTGAGTGTCCTGCATCACTATCATAACTGCTTTGCAGCTATTCCCGTCTTCGAAGATAGCTTACAGCAGTTATCTATCAACACCGCTCAAATGTCAAAACTGATTACCAGCCTCACCGTTCCGGTTAAAAGTGTCAGCCATCTGCGTATTTCAGCACGCCATCAAATGCTGGAAGAGTTCGCCCGATTCCTGCAAATCAGCTTTGTTATAGCAGATGAGTCTGAAAGAAACACCCTCCATGGCTTTGTTCGCGATTACCGCTCAGTTTCAGGGCATCAGCTAATGCTTTATGCCACCTACCTTTTACAAATCATTGGCCAGCATCCCGAAGCCGCTGCCAATGCCGGAATCACACCGCAAGAAATCCTACAACTGCATCAAGCCATTCAAAACTACGAAAGTGCAATTAATCAGGTAGCAAGCAGTTTTGACCAGCGAAAGCGAAATCGCCGGCAAATACAAACCCTTACCACCAAAAACAATCAAATATTACGAAATACTTTTGACCGCTATCTCAAATCTAAACAGTCTACCTACAGCGATTTCTATAAGGATTACCGCTTCGCAAGATTCAAACAGTACCACAAATCAAATCAAACAAAAACACCAGAAACCATAAATATTGCGGAGAGAACCATAACAAAACCTAACAGGCCAACAATTCATCAGACAACTACTAAGCTTCAAATTCCAAATCCTATGCCACAACTCATCCTCAATTTAATGTTCCTATCTAGGCCTTTGCGCAGCTCCACCTTATCGCTAAAAATTGGCAGTATTAATCCCGATGAGCGCAGCGAACCGCCACATCCCACCAATCCAAAACACCTCCAACCAACACATTTCACTTCACCAATTCTCCACCGCGATATGCCGCCACCTCAATAAAATCGGCGAAATCCGCGAAATCCGTGGACAAAAACATGAAAGCTTAATCCCAATCTCCCCCACCCTACAACAACGCCCAGCTCAGCACAAAGCAAATAACCGCATAAGGCGTCAGCCAGCGTTTGTCGATGCGGGTAAATTCACCGGCATCTACCGACCGAAACAAACCCATATACTTAAACTCGCCCAGAACCCGCATAAATAACAAGCCCGAAACGCCATAAACCAGGTTTTCTATTACGTTGTCGCGGTGGCCGTCAAGTAATTGATCAACGCGCATCACGGCAATAAAGGCAGCAAATAAGAGCGCGAACGACTGCAACACAAACCACATTTTTCCCTTAGATTGGGGTTCTCCTTCTCGATAAGGCATGATAAAAGCTGTTTTAAACCTGCCGCTAAGCAGCAAAAACCAGGAAAAAACTGTTACCAAGGCCAGCAATACCGCTAATAACCAGCCACTTATTTGAATTAAAAGATCAGGCATCAGATGAGTTTTTTGATGTAATACAACTATCGCCCATACAAATATCCAGCGACCTTGCTTTGGTGATCAGCGGATAATCTGCTGGCACGAGCCGTGTTTTTCCGGCGACCTCTTGCAGCGAAATACTGGCAATTTGGGCATCTTTGCTCACCACCATTTTGCCGTAATCCTCATTTACAATCAAATCCACGGCATGCGAGCCAAAGCGTGTAGCCAGAATGCGGTCGTTTGCCGATGGACTTCCACCCCGCTGCAAATAGCCGAGAATGGTTTTTCGTGTTTCGACACCCGTTCCTTTTTCAATCAACTTCGACACATAATCGGCTGCTGAAAGCGTACCATCAGGCCTGCTAATGCCTTCTGCCACAACAACAATAGAATAAGGCTTCTTCCTTTCGGCACGCATTTTCAGGTATTGGTTTACCACTTTGGGATTATAACTGAGTTCCGGAATCAAAATCACATCACCCCCACCCGCCATTCCGGCATAAAGCGTTAGCCAACCGGCATGATGACCCATAATTTCTATCACCATAATGCGTTTGTGTGAGTTGGCTGTGGTGTGCAGCCTGTCGATGGCATCCGTAGCAATGCTCAGCGCAGAATCAAAACCAAAGGAAAAATCAGTACCAAAAACATCATTGTCAATAGTTTTTGGAATTCCCACCACATTCATTCCCAACTCACTGAGCTGATAGGCAGTTTTTTGAGTGCCGTTACCGCCAATACATACCAGGCAATCCAGACCAAGTTCTTTGTAATTTTTTTTGATAAGCTCTGGCTTGTCAATAGTGCCTTTGCCTTTTTTTTTGAATGGTTTTTCGCGTGATGTACCCAAAATAGTGCCGCCTAAGGTGAGAATGCCCGATAGCTTTTCTTCGGAAAGAGGCGTATATTCTTTGTGAATAAGTCCTGCAAATCCTGATGAAATTCCAATCACTTCCATGCCATGACGCACAATAGCCGTTTTGCCAACGCCACGGATAGCCGCGTTGATACCCGGGCAATCGCCGCCGGCAGTAAGAATTCCGATACGTTTTGGATGTGCCATAATGCTGTTTTTATTTTGCAAAGTACGGGATTTTTTGTTTTACTTAAATTTCGGTGGTGGAGTTGATTTGATGATTTGCTGATGTGTTGATTTGCTGATGTGATGATTTGTTGATTTGATGATGTGATGATTTGATGATGTGATGATGTGTTGATTTGATGAGTTGTCGGGAAACTCCATTACTCCAATACTCCACCCCGCCACATCTTTCCTTTCCGACAAAAATAAATCCTGTATATTTGAAACCTCATTTCGCAAAAAGTTCTCAAACCAAAGAAGCAACACTGTTTCACGAAAATTGACCTATGATAAAAACGAAAATTCCGCTGCACTGGCTCATCCTCATCGGCATGGCTGCCGGCATTTTATTTGGTTTACTGGCTGTTGTGGCTGACTGGCAGCAGTTTACCATCGACTGGATAAAACCCTGGGGCACTATTTTTATCAGGCTGCTCAAACTTATCGCCGTGCCGCTGATTATTGTTTCGCTTATCAATGGAATCTCCAACCTTAACGATGTTTCAAAGCTATCACGCATTGGCCTCAAAACCATCAGCTTGTACTTGCTCACCACCGTTATTGCTATTAGCGTTGGCCTTGTAGTTGTCAACATTATTCAGCCGGGAAAGTTGCTTCCTGAAAATAAATCGTTGGAATTTCAGCAGAAATATGCTGCAAGTGCTGCTCAAACTGAAGTAAGCACGAACGATTCGGGACCATTACAATTTATAATTGATGTGATTCCTGACAATATTTTCAGGGCTACTACTGAAAACACCAGCATGCTGCAGGTCATCTTTTTCGCGATTATTTTCGGCATATCTATGATTTTAATTCCGTCCGAAAAAACACGTCCTGTGAAAGCATTTTTTGAGTCGATGAACGAAATTGTGTTACAAATGATCCACCTGATTATGTGGGTAGCACCTTACGGAGTTTTTGCGCTTATTGCCGCCATCACCGTAGAAGTTGCAGGCGATAATATTGCAGACACGGCAGCACTTTTTGGCTCACTGGGGCTGTATGCGCTAAGTGTGATTATCGGGCTGTTGTTTATGGTTTTCGTGGTTTACCCGATAGTGATCAGCCAACTCACCGTGATTGGCTTCAAGCAGTTTATCAAAGGACTCGCTCCTGCACAATTGCTTGCTTTCTCAACCAGTTCGAGTGCCGCCACACTACCGATGACGATGCAATGTTGCGAGGAAAACCTCGGCGTAAAAAAAGAAGTAAGCAGTTTTGTGCTTCCGCTGGGTGCTACCATCAATATGGACGGAACAAGTTTGTATCAGGCCGTTGCAGCAGTTTTTCTAGCACAAATTTACGGCATGGATCTCACGTTTTTACAACAACTTACCATCATCCTTACGGCCACAATGGCTTCCATTGGTTCGGCTGCCGTGCCAGGCGCCGGTATGATAATGCTGGTGATCGTGCTGGGTGCAGTAGGCATCCCTACTGAAGGAATTGCGCTGATTTTTGCCGTTGACAGACCACTGGACATGCTCAGAACAGTGGTGAATATCACCGGCGACTCTGCCATTGCTTGCGCGGTGGCCCATACCGAAAACAAACTGGACACAACCCTTATCCTTGAAAATCAAGAAATGCTATAACATACTATTATGAATAAAATATTTACTTTCTTAGGACTTATTTTGTTGCCTGTGATCGCGTTTGCGCAGTATCAAAACGTACGCATCGACAATTACAGCTCGGCCAACGAGCCCAGCATCTGGATCAATCCGAAAAACCCGCTGGAGATTATGGCCGGCACTAACCTCAACTACTGGTATTATTCTGAAGATGGTGGTTACACCTGGGAGTCGAATGTGCTTGAATCTCCACAATATGGCGTGTGGGGTGATCCGGTAATTATGACTGACACGGCAGGCGACTTCTATTTCTACCACCTTTCTAACCCTCCTATCGGCAACTGGATTGACCGAATCGTCTGTCAGAAATTTGATAAAGGCAGCAGGCAATGGTCCAGCGGAACTTATATGGGTCTTAATGGCACTAAGGCCCAAGACAAACAGTGGGCAGTAGTTGACCCGGCCACCAACACGATTTACGTAACCTGGACGCAGTTTGACGACTACGGCGTTTCCGATCCTGCGTGTCAAAGCAATATCCGTTTTAGCAAGTCGGTTGATGCCGGCCAAAGCTGGACACCGGCCATCACCATAAGTCAGGTTGCGGGCAACTGTGTTGATAGCGGCGAGACCACCGAAGGTGCTGTTCCGGCAGTAGGGCCAAATGGCGAAATTTATGTGAGCTGGTCAGGACCGGAAGGCATTGTCTTTGACCGTTCGCTGGATGGCGGCGAGACCTGGCTTGACGAAGATATTGCCGTAGATCCGCATATCGGTGGCTGGGATTTTGATATCCCGGGCATTTCGCGCAGCAACGGCATGCCCGTGACCAAATGCGACCTCGGCAATTCTGTCCATCGCGGCACCATTTATATCAACTTTGCCGATCAGCGGAATGGTGCTGACGATACCGATATCTGGCTTACCAAATCGACAGATCAGGGTGAAACCTGGACAGAGCCTGTACGCGTAAATGACGACGAGCCGGGCAAACAGCAGTTTTTTACCTGGATGGATATTGACCAAACCAATGGCCACCTGTATTTTGTGTTCTACGACAGGCGAGCCTATGACGATAATCAAACCGATGTCTATATGGCTGTTTCTGGAGATGGAGGTGAAACTTTTACGAACACAAAAATCAGCGAAAGCCCTTTTATTCCGTGGAATAATGTCTTTTTTGGCGATTACAACAATATTTCAGCCCACAACAATACCGTGCGTCCTATCTGGACACGTATGGAAGGTGGTGCGCGTTCCATTTACACCGCCATTGTTGATATGACAGTAGGGCTGACCGAAGCACCAAAAATCCCTTTAAGCCTGGCGCAAAACTATCCTAACCCATTTAAGCAAAGCACATTGATAAGCTTTAAGTTACGCGATGCCGGCAAGGTAGATTTTAGGGTGTATGACCAAACCGGGCGCGTGGTAGCCAATCCCATGCAAGCGGAATATCACGAACGCGGAAAACACGAATACCATTTCGATGCTGAGCAGTGGCAACTGGTTCCGGGAGTGTATTATTACGAAATCAGCAGTAATAATCAGGCCATGCATCGCAAGATGATAATCGCAAACAATTGATATAAAGAGTATTATAGAATGTTTTCAATCATTGATATTTTTTCTATCTTTGACGCGAATTTATTGTGAGGATTGCAATTTCAACTATGATTCAAGAAGAATTAAAACCTATACTAGAGACCATCCGTCGCAAAGCACTTGAAATAGGTGTGCGAAATCTATCATTTGACAAATTAGAACCCTTGATAGGTGATGATATTCAAATCCTCAATAAATACATAAGCTCGAATGAGGAACTGGTAGAAAAAACCCTGCAACTGGAGCGTGAGAAATTTATCGAGATTTTTATTGAGTACGATTTCGAAGGTATGAATGCTATTGATATCCTGCTAATTGTATCGCGTGAGTTGGCTGAAAAATTTTACGACATCTCACCCGCCATCACCCACGAGCTGAAAGGACTTTTTCCGGATATCTACCAACAACATTTTGATCAACGCGTCCATTTTATCTCGGATAAAATCCGTATAAATCTTACCAAAGGCATCAGCCAGGAAATGTATCGCAGCGATTTAAGCATAGAGCTGATTGCCAGGCTATATATCAGCAGACTGATCGACATCCACAATCCCAACTTTTTTCCACCAGAAGGCTTTTCTTTTAAAACGCTTTTTGACGTCATGTTTGAAAATTTTGTGCGCAGCATAGCCACACCAAAAGGCCTAACCTATTACGAAGAGAAAAAGAATTCGGCAGGGTTTGAATAAAAAGAATCCTGGGTGAGGCTTTTTTGAAACACTTCTCAAGTTTATTTCCAAAAACATTTTTTCCCTACCTGGAAAGGTTTGCTACTTGCGTTCACGCGATGGAATCGTATATTAGATTGCGTCAAATACCTGACTTCCGGCATACTACTGTGTGCCGTTCGATAAAACCAGCTCGTTTCAGCACTCTAATCGAATTGGTGCATACTTGCCTTACTTGTTTTGTGGCAACAGTTTCGGCTGCACGAATCCTTGAACCTACCTGACGACTGCACAGGGGTAAGCCTTGTATTTTAAGCCCACACCAAAAAGTATTATTCCGCTACGAAAACACCAACTGATAAAGCTATCACAAAGGTTTTAATGTTAATAATCAACACTTTGTGGTTCTTAGAACCTTAGTGACATTTCTTGACTTTTCGAACCGAACCCAATCTTTGAATCTTTGAATCTTTGAATCTTTGAATCTTTGAATCTTCGAATCTTTGAATCTTTCTTAAACTTTACTCGGCCAAAACTTTATCTTCGCCAGATACAACACATGATACATAGCCGGAACAATCACCAGCGTAAGGAAAGTGGCAAAGCTAAGACCAAAAATGATTGTCCATGAAATCGGCCCCCAGAACATGGCGTTATCTCCTCCAAAATAAATGTCCGGTTTAAAACTTTGAAACAGTCCTATAAAGTCAATATTTAGGCCTGCTGCCAGTGGAACAAGACCGAGCACCGTTGTGATAGCCGTTAGCAGCACAGGTCGCAGCCTGGTTTTACCGGCTTCAATAAGGCTTTCTACCGATTCTTTGTATGGCAGGTCGGCATCAGGATCGAGACCCATTTCCAACTTGCGCTGCCGTTTTAGTATCGTGATGTAATCAATCAAAACAATGGCATTATTTACTACCACGCCGGCCAGCGAAACAATACCCACACCCGTCATAATCACCACAAAATCCATCCGGAAAGTACCCAAGCCACCAAAAACACCAATGGTGCTGAACAATACACTAACCAGGATAATAATAGGTTTTACAATCGAATTAAACTGACCTACTAGAATCAACAGTATGAGGCTCACCGCAATCAGCATGGCACTCACCAGGAAAGCCATACTTTCGGCTTGCTCTTCCTGCTCACCGGTAAACTCGTAGCGGTAGCCTTCCGGAAAGTTAAAGTTGGCCACGATAGGTTTAATCTGTTCATTGATTTCAGTGCCATTATAACCCGTAATCACGTTAGAACTAATGGTAATCATGCGGTTACGGTCTTTACGCGTAACAGCGCCATAAGTAGAACTCAACGAAACATCGGCAACGGCAGAAATTGGTACCTGCACAATTTTCCCGCTGGTCTGGTCACGAAATGTAACACGCTGGTTAAGCAGCGCAGAAAGGTTGTAGCGATACGCATCCTGCATGCGCAGTTGTATCGGATATTCGTCTTCGCCAACTTTAAAGTTGGATATTTCCGAACCAAAGAGTGCCGTACGTATAGTGCTGGCAATCTGTGCGGTAGAAAGTCCGAAGCGCCTTGCCTTGTCGCGGTCAATGGTAACATTCAGCTCAGGTTTGCCCACATCAAGGTCGATCTGAAGGCCTTCTATGCCCGGGATGCGTGCATTATTGATATGGCCGATAATGCTATCGCTCAACGCAATCAGCTTATCAAAGTCCTTACCACTGATCTCCAAGTTAATAGGCTTCCCAACTGGTGGTCCTTCGTTTTGTTTTTCGATGGTGAGCAGCACTCCCGGATACACGCCCAATAGCTCATCAGATAGCTGCTTCATAATTTTTTTACTGCTTATGCCGCCACGATCCTGGTAGTCAATAAAGTTAACCGTTATCAGTCCTTTATTTGGGCCGCCGCCACGACCTGAAAAGCCGCTGTTTTCGCTTACAGCACCGCTACCGATATTGGTAAGCACCGATTTGACAATATGTTTATTGGGTTCAAGTATTTCATACACATGGTTTTCGATAATACTCACCAGCGAGTCGGTAGCATCAATTTCAGTTCCCAGCGGCAGTTCTGCCAGAATATTCACATATTTGGGGTCTCCTGACGGAAAAAACTCTACCTGAGGATCGCTATTAAAATAAAGCGTTAATGTAACCAACATCAACACAAAAGTACCAATCACAGCCAACAGGGCATTCCTTTTACGCAATGTGAAGTTGAGTGTTTTTAGGTACATATGCTCGAACCAGACTAAAAAGGTGTTTTGAAACCAGCGTGCAAAACGATCTAAAAAAGCCAGATGTGCCAAACCGATTAATGCAAAAAGCACCAGGATATTGGCCAATGCCATTACTCCTGTCAAGTAAAAAACCACTGCTACGCCAATTATTGAGCCGGAAATAGTGAGTTCGCGCCTGACATTGAGCTTTCTGTTGGGATCGTCTTTTTTAAAGAACTTAGCCGACACCACAGGGATAATCACCAGAGCCGTAAAGAGCGAACTGATTAGTACGACAATCAGCGTCATGGGCAGGTATTTCATAAACTCACCAATGATGCTGTCCCAGAAGATAAGCGGGAAAAATGCCGCCAGCGTTGTCGCTGTTGAAGAGATAATCGGCATGGCAATTTCACCCACGCCCTGCCGTGCCGCTTCGGCCAGCGAATAACCTTTGTCAACATAGCGGTAGATATTTTCGACCACCACAATGGCATTGTCCACCAACATTCCGAGGGCCAAAATCAGCGAGAAAAGCACGATCATATTCAGTTTGAAACCCATAAATCCCATCACCATAAAGGAGATAAACATTGAAAGCGGGATGGCCAGGCCAACAAATAAGGCGTTGCGTGTGCCCAAGAAAAAGTAAAGCACCAGCACCACAAAAATGATTCCCATGATCATACTGTTCTCTAAGTTGCTCAATTGCAGCTTAATCTGTTCCGATTGGTCGTTTGTAAGCGTGATGGATAAGTCTTCGGGCAGAGATTTGTTGCGCTGTGATTCTTCTATAAGTCGAAAAATCTTGTCGGTGGCTTCCAGCAGGTTTTCACCTCCTTTTTTTATCACCTGAACCGATACCACCGGCTTATGATTGAGGCGCGCATAGCTGGTAGGATCTTCAAAACTGTAAACCACGGTAGCTACATCGCGCAGATAAACGATATTGTTGTCTTCGTGTTTTACAATGATGTCTTCCATTTCTTTGGTATTGGTAAATTCGCCTGCAATACGCACCGAACGGGTGGTTTGGCCGGTTTTTATCTCGCCGCCCGACATGGAAACGTTCTCATTTTTGATAGCAGCTTCAATATCACCAAAACCCAGTTTGAAGGCGTCGAGTTTGTGCTGATTTACGTGGATTTTTATCTCCCGCTCGGTAATCCCGGTGAGCTCTACCTTGGATATTTCGGAGAAGGCCTCAATCTCATCTTCCAAGTATTCAGCATAATTTTTAAGCTCGTTAATGCTGTAATCACCTGATAGGTTGATGTTTAATATAGGAAACTCCGAGAAGTCGATATCCGTCACCATCGGGTCTTCCAGCAGGTTGTCGGGTAGTTCTTTTTTGGCTTTATCTACCGCGTCTTTCACTTCTTGTAAGGCATCCTTGATATTAACATTGGTGTTAAACTCCACAAAAACATTGGAGACATCTTGACTCGAAAGCGAGGTCATTTTCTTGATTCCGTCTACCGATTCAATCTCTTTTTCGAGCTCGCGGGTGATCAAGTTCTCAATATCCAGTGGAGAGTTTCCGGGATATACTGTTTGCACCATCACGGTAGGAATCACGATATCGGGGAAGAGTTCTTTGGGAAGCGACCGATACGAATAAAAACCAAAAACAATCAGTATTAGCGTGAGTAAAAAGATGGTGTTGCGGTTATTGAGCGCCCAGGTCGTTAGTGCAAAGTCCCTTTCTTTGGGGGGATTTTTAGGTTTGTCTGTCATAATAGTTGCTGCTAAGATGTTTTGAGTAAACTACCGTCGGTGACGCGGCTAAAGCCGTCGGTAATTATTTGGTCGCCGGCCTCCAGTCCTTTGATAACGCGGGTATTGCTACCAAAAGTGCGCCCCGTAATGACGTAGCGCTTACGGGCAACACGTTCGTTACCTTCTTTAGCCGCCACATAAATATACCGGCCATTGAGGTCTTCTTTAATGATTTTAGAAGGAATGACCAGGCTGTTTTCTGCCGTAAAATCATTCACACGAATGATGGCTATCATATTGGGTTTCAACATTTCTTCTTTATTATCAAGGCGTAGCTCCACCTCAAATGTGCGGTTATTTTTGTTGATAACATTGCTCACCCTGTTTATCTTCAAAGTTTTTTCGTAGTCGGGATAGGAAGGAAATGTCAGACTCACGGTGTCGCCACTTTTGATAGAAGGCAGAAAAGATTCTGAAATATCAGCCCGCACATACAGCTCGCTCAGGTCGACCAGCTGAATCAGTTGCATCCCGGGAACGGCAAGCTCGCCCTTTTTTTGATTCACCTTTTCTACGATACCATCGATGGGTGCATAAATCAACGACATAGCTAACTGTGCCTGTATGGTTTCCAAGCGGTTTTCAATGCTTTTTTTGCTGTTGCGGGCTTCTAAGTATTGCAGCTCTGAGCCGATCTGTTGTTTCCAAAGCCTTTCCTGTCGTTCATAAATCTCTGTAGCCAGCGACAGCGAGGTTTGTAGCTCGGCGATATTTTTTTCTGTCACCTCGGTATTGAGCCGGGCAAGCAGCTGACCTTTACGCACGCGGTCGCCTTCCTGAACATAAATTTCCATAATTTGACCGTTTACTTCAGGACTTATAAATGCTTCATTCACAGCTTCAACACTTCCGCTGGCTTCAAAAAAGTGTTTAAAAGTAACCCGCTTTACTTCTTGAAGCACCACCGGTTCGCGTGTTTGCTGCTCGTCGCCATTAGAAATTACGGCCAGCTTCTGTTCTGTTTCGCTGATCTGTTGTGTAATTTCACGTTTTTGCTGGCGGAGTGCCTCCAGCTTACTGCTCAAAGATTGTTCTGTTTCTGATGTGCCGCAGGAAGATAAAAAACCCAGGATCAGTGTTGTAAGTATAAAATGTATTGTTCTCATTTAGTCTTATTTAGTTTCAATGGTGATAAATTCGGGATGATTGTTCTGAATGTATTGCCTGCCTTTTTTGGAGATAATCCCGAAAAGATGGTATTTGAATACCTCCGTAAAAAATTTGTTGGAGTGCAGTTCTTCGGTAGTGATGAGGTCGCTGTGCATAAAATATTCAATGCGCAACAGGCTCAACTTTGCCAGTATATCTTCGTCAATATCGGTACGGTAGTATGCTTCTGCTTTCCCTTTTTTCAGATTTTCGAGCATCATATTATAGGTATGAAGGCGGTGTGTTTCGCGTAATTTTTTGAAAAGTTGTGGGAAAAAGCGCTCCAAATCAAATTCCAGAATAGGGTTTCGCGAGCGAATCATCTCATTCACATAGCGATATACCTCCATCATCTCTTCAATGGCATTCAAGTTTTTATCGATACTATTCATCAGACACTGGTTTTGCGCCATAATGGTGTTCAGTGCCTTCTCTACCAAATCATTTTTATCGGTAAAATACTGATATAAAGTCTTTTTTGAAATACCAATCTGCCGGGCAAGTTCATCCATGGTGATGCTTTTGATGCCATACCGACTAAAGATTTCGGCGGCCTGCGCGATAATTTCTTTTTCCTTTGAGTCCATTTTCCGACTTATTAATCCTGATAAGCATCTGCCAGCAAGCTCTCCAGCGAAACGCCCATATTGAGCACCTGCAAGGCCGCATTGATGTATTGCGATTGCGCGTTGAGGTATTGGTTGTGGGTATTCAGCAGGTCGAGGCTTGAGGCCACGCCTTCGCGGTATTTGATACCGGTGCGCCGAAATATTTTAGCGGCGATTTCTTTGTTTTTGCGCGTGTTGGTGTAGTTCAGCAAGGCGTTTTCGTAATCATTTAGCGTAGTCTCAAATTGAATCTCCAGACTCGACTTAAGCTGCTTTTCAGCAACCTTGGTTTTTTCATGCTCAAACTGTGCCTGCTTTACTTTGGCATGACGCTGGCCGCTGCTGAAAATCGGGATATTCATGTTGACACCAAATACCGAGCTGCCAAACCATTTTTCGTCCGGATTAAAAAAGTTCCAACTGCCGCGCTGTGCCTGGGTTTGATAACTTACGAAAGCCGAAAGCGTAGGCATATAGTTACTTTTTTCGAGCTTCACCTGAAGTAGCGCAAGGTCTTGCTGGTTTTTTAGAATCTGGAAGTCGATATTTTTGTGTACTTCAAAATTGCTGGCCTGTAGTCTTTGGCTCGTTGTTGCGGACACCAGCTCTTCCAGGTTTTCTTGTAACGATAAAGAGGCTTCCTTATTCAGACCGAGATAAAATTTAAGGTAGGCCTTAGAAATTTCGAGCTGACTGAGGGCGTCGATGCGGCTTACCTCAAGGTCCGAAATCAAAAGCTCGAGCTGGTCAACATCCGTTTCTTCCACAAAACCATTTTCAAATATAATACGTGTTTCATCAGCCAACTTGCGCGTAATATTCAAGGTAGAATCAATCACGGCGATACCTTCTTCGGTAGCCAAAACCATAAAATAAGCTTCGGAAACGGTTTTTATCACGTCGATCTTACTTTTGCGAAACTGCTTTTTACTTTGCTGCAAAAAAGTTTTAGAAGCCTGTAAACCAACAATATAACTCCCACTAAACAACAGTTGGTTTACGTAGCCACTGAGCGAAGCATTATACTTGGTGCCAAACTGTATTTCGACGTCCTGACCCGGCTGGTCAAAAAAATCTCCCGGCAAAAGTTGTGTCGGAAGTGCCATATTATCGTTGTAATTAACGGAAGCCTCAAGCTGCGGCAAACCAAGGCTGACGGCTTCTTTTACCCGGTAGCGTGCCTTGTCGATGTCTATCTCAGAACTTTGCAGGCTATAATTATGTTCGAGGGCATATTCACGTGCATCTTGCAGGTTCAACAACTTTTCTTCGCTCTGCGCCAACAGCAAATCGGCACTTTGCAGCATCACTGCAAGCAAAAGAATAGTTACTAATTTATGTTTATCCATAAGGGTATATTCTCGTTTCTTTAGTTCGGGATTAATTTGGGGCCGCAAAATTAGAGTAATAAACAGCAGGAAACGATAATTGTTTAAAAAGTTTCCGTAGTTTTTTGTTAAAAATATTCTTCGCTGTTTTGTTGGCGTTGGCTTGAATCTCGCATTCTTTTGAGCCTCTTCCGGCAATTAACTTTTTCTTTTAACTTTATTAACGAAGGCGCATATTATAAGCAAATAGAAAGTAAAACCCGATAAAACCAGCCCAGGAAGTATAAATTATTCTTGAATTGATCTTTTTGATTTTCAATTACTGAGAAATCGGACTGCTTTATTAACGCAGCCATCATAAAATCCATCGCTTGTAACCTGAAAAGCTGTTTTTTAATATGCTTAATTTAAAGGCTGTACAAATTCTTTCTAACTTTTAAGGTCAGTCTCTTGCTGAGATAGATTAACCTTCCTCCGACTAAAATAGCCCGACGAAACAACCCTATACTATAGGTGTCGAAAATTTAGGACTTCGTAAACACTTGAAAAGCCTCTTCCATACTCAGTGCTTCTTGTTGCATCGACTGGATATTGATATCATGCGTCATCGCCCATTGCATCAACTCTTTACGCACATTTTCTTTTTCGTTATATTCTATCAGCCAATGGTTTGCGCTAATTTCCTGCAAGCTCTTTATGCCATTGATCTTTTTGAGCTGGTTGGCATTCACCGTCTCCTCAAAACGCACCATCAACACATTGCTCTTGGGTTTCTTTTTCAGATTTTGGGTGCTGTCGTCGGCCACCAGCTTTCCGTTATTAATAATGATGGCACGATCGCAAATAGCTTCCACTTCTTGCATGATATGGGTGGACAAAATCACTGTTTTTTCTTTGCCCAGCGATTTTATCAGTGCACGAATATCAACCAACTGATTGGGATCCAAACCACTGGTAGGTTCATCAAGGATTAAAACTTGGGGATTATGCATCATGGCTTGTGCAAGGCCAACACGCTGGCGATAACCTTTGGACAAAGCACCAATTTTTTTATTGATTTCGATAGTCAGACCAGTTTGCTGGATCAGCTCATCAATACGCGAGCCGGTTTGCTTTCCCAATTTATGGATTCCGGCAATAAACCGCAGATATTCGGCCACATACATATCGGTATATAAGGGATTATTTTCGGGCAGGTATCCCACTAATTTGCGTACTTCCATTGATTGGTCAATCACGTCAAAGCCATTTACAGACGCTTTTCCGGCCGTAGGAGGAATAAAACAGCTCAGAATCTTCATCAGGGTAGATTTTCCGGCACCATTAGGCCCCAGCAAACCAACCACTTCACCTTTATGAATAGTCAAACTAAGCTGGTCAAGTGCCATTTGCTTTCCATACCTTTTGGAAACATCAGTTACAATTACCGACATAAATATAAATTTTCAACAAAAATACGGCATTTTTAAAGAAGAGACATTGACGGCTTTTGACAGAAACAAACAGATTATATCAATGAGTTACATCAGCAACGAAAGTTTATGTACTTTTGCAAACCCTAAAACTGTCTGCATTAATGAGGGTTCGGCTCTGCTAAGGCTAAAACTATCAACAAATTAATGTGGATAAATTTGGCCAAACAAAAATAAGTTTCTATTTTTGCACCCCGTTTTGGGAGAAGTAGGTGCTGTAAGGACACATGAAAACATTAAAAGTCAAATGAATACACTTAGTTACAAAACTGTAAGCGTCAACAAAGAAAATGCCAACAAGCAGTGGTTTATCATTGATGCTGAAGGTCAAATTTTGGGCCGTCTGGCTTCCGAAATTGCGAAAATTTTAAGAGGCAAAAACAAAGTTTGCTTCACTCCCCACAGTGACTGTGGCGACAACGTAGTAGTTATCAATGCTGAAAAAATTGCCCTCACCGGCAATAAAATGGAATCAAAATACTATGTTTGGCATACCGGCCATCCCGGTGGACAACGTACACGTCCGATCAAAGAGCAGCTTGAACGCAAACCGATATCCGTGCTTGAGCATGCTATCAAAGGAATGTTACCTAAAACGAAACTTGGCGCTGAAATTTTCCGCAACTTATATGTATATGCCGGAACAGAACACAAGCATGAAGCCCAGCAGCCTAAAGAAATCAAATTCAATACAACTAAATAATCATGGAAGTTATCAACGCTTTAGGCAGAAGAAAAACTGCTGTTGCCCGTGTTTACCTCAAAAGTGGTAATGGCACTATTACAATTAACAAGCGCGACTATAAAGAGTACTTTCCAACCGGCATACTTCAATATATAGTTGAACAACCGATGATGCTTACCGACAATGTAGGCAAATTCGACATCAAAATCAACCTCGATGGCGGTGGAATAAACGGACAAGCTGAAGCAGCAAGATTAGGCATTAGCCGTGCCCTTTGCATCATTGATGCTGAGTATCGTCCTATTCTAAAAGCTAAAGGTCTGATGCGTCGTGACCCACGTATGGTTGAGCGCAAAAAGCCAGGCCAGCCAGGAGCGCGAAAGAAATTTCAGTTTAGTAAACGCTAGACCCTTCGCAAGTCTGCAACTGTGTTTAGTATCCAAATTACTGAGACTTACTTCCTTGAAGAACTACTCAGTAATTGTTTTTAGTGAATGTAAACAATTAATTAAATCCTATGTCAAGAGTATCATTTGAAGAGTTATTGGATGCCGGTGTACATTTCGGCCATCTCAAAAGAAAATGGAATCCAAACATGGCGCCTTACATCTTTATGGAGCGCAATGGAATCCACATCATCGACCTGTATAAAACACAGGCCAAATTAGAAGAAGCAGCTAATGCTATGCGCCAGCTCGCCCGCTCAGGCAAAAAAGTCCTTTTCGTTGCCACAAAAAAACAAGCCAAAGACATTGTATCTGAAACCATTTCAAAGGTAAATATGCCTTATGTTACAGAACGTTGGCCTGGTGGTATGCTCACAAACTTTGCTACTATCCGCAAAGCAGTGCGCAAAATGGCAAATATCGACAAGCTTGCCGTTAGTGATTCATACACTAACCTTTCAAAAAGAGAACGGCTGCAAATCCAGCGCGAGCGCGAAAAATTAGAAAAAAACCTTGGTAGTATTTCTGACCTCAACCGTTTACCTTCAGCAATATTTGTTGTTGACGTAATCAAAGAGCATATTGCCATTGCAGAAGCACGCAAACTGAACATTCCTACATTTGCTTTGGTTGACACCAACTCAAACCCTAACCTGATCGACTTCCCAATCCCGGGTAACGATGACGCATCAAAATCAATCGCGCTGATCATCAAATTAATGGCTGAAGCTATTGAAGAAGGCCTGAACGACCGCAAGTTGGCGAAAGACAAGAGTGCTGAAGATCACGCCGACGAAGAAGATTCATTCAAACGTACTGACAAATACAGTATTGAAGATGAAGATGATGACAAAAAGGAGAAAGGCGCAAACAAAAAAGCCGGAGAAGGCACACGCGCTAAAAGACCACGCAAAGCAGTAGCCAAGAAATAATTGAATCTCAATAATCCGAAAAATATAACGCAATGAATATCACCGCTTCTCAAGTTAATGAGTTAAGAAAACAAACTGGAGCCGGCATGATGGACTGCAAAAAAGCCCTTGTTGAAAGCAATGGAGATATGGAAAAAGCCATTGACCTGCTGCGCAAAAAAGGACAAAAAGTTGCAGCCAATAGAGCCGACCGCGATGCAAAAGATGGTGTAGTTTTATCAAAAACAAACGCTGACAACAGCTACGCAGCCGTTTTGATGATCAACTGTGAAACTGATTTTGTAGCCAAAAATGAAGATTTCGTTAAGTATGCGGAGAGCATCCTTGACTTGGCAATAGCCAATAAGGTGAAAGAAGTTGAATCACTTAAAAAACTTCAACTCAGTGATAAAGGAACTGTTGAAGAAACAATTATAGATCAAACCGGTGTTATCGGCGAAAAAATTGATCTGGGTGGCTTCGAAGCTATTGAAGCTCCTTTAACAGCAGCATACATTCACCCCGGTAACCGCTTGGCTACTATCGTTGGACTGAATTTGAACAACAACGAAAAACTCGCACAAATTGGCCGCGAACTGGCTATGCAAGTAGCAGCCATGGATCCTGTTGGCGTTGACGAGCATGATGTGTCTGATGAGGTTATCAAACGTGAAATTGAAGTGGGAATGGACCAAGCCCGTAACGAAGGCAAACCAGAAGAAATGCTGGAAAAAATCGCCAAAGGAAAACTCAATAAATTCTTCCGTGAAAACACACTGCTGAATCAGGACTTTGTTCGCGAGAACAAAAAAACTGTTCGTCAATACTTGAGTGAGGTTGATAAAAACCTTACTGTTACAGCCTTCAAGCGTTTGATGCTTGGATAGTTAGCTGACTAACTCAAAAAACAAAAGCTGTCTTCTCAATAGAAAAGACAGCTTTTTTTGTGTCAAAAAATCAACCTTTTAAACTCCAAGAATCTGTTTAATAATTACTGAAACCTGTTGATTATCTGCGCGTCCGGCGATTTTCGCGGTGGCTTTTCCCATCACTTTACCCATGTCTTTGATGGAGCTGGCTCCGGTTTCTTTAATAACTTCAGCCACAATTAGTTTTATCTCTTCTTCCGAAAGCTGCTGCGGAAGATAAGCTTCGATAATTGAAGCCTGATAATCCTCTTCTTCTGCCAGCTCGGCTCTGTTTTGCTCAGCATAAACAGCTGCCGACTCCCGGCGTTGCTTCACCAGTTTCTGTAACAATTTAATCTCTACCGATTCCGGAATTTCGCCACTACTGACGTCTTTCCCGGTTTTTTCGAGCAACAAAGCCGCCTTTATTGCCCTTAGCGCTGCAAGCTTGCGGGTATCCTTTGCCCGCATGGCTTGCTTAATATCGTCGTTAATTAAAATTTCCAGTCCCATTTCATTTATTTTTTAATCTACATTATCATGAAGAAAACTATTGCTGCTGCTCAAGCCGCTCTTTTCGTCTTTAAGCGAATATCTCGAAACTGCTTTGTCAGGATTTGTTTGCTCAGGATCATCCAGCTTTAAGCCTCTTCGCATATAGGCTGGCTGGCGCTCCAGCTCATCAAGGCCCTGGCTAGAGTGCAGCTTCATACTCATCGCTTTTAAGCGCGACTGCCGCAACATAGAATTTCTATCGAGTTCCTCTTTGGGTGTTCCAGCTTCTTTTCCCGGTTTTTCTGCCGCTGTTTTTAAATCCTCTTGGGGATCTGAATCACTAATACTAATTGAAACAGGCTCAGGTGTTTTAGAAGAGGTATAAACAGACTGCTCCTCTTTCTTTTCTGTCTTATTTATTACGACAGTAAAAGGCAGGTCGCTAGTACGTTCATCCGTTTTTTTAAGTTCAGGTTCTGATTTATCTTCTTCCAGTCGATGAACTTTTGCCTTTTTTTCCAGGCGCTCTTCCTTATCCACAAAGCTAAAGATCGTTCTTTGCTGAGGCACTTCATTTTTCTTTTCTATCTGTTTCTCTGTCTTCTCAGCGATTTCTTCAGGTTTGTCGTCATGCAATTGATGCCTGATCACATTTCCTTCAGAAGTGGGTTTGGCAGCTATTTCTTTTGAGAGCGAATGTCGGGTATTCGTTTGATTTCCATATAAATCCGTTACGGATATTCGTCCGTGCGACTTGCCGACTGGAATATCCTCATCATTATCAAATCCGGTGGCGATAATGGTAATGGCAATATTATTTCCAAGGCTGTCATCCTTACCGTTACCCCAGATTACTTCTGCCGTATTTCCACAAGTCTGCTGAATATAATCAGTGATTTCGAGTACTTCGTCCAGTGATACTTCATCCTCACCCGAGGTGATGTACAGTAAAATATTTTGAGCACCTGCAATATTTGAATCATTAAGCAGCGGCGACCTCATGGCATCTTCAATGGCTTTCAGCGCACGGTTTTCACCTTCTGCTTTGGACGAGCCCATAATCGCTTTACCACTTTGGCGCATCACCGTGTTCACATCCTCGAAGTCAACATTTATATATCCTGTAACGGTAATAATTTCGGCAATACCCTTAGCTGCGATGGTAAGCACATCATCGGCGCGCTTAAAGGCTTCCGTAAGTTTCATATTGCCATATTCTTCGCGCAATTTATCGTTGCTGATAATTAACAGCGTATCCACATGTTTGCGAAGCTCTTCCAGGCCTTCGAGGGCTTGTTGCCTGCGCTTTCTGCCTTCAAAACCGAACGGAAGTGTCACGATACCAACAGTAAGAATATCCAGTTCGTGTGCTACCTGTGCTACTACCGGCGCTGCTCCTGTGCCTGTTCCACCACCCAGACCGGCAGTAATAAACAGCATTTTAGTGTGTTTTTCGAGTAGCTCTCTAAACTCCTCAACGGTTGCCAGTGCCGCATCCCGACCCACTGCCGGATCGTTGCCAGCACCCAATTCACGCTTGCCGAGATGTACTTTTGTGGGTACAGGGCTAGTATCCAGGGCTTGAGAATCGGTATTGCAAAGGATAAAGTCAACACCTTTGATGCCCTGCTCAAACATGTGCGTCACAGCATTGCTTCCGCCTCCGCCTACGCCGATTACTTTTATGATATTGGATTGATCCTTGGGGTGTTCAAATTTTAACATTTCTGGCATGGTATTAAGATTTTTTAAAATTACTTATTGGTTTGTATGTTTTTTGTGTCAATTTATTTAGTTTTCAACAATTTAAGGTTAATAGCTCTTGAAGCCCATTCTATTCCAGCAGTTCCCTATCAAAAAGCTTCTTAATCTTATCAAGATAACTTGCTCCTTTTTTCTCCATCGTTTCTTTAGCTTTTGTTGGTTTCGAGGGTATCGGATCAGAGCTGCTTTTCAGTCGTTCAACCTCTTCTTCGTTGTCATGGCGGGCAATTCCTTCTATAACGAGGCCAATCCCGGTGGCATACATCGGGCTGGCCAGCTCTTCATCAGTACCTTTGGCTAAATGTTCGTTTGGATAGCCAATGCGTACATCCATTCCGGTAACAAAAGCCGCCAGCTGATCGATATGTTTCATCATTGCACCACCACCTGTGAGTACAATACCGGCAATTAAACGGCGTTCAAAACCCGAATTTTTGATTTCGTAATATACGTGTTCTAAAATCTCTTCGAGCCTTGCCTGAATGATCGAAGCCAGGTTTCTAAATGAGATTTCTTTAGGTGCACGGCCACGAATTCCGGGAATAGAAACTACTTCATCATCACGATTTTCGCTTGCCAATGACGAACCAAACTTCACTTTCACTTCCTCAGCGTGTTTTTTAATAATGGTGCAGCCTTCGCGGATGTCCTCGGTAATTATGTCACCACCAAACGGAATAACAGCAGTATGCCGGATAATGCGGTCGTGGAAAATCGCGATATCCGTGGTGCCGCCGCCTATATCTACCAGCACAACACCGGCTTCTTTTTCGTCATCACCCAAAACGGCCTGCGCCGAAGCAATGGGTTCGAGGATGAGATCGACCATTTCGAGGCCGGCACGCTTTACACATTTCAGCACATTTTTGGCAGCCGCCGTCTGGCCGATAATCACATGAAAGTTAGCTTCCAGTTTGCTGCCCAACATACCCACAGGCTGTTTAATTCCCTGTTCGCCATCTACGATATACTCCTGCGCAATAACGTCGATGATTTCCTCACCGGCTGCCATACTCAACTTATACATATCGTTGGTAAGCTTCTCAATTTCCAGGCGGTTAATTTCCACTTCGCCCGACTCACGAATGAGGCTGCCCCGATGCTGTAAGCTCTTAATATGCTGACCTGCAATGCCTACATTAATATATTTGATATCAACACCCGAACGTGCCGAAGCCTCGTCAACAGCTTTGCGAATCGAGTTTACCGTATCTTCGATATTAGATACAACGCCACGCTTTACGCCTACCGATTCGGTTTTGCCATGTCCTAATATTTCTATTTTTCCGTTCTCATTTCGTCTTCCCACCAAACAGGCCATTTTAGTGGTTCCGATATCTAATCCTACAATAATGTCTGAAGATTTCATGGTCATTATCTTTTGGTGCAAACTATTTGATTTTTAAATTTTAAGTTGATTCGTTGGTATTGAATCAATTCATCACTCAAGGCTTTTTGCTTGTAAAAAGCCTTCAAGTAAAGTAATTTTTTTGGGAGATCGTCCAAATTGCCCAGCAAAACGCTGGCTGATCCGATTTTCGGACTCAGCTCAATTTCCTGTAAGCTATTATAATAAATTTGGTCTATCAAGACAATTAAAAACGGATCATCCTGAATCGCCGTGTTCAACTGAAATATTTTCGGCAGGGCAGTTTTTCGATAAGCTGAATCAAAAATTGAAGCCGTTTTTTGCTTTTTAAGCCCCGGGAAATCCAGGTATCCGCTGGCGATAATCACCCTGGAGGCATAAGCCGGATTTGTTGGGAAAATAATCCCATTCCTGTCAATATAAACCGATTCATTTTTCCGGTTATAAGCCCTTAAAAAGGCATCACGCTCATTCACACGCACACTTATTTTGCCTTCTAAAGTGGTGCTCACGTCAGCATCTTCAATCCACGGGTTTTGGCTTATATGTTCCTTTATTTTTCGCAGCTTAAATTGCCTGATTGGCTTGCCTTTTGCAGAATCCGTCAAAGTTATGACCCTGTTTAGGAGATCTGAATGATTTAAAAAGCCAGTCTGATTTTTGCGTATCACGCTGACTTCAATACCTGTAACAGGCTTATCTAGGTAGTTTTTCCGCGCAAAGGCAAACAACACCAGAAGCCCTAAAACACTAACTGTCCAAACGATTATGCTGAGTATCTTTTTTACCATAGCTGCATCATTTTTTCGATAGGTTCAACAAATCGATCGATGTCGCCAGCTCCCATGGTAACAAGAACTTGTGGTTTTAGCCGTTCAATTGTGGGCAGCAACTCCGCCTTTTGAACCAGCCATTTTTTTTCCAGCGAAATTTTATCCAGCAGATGGGTGGAGTCAACTCCAGGGATTGGTTTTTCGCGGGCAGGATAAATATCCAGCAACAAAAGCTGGTCTGCATCGCCAAAACAGCTGGAAAATTCTGCTATCAAATCGCGCGTGCGGGAGAATAAATGCGGCTGAAAAACAGCGGTAATCCGGCTATCTGGAAACACAGAACGCACGGCTGACAAGCAGGCTCTTATTTCGGTAGGATGATGTGCGTAATCATCAATATAGCTATGCTTTTCATTATTCACCCGCATATCAAAGCGTCGTTTTACCCCTTTAAATGTAGCCAGCGCATTCGCAATCACCTGAGGTTCAATACCCATCTGAATTGCTATCGAAGTAGCCGCCAACGCGTTATTCAAATTGTGCAAGCCGGGCAAAGCCAAACTTACTTCGACCGCCTTTTGAATCCCACAATGCAACTTAAAAACCTGCTTCAAATTCCTGATGTTGATGTCATCAGCAAAAACATTTGATTTGGATGACAGGCCATAATAATAGCTTTTCCGGGTGGTATTAATTTTTTGATCTTGCTGCAAAATGAGTTTACCGTTTTCCGGAAGCCTTTCTGCGAAGGCAATAAAACTCTCAACAAGCTTTGAATGATCGCCATAAATATCCAAATGATCGGCCTCAACAGAAGAAATTAGAGCGATATCAGGATTTAATGCAAGGAACGAACGGTCAAACTCATCAGCCTCGACGAGCAAGATTTTTGCATCGGGATGAAGAACCAAATTGCTGCTGAAGTTATTGGCAATGCCGCCAATAAATCCATTGAAAGCAAGTCCGGCCTCCTGAAAAATATGTGCTGTAAGTGCAGTAATAGTGGTTTTTCCGTGTGTGCCGGCAATCGCCACCGTAAAATATTCTTCAGAAAGTATCCCCAGCACCTGCGAGCGCTTTATCATGTTAACATCTTTGTCTTTCAAGGCTTTATACAATTCACTGTCTTGTGGAACGGCAGGTGTAACAACGGCCAGATCAATTTTGCCGGACAGCAAATCCGGATCATCGTCATAAAACACAGAAACACCCTGCTGCTCAAGTTGTGCAGTTAAGGCAGAAGGCGTGCGGTCGTAACCGGAAACAACGGCTCCTAAAGTAACGAAAAAGCGGGCGATGGCACTCATGCCGATGCCGCCAATTCCGAGGAAAAATACCTGTTGTCCGTTTACTGTTTTCATCACTTAATTAGTTTTACAATTTCGTCCACAATGGCTTCATCAGCATTGGGCAGCGCGAAAGTTCCAATTGCCGTCGCCATTTTTTCCATGCTTTGCTGATCTGCCAAAAGCCCAATAACTTGCTGTACAAGTACTTGATTTGCTTCTTCGTTGCGTATCACAATTGCCGCTCCTTTGGCAACAAGCCGTAAGGCATTTTTCGTTTGATGGTCTTCGGCGGCAGTAGGCAGCGGCACAAAAATAACAGCTTTGCGCACAACAGCCAATTCCGCTATCGCCATCGCTCCGGCACGCGAAACCACCAAATCAGCAGCTGCATAGGCCAAATCCATCCTGTCAATAAATGCCGTAACTTTAACAATATCAGTTAATTTAGCGGCTTCGACCTGCGTTTTCGCTTCCTGATAAAATACTTTTCCACATTGCCAAATAAGCTGAATGCGGTACTTTTCAAATAACTGAATATGTGCACTTATTGCCTTGTTGATGGCCAGTGCACCCTGGCTTCCGCCAACCACAAGCACTGTGGGCAGTTGTTGATCCAGCTTAAAAAACGCAATGGCTTCTGCGCTTTTCCCATCAACCTCTACCGCTGATTTGCGCAGAGGATTTCCGGTTAAGATAGTCTTTTCTGTCGGAAACCACTTATCCATCCCGTCGTAAGCGGCACATATTTTATCTACTTTTTTGGCCAACAGCCTGTTAGTAATTCCAGGAAAGGAGTTTTGCTCCTGAATTAATGTAGGGATTCCCAGAGTTATGGCAGCCTGCAAGGTTGGTCCGCTGGCATAGCCGCCCACTCCTATTACTATGTCGGGTTTAAACTTTTTCAGGATTCTTCTGGCTTTAAAAAGGCTCACGATCACTTTGAGCGGAAACAAGATATTGTCTTTGGTAAAACGCCTCTGCAAGCCACTAATCCATAGGCCATCAATGCTGTAACCGGCTTTTGGCACGCGATCCATTTCCATGCGACTCGTAGCGCCTACAAAATGTATGGCAGCATCGGGCAAACGCCTGTGGAGCGCATCAGCAATGGCTATGGCCGGAAAAATATGCCCTCCGGTGCCGCCGCCGCTAAGAATAATCCGCTTCGACTGTTGCAACATTTTGACTATTTTCTAAATTAATTTGTTCTTTTCTTGCTATTTCTTTACTCACACTCAAAATTATCCCAATAGAAAGGCTGGAGAACCAAATTGAGGTTCCACCCATACTTATTAAAGGTAAAGGCTGACCCGTAACGGGCAATAAGCCAACAGCAACACCCATATTTACCATCGCCTGAAAAACCAGGCTAAATGCCACACCGATGGTTAAAAAGGCGCCAAAAGTTTGTGGGATTTTCGTAACAATCACCACCGCCCTAAAGAGCAGTATCAGGTACATCAGCACGATAAAAGCACCTCCCAACAAGCCATATTCTTCAACAATAATTGCAAAGATAAAATCAGAATAAGGATGCGGCAAAAAGTTGCGCTGGGTGCTGTTTCCGGGCATTTTGCCAAAGAACTTTCCGTTGGCAATAGCAATCTCGGCCTGTTCTTTCTGAAAATTATCTCCCGTATCCTGCGTAAAATTCTCAATCCTGTTTTTCCACGTCCACAACCTACCCTGCTGATCTTCTGGCATTTGCATCAATATAATAATGAAAACAGTAAGTCCAACCAAACCAATTCCTATCAAGGAGAAAATATATTTCATATTGACACGACCGATAAAAAGCAAGACCAAACTCGTGGTAAAAATCATGGCTGCTGTTGAAAAATTCGCCGGCAACACCAACAAAACAATCAATAAGATTGGAATCATCAACGGTACAAAAGCCGACTTGAAGCTCTTTATACTGTCTTGTTTTTTGGTCAGCAAGCGCGCCAAATACATAATCAAGGTGAGCTTAGCCAGGTCGCTGGTTTGGAAGGTGAGGTTGAAAGGCAGTGGCAGCACGCGTTTTGCCTCATTGAGGTTTAGCCCAAAAATCAGCGTAAGCAATAAAAGCGGGATTGAAATCCAAAGTGCCACCTGAAATACCGGTGAAAAATAGACGTATTTGATTTTATGCGTGAGATACATAAAAACCAAGCCCAGAAACAAAATCACGAAATGCTTGAGCATATAATACTCGGTGTTGCCCTGCTGATACTTGTATGCAAGGGTTCCGGTTGAGCTATACACGGCAAGCAACGAAAATATCGACAGCAAAATAACCACTGCCCATATCACTTTGTCTCCTTTTATATCACCAATAATTCTGCGCATCATAGTTATAAAGCGTTTACCGCGTCTTTAAATTGGTTTCCTCTGTCTTCGTAATTTTCAAATAAATCAAAGCTGGAGCAAGTGGGCGAAAGCAGCACCACATCGCCTTTTTGAGCCAGGATCGAAGCAATAGTAACAGCCTGCCTGGCATTTTCCGCTTCGGCTATTTGCTCGATAATTGGCGCAAAAGTTTCGATAAGCTTTTGGTTGTCGCGACCCAGACAAACCAGCGCCCTCACTTTGTCGCGTACCAATGGCAGCAGAGCAGTGTAATCGTTTCCTTTATCAATGCCGCCCGCAATCCAGATCACAGGTTTTGTCATACTTTCGAGGGCAAACCAGGTAGCGTTTACAGTAGTAGCTTTCGAGTCGTTAAAATAAGAAATTCCGTGCACATTGGCTACGTATTCAATGCGATGAGCGATATTTTGAAAATCCGACATGCTCTGCTTCAGCGATTCACTGCGGATTTGGAGCAATTTGGACGTTACACCTGCGGCCATCGAATTATAGGTATTGTGCTTGCCTTGTAAAGCTAATTGTTCGATTGTCATATTAAAATTTGTTTGATTTACATGTATGTTTATCAGGTTGTTGCTCGCGAAAGCACCCTGAGTTTTAATTTCTTTTTCAATACTTATTGGAAATAATTTTGCCTGCGCGGGATGTTTCACTAATTCGGATTGAATAAGCGCATCATCGGCATTAAAAATCAGGCAGTTTTCAGTGGTCTGATTTTTTATAATCCGCATCTTCGAAGCCGTGTAAGCCTCAAAACTATTTTGGTAGCGATCTAAATGATTGCGTGTGATATTGAGCAAAACGGCAATGTCCGGATTAAAATCCACGATATCATCAAGCTGAAAGCTACTGATTTCCAGCACAAAATAGGTGTGATCGCTCTCGGCCAAAGCAGCAGCAAAGCTACGTCCGATATTTCCGGCTACGCAAACATCCAGTCCTGCGTTTCTCATGATATGGCCAAGTAAAGCGGTCGTTGTGGTTTTGCCGTTGGAGCCCGTTACTGCAATCAAAAAAGCATTGGTAAACCAGCTCGCAAACTCAATTTCGGAGACCAGATTAATGCCGGCTTTTCTAATTTTTTGTATAACGCCAGCCTCTTCGGGAATTCCGGGACTTTTAATGATTAGATCTACTTGCAAAATCCGTTTCTCGGTATGCTGGAGTTCCTCGTGCGGGATATTATTTTCGAGCAAAAACTGTTTAAATTTTTCTGTAATTTTTCCGGCATCAGACACAAATACCTCCATGCCCTGCTTTTTGGCAAGGATGGCAGCACCGCAACCGCTTTCGCCGGCGCCAAGTACTGCTATTTGGTGATATTTATGCTTTAATGCTTTCACAATTATCTGACTTTTAAGGTGATAATGGTTAAAACCGCGAGCATAATGCCCACGATTAGAAATCGTTGAACGATTTTTGGTTCAGGATAACCCTGTTTTTGATAGTGGTGATGCAGCGGCGCCATCAGGAAAATACGCTTGCCTACACCAAATTTTTTGCGTGTATATTTGAAATAACTGACCTGCAAAAGCACCGAGAGACTTTCGGCCAGAAAAATGCCACAAAGTATCGGGATGAGTAGCTCTTTCCGGATAAGAATGGCGAACACCGCAATGATGCCGCCTAACGCCAGACTTCCTGTATCGCCCATAAACACTTGCGCCGGATACGAATTATACCACATAAAACCAATGTTGGCTCCCACAAAGGCACTGATGAAAATGGTGAGTTCGCCCGTATTTGGTAAGTACATGATATTGAGGTAATCAGCAAAAATAAAGTTGCCCGAAACCCAGGCTAAAATCCCTAACGTCACCCCGATTATCGCCGAGGTGCCAACCGCCAATCCGTCCATGCCATCGGTTAAGTTCGCACCGTTGGAAACCGCTGTGATGATCAAAATAACGAATGGAATAAAGATCAGAAATGCCCATTGGCGGTAATCTCCGCCCATCCATTTGAGCAGAACAGCATAATCAAATTCATTGTTTTTTATAAAAGGGATTGTGGTTTTCGTTGAGCGGTGTTCGGAAAGCGTAAAACGACTTTGCTTCCCGGTTTGTGGCATTTCCTGCACAATCTGTTGCACTTGCACCGGCTTTTCGCGCATCACAACCGCATCATCAAAATACATCACCAGGCCAACTACCAAACCCAAAATCACCTGTCCGGTAATTTTCAGTCGGGGCGAAAGACCTTTTTTATCCTGCTTGAACACTTTAATATAGTCGTCGTAGAATCCCAGTCCGCCTAACCATATCGTAGTAAACAGCATTAAAATGATATAAACATTAGCCAAATCCGCAAAAAGCAAAGTGGGAATCACGATAGAAGCCAGGATAATCAGCCCGCCCATTGTTGGTGTTCCCTGTTTCTCTTTTTGACCTTCAAGACCCAGATCACGAACAATTTCGCCCACCTGCCTTTTGTTGAGATAAGTGATCCAGCGCTTGCCAAAAACCAAAGAAATCACGAGCGAGGTAATCACAGCAGCAGCAGCCCTAAAGGAAATGTACTGAAACATGCCCGCTCCGGGTAAGTCAAAATATTGATCGAGGTATGAAAAAAGATAATATAACATAACTATACAAGTCTTTGATTTAAAGCTTCTTTCAGTACTTCCAGGTCGTCAAAAGGATACTTCACCTTATTGATTTCCTGGTATTTTTCGTGGCCTTTCCCAGCCACCAAAATGATGTCTCCTTTATTTGCCAGCGCCACAGCCGTTCTGATGGCTTCTTTGCGATCGGTAATTGCTAGCACCCGATTAAAATGTGCTGGCTCAACGCCTTTGCGCATATCGGCAATAATTTTTTCAGGAGCTTCAGTTCGCGGGTTATCAGAAGTGAGCAGCAGTTTATTGCTGTATGTTGCAGCGATTCGCGCCATTTCAGGGCGTTTGCTGGTGTCGCGGTCGCCACCGGCACCGGCCACCGTAATCAGCCGCTCGTTGTGGGTCCGCACCTGATCGATGGTTTTCAATACATTCAGCAGCGCATCGGGCGTATGTGCATAATCCACAATACCGGTGATGCCACTGGGATGATAAACCAGATCAAAACGTCCGGAGGCAGATCTGAGCATACTCAAACCTTCCAGCGTTTCGATCTCCGAAAGCCCCAACTGACGGGCTGCTCCATAAATTGCAAGCAAATTATACGCATTGAAAGCACCGGCCAAACGGGTAGAAACTTCTTCTCCATTGACGAGCAGCAAAAGTCCTTCAAAAGTATTTTCGAGCACTTTTGCCCGGTAATCTGATTCATATTGAAGCGAATAGGTACAAATTTTCGCTTTAGTATTTTGCACCATAAAGCGACCGTTTTTGTCGTCGAGATTGATGAGTGCAAAAGCAGTTGCAGGCAACCAATCGAAAAAACTTTTTTTGGTATCGCGATAGGCTTGAAAACTTCCGTGGTAATCCAGGTGATCGTGGGTGAGGTTGCTAAAAATTCCACCGGCAAAACGCAATCCTGCCACCCGAAACTGATCAATGGCATGCGAACTCACTTCAATAAAAGCATAATCGCAGCCTTGGCTAACCATCTCGCTCAAAAGCTTGTTCAGGCTTAGCGAATCCGGTGTTGTGTGTGATGCGGATAGGATATTTTGTCCAATTTTATTTTCAATGGTCGAAAGCAACCCAACCTTAAAGCCGTTATCAGTAAACAATTGGTGCAACAAAGTTGCGATAGTTGTTTTGCCATTCGTACCGGTTACGCCAACCAGCTTGAGTTTTTGTGAAGGATGCTCATAAAAGTTAGCAGCTGCCAGCGCCAGGCTGTAAGCGGCGTTTTCGACACGGATATAAGTGACATTTTGATGAAGTTGGTTGGGCATTTTTTCGCAAATCACAGCCACAGCACCATTTTCAATCGCTTGATTTATAAACAAATGCCCATCAGAAAGCTGGCCTTTAACAGCAAAGAACAAGCTTCCCGGTGCTACTTCACGGGAATCAAAAAACAAGGCATCCACGTTTGTAGAGGTATCGCCGGCCACATCGCGCACCGGGCATTTATAAATTATATCTGACACGCTCTTCTTCATCACAAATTCAAGAGTTTTAGTTCGATCATTTGTCCTTTCACAGGGGTATTTCCGGCATTTATCGATTGCCAGGCCACCTGCCCATGTCCGCTCAACTGCACTTTCATCCCCATATTTTCAAGTAAAAACACAGCATCGCGCGCGTTCATGCCTCTTAGATTAGGAATAAGATTTTCGCGGTAGTTGATGCTTCGCAAAGCCAAGCCCAGTGAATCTGCTTTGGCATTGAGCCAAACTGCTCCCTTAGAAGTATTCTGAAACGGTACTTCAAGGGCTTCGTACAAACTGGCAGCATCTTCGTGAAAAAGCGGCACACCGGTTATCGCCAAAACACTTGTTTCTACGGGTTTATCTTTTGTTTCGTCGTGAATATTTAAGCGGGTAGCATAAATTTTATCGGCAATTTCTTTAAAGACGGGTGCGGATACCGCTCCTCCATAAATTTTCCCGGATGAGGGATTGCTGACTACAACGATACAGCTATATTTTGGGTTTGAAGCAGGGAAATATCCTACAAAAGAAGCGGTGTAATTCGTTTTGTTGTAGCCGGTTTTCCCACTTGCAATTTGTGCTGTCCCGGTTTTTCCGGCGATGGTGAAGGAGCTGCTTTTCAGGTACCGCGCCGTACCATTTTGCACCACCCCTTCCATCAGGCTTTTCACAGAGTCGATGGTGGAGCGGGAAGCGATAGATTTATTGATCACAGTGGTTTCAAAATGCTTCACTACATTCACGCCCTGCCGAATTTCTTCAACGAAAATAGGCTTCACCATTTTGCCATCGTTGGCCACCGCATTATAAAAAGTCAGGATTTGCAAAGGCGTCATACTCAGCTCATATCCAATTGACATCCAGGGAAGTGTGGTGCCATACCAATATTTTTTATCGCGTGGATGCTTGATATACGGCTTGCCTTCACCGGCAATATCCATCCCAAGCGGGTTGTTGAGCGACATCCCGTAGAGGCGTTCCACAAACTTTTCCGGATTTTCTTTATAGGCCTCATAAACGAGTCGGCTAATGGCCACATTCGACGACTTTTCGAAAGCTTCCCGCACCGTAATTCTGCCGTTGCGGATGGGATAAACATCACGCATCGTTCTGTTAAAATATACAGTGTAGCCCGACCTGCCAATATCAATGGTGTCGCTCAGTTTCACTTTAGCATCTTCAAGCAGCGCCATCATCGAAGCCAATTTAAAAGTAGAACCCGGCTCAACACTCTCGGCCAGTGCATAATTATATTTTTCCCGATAAGCCCCCGATGCCTTGTCCCAACTCAGGTTAGCGATGGCTTTAATTTTTCCGGTAGCCACTTCCATCAGCACCGCACAGCCTTCTTCGGCGTTGTTTTCAATCAAATTGCGACGCAGCGCATCCTCAGCCACATCTTGTATGTTGATGTCGATCGTTGTCACCACATCTTTTCCGTTTTGCGGCTCCACCTCATTATCGTCAAACATGGGTTTCCAATCTCCATTGTTTATCCGGCGTTTCAGTTGTTTGCCGTCAATTCCTTTCAGCTCCTGATGGTAAGCGCCCTCGATGCCCACAAACAAATCTTCGCTTTCATTTTCATATCCAATTGTTCGGCTCGCGAGCTCCCGGAAAGGCTTTTCACGTTTATCATGTGGAATCAAAATCAGGCCGCCTCTGTATTTGCCCCGTTTCAAAATCGGGAAGCTGCGCAATTTTTTCACTTGAGAAAAAGTGGCGCGGCTATGCAACAAAAAATAACGGTTGCCTTGTTTGCGCGCAGTTTTGAGATCGTGCAGATAGGCTGCTTTGGAATTATCCTTAAAAAGTTCAGAAAGTAAGAACGCCAGCGAATCAACTTTTGAATCAAAAAACGGTTGATCAATCAGCGTGGAAGCAATATCCAGGCGGACCTCAAAAACCGGCACCGAAGTGGCTAATAAAGCACCATCATCGGACAACACATTTCCGCGCAAAGCTTGGACGCTGAAAAATTTCAGCTCTTGCTTTTGCGCCTGCGCCCTAAGCTGTTCGCCTTTTGTAAGCTGAATCCAGCCAATGCGGAAAACAATCGCCAGTCCGAAGATGAGCATCACTACATACAACAGGTAAACCCGCCACAATATGTCTTTTTTCTCATCCATCAATCGTAATCCTCCATTTTGATGATCAATTTCTTAACAGGCTCCGTCGATTCTTTTAGCCCTGAATTTTTAAGTTTTCTTGCAATCTCGGATTGTTTGGTCTGCTGCATCAGATCAGATTTTGTAGAAATATACTCGTAATGCAGCTCTTTAAGCTCGCGGTTTAAGTCGTCAATTTTCCGACTCATACCCTCGGTATAATAGCTGTTACCGATATAAACCAATGCTATAGCAGCCAGAAAAAACACGTAACTGGTTTGCTTTCTGACCCAGCTATAGGCCAAAAAATCACCGCCAAGCACCTCCAGAAAGAACTTCCCAAAAAGACTGCGTTGCTTTTTGATTTTTGGTTCTGCCTGAGGGGGCGCCTCGTGCTTTTCTATTAATTCATTGGTTCTTTTTTCCATCTTATTTCTTTTGTGCTATTCTAAGTTTGGCACTTCTTGATCTGTTATTTTCTTCTATTTCAGGTGTTGTAGGGATAATCGGTTTGCGGCTAATGAGCTCATAAGGTGTTTGTGGTCGACCGAAAAAATCTTTTTCAATCACGCCATCAGCACGGCCTGAACGCATAAAATTTTTCACCAGTCTGTCTTCGAGCGAGTGGTAAGAAATTACCACTAATCTTCCGCCGGGTTTGAGCAGTGGCGCACATTGTTCGAGGAAAATTTCCAGTACTTTCAGTTCTTCATTTACCTCGATGCGCAAGGCCTGAAAAACCTGTGCCAGCACCTTAAATTCCTTGTGCTTTGGCAAGCTTTTTTCAATGGCAGTTTTGAGGTCTGTGGTAGATTTTATGGCTTGATTTTGGCGGTAAGCAACAATATGTCCGGCCATATTCCAGGCGTTTGGCAGTTCGCCATATTTTCTAAACAAAGTCGTGAGCTGTTCCTGATCGTATGTGTTCACAATATCAGCAGCAGATTTGGCGCTATTTTGATCCATCCGCATATCCAGCGCACCTTCAAAACGGGTAGAGAAGCCTTTTTCGGCCACATCAAACTGATGTGAGGAAACGCCCAAATCGGCAAAAATACCATCGAGCTGCTCAACGCCATACATACGCACAAAATTACTGAGGTACTGAAAGTTATGAGGTATAAAAGTAAAACGATCATCAGCAATGGCATTGGCCTGCGCATCTTTGTCCTGATCAAAACCAAACAGCCGTCCATTGCCCAACTTCTCCATTATGGCACGGGCATGGCCGCCTCCGCCAAAGGTTACATCGGCATAAAGGCCATCAGGTTTCACCTGCAAGCCTTCCACTGATTCGTGAAGCATGACTGGTTTGTGGTACATATATTTTTAGCTCGTTTGGTCGGTATTACCCAGTTTCTCTGTTGCCAATCTTTCGAATGCGTCTTCATCCATGCGGTTGATTTCCTCATCGTACGACGCTTTATCCCAAAGCTCCATTTTGACAGTGAGAGAAGTGAGTACTACCTCCTTCTGCAAGCCACCTGAATCAATCAGGTTTTTGGGAATCTGCAAACGCCCTGAGCCATCAATTTTTACCATTTTGGCTCCGGCATTGTACTTACGTACAAGTTCTACATTCGACCGCACAAATTGATTCAACGAACGCAACTTATCCTGCGTTTGTACCCAATCGCTCATAGTATAAAGCTCTAGACACTTGCTAAAAAGACCTGGCCGAAGCACAAAACCCTCCCCTGCAAGGCCGCCAAGTTGCTCCTTGAAATCTGCCGGAAGCATCAGTCTTCCCTTGGCATCCAGCTTACATTGATATTGTCCGATTGGGTAATTCAAAAATTTGTCAATTAGTGAGGTAAAATTAGTGCATTTTTTCCCACATTACCCCATTTTATACCACAAAAGTTATCAAATGTTACAAAAAAGCTGAAAATAATTTGAAATTTTAGCGTAATCACCTGTTACAAAGCGTTTTAAAAAATGCAAGAAAGTGGCATAAAAGCTTATCACTTGATAATGAATACGTTTTATTACCAATTAAAATGGAAAAAACACAAAATCAGACAGATGGGAGCTTGAGAAAATTTTGTAGCCCATTACATCATCATTTTAGCTATTTTTGTAACGAAAAGCCGTAAGTGAACTATGAAAGAAACGCAGCAGTCTGTCCCTCAGCAAGACCAGAATTTGATTGATGTGGAACGTGTATTTAACCAAAAAAATCCACGCCTGTCTGCACTTATTCCTGGTTTCGTGTATAGCTACATCAAGCGCATCATACACCAGGAACAGATTAACCGTTTAATTAAACGCTCAAAACACCGCTACGGTCTTGATTTCGTGGATGCAATCATGGAAGAGTTTGATCCGGAGGTAGAAGTGATTGGCTTGGAAAAAATTCCGGTTTCCGAGCGGATTATTGTCGCCTCTAACCATCCACTTGGCGGCCTCGATGGCATCGCATTGATGCAGGCTCTAGGTAAAAAACGGCAAGATATCCGCTTTCCTGTCAATGATATTTTACTTTACCTCGAAAACCTGAAACCGCTTTTTATTCCCATTAATAAACACGGCAGCAATGCAGAAAATATCCGGATTTTAAATGAAACTTTTGAAGGCAACGACAGTATTTGCTATTTTCCTTTTGGACTTGTTTCGCGCAAAAAGGGCGGTAAAATTTACGACTTGGAATGGAAAAAAACCTTCTTGACAAAGGCGAAAAGATATCAACGAACAATTGTACCAACACATATTGCAGGCAGAAACTCTAACTTTTTTTACGGACTGTCAAATATTCGTAAATCGCTTGGCATCAAAGCCAACTTTGAGATGTTATACCTGGCAGATGAGTTTTTTAAACAGAAAGACAAAAAAATTATCATCACTTTTGGTACACCTGTGAGCTACGAAACTTTCGACAAAACGCGCACTGATAAAGAATGGGCCACGCAGCTCAGAAATTACATCTATCAACTACCTAAAAACCCTGATTTAATATTTGACCCGACGGAAAACTACACGCTTTTTTAAATGCTAATTTTTTTAACATGAAACCAATAATACCACCTGTCCCCGTTGAAACCATTTATTCTGAACTTACTCAGGATAGGTTTTTCAGAAAAACAAACAATGGAAACAACGAAATTTATATTATTTCCGACCAGGACTCGCCCAATGTGATGCAGGAAATTGGCCGCTTGCGCGAAATCACTTTTAGAGATTCCGGCGGAGGAACAGGCAAACCCATCGACATCGACGATTTTGACCAAGGACCTTATAGCTTTAAACAATTGATAGTGTGGAATCCTGAAGACAAGGCCATTATGGGTGGTTATCGTTTTGTTGACTGTAAAAATTTACCCATTGACGCGCATGGTAAAGTGCAAACACCGGCCGCCAAACTTTTTCACTATTCTGATCAGTTTATCAAAGAGTTTATTCCTAAAACGATTGAACTGGGACGGTCGTTTGTACAGCCTTTTTATCAACCCATGAACAATATCCGCAAGGGTATTTTTGCCTTAGACAATTTATGGGACGGCTTGGGATCGCTCATACAAGAATATCCTCATTCCAAATATTTCTTTGGGAAAGTTACCATGTATCCTCATTACGATAAATTTGCCCGCGACCTGATACTGTACTTCTTAAACCGCTTTTTCCCTGATCCGGACAAACTTGTTTATCCCTATAATCCAATGCCTTACCATCACAGTCTATCCGAATTAGAAAAGGTATTTACCGGAAAAAATTACGAAGAAAACTATAAAATTCTGGTTCAAAAGGTACGTGAACGCAAACACAATATACCTCCTTTGGTGAATGCTTATATGAATCTTTCTTCAACCATGCGCACCTTTGGCACAGCATTAAACACTTCCTTTGGTGAGGTAGAGGAAACAGGAATCATCCTTACAATCGATGATATTTACGGCATCAAAAAAGACCGTCACCTACATTTTGAAAAAGGAGAAAAACCCGTGCACCTCTCATGATAATCTCTGAAGCTAATTTTATACAAAGCAATACGGAAGTTGATAAACTACCGCCAGATAATCTGCCCGAATACGCCTTTATCGGAAGGTCGAACGTTGGAAAGTCCTCGCTGATAAATATGTTGACCGGCAAGAAAAAGCTGGCCAAAATCTCGTCAAAACCAGGCAAAACCATCACCATCAATCATTTTTTAATCAACGAAAGCTGGTATCTGGTTGACTTGCCCGGCTATGGTTTCGCAAAACGATCGCGCACCGAACGCGAAAAATGGGTGGAAATGCTCAAGGAATATTTGCAAAAACGCAGCAACCTGGTTTATCTTTTCGTACTTATCGACAGTCGAATTCCTCCTCAAAAGATTGATCTTGAATTTATTAATGACTTAGGCCAACAAGGAATCCCTTTTGTGCTGATTTTCACAAAAACAGACAAATTGAGCAAGGGAATGGCTTCTAAACAGATAACAATCTTCAAGAATGAGTTGTTGAAAAACTGGGAAGCACTGCCAATAACAATTTCCACCTCCTCAGAAACCGGGCTTGGCCGCGATGAGGTGTTGGATATTATTGACAGTGAAAACAGTAGTTTTACTCAAGAAGAAACAACTTCTACAAGTAAATGATTTTTTGAAACCCGCTGACCGGGCTCTACCAACAGCTGTTTTACTTCACCTGCAAAAGGAGCACGGATTTCGTTAAGCATCTTCATGGCTTCCAAAACCACAAGTGGATCACCTTCTTCCACGCGTTGACCTTGAGTAACAAACACCTCTGTAATGGTTCCCGGTATGAACGCTGTCATATTACCGAGAACTTTTTCACTAAAGGGCTTTTTGTTGATGTATTTTTTCGTTAATGTTGTTTTGTACTTAACATTATCGATTATAAGCGTCTCATATTTCGGTTTTTGTTCTGCCGGATTTTCCTTTTTCATAAGCTAAAAATAGATTTAAAAAGCTGTGTAAACTTAAAATTTTTGATAAAAGCTTAAAATGAATCGTATAGCCCTTAATTAAAATGGTGGAACTCCATGTTTTTTCATAGGAACTTCTACGATTTTATCTTTGGAAATATCCAGCGAGTGCATCAACATGCGGCGCGTTTCGGCGGGCTCAATAACGGCATCAATATAGCCATAAGCCGCAGCAACATAAGGATTAGCAAATTTCTTTTTATATTCTTCTACCTTCAGTTTCCGCATTTCGTCCGGATTTTCGGCAGATTGAATTTCTTTTCTGAAGATGATATTTGCAGCACCTTCAGGGCCCATAACGGCGATTTCGGCAGTAGGCCAGGCAAACACAAAATCAGCACGCAGGTGATGTGAGCACATGGCAATATATCCGCCACCATATGCCTTGCGCATAATGACGGTGATTTTTGGGACGGTAGCTTCCGAATAGGCGTAAAGCACTTTTGCGCCGTGGCGGATAACACCGGCATGCTCCTGATCAACGCCGGGCAGATAGCCGGGAAGGTCAACCAAAGTAACAAGCGGCACATTGAAAGCGTTGCAATAACGGATAAAACGGGCGGCTTTATCAGACGAATCCACGTCGAGCACACCCGCTAAAACATTTGGCTGATTGGCCACAAAGCCAACTGTATCGCCATTTACGCGTGCGAAACCAATAACGATATTAGCAGCAAAAAGCTCCTGTACTTCCAAAAACTCTGAATCGTCAGTCAAAGCTTTTATCACATCGCGCACATCATAAGGAAGCCTGGGATCGGTAGGTAAAATGGTATCGATTTTATAACTTCTGGTTTTTGGTGCTTTTTTAGGAAACTTCTCAGCTTTTTTCATATTATTCCATGGAATAAAACTCATCAGCTGTTTGATTTGGCTAAAGCATTCTTCTTCACTTTCAGCAAAAAAATGAGCATTACCAGTAATTTCGGAATGAACGCGAGCACCGCCAAGCTCTTCCATAGAGATTTCTTCGCCGAGTACGGTTTTAATTACTTCGGGACCGGTAATAAACATCTTGGAGATATTTTCGACCACGAACACGAAGTCGGTGAGTGCCGGCGAATAAACCGCTCCACCGGCGCAAGGCCCCAGAATAACAGAGATTTGAGGGATAACACCTGAAGATTGGGTGTTGCGATAAAATATCTCGCCATAACCGGCCAGCGAGTTAACACCTTCCTGAATACGCGCGCCACCGGAGTCGTTGATGCCGATAATCGGCACCTTCAGTTTCATGGCATGATCCATGATTTTGGTGATTTTTTTGGCGTGCATCCAACCCAGCGAGCCACCTGCAACGGTAAAGTCCTGTGCATAAATACAAACAGGATGGCCACTCAGGGTACCCGTTCCGGTGATTACCCCATCGCCGGGAAGGTATTTTTTATCCATATCAAAATCTTTCGCGGCATGTTCTACAAAGAGGTCATACTCGTGAAAAGATTTAGGATCAAGCAAGGCGATAATACGTTCGCGGGCAGTAAGCTTTCCAATAGCTTTTTGCTTTTCGATTGCTTTGTCACCACCGCCCATTAATGCGTCGCGCATACGGCGTTGAAGTTCCGAGGTTTTCTGTTTAATACCCATAGTAGGTCATTTTTGGTTCAGTAATCCTGTGTTTATAAAATTGATTATTCAATCAATATGGCTCACAAATTAAAACATATCACGATAGGACAGCCACCGCCTAATCATGCAAAAATAAGACAAATATAAAAAATAATACGCTTTGATTTGAAGTATTACGTGAAGCAGCTGATATAAAATCAGGTTTTTGACGTGTTGTTCAAGCCTTTAAATACAAAATCTGACTGCTGATTTATTTAGCTGACTAAAATAACAAACGTTTTCGGTAATCACTAAAAAAACCGGCTTACTGATAAACCGGCTTTTTTTCACTTATAAAATCGAAAAATTCTCTGGGATTAGCGACGTATGATTAATTTTTTCGTTACAGCGTTTTGCTGATTGAGCCTAAGGCTGTAAAAATAAACACCCTCAGGCAAATCAGAAACATTGATTTGAAGTTTACCGGCAAAATCGTTAATGGGCTGTGAAACAACCTTCTGACCCAACAAGTTAAACAAAGTAACTTCGGCTGATTTTACCTCTACAGGCAAATTATAGTCGAAAGATACCACTTGGCTGGCGGGATTAGGGTAAACATCGCTAATCACTGATTTTGCCAAAATGTCATTTACAGAAGTTGGGCTACCTACGAAATGAGCAATAAAGAAAATATTATCTTCAGGGTCATTTTCATTAAAGAAAGTATACTTCACAGTGGTAGTTCCGGCTTGACCTTGTGGCATATAGTGTCCAGCAAAGATTTCCTCTGAAGTCATTTCACCGGCAGTTAGAACATAGGCATCGGGTGATTCAAAAATATCATTACCGAAACAAGTGACCCAGCATAAGTAATTCATGGTGCCGTCAACCACGTCCACGTCTTCGCGGCGGGCTTTAACAGGTATATCGCGGTCTGAATTATTTTTGACGAGCATATACACTAAGAATTCTTCAAACTGATCATTCGTAATCTCACCATTAACATAAATGCTCTGACCATTTTCAATTTCAGCACCATCGAGATGCATGCTGAGTGACTGCGAAGTTGCACGAATAATGAAGTGGGCGATAAAGAAAATATTGTCGTCAGGATTGTTCTCATTAAAGAAGGTGTATTTGACGGTAGAAGTTCCGGCCTTACCTTGCGGCGCATAATGTCCGGCAAAGATTTGATCCGAGGTTGTTTCACCGGCAGCCAGATTATAGGCATCAGGTGATTCAACAACATCATTGGCAAAACATGAAACCCAGCAAAGGTAATTCATAGAGCCTTCAACCACATCCATATTATCGCGACGGGCTTTTACGGGAATATCACGATCTGTATTATTTTTGACAAGCATGTGTGCCAAAAATTCTTCAAATTGATCTCCTGACAGTTCACCATTAATATAAATATCTTGGCCGTTTTCAATCTGAACACCATCAAGATGCATGCTAAGTGATTGTGCAGAAGCATAATAGCCTGTGCCAATTAACAAAGTTAAAAGAAGTACTAATTTTTTCATGGGATTTTGTATTAATGATAAGCTTAATTTGTTACAAAGATCGTGCAATTTTTTTTACTGTGTAGATTAAGGTAAACTTTAGCAATTAATTCTGATGCCTTAATCGTTTAAAGACAACCTAAAGAGCGAAAGTGTTGTCTGTTTAGTAGTATATTTGCAATAATAAAATTTTTAGCTTTGCAATACCTGAATACCTAAATTTAATAAACCCATGAAAAAGATTTACACCTTAACTATTTTACTGGCTTTGATGCCAGTGCTTTTATCCGCTCAAGTGAGCAGAATGCTGTTGGCCGAAGGCTTTACAAGCTCGACCTGCGGCCCCTGCGCAGCTCAAAACCCTGCTTTTGATGTCTTACTTCACAACAATGAAGACATCATAACCTCCATTAAGTACCACATGAACTGGCCCGGAGCCGGTAACGACCCCATGTATCACCATAACCCCGGCGACAATAGCGCAAGAAAAAATTATTACAGCATCAACTCCGTACCCCATGTGTATTTAAGTGGCAATTATTTTCATGGTACGCCCTCACAAATTAGCCAAGCCATGCTGAATAATTATTCCGCCAACACTTCTCCACTCGAAATTCAGCTGCAACACCGCCTGAGTGATGATCAGGATAGTGTGTATGTTACCATGCTTATACGGGCCGACCAGGCTGTTAGTGGCAATTTGGTAGCGCATATAGCGGTTATTGAGAAAGAAATAAACTTCACATCGCCTCCCGGTTCTAATGGCGAAAAAGTTTTTCGTAACGTAATGAAAGCCCTTATCCCTTCCAAAGCTGGCACCTCACTTCCAGATTTTGAAAAGGATGATTATTTCTTTGTTGAAACAGCCTGGGAACTACAAAACGTTTACGAGATAGATCAAATTGCAGCCGTTGGTTTTGTACAGGACAACAACAGCAAACACGTGCATCAGGCAGCCAACAGCAGCACAGAGCAGATTGTGCCTATTTATGCCAATGATGCTGCCGTTAAAACCATTTCAAACGCCACTTCATCTAACTGCAGCAGCACCATGGAACCTCAAGCCACAATCACGAATTACGGTTCGGATATGCTGACCAATGCAACAATTGAATTCCATATAAATGGTACTTTAGTACACACAACAGATTGGAGTGGAAACCTCAGCTTTTTGGAAACTGCAACTGTTGATGCAGGCGAGATTACATTTGATTTGCAGGCTGAAAATGAATTGGATATCGTGATAAGCCAGACTAATGGCCAGGTTGATGATTATCCAAAAAATAATGCGGAGACTTTTGACTTCGTAGAATCAATTAATGTAAATGGTGTTGATTTATTCCTTTTCATATTGTTGGACAAGTCTCCTGAAGAAACAACTTGGGAATTATTTAATACCAATGGTGAAGTTATTCAATCAGGTGGCCCTTACAGCACACCGAGTACTACACTGACCATCCCACTGGAAGTTAGCGATCTGGGATGTTACGAATTTGTGATTCATGATGCCGGTGGAAACGGAATATGCTGCAACAATGGAACAGGATATTACGCCGTTATTGGCGAAGGTAATGATCCTTTATTCACCGGTCAGGCATTTGGTTCTCTGGAACGTAATCAGTTTGCTTACGGCTATGTTGGTCAGCAGGAGATTGAAAACGAAAGCACAGCCCAACTGTATCCTAATCCTGTTGGAGCGCAGCGTGCCTTAAACCTTGAACTAAGCAAATCAGCCGATGTATCGGTAAGCATTTACGACATCAGCGGTAAGCAACTTGCTCAGCGCGACTTTGGTATGCTGCAAGCCGGAACACACAGGCTGAATGACATGATTAACAAGCTCCCCAAAGGATTGTATATTGCAAAAATGCAAATTGACGGACAGCTTAAAAACCAGAAACTTACTATCGAATAAGTTTTCTAAATAAATATTAAAAAGGGCTGCCTGAATGGATTCGGGCAGCCTTTTTTTGTGTGGTGACATTTATATCGGCCTCTATTCCAGTTTTTAAAAAGGGCTATTTTGGATATAAAAAGATTAAGAAGATACGCGAGTTACGCAACTACACCCAGAAGTAAATGGCAGAGTGCCTGGGCATCTCGCAGGTAAGCTATAGCCGCATCGAAAACGGACAAACTAAATTTGATATACAGCGTATGCAGCAGATTGCCGTTGTGCTTGAGGTGGATCATGTTTTCTTAATGAACTTTAATGACAATATGGTTTTTTACAACAATAGTGAATATAACCATGGTGGAAACATCGTTAACCACTATCATACTTTAGCCGAAACCGAACGTACCACCCTGCTTAGCCGCATACAGCAGTTGGAGAAGTTGGTTGAAGAGCTTGTACAACAGAAAAAATAATGAGGTTGAAACTAGAAAGTCAAATATTTCAACCTCATCAAAACACATTTATATTACCTGCAATCTTTTCTCTGTTTTTTCTTGCCAACGTTGCTTAATTCAAACCTTATGGGAAGTGTATATAGAACTTTTACAGGGTCACCATTTTGATATGCTGGTTTATTGAAATTTATCGTTTTAGCAATTCTTAATGCTTCTTCATTAAGCTCCTTAATCCCATTTGCGACTTTGTGATCATAAGTAAACCCTAAAGTATCTACCCAAAAAGTAACATAAACTACTCCTTTTATTGAGTCAGTAATTGCTTTTTCAGGATAAGAAATGCTTTGTTTAACGAACTCATCAATCCTTCCATTAAATTGAGGCCAAGATTGAATAGCATTGACAATTTCAATCTCTTTGATTGTGTCTTGAGCATAACAAAAGTTTGTAATTAACACAAATACAAATATTAATCTTACCATCTTCTTGGGATTTTATAAATAAAGTGATACCATTTTCTTTCAACTATTGAAACTCCATACATTTGAGACCAATATGCATTAGCTTGACCTAAATAATTAAAGGTTGAATTTGGATATAATCCATTATTTTTAAATGAATTATAAAAACCTTTTGCTTCTTCAGGGAAATATTTCATGTGTTCCAATCCATCTAGTGTAAATGTGTCAACTCCTAATCCATTTCTAACTTTAAGACTTGTGTAAAGCTCTTTCTGATATGTTCCTCTAAGATTATCATAAGAGCTGAAAGCTAAATCGCCATAAGAAATTTGACCATCTGAAGGTTTTGTAGATCCATAATAAGCTTTTCCTTCAACATATTCTGCACCAGCTGATTTATTTGGTTTGTAACTACCTTCAAAGCCAAAATAATCAAGTATTGCCTGTTTATCCATACCTTTCTCCATCATACTATTAAAAACATTCTTGTTGGTATAAAAACCTTCTCCTTTAGTCAAATTACTAAAGTTCTCAGAGGTGAAAGTTGTAAATATAGCTCCTCCAGTGGCTCCCCACAACATGCCTTCTCCAATATCATTTCCCCATAAGGCTGCGTCCAAGCCACCCGT
>JALNZT010000080.1 GCA_023229135.1 Bacteroidales bacterium
CTTGACAGGGTTGACAGGGCGCCAACCCACTATCACCTTACTTCTCGCGATCGAGACTTCCACAATATCCGTGGTTAGTCAAGACATCATGCGCCACTCCAACGAACCGCGTGCTTGCGCATAACGCCCGCCATAAACGGCGCGAGGAACGAGCGTCCGGCGACCGCAGGGAGCGAATTTAATGGCCTTGTTATGCACTGACAGCATCTATTCTGACTTTACTTTTGGTGTAGTTTATTGGCGGATACTCACCGTGATTTTGAAAGTACCACCACAAAAACTGCCCTTCAGCACCAAGCAGAGTGTCGCCAAACTTGCGATAATCACAAAAGGCGATTTCTATTGCCCCGTAATTTTTTATTACCATGTCAAATTTCAACGAGTTGGCTTTCGATGTGGCATGCAGGTTTGCATGGCGGAAATATCTGGATTTGAAGCTGGTTTTTGTTTGGCCTATGTAAAGGATGCAACTCTCTCCATTGAGGCGAGGCACTGGCTTTGAGGACAAGAAAAAATAGACTATGTTTTTTGCCTGAGCAGCCACTTTCGAACCATAAACATTTTCAAAAGCGGACCTTGAAAGCTCATTGATTTGACCCGGTAGGCGCTCAAATTTGGTCACCAAAGATGGCAAGTCATGCTTTGTAATCAAACCTACTACTCCGTACCCAGATGATCTGATAAATGGGTAGACCCATCAGGCAGCCACTCAATGCTCAAATCACCATCACCAAAACGAACTATCCCTTCTTTTTTGGGCAACTCATTACATTGGCCTCGGTGCGCAATAAAAGCATCGAGAAGCTCAATCAGATGCAGCTTAAAACCAGACTCCGTAACCTGATCGAAAATATCTTCTTCAAGTGTCCAAGAAGTACCACTCAAGCGGTCTTCATCATCTTCCGCACGGAAAGCCACCTCTCCTGTAACTTTTACAATGTCTGAATGTTGTTCGGCCAACGAAGCAAGACGTGCAGTTTCAAAATTTTGATCGAAATTTGACATACCTTTTCCTTTTTGCTCATTGCTCTTTCAGCTTAGGCGACCTGAGCGACAGATTGCGTCGCAGAGGTGCATAACGTTCGCCTTGAGGCGCCGAAGGAAGCGCGCAGCGCTTTCCGAGGTCGCGCTCGAAGGCGTTGTTATGTTCTTTCGTAACTATAAACACCGAATTCCCAATACCTTCTTGGTGCTTTCTTCGGCCCGGACCAGCCCGCTTCCTTGAGCCTTCTTGCGACGAACCACATTAACGCGCCATGGCCGACGAACACCACTCGGCCATGCTCAGCCGCCATTTCAGCTAACCGTTCGGCGCAAAGCATCGCCCTTTCTCGGCCCTCACTTATTGATTCACCGTTCGCCGAATATCCAAGCGCCCACATCAGGCGAAAAAGCACCGCCCACGCTAGCAAGGAGAGCCGCGGAAAGCGCCAACTCGCATACGGCAAATCCAGTTCCCGGAACAGTGATTCGCAAGCGTCGACACGCTCAATCCCCAATGCTAAGGCTGAATCCATTGATCTCGGAAGACTGCTGCAAACAACGAACGGGCAGGACTTCACTTGTTCGATTGCTCTTTCGGGAGGCGGAAACTCGGGGTCAATTCCGGCGGCATTGTATTCTGCAACCCACGTTCCTAGCTCCGCAGCACTTACCCAAAGATCCGTTCTTATCTTTGGCTTCCCATGCCTCAACAAGACAATCTGCACGACCAGCTCCTTAGAACATAACGCTTGAATTAAGCCGCGCCGCGAAGCGGCGTCGGCTTGAATGAATTGCTAGGGGGCACCATACACGGGCTCGCAACGGACTTCGCTCTTGACAGAGTTAGCAATGAAGCACTCCTCATGTGCTTCGTGGTGCATCTGATCAAGCTCTGCGCGAGTTGGTAGCTTGTCATACGAAAATTGAACGTCAGGGCGGAGTGTAATCACGCTCATAACCAACCTACCTTGCGAGTTCTTCTCCATGACGCCAACAGCAACGTCCTTGTAGGAGTTCACTACGAATTTGCGCTTTGCCGCTATAGATAGGAACCACAGCATGTGGCAACTGGACAATGAGGATACGAACATCTCCTCAGGATCTACGGCAGCCGTATCTGAGTAAGGGATAGGCACCACATGCGGCGACGAAGAGCCCGCTATATCAAAGCCGGCATCAAACCGTAAGGTGTGCCGGCGGCTGTAACGGTTTCCAAGAAAGTCTTGATCACCGCGAATCCAGATCGTTTCAACCGTGTACTGTGCCATCAGTGCCCTCTAACGCCTCACATCACCGGCCGCAAAAAGTGGCGCGGCAGAAGCGTAGCGGAAGCCGCGCCGCTTTTTGATGTCCGAGTGCATGTGATTGTTATGCGATAATTTGCACACAGTCTCACTTTCTGGCTTTGCGCAGTTCTGTAACAAGTTGGTTTGAAATCTCACCGTTTGCCGTCAGGCCTTGCTTGGACTGAAATTCCTTTATCGCTTGTTTGGTCTTTGCCCCCATAATTCCATCTGCAGCGCCAACCTCATGTCCAAGACCAGTCAGCAGAGTTTGAACCTCCTTTATTTTTTCTCTTTCTTTTTTCTTTCTATCTTCTGCGGTTGTATAACTCAGTTGCTTACCAAACAAAGTCTTAAAAGAAAGGTTGCAGTTTGTAATTGCTGGATTATCGGTGCCACCTGTTTTAAATGGAGACGTTTGCCCAGACAATATTGGGTTATATTCGATCAGTGAGTCTTCGGACTTGACAAGAGTGCCATCTTTTGTGCGGAACTCGCCGACAGCCATAACATTCTTAATGCTTTGGGATGAAATATTTTTCACTTCGCCTCGAACAAAGACATAACCATGTTCTTTGTCACATTTCCATGAGATTACCTCAAGTGGAGGTGTATATTCTCTCGGTGCTGAATAGCTCGATGAATTTGAGGAACTGCTAGACGCAGCACTTGGAATAGATGAACGCGAGTTTGTTGTTGGGCTTGAAAAATACCCGACAGCCCAAAGAACAACAAAAACTGTAACTACCCATGTGAATAATGAAGTTTGCTTTTTGGCTGGCGCGCCACATTTGGGGCACTTTTCGGCTTTCTTGCTTATTTCTTCGCCGCATTCTTTGCATTTCGTCAATGCCATTAATTTCTCCGTTTATTTGTCTACGCATAACGTTTGAGTTCAGCGGCGCGCTTTAGCGCGTCCGCTGGAATGACTTGTTGGGCGTTTTTATTTTTTTGAGAGGGCAATTTGTTCAGTAGCTTGCTTGGGAAATTTTGCGATAAGCCACTTTAATACTTCGAGTTGATCTGCTGATGTGCCTCTCCTGATTTGAATAAGCAATTGCTTCAAATCTGGACGAATGAGCGTGGCATTTTGTGCCCCCTCGTTACAAACAGAACAAATCGCACGAAGATTGGAAGGTTCATCGCTACCGCCTTTGCTTTTGTCGATAATATGCCCGATATGAAGGCGTGTCTTTCGTGTTGGATCATAAGGGTGAGGTTCTCCCGCAACCGCTCCGCACATCTGGCAAGTGAAGCCATTGCGATCAAGGACATATGCGCGTGTTTCTTTCGATATAGCTCGCTCAAAGGCGGGTTGTGGTTTTGGTGTTTCGAGTAAGTATTGGCCTGGCTTCAATTCGCTACGGTCATTATGCGTGAGAATTAAATAACCTTCTTCAGTGCGAAGCTCACGAACACGGCGCGCCCATTCGGACTGATTATCTGCAACGGCGCGTAATTCATCGGAGTCCATGACGCGACCAATATTCGCCAAAAAATGCGCGCGAAGTTTTCCGCGTGCACCACCTCTTTGTGATTTTTCCTTTACCATTGTTACGCTCTTTTAAGTTTTGGTTTTGCGGCGGCATTTAGTGCCTTTTGAATTTGCGTGCCAACGGCGCAAGCGACAGGAGGTGGAAAGGCATTACCAATTTGACGATAAGCAGATGTCTTTTTGCCGCTAATCTGCCAGTGATCGGGAAAGCCTTGAATACGGGCGGCCATGCGAACCGTTAGGCGCGGCATACCAACAAAATCTTTTTCTGGTGCGTCATTGGCAATACCCATGCCATCTACGCCAATTGAGGCCCATGCTTTTTTTGCTCTGGTTGGGCCAAGATCGGGGCCACCATGCTTCTTGCTACCCCCAACCAGTGTAGGGGCGATATCACTCGCTCTTTCACGCCACTGCTTTGCACCTTGCCAGCCATTTGCCGCCATGAGATCGAAAAGAGCTTCCCCAACCGTTGGCGGTGGATCAATAAGTGCTGATGGCCAGTTAAAATACGCTGCATCGCTTTTCTTTAATGCCACAAATATTACCCGTGGTCGCAACTGTGGCACTCCAAAATCGCTTGCATTCAATAGCCGCCATTCGGCGGCATACCCAAGTTTTTTCAGGTCTGAAATTATTTTTGCGCGATATTCATCGAAAACTGAATCGAGCAAACCACGAACATTTTCAAGCATCACGGCTTGCGGTTTGCATTCGGACACCAATCGAATCGCTTCTGGAAACAGATCGCGCTCATCTTCGTTTCCTAATTGCTTGCCCGCCTTTGAAAAAGGCGGGCAAGGAACCCCACCTGCGAGGAGATCAACGCCTTTCCACTTTTCGGCTGAGTAATGACGCAGATCGCCTTCCGTAACATGCCAATTATTTCGGTTAATGCGTAGAGTTTGGCAAGCAGCCGCATCAAGCTCTATAAGGCTGACGTGTTCAAAACCTGCTTGCTCCAACCCAAGAGCTTGACCACCTGCACCCGCACAGATTTCTATTGATGTAAGCGACATTATTTTATCCTGCGTGAAATCGGACTCATTTTACTTTCGTTTGGCTTTAATTGCCACGCGGCGTTAATTGACGCCCAACTAGAATTAGGCCGACTAACGGCTAGTCAAAATTTCATTCGAAAATTGAATCTGGATTGTAACTTTATGTTTTTACTTGCTGCAATAGTTTAGTAAGGACTAAAATCTTGCGGATGGAAAATCTG
>JALNZT010000045.1 GCA_023229135.1 Bacteroidales bacterium
CCCAACGCAAACATGTTTTTTGTTTTGAGCGTTGATTTCATGTCCATATTCAGGTGTTTCACCGCCTCTTTGGTGAGCGAGGTGATGGGAGCTTTAATCACCTTATATTTTTCTAAAGAACCATCGAGCGTAGGATCAGTTTTGTAGCCGGCCTTTTCCAAACCTTTCTCCACAAAAGCATCAACATCCACAATGATGATGGCACCAGGTTTTATCCAGCGCATATTTGCCTTTAGCGAAGCGGGGTTCATGGCAATCAGCACGTCAGCCAAATCGCCAAAAGTGTGCACCGTTTTTTGTCCAAAATGTATTTGAAAACCTGAAACGCCCGATACAGTCCCTTGTGGTGCGCGTATCTCTGAAGGATAATCCGGGAAAGTGGCAAAATCATTGCCGGCAAATGCGGTAGAATCAGAAAATAAAGAGCCGGTTAACTGCATGCCATCACCAGAGTCGCCGGCAAAACGTATCACGACCTGATCTAGTTCAACAACTTTGCTGTTTTTGCTTGTCATATCTATGGGTTTAAAATTAGTACAAAGGTAAAAGTTTTAGCCTAGAACAGCCGTAAATATTAACAAATCGCCCTTTTCTTAAACGGTCGAAATATGTGCATCTTCTTGGATTAAAGATTGTTTATCAGCTGTTTAAACTTTATACCCCTCTCTTTCTTGTAAAATGCTGCACCTTAATTATAATCAGTCTAAATTCTAAATTGGCTTTCTTGGATATTTCCTTCAAAATTAGCAGCTCCATTTTTTGTTTTACTCCTAATATAGGGAGTGTGATTCCTGGTAGGCCTGCTTGGCAAGTTCATGCTGTTGTTGTGCAAGTTTCTTTAATTCTTCAACCATTTTCTCAACTGTTTTTGAAGTGTTTTACCTTTTTCTGTAGGCATATATTTTTGTGCTTTATCCTTTACATTATAAATACCTACTGCTATTTTTTATCGCTACATCAAGTGCTTTTAATAAATAATTTTCCCTAAAATATTTACGGTCTTTTAATCCTACTCTATCCTGAATTTCTTTTCTTATCATTTCACCCTCAAATGATTGTATTAATTTTTTTTACAGATGCTGAAACAGCTTAAAAATCACGGGGAGTATCATGTAAGGCAACTTCTGATTCTTCTTCAGCTAAATCCGTGGCATTCGGGAAAGTCATTCGTAAATGAAATGGCTTGTCCGTTCTTTAGAGTGATTTTTTTAAGCATCAGCTATTCTCTACATTTAATAATACTTCCCGATAAATATACTTGCCGCCGATGCGGGTTAGAACGTCTTTTTCTTTAAAGCATTTAGGTGTTTTAATACTTGAGATTCATTAATTTTTTTAATCTACTTTTTTCAACTATACCTAAAAAATCAAGCAACCGAAATTAGAAAGACACCCATATACCCGATGTCCTAATAACGCCAATTTAGATTTGCTATAAATTAAACGTCTTTGGATTTTTCATTAAACAGTATGGTTATCTTTGCCGAACAAACTCAATGTTTAATTTTAATATCTATTTGTTATGGCTTACAAAATCAATGATGATTGCACAGCATGCGGCACTTGTATCGATGAATGCCCTGTAGAAGCTATCTCTGAAGGCGACATTTATGTAATTGACCCGGACGTCTGCACAGACTGCGGAGCTTGCGCTGATGTTTGCCCGGTAGAAGCAATCTTCCCCGAATAAAATCATCTCTAAGAATGGAATTGTATTTTACAAAAAAGAATCCATTCAATTGAATCCAAAACAGGGTTCAACTGTTAAAAAAATCAAAGCCTGTGTATGCAGGCTTTTTTTATAGGCAGTTGCAGCCTTTAGTTAGAATCAATCTTAATAAAATAACTAACTTTGCCCGTATTATTTAAGCAACATATTCATGGATAATTATGCTTTTTTGAATGCCAGCGACCCAGCTGTTATTGATGGGCTTTATCAGCAGTTTAAGGAGGATCCTTCACAGTTGGATCCCCAATTGAAGCGCTTTTTTGAAGGCTTTGATTTTGCTTCAAAAACCTACGGCAGCCAAAGCTCTGGCTCACAAGTTGTTACTAACAAAGAGTTTAAGGTGTTAGGCCTTATTGACGATTACCGCAAACGCGGCCATCTGTTTACGGCAACAAACCCCGTTAGAAAGCGCAGAACGTACACGCCATCGCTTGATATCGAGAATTTTGGACTTACCAAAGAAGACCTCGATACTAAATTTGAGGCCGGACAGGAGGTAGGTATTGGTACGGCTACTTTGCGCGAAATCATTGACATGCTTGAGCAAACCTATTGTAAATCAATAGGTGTTGAGTATGTTTATATCCGCGATACAGAAATTGTAAAATGGCTGCGTGCCAAGATGGAAACAGTTAGAAACACCCCAAATTACACCGTTTCTGACAAAAAACATATCCTTCAAAAGCTAAACCGCGCAGTAAATTTTGAAGGCTTTTTGCATAAAAAATTCCCGGGTCAGAAAAGATTTTCGCTCGAAGGTGCCGAATCCGTGATTCCAGCATTGGAGGCCATCATGGAAAAAGGTGCCGAGTTGGGCGTTAAAGAATTTGTGATTGGCATGGCCCATCGCGGAAGGCTAAATGTTTTGGCCAATGTGATGCGTAAGCCTTATGGTGATATTTTTAGCGAATTTGAAGGCAATATCTATGATGATGAAACATTGCTGGGCGATGTTAAATATCACATGGGTTATACGACCGAAAGAAAAACGACAAATAGTAAGTTTGTTAAGCTTACCTTAGCACCTAATCCTTCACATCTTGAAGCCGTTGACCCTGTAGTTCAAGGCATTGCACGTGCTAAAATCGATCTTGTCTATAAGGGAGATTACAGCAAGGTTACACCTATTCTGATACATGGCGACGCTTCGGTTTCAGGACAAGGCATTATTTACGAAATAGCTCAGATGTCGGAACTCAGTGGCTATCGTACCGGCGGAACCGTGCATTTGGTCATCAACAACCAGATCGGTTTTACCACAGATTACCTGGACGGCCGTTCTAGCATCTATTCGACTGACGTAGCTAAGGTTACACAATCTCCTGTTTTTCATGTAAATGGCGACGACCCGGAAGCAGTCGTTTACGCTATTCAGCTTGCCATGGAATTCCGCGAAAGATATCAGAAAGATATTTATATCGACCTGCTTTGCTACCGCAAATATGGTCATAACGAAGGTGATGAGCCGCGTTTTACACAACCTATTCTTTATAAAGCCATCGAGAAACACCCTAATCCTAAACAGGTTTATGAAAAAAAATTATTGAAAGAAGGTACTGTCGATGCTGCTTTGATTGAGCAAATGGAAAGCCACAACCTGCTACGCTTAGAAGAAAGCTTAACAGGTTCAAAAAACCGGGAGAAATCATTTATAAAAAACTTCCTGCAAGATACCTGGAAACACATCGAGAGAGCAAAGACAGAAGATTTTGAGGAAAGCCCGGTAACTGGTATTTCGAACCAGCAACTGTTAAAAATAGCTAAAAAAATTACCACTCTACCTGAGAACAAACAGTTTTTTAGAAAAACGATACGGCTTCAAAAACAAAGACAAGAAATGGTTTTTGAAACCAAACAGCTGGACTGGGCTATGGCTGAGCTACTTGCTTATGGCAGCTTAGTTGACGAAAAATATCCTGTGAGGCTGAGCGGTCAAGATGTTCAGCGCGGCACTTTCTCGCACCGACATGCAGTGTTAAGGGTTGAGGATTCTGAAGAAAAATATGTTCCACTAAATGGCATTGACGAAAATCAGGCCAGGTTTGATGTCTATAATTCCTTGCTTTCAGAGTATGGTGTTTTGGGCTTTGAATATGGTTATGCGCTGGCTTCTCCCGAGACGCTGACGATATGGGAGGCGCAGTTTGGCGATTTCAACAATGGCGCACAGATTATTTTCGATCAGTTTTTGAGTAGTGCCGAAGACAAATGGAATGTGATGAACGACCTGGTGGTGCTTCTGCCTCATGGTTACGAAGGCCAAGGACCCGAGCACAGTTCGGCACGTATCGAGCGTTTTTTAAGCCTTTGTGCCGAAAATAATATGCAGGTGGCCAATTGCAGCACGCCGGCCAACTTCTTCCATATTCTGCGGAGACAATTAAAAAGAAAGTTCAGAAAGCCACTTGTGATCTTCACACCAAAAAGCCTGCTGCGGCACCCGCTTTGCGTTTCATCGATTGAAGATTTTGGACCGGAAACACGCTTCCAGGAGCTTATTGATGATCATTTGGCAGATCCCGAACACATAGAAAAAGTGATTTTCTGCACTGGTAAGATTTATTACGATCTGCTCGAAGCTAAAGAAGAACGCAAGATCAACACCATCGCAATTGTGCGCATAGAACAGCTTTATCCGCTGCCACGCAAAAAAATGTTGGCGATAATTGAGCGCTATCAAAAAGCAAAAACGCATATATGGGTACAGGAAGAACCGATGAATATGGGCTCGTGGAAATATATTCACCATGAACTTAAAGATTTGTCAATCAAACTTATAGCCCGTCCCGCCAGTGGCAGCCCGGCAACAGGTTCACCAAAATTCCATGTGATACGTCAACAGAAAATTATCGACAAAGCCATGGAGGCCTGCGAATGTCCCTATGTAAACGAAGAATGTGGCATGCTGTGTATTGGTAACAGATGGCGCTCTTTCGAGAGAGAACTAAAAGAACTTCACGTAGACAAACTCGACAGCAAATACCACAACGCAATAAAAAAATTAGAATAATAAACCCTATTATTATGGCTACCGAAATAAAAGCACCCAGCCCGGGCGAATCAATTAACGAAGTACAACTGGCCAATTGGCTGGTAGAAGACGGCTCTTATGTAGATAAAGATCAGGAAATTGCAGAGATTGATTCTGACAAGGCTACCCTGAGCATTCCAGCAACGGAAGCGGGAATTATTCATTTTAAAGCTGCTGAAGGTGATACCATCGAAGTAGGAGCTGTGATTGCCATTATTGAAGCAGCAGAAGCTCCGGCAGGCCAAAAGGACAGCAAGCCAAAAGTTTCTGAAGAAAAATCAGCAGAAAAAAGCCCGGAAAAGGAAGAGAAGCCTGCTGAAGAGGTAAAAAAAGAAACAGAAAAACCAGCATCAAAAGAGGCTCCTACTCAAAACGAACCAGCCAATAACGATGGGCTTTTAAAGCTTTCGCCATTGGCACGAAAAATAATGCAGGCCGAGCAAATAGACGAAAAAGACCTGCTTAATTTCTTCAAACAGTTTCGGGTGGAAGCCAAAGATGTTAACTTTTTCAAGGAACATAAAAACGAGCTGAAAAGCCAGCCTACAGCAAAAGTTGAGGCAAGCTCCTGGGGCGGTTCGCGTGAGCATGACAAGAAGAAAATGAGCATGCTACGCAAAAAATTAGCGCAGCGTTTGGTGGCGGTAAAAAGCGAAACAGCCATGCTCACCACTTTTAACGAAGTCAATATGACGCCCATCATGGAGATTCGTAAAAAATACAAGGAGATTTTCAAGAAAGAACATGACGTTAGCTTAGGCTTTATGTCGTTTTTCACGAAAGCTGTTACCGAAGCTTTGCAGCAATTTCCACAGGTGAACGCGCAAATTGATGGCGATGATATCGTGTCATACAACTATGCCGACATCAGTATCGCGGTTTCCGGCCCCAAAGGATTGGTGGTTCCTGTTATCAGAAATGCTGAAACCCTGAGCCTGGCCGAAATTGAAAAAGAAGTCAAAAGACTGGCTACCAAAGCCCGCGACAATAAACTTAGCTTAGACGAAATGACGGGTGGTACTTTTACGATTACCAACGGTGGCGTATTTGGCTCGATGCTTTCTACACCTATTATCAACCCACCACAATCAGCAATACTCGGCATGCACAATATCGTAGAACGCCCAATTGCGGTGAATGGAAAAGTAGAAATTCATCCGATAATGTATATCGCACTCAGCTATGATCACCGCATTATTGACGGACGGGAATCCGTTGGGTTTTTAGTGAAAGTAAAAGAAATGCTGGAAGATCCTACACGTATGCTGTTCGGTGCAAAAGAGCCGATAGAAGTGTTGTTAGGCTTATAATTATTATGAGAAAGAAAGTTGATTTTCTGGTTTTAGGTTCTGGGATTGCGGGTTTGAGTTATGCCTTAAAGGTGGCCGAACTGGGAAAAGTGCTGATTGTTACAAAAGATGAAGCCAGCTACACCGCTACCTGGTATGCCCAGGGCGGAATTGCTGCCGTGATGTATAATCCGGATTCTTACGAAAAACATATTCAAGATACCCTGAATGCCGGCAGCTACCTGAACGACGAAAAAATCGTTAGAATCACGATAACAGAATCGACAGAGCGCGTAAAAGAACTGATCGAATGGGGAACTCATTTTGATATGCTCTCCAAGGATAAATATGACCTGGCGCGTGAAGGCGGACATTCTGAGAAACGGGTGCTGCATTTTCAGGATAAAACCGGTGCCGAAATTCAACGCGCACTTATCGCCAAAGTAAGGCAACATCCGAATATCGAGCTGCTCGAAAATTATTTTGCCATTGATTTGATTACCCAGCACCACTTGGGGCGCATTGTTCGCCGTGCACATAACGATATCCAGTGCTTTGGTGCTTACATCCTGAACCAGGAAAATGGGAAAATATCGACTATCCTGGCCAAAACCACTATGATTTCTACTGGTGGCGCCGGCAATGTGTATCAAACAACTACCAATCCAAAAATCGCTACCGGCGATGGTATTGCCATGTTTTACAGGGCAAAAGGTGTGGTTGACAATATGGAATTTATACAGTTTCATCCTACCTCTCTGTTTAATCCCGGAGAGAGTCCTTCGTTTTTGATTACCGAAGCATTGCGTGGTGCAGGCGGCATCCTTAAAGATATTTCGGGCCAAGAATTTATGCAGAAATATGACAAACGCGAATCGTTAGCTCCAAGAGATATCGTGGCACGCGCCATCGATAACGAGATGAAACTGTCGGGCAGCGACCATGTTTTCCTCGATGCCAGAAATATTCCGGAGAATGAGATTATACATCATTTCCCTAATATTTACGCTAAATGCCTGAGTATCGGTATTGACCTTACAAAAGACATGATTCCTGTGGTTCCGGCGGCGCATTATATCTGCGGAGGCATAAAAACCGACGAGAACGGCGCAACAAGCATTGCAAACCTGTACGCCTCAGGTGAAGTGAGTTCTACCGGACTTCATGGTGCTAACAGATTGGCATCCAATTCGTTGCTTGAATCCATCGTGTTTTCTCACCGGGCAAGTTTGCATGCCGGCAACTTAGCCTCTACAACGGAAATTCAAGATACCATACCCGATTGGGACGCGGAAGGAACGGTGCTGAACGAAGAGATGATCTTGATTACCCAATCGCGTAAAGAATTGCAGTCGATAATGAGTAATTACGTGGGCATTGTGCGCTCGGAGTTGCGCTTGAACCGCGCCATAGACCGCCTTAATCTGCTGCATAAAGAAACTGAAGAGCTGTATGAGAGATCCGTACTCACTGCGCCTATTTGTGAACTTAGAAATATGATCAACGTAGCTTATCTGATCACAAAGTTTGCTTCGCAACGCAAGCAAAGTATCGGATTGCATTATATGGTTGATTACTCAAAAAACGAATAAAGATGGCACTTATCAGACCAGTTAAAGGAATAAATCCAAAATTTGGAAATAACTGCTTTTTTGCGGAAAACGCAACAATAGTGGGCGATGTAGAAATGGGCAATAACTGCAGCATTTGGTTTAATGCCGTGGTGCGCGGCGATGTTCATTACATCAAAATCGGGAACAATGTCAACATCCAAGATGGCGCAGTAATTCATTGCACCTATCAAAAAGCACCCGTAAATATTGGCAATAATGTTTCTATCGCGCACAACGCTATCGTTCATGGATGCACTATTGAGGACAATGTACTGGTTGGCATGGGCGCGATTATTATGGATGGCGCGGTGGTAGAATCCAACTCAATAATTGCTGCCGGAGCGCTTGTAGGCAAAGGCGTTCGGGTGGAATCGGGAAGTGTGTATGCAGGCGTCCCGGCCAAAAAATTAAAGTCGATAGACCAAAAACTCCTTGAAGGCGAAGTACACCGCATCGCTAAATCCTACACCATGTATGCCAGCTGGCACGATGAGTCGATTGTTCCGGTGGAAGACCTGGATTAACAGATTATCATCATTCAAACAATAATTTGAAAGACACTCAGGATTTAAATCGTTTTAGAAAGCACTTCTATTCCAGATTTTTTGATTTCTGCTACAAACGGGTTTCCTGAATTAAAATCGTTTTGCAACAAAGGATGCGGTTCTATTTTTGAGTCAATTTGCGCAGCCAACAACATCAGTTGAGCCTGTAAATCAAATCGTTTTGAATCATCTAATCCTTTAAAAACCAAAGCTATATCGATATCGCTATCAGTTGTTGATTTTCCTTTCGCATAAGAACCAAACAGATAGACAGCTTTGATGTCAGGGTATGTTTTCTTAACCAGATCGAGCTATTCGATTATTGTGCTATCAATGTTTATCATTTATCCGCTTTCCGTGAAAATTAATTTTTAGTTGGCTCTAAAAGTAACCTTCGTCCCCACCAAACCTTCCGATTTGGCTGAAAGTTTGATAGCTCCGGCTTTGCCTGTGCTTCTGATTATCACCAAACATTTTCCGTTGAAAGCACTGTGCTGATCGCTATTGAAGGGTTCATGGCAATTCGGATCGCCGTTGCCGACAGCAATAATCTCTCCTTCTCCTTCAATTTCAAAATGGATATAATTATTAGATTTTGGAACGATCAGCTCGTTTTCGTCAACAATATCTACCGTAACAAAAGCCAAATCTGTTTCGTCAGCATTAATTTCGGCCCTGTCAAGGCTTAGCGCTATTTTACTGGCTTCCAGAGTGGTTTCTACCGTTTCTTCAGCCCATTCACGGCCATTTTTCCATACTTTAACATGTAGTTTTCCGGGTTCGTAAATCACATCGTTCCAGCGTAGCCGGTATTCATATTGTGCTTTTTTTCGTTTTCCCAAAGATTTCCCGTTCAGAAACAGCTCCGCCTCATCACCGGATGTGTAAACATGCACAGGCACCTTCTCTCCTAACCTTTCCGGCCAGTTCCAGTGCGGTAGAATATGTGCCATCGGGTAATCGGGCCGCCATTTTGATTGATAGAGGTAAAAGCGGTCTTTCTTAAATCCGCATAAGTCGTTGATTCCAAAAAAGCTACTACGAGCAGTAATTTCCTGAGCTCCCAGCCTTTCCATGTAATTCTTTAAGTTTGTGATTTCAGCCGAATCTGTATAATTCAACAGATCAGTAGCATCCCTGTTGAAGGGCGTTGGTTCGCCGAGATAATCAAAACCCGTCCACACAAATTCGCCCATCACCCGCGGATATCGCTCGATATACTCGAATTGCTTGTCGGGCATCAGTCCCCAGCCGGGATAATGCTGATCATAAGACGAAATGTGAAAAATGCCATTTCCGGGCACATGATCATTGGCGACACCTTCCACTACCGGGAAAAAATACTCACCTCTTGAGCTCACGCAGGAGGAAGTTTCGTTAGCCACAAAAGGCAGCTGTGCATTGGCCGAATCGCTGAAAAACTTTTCGTAAGACCAATGGTTGTAGTTGTACCCATAAACATCCAACGCTTTCTGAAAACCGTTGAAAGCAGTGCCACCCCAGTTGCAACCTGCTGTAACAGGGCGACTTGGATCGGTCATGCGCACCGTATTGGCCAAACTCATGGCCAGCTCCGGATTCCACTGATCGGGCACCTCATTACCGATGCTCCACATAAATACAGATGGATGGTTCCTGTCTCTCAAAACCATCGCCTTGAGATCGTCGATATGCCAGGCATCAAAATGAATGCTATAATCAAACTCCTTTTTGGCTGTTTGCCAGCTATCAAAAGCCTCCACCTGCACCAGAAACCCCATTTTATCGCACAAATCCAGCAATTCGGGAGCGGGCGGATTATGGCTCGTCCGGATGGCATTGCAACCCATTTCTTTCAAAATTTCCAACTGACGTTCGGCGGCTCTTGTATTAAAAGCGCCACCCAAAGGACCTAAATCATGGTGCATGCAAACACCTTTTATCTCTACTTTTTTACCGTTGAGCAAAAAGCCCTTGTCTGCCGAAAAATCAATTGTTCTAAAGCCAAAATTCGTTTGCTCTTCATGTATCAGCTTTTCGCCTTCAAACACCTGTGTAACAGCTCTATACAAGAGCGGTTTTTCAATATCCCACAGCAAAGGACTTTTCAGCTTTATTTCAAACCTCATCTCCTTTTCAGATTGAGCCGGTAGTGCAGCGGAAAGTATTTTCGACTCCGCTACTTGCTTATTTTCAGGACTGTAAACTTTTGTAAGCACCTTAATCTCAGCGACTTCTTCTCTGTAATTTTTTAGTTTTACCTGCAAGTCAATCAGGCCTTCTTCTTCCGTGATTTTTGGTGTGGTCAGATAGATGCCCCAATGGTCAATTTGTACGGTATTGGTTTTTGTGAGCCACACATTTCTATAGATGCCGGCACCGGGATACCAGCGCGAGTCTAACTTTTCGGTGTCGAGCCTTACAGCAATCAGGTTTTCTTCACCGAAATGAATATAAGGCGTGAGATTAAACCGGAACGAGGTGTAGCCATAAGGCCATTCTCCAACAAAACGGCCATTTACCCACACTTCGGCATTGGCCATGGCACCATCAAAGTCAATAAAAAGCAGCTTCGCGCTGTCGCTTTCAGGCACCACAAAATGCTTGCGGTACCAGCCAATTGCTTTCCAGGGAAGCAGGCCGGTGTCATTTTCCAGGTCATCTCTAAACGGCCCTTCAACGCCCCAATCATGTGGCAGGTTTAAATTGCGCCAATCGCTGTCGTTGTATCCCACCCGCTCAATACCGGCTGGTTCTTCCAGGTATAAATCAGGCTCAAATTGAGACGGCCCAAAGCGGTTAAACTTCCAATCGGAGTTGAAGCTTTCGCGCGAGAAATCGCTCTTAGTTTCCTGCGAAAACCCAAAAAAACCCTGTAGGATTAATAAGATTAAAATTGTTTGTTTCATGGTAATTTTGGTTTTTGGGGAGGTAAATTTCCGTTGCTATAAAACTTCAAAAATAATCCTTTTTAGCCAAATGAATAACGTAAATAGGCACTGAAAAGAAGCCGTAAAAGTAATTTTAGCTTTATTACATTTCAATGACAGTTTTTTTTCTTCAACCAAAACTTCTAAAAAATAAGGATCATTGGCTAACTTTAATATCTTTTGGCAAAGTATTTGATACACTCTGTCCTGTTGAAATTGAAACTATGACAATTTGGATTATTTTCGGTATTTTTATGCTTTTGAGCTGGCTGGTGGGCAATCAGCTCAAGCGCAAATTTGAGAAGTTTAGTAAGATTCCGGTTGAGAACGGCATGAGCGGACATGATGTTGCCCTTAAAATGCTGTTAGACAATAGCATTACTGATGTGCAAGTAGTTTCAACCGAAGGTAGCTTAACCGATCATTACAATCCAGTCAACAAAACCGTTAACCTGAGCCGGGCGGTTTACGAAAGCAGGAATATCGCTGCGGCTGCCATTGCGGCACACGAATGCGGGCATGCCGTACAGCACGCAACCGCATATAGCTGGCTAACGATGCGCAGCACCTTGGTACCCATTGTAAGTTTTAGCGCTAAGTGGGTTCAATGGGTGTTGCTGGCCGGCATACTTTTTCTACAATCGTTTCCACAGTTGCTGTTGATTGGTATCGTCATGTTTGCCCTCACCACACTTTTCAGTTTTATAACACTTCCAGTTGAAATTGATGCGAGCCGCAGAGCGCTGGCCTGGCTTAACATCAGCGGTGTTTCAAACAGCAGATCACATCCTTTTGCGCAGGAAGCACTGCGCTGGGCTGCCTACACTTATGTGATTGCCGCCTTAGCTTCGTTAGCAACACTCCTCTATTATATCGCCGTTTTTGTTGGTGGTAACAGAGACTAAAATATTTTTATATAAAATTAATTATCAAACACTTAAACCTATCAAACATGAAAATGAATCGCTTATTTCTTATTCTGGCAGTTGCTATCGCTACTGCATTTACATCTTGTAAAAAAGATGATGATATCGTAAATCCCGAACCAACCATCGACTTTAAAGGTGGTGCCAATTACACCTCAACCGATGTAACAATTAACACTGGTGATGAAATTTTGGTTGGCTTCAATGCTGCTTATAATATGGAAACTGGTGAGGAACTTACCAATTTTAAATTGACCCTCACCTCCAATAATATTCCACAAATAATTATGGATTCAACGCTGAAAAACAAAACTTTTAGCACGGATGTTAAAATCACTTTCCCTGATGCTGGTACTGCACGATTGGAAGCTAAAATAACGGATAAAGCCGGAAGAACGGCTGCCGTTTCTTTTAACATCATCGTTGAACAGGCCGGCGTAAAAGTTGTAAGGCATACCAATGTTGAGTTGGGCTCATGGAATGATGATATCGGCAGTTTCTATTCAGCAAAAGAAAACTTGATATTTACTGTTCCTCAGGCAATGGAAAATCAGGCTAAAGTTGATTTTATCTTTTATAAAGGGGTAACAAACATGAATACCATCACTGCTCCTGATGATGCTTCATTAAGCACTATTCCAAGCTTTAGAATTGACGAGTGGGCAACGAAAAATGAAACACGTTTTGTATTGACCTCTATGACCGCAGCCGAGTTTGATGCCATTGGTGATTATTACGAGTTCACTGAATTTGAAGGAAATAGCGGAGAATCAAAAGTTATTAACCTGGAAGATGGCGCTGTTGTAAAATTCCGCACACAAGCCGGTGCTTACGGACTCATCAAAGTCGTAAACTTCTATTCAAGAGGAGATATGGGTGTAATGGACGTTATCATAATGGAATAATAAATAATCCAGAAGCTTAAAAAAAGCCTTGTGAACACAGGGCTTTTTTTTTTTCAAAGCTTCTCATTTAAGCCCGTTCCGTAATGAAATATTAAATCTCATTTCGAGACGAAACTATTTCTTCAAGGCTGCTTTGCTAAAGATATATGCAGGGATTTCGGTATCAAACTCTATTTCGAGTACCACGAAATCCGTTCCTTTACCGTCTTTCAGCATGTCCTTATAATTCATCTTTGTAGGATACCAGCGGCCATCAATTTTTTTCACTTCTTTAAGTTCCGTCTTTTTTAGTAACTGACCACTTTTTGCAAATAACTCCTCGCGCAGCGGCACATATCTTTCCGTATCTACCCAAATTTTCCGGCTTTCGTAACTGGCATCCACCACTTTGGCGGTAAGCTGCAAAACCCAGGTATTTCTACCGTCAATCAGCTCTTCGCCAATCACTTCTGAATCATACATTTCAGTCAGCTTACGATTTTCCATCATATCTTCATACGAAAGGTCGGAACCCATCACCGATTGTTTGAGCATGTGGCCCGACAGTTGAATGGTACGGTCGGTAGATGGAGAATAAATCCACAGATTATCCTCTAACTTGAGCATTTTCGTTCCCTTTTCGCGTGCAGGCGCCAGGTATTCTGAGAAAGACTTGTTCTTTCCTTCCGCATAGCCAACAGAAGTAACCGTGCGGCTATTTCTTCGGCCATAAATAATCATGTCCGATTTGGTAATGCTCGTTTCCGAGTTCATATTGTCATCAACTTTTTCCAGGATTTCTGTGGCATCCTGAGCAGATAATTGTAAAGCAAAAATAATTGTAAAGAATATTGCTATTATATATTTCATTTTGAATATTTTAAGGGTTAAAATCAAACTTCTAATTCTTTAAATAAGGTTGCTGTTTCGCGTTTGTAAATACCAATCCCGGAAAGCATATTGCCAATAACCATGGCAAATAGGCCCGGAATGAATCCAATATAAAGCAGCTGGGGCGAAAACTTAGAACGCAAGGTGGACGGCATCATCATGGTGGCATCTTTCATCATTCCGCTGATGTCGATACCGTATTTTTGCATCAACAGTGTAACAATAATTCCCAGTGCCGTGCCAATGACGGAACCAATAATGCCAATGATGACCGCCTCAAAAATCATTGTTCTGTAAATATGTCCTTTCTCTTCGCCCAAAGCCAGTCGAATACCAAACTCCTGATACCTGCGCAAACCGCCGATTAATCCGGTATTCCAAAGCACAATAGACATTACCAGCACAAATATTATAACAAACATGGCCGAAACTGAATCCACTAAATCGAGGTATGACCCCATACTATTTTGCTCGCCCAGCGTTTTCATTATTGGCGCAAATTCATCAGAATCATTCGCATATTTCGCATTAAAGTTCTCACGCATTTCAATTACTTCATCTTGCATAAAAACCTCCTCCTTGCGAAAGCCCATTATTTCACCTGTAGCATCTTCCATATCGAGTATTCGCTGTGCATCAGAAAAGTCAATAATAACCGTGCCTTTGTCCATGGCCATCACGCCAAAACGTACTGTACCGCTTATCTCAAAGCTAGCAAAAGCCATGCTTCCATACATAGTACTTCCCATAAAAGTAAGCTCATCACCCACTTTTGCACCTAGTTTTTCGGCAAATTCATAACCAATGAGTACTTCGCCACTTTTTTGGGGAAGGCGGCCATCAACGAGGGAATTTTCTAGGTTTAGCCTTTCTGTTTCGCCACTGGTTTTAGAAAACAACTCAATAGCCATTCCCATGGCAGCCCCCTGGCCTTTGGATTGTTCGTTTTCGTTAGGAGCATCAATGATTCCACCGAAATTAATCCGGTTTACCCAGGTATAATTCGGGAAGTCACGGTTCAATTCCTCGTGCAATGCCTCAATGTCCATCAAGGCTAAATCGTTAGGCATTTGGTCGATATTTTCGGCATAAGCACGAGACATCACCTTTACATGGCCGGTTTGAAAACGTGCGGTCTGGTCAATCATATCGCCCAGCATACCACTCAAATAGCCGCTCAATGCAATAGTTAGAAAAACGCCGATGGCAACCACGGTAACAGGCAGCACACTTCTGTTTTTGTCGCGCAGAATGGCTTTAAAAATAAATCTTATCATGATATTCTTCCTTTTAATGCGTAAACGGGATTAAGTTTTGAGATTTTTCGTGCCGGCAAGAAACTTACTAAAGTAGCTGTAAAAACAAGTATCACAAAGGTTCCGGCTAACAAAGTCAAGCCAAAAGTGGGATAAATGACATCTGCAAATTGAACACCCATTCCTTCTATTTCGCTTCCAACATTTATACCTTGTGATAAGGTATAAAAAAACAATGGTGCGCCCAAAATAATTCCTGCAATGCCGCCAAAAATGCTATACATGCTGCCTTCTATCGTAAAAATTTTCAGCACCTGATTTCTGGTCATTCCCAATGCGATATAGGTGCCAATCTCTTTTTGCCTGCGGAAAATAGAAAGCACCTGCGTATCAAAAACTGCCAGTAAACCAAGGGCTAAAAGCACAGAATAAATTATTACCGAAGCTATTCTTTCGGCTTGAACCGCCGCGTCAAAGTCTTTTAACAAGGTGGAAAGCGCCTGAAATTCCCAGCCGGCAATTGCTGTTGGCTGATAGGCTTCATGGGCAATAAAATAGCTGGCTTCGTTAGTTAAACCTGTCATCTCTCTTAACTTATCCAATCCCAACCAAATTTGACCATTGTCAATAGTAGCCACTTTGGACTCAAAAATGGCCTCAACAGTAATATTTGCCGCATCGTAAGTGCCATTTTTGTCTCTCCACCGCAGCAGAACCTGATCGCCAGCTTTCACCTTCAAGGTTTCAGCCATACGTTTGCCAATCAGCACCGGAAATTCCACATCACTTTGAGCAAGCAATTTGATGGGAAGTTTTATCACTTTTTGATCTATCGAAATCCCTTTTAGCAAAACAGGATTCATGCGTCCTTTAGGATAAACGCTCGCTTGCCGAACTAAAACTGCGGATAAATCTTCAGTTTTTTCAGCGGATAAATTTCCATGTCCATTTTGAATTGAAAACACATCATAAGGATTGTAATTGGCATGCAACAACTGTCCGTGGCCGTATTCCCAATCCATCGCATCTTGGCGTCCCTGATTTTGCCAGCCATTTAAAAAGCCGTTGTAAAACACGATCACGATAAAACAAAAGGCAAGCACAGCAACATTTAGCCAGGTTCGCAATCCGGCACCAATCAGATTTTTGAAGGCCAATTTAAAAGCAATTTTCATTTGTTAAATTTTAAAATATTCGAGCCCATGCTATTGCACCTTCCCTTTCAGGGCTTCAACAGGATTCATGCGTGCAATTTTTCGGGCTGGCAAAAAACTGACAACAGTTGCTGACAGAACAACGATTACAATTGTTCCAAAAACCAATCCAAGCCCATAAATCGGGTACATGCGTTCGGCCATAATAATGCCCATTTCGGTGCCATCAGTGCCAAAACTAATGCCGATTTTTGATAAATACCACAAGATGGGAATGCCGTAAAGCGCACCCAAAATCACCGCAAAAATGCTGTACATACTCCCTTCTGCTGTAAAAACACGGACTACTTGCCAGCGCGTCATGCCCAAGGCGATATAAGTTCCAATCTCTTTTTGCCTGCGGAAAATGGAAAGCACCTGTGTATCGAAAATAGCCAGCAAACCGAGTGTCATCAATACAATATAAAGGATAGAACCACTAACTTTTTTAGTTTCTATAAGTTTGGTTTGCTCGCGCATCAGGTATTCCTGAGTTTCAAAATGCCAAGCCGCTGTCTCTGTGTGACTATAGTTTTCACTGGCAACAAAATAAGTTGTTTGGTCTGCTAACAAAGTTATTTCCCGGAGCTTTTCTATTGACATCCAAAATTGTCCGCCATCCACAAAAGGAACATTGGTTTCAAAAATTCCGACCACAGTAACCGTAGCAGCATCATACGTACCATTTTTATCCCTCCAGCGTAGCAAAATATCGTCACCGGTTTTCACTTTTGCCGATTCAGCCATACGTTGGCCAATCAAAACCGGGAAGTCAGCTTTGCTTTGATTTAATAAATCCGTTGGGAGATATAATGTTTTTTGATTGGGATCTATTCCTTTCAATTGAATCGGCATCATCCTGCCATTTGGATAAATATGCGCTTGTCGGATCAAAATCGGTGTAAGATTTTCTTGTTTATCCGCGGCCAGTTTGCCATGTCCGTCCTCAATGCTAAAAGCGTCATAAGGGTCATATTTTTCGTTAAGCAGGTGGCCGTTTCCCCACTCCCAGTTTATACCATCAATTTTGGCTTGTTCGTTCCAGCCGTCAATCAGACCGTTGTAAAAAATGATGACAACAAAGGCAAACGATAACACGCCGGCGTTGAGCCAGGTTCTGAGGCCGGCACCCAACAGGTTTTTGTACGCGAGCTGAAATGCCAGTTTCATTAGCGTGTAGATTTAGCGGTTACCCATTCATCTTGAGCTACTTTGCCGTCTTCCAAATGTATCAGGCGATTGAGATAGGCCATCACTTTTTCGTCGTGCGTAGAAAAAAGGAAGGTGGTTTTTAGCTCTTCATTCAGCTTTTTCATGGTTTGCAAAATAGCGTGCGCATTTTTCGCGTCTAAGTTGGCAGTAGGTTCATCGGCCAATACCAATTCGGGACGTTTTACCATTGCGCGGGCAATGGCAACACGCTGACCTTCGCCGCCCGACAGTTTTGACGGTTTTTTATCAGCCATTTTTTCCAGGCCAACCCATTCAAGCGCCTCCATTACAGCTTTTTTTCGCGCTGTGGCAGAACGTTTTTGCAGCAAAAGCGCAAATTCTACATTCTCAAAAACGGTATAAACCGGCAGCAGGTTATACACCTGAAAAATAAAGCCGATATGCATATTGCGCAACTGTGCCGACTGCTTATGCGATAAATCTGAAATCCTTTTTCCCATCACCGTGCAGCTTCCTTCTGTAGGCGAATCGAGCGAACCAATGATGTTTAACAAAGTCGTTTTTCCAGATCCACTGGGGCCAACAATTCCGGAAAACTCACCTTTTTCAAAGCTAAGGTTGATATCGCTGAGGGCCGTAAATTCGCCTTCGCCAACGGGAAAACGTTTGACCAGATTTTCGATAACAATAATTTTTTCTGACATGATTAATTATTTTAATGAGTGTAAACCAGCATTAGACGAATGCCCGGTCCTGAAAATGAATTTTCGTAGCGAATGCTTCCAAAACCCGCCTGGTTTTCGGGATTATAAAACGCCATAATGTAGCCGGAAAATTTTTTGAATTGATGTTCGTAATTTAGAAAGAAGGAAAAATCTTCTGAACTCCATGAATAATATAGCATAGCGCTGATATTGTCGAAAAACCCAACAGGATAGGACAGCGATGTTGCAGTTATATTAGAGGTATTTTTGAATTCAAAGGCTTTTTGATCAAAAGTTGAGAACATATTTTCGATAGCTACAGTTAGTCCGTTTCCAACGCCAAAGGTATAATCAATTCCGAGCGTTAAATAGGATTGATTACTAAGCATGCCCAAATCTTTAGACTTATTAATATGCACAGCTTCAAACCATAAGCCCACTTCCACGTCCCATTTTCCATCCAGCGCAAAACGGTTTTCAGGAATATTTTCAAAGACGGGAAAGCCTTGAGCAGTTTCTGAAAAAGCATTTCGGTGATGGTAAGTTGCGGCAATTTCGCCTCGTGAAACCGGTAGTTGAACGCGTCCACCAAACTCTGGAATTTTTGAATTATTCTTCAGCAATTCAAAGCCGCGTTGGTTTTCGTTTCCGTAAAGCACCCAAGCCCAGATATTGGCGTTGTTCAGGAAATAATACCTGCCCAAAAGCCCGTAAACTCCTGTGGTAAACTTTAGCGGATCGCGCGGATCAATTTCATCAAACCACTGCAAAGGCCTGAGCATGGTGGCTGTTCCAAAATCAATTTTTTGAAGTCCGGCTCTCAACTCAAACTGTTTGCCAACATAGCGCGCCCAAAAGCGGTAAGCTTTGATTGCTCCATCGGTTTGCGCGCTATCAAAAGGATGAAAAAGCACCGAAGCATACATATTTGCAGAAGCTTCAAAATCAAGTGTGGTGGAATTTTCAAAAGTATATCCGTAGTTTAATTCTGGTAAATAACGGCCACCGGCAAAGAAATTGAGTGTGTTGTCCGGACTATAACTTCCGTAAATCGAAGCTTGTCCGTCGAACTCAAAATGATGCTGTGCTTTGGCCGTCAACATAAAGCAGCAGCACAGCAAAAATAGTGGCAAACTGAATTTATTAAACATGACTTTCATTGGCCGGATTGATAATTCCGTAAAAGAAATAATTCGTCAGCTCGAGGATTACGGCCTGCTTTGAAGGATAAAGTTTTGACAATTTTTCATCCATCACTTTTTTGCTAATATCTTCGAGTAGGTATAAAATAAACTCGGGTTTGATGTCAGCACGCACTTGGCCACTCTTTTGGGCTTCAATCATGTCTTTTACAATTTCAGCATGATAACTATCTCTGTAATTAGTAATTAACTGCTGTAAATCTACGAATTCATTGTTATAAATATCGCCCAAAAACTCCTCACTCATATTTTGAGAAGCTTGCTGTTCCAGCGCAATTACTTGATTGATTTTAGCGGTAAAGTCTAAATCACTGTTCATCACCGAACGGTAGTCATTGTGCCAATTGGTCAGCATTTCGGTGATCAGGTATTCGGCAAGTACTTCCTTGTTCGCAAAATATTTGTAAAAAGTCATCTTACTAACATTTGCACTGCTACAAATTTCAACTATGCTAACCCGCCTGAGACCATGCTGCCAAAACAAAGTTTTTGCTGCTTTTAAAATTGCCTCCTTTTTTGTTTCCTTCTGATTTGCCATCTTAAATAAATACGTTTAGACTGCAAATATACTTTTTTTTGTTTAATTTGACGTTATTCGTACATTTATTATTTTAAAGTATTTATTTTATAAATCCCGAGGGGGTTGAAAACCTTCGGGGTTTCACAATAAACGACAAAAAAAAAGCCACTCGAAAATCGAATGGCTTTTTTTGTGTCTTAAAAGGCAATTTATTTGATGCTCAATTTGGCTTTAACTTTGGCTGTTACATTGTCGGCTCCTGTGCCAATGTGTAACAGAACGCCAGTAGCTGAATCCATAATATAGGTATAACTATTTTCTTTACCCACGTCTTCAATAGCTTTTTTCACTTTGTTGATAAGCGGAGTAAGCAATTCGTTTCTTTTTTCACCATACTCAACATCAGCATTTTGCTGAAAATCCTGGATACGTTGCTGCAAATCGGTCAGCTCTTTTTCTTTGGATTGACGAATCAGGTTTGACATGGTTGCCAGGTTATTTTGATAATCGCCTAATTTTGTCTGGTATTCATTGGCCATTGCGCGCAATTCGTTTTCGAGTTGTTTCTCAAATTGAACCAGCTTACCTTCGATCGTATCTCGCTCGGGCATCAATCCCATAATTTCATTGGAATCAATATAACCAATTTTCAAATTCTGAGCAGTAGCGAATGTTCCCATGCTAACTAAAGCAACAAATAAAACTAATTTTGATAAAATTTTCATTTTGTGTTTTCTGGAGATTAATACTTCAATTTTAAGTGGCAAATGTAGAAAAATTATTCCATTCTCTATCGAAAAAATGCTACCTACCTAAACGCTTAACATGCTTTAACTTATCTTATCGCCTGTCTTCGCGCCTTACAGTTTGCATCACATTCCCAATTTCGTCTAATACATCGTCGCTAATATCAAATTTATCGCTGGCATACAGCATCATAGCACCTGAGGCTTTATCGAAAACGAATGCGTAGTTTCGTGTTTCGGCGATATTCTGAATGGCGTTAAATACCTTTTCTTGAATAGGTTCAACGAGTTCTGTTCTTTTATTGAACAAATCACCTTCGGGGCCAAAATACTTCATCTGAAGATCTTTAGCTTCTTTTTCTTTAGCGATGATTTCTTCTTCGCGTTTGCGTTTCATATCTTCGGGTAGCAAAACTGATTCCGTTTGATAGTCGCGGTACATTTTTTCTACCTGATCATATTTAGCCTTAATCTCTTTTTCCCACCTTGTGGAGAGCGCGTTTAGTTCATCTTGTGCATCCTTATATTCCGGAATATTTTCTAAAATATACTCAGTGTCCACATATCCAAAACGTTGGTTCTGCGCTTGTGTTGGCGTTATTGCTGCAAGCAGAAGCACCATAACTGCGGCCATTGTTAATTTTGTTTTCATTGCTATACGTTTTAATTATAATTTATTTGCACTCCAATCCAAAAAGCTTGCCAAAATTGTTAATCAAGTGATTGATTGATTGAGAAATGGAACTGGCTGCCATTGGCGTCAGGTAATCCGGGGATTTCGTCGAAGCCATAACCCCAGTCAAGTCCTAAAATCCCAAACATTGGTAAAAACACCCTAACACCAGCTCCTGCCGAACGTTTTACATCAAACGGATTGAAGTTATCGAAGCCCAGCCAGGAGTTTCCTGCTTCCACAAATGCAAGTGCGTATATAGTTGCACTGGGATTAAGAGAGAGCGGATAGCGCATTTCGAGGGTGTATTTGCTATAAATATTCCCACCAATATTTCGGTCTTTGTAATAATAGGGTGTGATGGTTTCGTTTCCATACCCACGCATACCAATAATTTCGCGGCCATCAAGGTTATTATAGCCAGAAAGCCCATCACCGCCGAGGTAAAACCTTTGGAAAGGTGTGACCCCAATGTCGGAATTGTAATAGCCCAAGAATCCAAACTTGAGGCGTGTTGCCAGCACCAATTTGGGCAAGGTTTCAATATAAAGCGAGGTATTCAGCTTCCATTTATGGTATTCTACCCACTTGTATTTTTCATTTTCATCTAATGTTTTATAGTCTTTACCGCTAAAGGCTGAATAGGGTGGTGTCAGCTCAAGCGAGATATTGATATCGGAGCCGGAGCGCGGAAATATTGGCTGACTAATTGAGTTACGGCCAAATACAATATTGTAGCTAAACACATTAAAAAATCCTGTCCCAGTTCCAACCGTAAATATCTGGGAATAGTTTTTTAAATCATAGCGCATGAGGTTCGCAGCCTGATACAGGGTAAAGAAGTCATCTGGCCAGGTGAGACGTTTTCCGATTCCGACGGTTAGCCCGTTGATGGTAAACGAAGCCCTATTCGTATCAGATTTTGCCAGCCCGTTAGAATAAAGGGAGTGAAAATACGAAACCGTAAGCGAGGTTGGTTTACGACCACCTAACCAAGGCTCTGTAAATGAGAGGCTATAACTTAGGTAACCCTTGCCGTAAGTTTGCAATCGAACGCTTAATTTTTGGCCGTCGCCGGATGGAATTGGACGCCAGGCTTTCTTTTTAAAGGTATTGCGAAGCGAGAAATTATTAAATGACAAACCCAGAGTTCCGATAATTCTGCCATAGCCCCAACCGCCACTTAGCTCAATCTGGTCGGCTGACGTTTCTTCTACTCCATAAATAATGTCAACTGTTCCATCAGCCGGATTAGGTTGCACATCAGGTGCAATAGTTTCGGGATTAAAATAGCGCAGGTTTGCCAGCTCGCGCGTTGTTCTAATGATATCAGCTCTGCTGAAAAGCATGCCGGGTCGGGTACGCAACTCACGGATCACCACATGGTCGTTGGTTTTAGTGTTGCCTTTCACACTGACATTGCTGATGCGCGCTTGTTTGCCTTCGCGAATCCTGATTTCCAAGTCGATAGAATCATTTTCCACCAAGACTTCAACGGGATCTGCTTGAAAGAACAGATAACCATCATCCATATATAAAGAGCTAACGTCAAGGCCGTTAGGATTGTATGACAAGTTTGTTGATAGCAACTCCCTATTATAAACGTCTCCAGCTTGAATACCCAAAATTGACGACAAAAATTCTGTTTCGTATTTGGTGTTACCCACCCAGTTGATATTACGAAAATAGTAACGATCGCCTTCGTTGATATTTATTTTTACTCCTAAAGTACTGTCGGGCAAGCGATACAAGCTGTCGGATAACACAATGGCATCGCGATAACCTTTCTGGTTATATTTTTCAACGATTTTAAGCTTGTCGGCTTTGTAGTTCTCTTCAATAAATTTTGAGCTTTTGAAGATGCGTAGCTTATAATTCTCTGTGAAATAAGACTCAATACCTTGTAAGGCAGGAAAAATCCTCAGGTTCACGATTTCCCAGGTAGTGTTAACAACCAGAGGCCCGAGAGGTTTCAACGGGTTAAAAAGTCCTCTTTGCTTAGTTTCCTTCATGAATGCCTTCACTTGATCATCGGTAAAATCGTTATTCCCATTGATAGCAATTTCGCCGATTTTTACCTTCGAATTTTTATCCACTTTGATAAGCATATCGACATAATTCTCGCGGGCTTGATCAGGTTTCTGTTCAATAATTACTTCTGTATCTAAATAACCTTTCTTGTAAAAATGGTCTTTAATGATATTTTTTGTTCTCATAAAGAGATGGTCGGTAGCTACATCGCCGCGGGTAAGATTTATTTTTGAGCGAATGTCATCAGCTTCTCCTTTACGAACACCTTCAAAAGAAAATTTGGAAACACGCGGCCTTTCTTTAAGCTGTATTTCCAGAAAAATTTTGTCTCCGACAATTTCAGTGGCATAGATAGCAACATCTTCAAACAAGCCCTGATCCCACAACTTGCGAAGGGCATCGGTAATATTATCACCCGGGACGCGGATTCTTTCGCCTACCGTAAGCCCCGAAAGCATAATCAACACATTGTTATCCAAGTATTTAATTCCTTCAACAGTGATACCTCCAATTTCGTATTCTTTTGGTTTGCTATAGTCAAAAGCTGATAAATCAGAACCTATCTGAATTTGACCCAGCGCGGATTGCGTTCCTGCAAAAGATACAGCTAACAGCAAGAAAAATATTAGCATCCATTTTGAAAATGGCAATTCATTTCTCCTCATTACTTATTATTTCTTCTTTGTTATTTGTTCACTGGTTTTTCCAAAACGTCTTTCGCGGCATTGGTAATCCAAAACAGCTTCGTATAAGTCTTCTTTTCTGAATTCAGGCCAAAATTTTTGACTAAAAAACAGCTCGGCATAAGCAATCTGCCACAGCATAAAATTACTTACCCGGCTTTCACCGCTAGTGCGGATAAGTAATTCAGGATCAGGCATTCCTGTTGTTGTAAGCAAGCTCTCAAAATATTGCTGATCAACATTTTCAGGCTCACATTCGCCGGCTTTTACCAGCTCGGCAAGTTTTTTGGCTGCCTGCACAATTTCCCAACGGCTCGAATAGCTCAAAGCCAGCGTTAAAGTCATCCTGTCGTTGTTCTTGGTCTCCTCAATAGCTTTCTGCAGATGCTCACGATTGAGCTTTGGTAAACTATTTAGATCGCCTATGGCATTGAGCCGGATATTATTTTTATTAAGGGTGACTACCTCATCCTTAATGGTTTGTAGGAGCAAACGCATCAGTGCATTTACCTCAAAAAGTGGACGTTTCCAGTTTTCTGTTGAAAAGGCATATAAGGTAAGGTATGACACGCCTAACTCGGCAGCAGATTCGGCAGCTTCGCGCACAGAGGTGACTCCGCTTTGGTGGCCAAACACCCGTGGCTTTCCCTTTGACTTGGCCCACCTGCCATTGCCGTCCATAATTATGGCAATATGCTGTGGAAGCCTTTCCAGGTCAATATTTTCCTTCAAACTGATGATATTATCTGCCGCCATATTGGTTTACCAATGATTCTTTGAATTAAAATTTTCACACTTTTGCTTTCCAATCAAATTGAATTTGTAGGTAAGTGTTATACCTGCAAAGCTATACCAATCGTTGGTTTCTTTGTCACCACGCTGCATATCTGCATCAAATTTTCCTGATGGATCAGCATAAGGCTGTTTATCAGGGGATACATCGGCATATTTTGTACTCACATCGTCAATATAGTCGGTGAAGGCTTTCTGCATCCGCCATTCGATAGCCAATCCTACACGTTTTCCAAGGCTGTATTTTACGCCCACGCCGAAAGGAATTGAAAACGACATTTTATTATATGGCTCAGGACCAACACGTTCGCCCGAAATAAGATCTTGTGTATATTGACCTTCCGTTCCAATAGATTGTAAATCAGTGCCATCAAGTGCTTTAGGTGAAAACTGAAATATTGAAATTCCGCCAAAAATATAAGGAGTTACATAATCCCGTTTGCTTCCGGTAAAATAGTTGAAGAAATTAAATTCAGCAATAGCGGCAAAGTCATTTATCCTTGTTTTAAAAGCTAATCCTCTGGTTTCGTTAAACTTAACAATAGCATCCTGCGCAGTTACCTCTGCTGTAGTTGCGCTAAACCTGAATGCCCAGCGCGTACTGGCATTATAACGGACAATCAAACCAAACGCCGGTTGAGCTTCGTTAAATTGCTTTCCGGGATTGATATCACCGAGGTAATAGGCCGCCCCACCAAATAAACCTACTTCCAGATCTTGGGCGTTGGATGAGGGCACGACGAAGCACATCAAGCTGACAATCAACAATATATTAAATAACGAAAATGATTTACTCATAAGCTCTGGGAATAATTGCATGTTTAAAAGTTAATCAAAATAAAATCAAAACTTGCTGGTTTACAGTTATTTAAACACACGCTTCCGATTTGCAAAATTATCATTTTTTTCAACTAAAACCATGATTTAATTTCTCACATCTAAACCCCAAAGCAATTTATCGCGAATGGTTCCAAAAAAATCCTTTCCTTCCATAACGACCATGTTAAGTGAAAAAGGCGCTTTTTGGATTACAATATCCACTGTATCATCCATTTCGGCCATACGCGAATCCATACTTAGGGTGTAAGTAGTATGTCTGCCAACAACCCGCAGTTTGATTACACTATCGTCGGGTATAACGATGGGGCGAACGCTTAAATTGTGCGTGGCGATAGGCGTGATAACGAAATTGGCAGAATGAGGCGTTAAAATCGGGCCACCGGCACTTAGCGAGTAAGCCGTTGATCCGGTAGGTGTGGCAACAATCAGCCCATCAGCCCAATAGGCATTTACAAATTGATCGTCCACATACACCTGCACCACAATTAATGAGGTGGTTTCTTTGCGAAATATCGTAAGCTCGTTGAGTGCGTAATTGATTACAGGAAAAAGATCCGGCGGATTTTTAAGTTGAATCAGCGAGCGTTTCTCCAACGTATATTTTCCTGCAATCAATTGATTTACTGCATGGTCTATTTCCTGTTTTGAGATACTCGATAAAAAACCTAACCTGCCCATATTGATACCTATTACCGGGATGTTGCTGCTGCGAATCAAAGGCAGCGTGTCAAGCAGCGTTCCATCGCCACCAACAGAACAAACCATATCTGCAAAAGCAACCAATTCGTCATGGGTTGAGAAAACAACAATATCGTGTTCTGCTGGAAAAATATGAGATTTTATTAACTCGTAAAATGGTTTATAAACTGCCAGTTTTATACCATTTTTGCGAAGGCCGACCACCAATTGACGCAGGTAGGCGCTTCTATCAACCGAAAAACTTTTACCGTAAAGTGCAATATTCATCAACTACAAAAGTATGGTTTTGCTTTAAGCTGCAAGATTACGAATTTTAATGGATTTGAAAAGTCATTTAACAAAATTTACAGTTTACAAATCATCTAAAATCAATGCCTTTCGTGAAAATAACAAATGACAACTCCAAAATAAAAAATCTTATTACCACCCTAAATGGGCGCTGTAAAATGAATAAAAAATCCATATTCATTCATTTTGTTACGTGAATATTCGAGCCTGAAAACCAAATCATAATAGGTAACCAAATCGAGACCAATACCAGTTCCGATAAGCAAATCATTGGTAAGCGAATTGGTTCTGTCATAATATTTTTGGTGCGCATAACCCATATCAAGAAAAAGATTTACATAAAGTGCATAGTGAATTTTACTAAACTTCTCACTAGGAATCAAGGGTATTGTTCGTGTTTTTGGTTTTATCAGGTTGAATTTCAGGTTATTTTTAAATAGTCCAAAATCGGTGCCGTCAATAACATATAGCTCATACGATCGCACGAAGTCATTTTGAAAACCAAGTCCTCTTTGCAGGTAGTATGGCTGCTGTTCGCCGCCGGAGAACTTCCCGGTGATATTGGTAGCCCAAAACCAGCGTTTTGAAAGTGGTGCATACCAATCAAAAGTAGCTTTCAAGTAAAAGAAATCAGGTGCTTTTTCGAGCAGCCCAAAGCCATATTTTGAAAATTCAAAATCGAAATAATGACCATCAAGTGGGTATGGTTTGCTATCGCGGAAATCTTGTTTGTACAGGTAAAGCAACGTAAAAAACTTTGACTCATTACCCGTTTGCGTTCCCATAAATTGAGGGTTGAGCTGGGCGATGGTATCCAAAAATTTAAAGTTTTCGTAGCCCAGATATACTTGGTGCAAAAAGCGATAACCAAGGCGGTAACTCGCCATCAGTTTCAAGTAAAATGCTTCACGTGTATAAGCCTCTTCATTTTTATAGTAAAGCTGCTTATTGTCAGAGGTCTGGTAACTGATTTCACGGCTTCTGGAAAAGCCGGCCTGAAATCCTACACCAATATTTTGTTCTTTGGTGAGGTATGGGATCTCATATAAAAGTGAATAATCCTGATTATATCCTGCTCGCAGCAGTAGTTTGAGTGTTTCCATGCGGCCCCGGAAATTGTTGTGTGTAATAAAGACGCCATAATTTACACGGCTAAAATCCCGGCTTTCCAACCAAGCGTTAAAATTTCGGTCGGCAAGCTCAAAAATGGGCAGCGGCCACACATACCAGCGCTCGATCATACGTATCTTTACCTCTACGATCATGCTGTTTTCAGCTGCAAGAAGGTCGATATACACAAAATTAAACAATGAGCGGTTCAGTAAATTTTCTTTGCTAAGCTTTGCCATTGCACACAATTTGCTGAACAACAGCGTATCACCGCTTTGAAACTCCATCTCGCGAAGCACAATTTTATCACGTGTCACATCATTCCCTTCAAGCTGAATTTCACCTACAACAACTACCCTGTCGCGCTGCCCTTCGCAGTTTTCATCATCAATAGCTATCGCCTGCGCTAACACAAAAACAGGCCAAAGAACGATTACGAAAAGCAACAGGTATTGTCTCATATATTCAGGTAATTCATCAGTGAATCATAGCGTTCACGCAGGTC
>JALNZT010000082.1 GCA_023229135.1 Bacteroidales bacterium
GATAAACATTGGAAATTCTCCAGCATAATGCTCCGTTAATATACCAATAAAACGCTCAAAGGAACCTAAAATTGCTCTATGAATCATAACTGGCTGTATTTTATCGTTATTTTCGCCATTATATTCGAGCTCAAATCTCTCTGGAAGATTGAAATCTAGCTGTATAGTTCCACACTGCCACTCGCGACCTATGGCATCTGTAATCTTGATATCAATCTTAGGGCCATAAAAAGCTCCACCGCCCTCATCTATCTCATATGGTAGTTCATTTTTATCCATCGCTGACTTGAGAGCTTTGATGGATGTCTCCCAAACTTCATCGCTTCCTACCGCTTTTTCTGGTTTTGTTGATATCATCATCTTGTAGTCAAACTCAAATGTTGACATGATTTTATCTACAAAATCAACAACTTCTATGATTTGTTCTTCTATCTGATCGCTTGTGCAGAAGATATGTGCATCATCTTGAGTAAATTCACGAACACGAAAGAGTCCATGAAGCGCGCCAGTAAACTCATGGCGATGAACAACTCCATACTCAAAATACTTTATAGGCAAGTCACGATAAGAGTGAAGCTCATCTTCATATACTTTAATATGACCGACACAGTTCATAGGTTTTACACCAAACTCTATCTCATCAATCTTTGTAAAGTACATATTCTCACCATAGTTTTGGTAATGCCCAGATGTTTTCCATAAGTCACTACGAAGCATCTCAGGGCCACGAACTGGCTCATAACCACGCTTACGGTGAGCTTTAAATAGAAGGCTCTCTAATCTTGCACGAAGTCTTCCACCAGCTGGAAGCCAGATAGGAAAACCAGCACCGACTTCTTCACGAAAAGTAAAGAGCTTCATCTCAGCACCTACTTTTCTATGGTCGCGTTTCTCAGCTTCTGCTAACATATCCATATGTGCTTTTAGTGACTCTTTATCTGCAAATGCTATACCATATATACGAGTTAGCATCTCATTCTTAGAATCTCCACCCAAATATGCACCTGAAATCTTAGTAAGTTTGAAAAATCTTATAAGCCCAATATTTGGAAGATGCGGTCCGCGACAAAGGTCTTCAAATTCACCTTGCTTGTAGATGCTAACCATATCATCTGGAATCCTCTCTATAACCGCTAGTTTTAAGTGGTCATCTTTAAACTTTTCCTTTGCTTCATCCATAGAGATTTCATATTTTTCTATCTCATATTTTTTCTTAGCAAATGAGAGCATCTGTTTTTCTATACTTTTAAGATCCGACTCACCAATCTCCGCTTCAGTTTTAAAGTCGTAGTAAAAGCCCTCTTTTACAGTAGGCCCTACAAAAAACTTTGCATCTGGGTAGAGCGACTTTATGGCTTGAGCCATAAGATGCGCTGTTGAATGACGAAGGACTTCTAGGGACTCTTTTGAGTTATCAAGAAGAATTGGCTCACCTTCAAAACCCTTCTCTTTAGCAGTTTGTAAGTCGATGATTTCATTATTGTGTTTTATTGCTATTGCGTTCAAAATATTTTATCCCTATATAAAAATTTTTGCTATAATAGCCTAAAATCACTTCAAAGTCGATAAATGATGTGCAAACTCTAGTAGTAGAGTGAAAAAAGCTGCTTTAAGTGACTTTAATGATTTTTATAAAAGTATTAATGAGTTTCAGCTAAAATTGAGTTCATAAGAAACTACTACTTAGGAATAATATGAAGACGATAATAATTTTTTTACTTGCGAATATTGTTTTATATGCACATCCTCATATATTTATCGATGTTTACCCTAAAATCAACATCCAAGATACTAAAGCTACTTCACTTAGTTTAGAGTGGAAGTTCGATCAAATGACTTCTTCTGTGCTTATAATGGATTACGATAAAAATAAAGATAACAAATTTAGTAAAAATGAGATAGCTTTAATAAAAAGAAATGCAATAAAATTATTTAAAGATCATAACTATTATTTAAAGATAAGAGAAAATGATAGAAATGTAGAGATAGAAAAATTAGATAATTTTGCAGCCACTATAGATGAAACTGGAAGATTAGTATATTCATTTGATCTTATTTGTAGTTTTAAAATTAAAGACAGCATGCTTATGTTTTACGATAAAGGCTCTTATATTTCTTTTATGTTAAAAAAAACATTTATAGAGCCTTTAAATAAAAATATAAATTTTAATATTAGAAGGGTTGATAATGAAATCTACTTCGGATACGCAATGCTTATTGAAGATATTATATGAATTTTTATAATGAATTTTTACACGAAATTGTAAATTGGCAATATAATTTAAACAACTCAGTTGCTTCATATATAAACTCGGTAAATGAAAATGGTTTAAGTGCCGTTATGGTAGTGCTAGCAATCTCTTTTATATACGGTTTAGTCCACGCAGCTGGTCCAGGTCATGGCAAAGCATTAGTTTCGTTTTATTTTTTATCTCGTGGTGGTAGTTATAAAAAAGCCATAAAATTAGGCTACCTAATCTCCATCGTGCATGCTTTTTCAGCTTTGAGTATTACATTTGTTATTTACTTTATTTTAAAAGGATTTTTCTCTAAAACTTTTCAAGAACTTAGTAATATTTCGATGATAATATCTGCTGTGATGATTGTGGCAGTTGGAATTTACCTGCTCGTAAAAGCGATAAAAGCAAAAAAAGAGAAAGAACAAACTAATTTTTCAAATGAAAAATCAGAGTACGCTGTGGCTTTTTCTGTAGGAATCGTCCCCTGCCCTGGGGTTATGAGTATAGTATTGTTTTGCATTAGCACTGGTAATTTGTATCTTGGAGTTTTGTCCGCTATTGTGATGAGCTTAGGTATGGGTTTTACTATTTCACTAGCAGGAATCTTAACTAGCTACGCATCATCAAAAAGTGGAAGCTTCTTAAAAACAAAAGGATATTTGTTAGAGATGTTTGGAGCAATTTTCATTATACTTTTAGGAATTTTTTTATTTACTATAAACACTCAAAGCTTGTTTACTCCTCAAGATGCAGCCCCTATATTTTAAGGTATATAATTACCAAATCTTAGAAAAGACACCTATTAAAAACGAAACCTTAAAGTTCCGTTTTTAGTACTGCCCCATTTGAAGCGTTAGATACTAAGAGTTGATATCTCTTTAACCATTTTGATTTGACTTCATTTTTGTGAGGCTTCCACGCTTCTCTTCTTTTTTGTAAAATCTCTTCACTTACGTTTAGTTGAAGTAAGTGTGCATCAGTATCTAGCTCTATCTCATCACCATCTTCAATGAGCGCTATTAAACCACCCTCAGCAGCCTCAGGAGAGACATGACCAATAGATGCACCCTTTGTAGCTCCACTAAATCTTCCATCAGTTATAAGCGCTACACTCTCACCTAGTCCCATTCCTTGGATAAGTGCAGTAGGAGCTAGCATCTCTTGCATACCAGGTCCGCCTTTTGGTCCCTCATAGCGAATAACTACAACATCACCAGGCTTTACCTTGCGGCTCATGATGCCAGCTATAGCTTTTGGTTGAGAGTCAAAACAGATTGCCGTCCCCTTAAACTGTCTCATAGATGGTGCAATTCCAGCAGTCTTTACAACAGCACCTTCTAGTGCAAGGTTTCCAAAAAGAATAGATAATCCACCTACTTGAGAGTAAGCATTTTCATTTGTATGGATGATGCTCTCATCTAAAATATTGGCATCTTGAATTCTCTCACCAAGCGTCTCGCCTGTTACAGTTGGATTGTCAAGATAGAGAAGTCCACCTCTTCTGCTGACCTCTTTCATAACGGCATTAACACCACCAGCTTTATCTATATCATCCATATGAACAGTTGTTAACGATGGAGAGATTTTAGCTATGTGCGCTACATTGTCAGCGATTTCATTAATCTTCTCTATAGGAAAGTTTACATCAGCTTCTCTGGCAATAGCTAACATATGTAAAACTGTGTTTGAGCTTCCACCCATCGCCATATCTACAACCAAAGCGTTATGAACTGCTTTTTCGTTTAAAATATTTTTGATGTTATACTTGCTATCTTCAGCCTTTGCCATCTCAACTATTCGTTTTGCAGCCTTTTTAACCATCGCTATTCTCTCTGGAGTCATGGCTAAAACAGTTCCATTTCCTGGAAGTGCAATACCCATAGCTTCACAGAGTGTGTTCATAGAGTTTGCAGTAAACATACCAGAACAACTTCCACCAGATGGACAGGCGTTACACTCTATCTCGTAAAGTTCTTCATCAGTCATCTTGCCCTCAGCATGTTCACCAACAGCCTCAAAAGCAGTAGAGAGATCGATAGGAGTGCCGTCTTTTTTATGCCCTGCTGGCATTGGCCCACCTGAGACAAAGATTGTAGGAACATTTACACGTAAAGCCCCCATAATCATACCAGGAACAATTTTGTCACAGTTTGGGATGCATATCATCGCATCTAGCTGATGTGCATTCATAACTGTTTCTATGGAGTCAGCTATAATTTCACGAGATGGAAGAGAGTAAAGCATCCCCTCATGTCCCATTGCGATGCCATCATCCACTCCGATAGTGTTAAATACAAATGGCACGCCACCCGCTTCCCTGATAGCTTCTTTTACTATCTCACCATATTCATACAGAAAAAAATGTCCTGGAATGATGTCTATATAGCTATTTGCAATACCGATAAATGGCTTGTCGAAATCCTCGTCTTTAAGTCCAGTAGCTCTTAGTAGAGATCTGTGAGGTGCTTTATCAAAACCTTTTTTTATAATGTCACTTCTCATGTTAATCCTTCGTAAAATAGCCCTTAAACGGTGATACTATT